>NZ_LRRH01000065.1 GCF_001646785.1 Rhodococcus phenolicus
GGGGGTGGGGGACGGCAGGCGCATCACGGCGAGATCGGGTGCTTCGAGCGTCATGGGGACTCCTCGGCTTCGGCTGCATGGTTTCACTAGGTGAACCGCTGTCGAATATAAGGAAACACGCGCCGCATTGCCAGTCGGTTACGCCGGTGTGAGGATGTCGTGAAGGCCGCCGCTTCCGGTTGCGAATCCGCACGGACGGTGTAATCGGTTGCAGCCGAGCTTGTTTCGTTACAGGCGTTAACCCGGGCGCAACCGATCCGAGGGTTTCATCGCATTACTGTGTGTTTCACGACAGCGATCACGCTGGTCGTTTTCCGCTCCGAACTTCGTTCGCAACGGCCCTTTCGACCACCGTCCCCGAGGAGTTTCCATGGCAGAGACCGTCGCGGTTCCCGCTTTCCGCGTCACCGCAGACTTCTGGAAGTCGCTCCCGCAGATGCCGGTGGACGAGTTTCCCGGCACCCGCGGCTACATCGACGACGTGTACCCGAACCCGGAGGGTTCGGCGATGGCGGCTGGCTACTTCAAGCTCGACCACACCGACGCACCGCTGGACTACCTGTACGAATACGACGAGATGAAGGTCGTTCTCGACGGCGAGTTCCGGCTCGAGAACCTCGACACCGGGCAGGTCGAGATCGCCCGGGCGAGGGACGCGATCTTCTTCCCGAAGGGCTCGCGGATCCGGTTCACGACCCCCGACGGCGCGATCGCGTTCTACGTCGGCCAGCGCACCTTCGCCCCCTAGGAAGGCCGAGCCGATGAGCGTGTGTGCGAACACGACCAGCGTGCCCCGCTGGGCGGAGGAGCGAGCAGTGGCCCCCGGTGGGCGGGTCGTCACCGTCATGTCGTTCGGTCACGCGGCCGCCGAGCGGGCGCGCACCCTGGTCGCGTCCTTCGAAGGCCGCCGGGTGAGCTGGCTGCGCGTGCCCACCACTTGGGGTGACGCGGCCGATGCGGCTCTCGAACGTCACCTTTCCGCGGCCCGGGTGGGATGGCGCCTGGTGCTGGTCGGTGACGAGGCGTCCGTTCTCGCCGCCCGTGCGAAGGCCGTCGCCGCCGGCGCACTCGACGCGGAGATCCTTCCCGAGGTGCTCGTCGCCGGACGTCGCCGGCTGTACTGCGTGCACTGCCTGTCCGTCCATTCGACGGACGCGGCGATCGGCGGGACCGGAGCCTGTCCGGGCTGTGACGCGAAACTGATGGTCTATCACCATGTTTCGAGGCGGCATGGTGCGTACTTCGGCTACATGATCGACGCGGAGGAGAGCTGATGACCCTCGTATCCGATTCCGATTCCGATTCCGATTCCGATTCCGGTGCCGCCGTCCGGGACGGCGGCACCGCCCTGGCTCTGACGGTCACCGAGGTGGCCGCCGTGGGGCGCGACGTCCGGCACGTCCGGCTCGCCGATCGAACCGGCGGGCCGCTGCCCTCGTTCACCCCCGGCAGCCACATCGTGCTGTCCTGCGGCCACCACGCCGACGGCCGTCCCCGCCGCAACTCCTACTCGCTGACCGGTGCCGAGTTCGAGCCGCACAGCTATTCGATCTCCGTGCGCCTCGACGAACACGGCCGGGGCGGTTCCCGCTGGGTCCACGATCTCGCGGTGGGCGACCTCGTGGAGGTCAGCACGCCGCGCAGCGCGTTCGCGCCGGTGCTGACCGCGCGGCACCACATGCTCGTCGCCGGCGGCATCGGAGTCACGCCGATCCTGTCGCACGTCCGCGCGGCGATTCGATGGGGCCGGTCGTTCGAGGTGCACTACACGTTTCGCGAGGGCGACGGTCCGCACCTCGACGAGTTGCGCGACCTGTGCAGCGATCGGCTGCACACCTACCACACGCCGGAGCAGTTCTGGGCCGCGATGGACCCGGCCCTGCTCGATCGGCCGCTCGGCACCCATCTGTACGTGTGCGGACCGTCCGGCCTGATCGAGGATCTCGCGGGCCGCGCCCGGAACGCGGGCTGGCCGGACGCGCGGATCCACTACGAACACTTCGGCGTCGGCGACCTCGATCCGGGGTCGCCGTTCACCGCGCACCTGCGCCGCGCCGGCTTGGACATCGACGTCGAATCCGGTGTCAGCCTGCTCGACGCCCTCGAGGCCAGAGGTGTCGCGATACCGAACCTGTGCCGGCAGGGGGTGTGCGGCGAATGCCGGACGTCCGTCGCCGACGGTGCCGTCGAACACCGCGATCTGTACCTGACCGCAGCGGAGAAGGACGCCGGCGACTGCATGATGCCGTGTGTCTCCCGCGCTGCCGGATCCCGATTGGAGCTGGAACTGTGACCACGGCAACCGAATCCGCCGTGCTGCCGCACCGGGTCGCACGATTCCCCTTCCCTTTCCCGCGGAACAACTACCGATACAGCACGAACGTCGAACCCGCGGGCACCCGGACCGAGACGGCCGCCGGCGGCTGGGGGGACCATCCCGTCGACATCGACGAACACCACCTCGACGAACTCGCCGAGCGTTCCCGCGTGCTCGCCGCAGATCCCGGCCGGTTCCAGGCGCTCCCGCACATGGACATCGCGCAATGGGACGCGATGCTCACACTCATGAAGATGCTCGCCGAGGCGTACCCGCGGAGGTTCGCCCTCGACCGGGACGGCGACATCTGGCGGTGGAGCAATGTCGCACTCGATCTCGAGCAGGCATTCGTCTTCGGGCGGGCCGTGACCCTGCCCGAACCGCCCCTCCTCTACATCGGCAGGCAGATCCAGGAGGATGTCGTGCTGCTCGACCAGCGCGACGGCGCGCTGTGGGGCGACGCGGGGCTCGTGACGTGCGCGGCGGACTGGTCGCTGCGCTTCGACATCGGTATGAGCTTCCTGGAGATTCACGGTCCGGTACCTCGTATCCACACCGAGGGTGTGATCGGGCGCGCCCAGTCCTTCCTCATGGGACTGGCCGGCGGACAACGCTATCGGCGTACCAACTGGACCCTCACCGTGGATCGCCGACTCGACACCGCGACCGAGACCTACCCGGAATGGGGACGCGACCGCCGGCTGCTCGCGGAGGGACCTCTCGCCGACGTCGGCCGGCGCCTGCACCTCCGGGTGGAAGTGCAGCACCTGATCCGGCTCGGTGAGTCCGGCGCGCTCATGTTTCTGATCCGCACCCACCTGCTGCCCTTCGAACAGGTCGCGCTCGTGCCGGAGTGGGCCGACCGCCTCTACCGGGTGCTCGAGGAACTCCCGGACGACATGGCCGACTACAAGGGCATCACACGAACCCGCGAGCCGGGCCTGAAGTGGCTGCGTGAATTCGGGGGTGTGCGACCGTGAAGAACTCCGGAATCGTTACCGGGACCGTCCCACCGATCGATCCCACCGGCCGGATCCATCTGCTCTTCTGCGTCGGCGACTGTGCGGACGCCCGCACAGTCGTCGGGACCTGGGCGGCTCAGGCGCTGGCCGCCGGCCGCGTCGCGACCGTGGTGCCCGCGGCCACCGCCGCCCGGGTGACGCAGTTCGTGCAGCAGGCACGGGCCGGCAGCCGTGTGCTCATCGCCGGGCCTCGCCGCGAAGCGATGCTCGCGGCGGCCGCGGCGCGCGCCGCCGGTGTCCTGCCGTGCGAGACGACCACCTATGTCACTGCCACCGAAGGGGTCTCGCTGTTCTGCCCGCACTGCGGCCGGACCGGCGACGTCGAGGCGGAGCCGGGCGCGGTCGTCGCCTGCGGATCGTGCGGGCTCCACCTCGAGATCCGCCCTCATCTGTCGGGACATCACGGCACCTACCTCGGTGCCGTGGCCTGTCCTTCACCAGGAAAGGAAACACCGTGACCACTTCCGTCGCCAGCGACCTGTCCTGCCTGCCGTGGCCGTTTCCCGCGGGGGACGGTACCTTCCGCTACGCCGTGAACGTCGAGCCCGCGCCGAGGCGCACCGTCACCGCGGCCGGCGTGTGGGGCGAGCACATCGTCGATCTCGGCAAGAGCCACGACGAGTACGTCGAGATGATGGCATTACGCCGCGCGATCCTCCGCGCGGATCCGGCGCGGGTGCAGACGCTTCCCCACATGACCCCGGCGTGCTGGGACCTGCTGCTCTACTACATGCGCGAGATGGCGCAGTCGTTTCCCGACGTCATGCACCTGGACGCCGACGAGACCGGGTACCGCTGGCGCAACGATCTGCTCGGAATCGACCAGCGGTTCGTGCTCGGTGACGAGACCTCACTGCCCGAACATCCCCTCGTGTTCGTCGGGTGCCAGCTGCCCGACGACGTGCTGCTGGTCACGGAGCGGGACGGGCACCTGTGGTTCGATGCCGCGCTGGTCACGTCGTCGGCGGACTGGTCGGTCAAGTTCGACATCGGCATGAGCCTGCACGAGATCCACCGGCCCGTACCGGGTCTGACGCCGGACGGGATCACCGACCGCGCCGAGCAATTCATGCGCCGGCTCACCAGTGATCAGGCATACCGCCGGGTGAACTGGACGTTCTCGGCTGTCGGGTCGCGACGCCGCGACACGAGTCTCGAGTCGATGCCGGAGTGGATGGACGACATGCCCCGGTTGATCGCGGACGGGGATTGGGGCCGGATCCAGTTGCGGATCGAGCTCGAGCATCTGATCCGGTTGCCCGTGACCGGGGCGATCGTCTTCAACATCCGCACTTACATGGCGCCGCTCTCGGAGGTCGCCCGGATTCCGGAGTGGGCCGCGCAGCTCGCGGACATCGTCGAGGAACTGCCTGACGAGATCGCGCGGTACAAGGGCATCGACTCGTATCGGATGGCCGCGATGGCCTGGTTACGTTCCCAGTGACCTCGTGCGCGGTTCCGGCAGCTGCCGCTGCCGGAACCGCGCACGGGCACGCGTAGGTCAGCGCATTTCGCCCGCGCCGACGTAGGGGTTGAGACTCGTCAGGGGTTTGCCCTCGGCGAACCGGGAGTAGCGGAAGTCGTTCCCGTCGACGGCCGGGTCGCTCGAGATTCCGTCGAGCAGCAGATCGGCAGCGAGCCGGCCGACCGCCGGGGAGATCTTGTAGCCGTGTCCGCTGAACCCGACGAGCAGGAACAATCCGGGCGCGGGGGAGGGGCCGATGATCGGGTTGTAGTCGGGGGTGATGTCGTAACAGCCCGCATACGACGATGCCAGCCGCGGATCGGGCATCTCCGGCAGCAGCCGTTCGAGTTTGCCGACGGCGACCTCGATGTAGCCGTCGTCGGCGCGGTTGGAATACGAGTCGGGATCGGCGATCTCGGGCGACGAGTGATCGCTGTTGCCGACCAACAGTTCGCCGTTCGGCTCGCGGCGCACGTAGTGCAGGTTGACCAGGTCCGAGAACGTCGGGACGTCGGGGGTGGGTACGCCCTGATCGACCAGGAGGATCGGTTCGCGCTGGGCCCGGATCGGAAGGTCGACCCCCGCGGTCGCGCCGAGGGTCGGTGACCAGACCCCGGTCGCGAGAACGACGGTGTCGGAATGGATTTCGGTGCCGTCCACCAGTTTTACACCGTACACGTCGCCGCCGGGGCGCTGCAGCAGCGAAGTCACCTCGGTGGACTGGCGGACCCGGACGCCGAGGCTCCGGGCCCTGGTGCCGTAGGCCATTCCCGTCATGTACGCGTCGCCGTGACCGCCGAGCGGTTCGTAGGCGAAGGCGGCGAAATCGCCGAGGGCGATTCCGGGCCACAACCGGCGGACCTCGTCGGCGTCGATGCTCTCGACCGGGACACCGAGTTCGCGGTGCATCGTGACGTTCGCGGCGAGGGGGCCGGTGTTGTTCTCGCCCACTCCGACGATGTAGCCGGTCTGCCGGAATCCGATGTCGGTGCCGAAGATCTCGTCGGCGCTGCCGAAGACCTGAACACCGTGCCAGGCCATCGCGGCCAGGGACGGTACGCCGTAGTGGCATCGGACGATGCCGCTGGACTTTCCGGTCATGCCGGAGCACAGGGTTCCCCGTTCGAGGACGAGGACGTCGGTCTCGCCCCGCTCGGCGAGGGACCATGCCGTGGCCAGTCCTTCGAGTCCGCCGCCGACGATTACTACACGGGCGCTTTCTGTCATCGGTCATCCTCGCAGGTCGTTGTTTCTTGTCAATGTACACTGTTGCATGAAAAGAAACTCGGTGGGATGACGCTGTGTGACGACGAGGTAAACCCTGCCGGGACGACCGCACCGGTCCGCGGTCGCGCCGTCCCGCGGCCGGGTACCGTCGGCGCCATGACGGTCCCCGTGCGTCCCGCCTCGAAAGCCGATGTCTCCGCCGTTGCAGCTGTTCTCGCCGAGGCGTTCGCCGACGACCCGGTGATGGAATGGATGTGACCCGAGATGCGACACCGCGCACGGGGTTTGCCGCGAATGTTCGCCGCCGAAGCCCGATTCCATGCGGTACCCGGCGGCGGGGCAGAGATCGCCGAGGGTGCCGACGGCGCCGCGGCCGGAGCGACCCTGTGGGCGCCGCCCGGAGCGTGGAAGCCGTCGGCGGTGCAGTCGCTGCGCATGATGCCGCGCCTGATGCTCGCCCTCGGGCGTCGATCCCGCATCGGGCAGGAGGTCAGCGAAGCACTCGACGCGGCGCACCCCGGCGAACCGCACTGGTACCTGTCGGCGATCGGCACCGCGAGCGCCGCACGCGGTGGCGGATACGGTGCGGCGCTGCTGCGATCACGCCTCGATCGATGCGACGCCACAGGTGTGCCCGCCTACCTCGAGTCCAGCAAGGAATCGAACATCGGCTACTACGAGCGGTTCGGGTTCGATGTCACCGGCGAGATCGTCGTGCCCGGAGGAGGACCCACGCTGTGGGCGATGTGGCGCACGCCGCGGTGACCGAATCCGGTCCTACGACCGGACCGCGCAGCGAGCGCGATCCGGTCGCGTGCCGGCGTGTCTACCCTCGCGCCGTCACGGGCGCGGCAAGCCCCTGCTCGTCGACGAGCCGTTGGATTCCGGTCAGGGTCTCGTCGAGCCCGGCCCCCAGCCGGGGACCCGGTGTGAAGGTGGCCGGAAGCCGTCGCATGCCCTGGATGACCCCGATGGAGTCGTAGTGAACGGTGCCCTCCGGATCGCACCGGTAGTCCGGTACACGGTCGAGGACGGCGACGAGCATCCGCTTGAACATGGTGCGCGCGAGGTTGGATCCGATGCAGCGGTGCACGCCCAATCCGAAACTGAAGTGGCGATTGCCGGTGCGTTCGAGGTCGATGGTGTTCGGGTCCGAGAACAGTTCGGGATCCCGGTTGGCCATCGCCCAGGAGAGCCAGACTCGTTCGCCCTCCTTGAACCGGACACCATCGAGTTCGACATCCGCGGAGAAGGTGCGTCCGTCGCCGGCCGACGGGCAGAAGAACCGCAGGAACTCTTCGGTCGCCGAGTCGAGCAACCGGTCGCGTTCCGTGCTGAGGACCTCGCGCTGATCGGGGTTCTGGGACAGCCATTCGAGCGCGTGGGAGGTCAGCGCGGTGGTGGTGTCGAATCCGCCGCCGATGAGCAGGCTGAGGACGCCGAGTAGTTCGAGGTCGTCGGGCGTCTCGCCGTCGACGGTCGCCCGGGCGACGGCGTCGACCATGCCGGGGCGGGGATTCTCGCGGATCTCGTGGAGGTTGGTGAGGAGGTCCACGCCCATCGTGCGATGGAGTTCCGCCACGCGGGGAACGTCGGGCGAGTCCGGAGGTGTGTACATCGCGGCGTGGACCGGTTCGCAGTACACCTTCCATTTCGTAACCGGAATTCCCAGCATCGCCAGCGTGATGACCGCAGGCACGATGTTCACCAGATCGTCGATGAAGTCGATCTCACCGGTCTCGATCTTCTCGTCGAGGCAGGCCCGGATCACCTCGTCGATCAGTGGAACCCACTTCCGGATGGCGGCGGGGGACAGGTACGGATTGAGGACCGTGCGGAACTCTCTATGTTCGGGGTCGTCCATCTCGAGGATTCCACCCCGGACACCCGACGCTCGGGCCGCCGTCGGAATCATGATCCCCTTGTATCCGCGGCGTTCTCCCTTGATGTCGTGGTCGTTCGAGATGTCGGCCGAGCGGGAGAGCGTGAAGACGGCATTGCTGCCTGCCGCCACCCAGTGACCACCGTGGGTGTCGGACCAGGCCATCGGGCACTTCGAATGCATCTCGTCGGTGATGCGCAGAAAGTTGTCACGGTAGTCCGGGGCATGTCGATCGAACTGGAATACGGGTGTTCGGTGTGCGGTGTCTTCGACGTTCATGTCCTGCTCTCTCGCGCGCGGGTAACGGTGGGTGCGGATTCGGACGTGCGGTGTCAGTGGAGTGAGACGGCCTGTTCGGGGCAACTGCGGAAGGCCTCTCGTGCGCTGTCCGCGAGGTCGGCCGGAATGTCGCTGCGGACGGCGGTGGCATGGCCGTCGATCTCGCTGAGCTCGAACAACGCGGGGGCGGCCATGGCGCACAGGGTGTGTCCCTGGCAGCGTCGCGGATCAACGTCGACCTTCATCGTTTGCTCCGTCTCGAAGTGGATACTGTTCTCGTGCACTGTGTTCGATGATTTCTTCGTCATCGCACCGGAACGTGGTCGGCGACGGATTCCGGTCGCCGACGAGTGAGGGAAGAGTAGCGGTCTCTATTTCGGAAACCACATTCCGGATTGGCAGAATAGTATTCTTAGAGTGGGTCGGGTGCAAGCTTCCGTCCGCAATTCTTTGCGATGCCGCCGAGTTCGCCCGTCGGACGGTTCGGGACGCGGACGCAGCAGGCCGCGGTAACCCGACCGGAACGGCGGTCGGAGTCGCGGGATCGGGTTGGCCGATCGGGCTCGCGGTCGCGGCGGTGGCGGTGGGTGGCGTACTGCAATGCGTCTGGTCGGGACGGCCGGCGGCGCGATATCCGGTCTCCGGGGGCGCGTACGTGTACGGACGCGAACGGCTCGGCGAGTTCTGGGGATGTCTGGCGGGCTGGTGTTCCGTGGTCGGCACGACCGCCTCGTGCGCCGCCGTGGCGCTGCCCGTCGGACTCCACGCCTGGCCGGAGCGGGCACACGCGGTTCCGGTCGCGGCGGTCGTGCTGCTCACGGCGGCCGACTATCGCGGTGGTCGGAAGTCGGCACGGGCGGCGCGGGTCGTCGTGGCGCTCGGGCCGGCCGGATGCATCATCCTGGCCGTCACGACGCCCGTCGGGTTGGTGCAGGCGGGGGCTGCGGTGATCGCGGTGGGCGCACTGATCCTCGCCGCACGACGTTGTTTCGGATCCCCGCCGCCGCAGAGGCAGGTCGAGCCGCACCGATAACCGGTCGAACTGGCATGTCCTGCAATGAAATCGGATTCACCTGGTTCAGGACGCCGACGCTGCGGCCCACGGAGGAACGACGGAGCTCAGCCCCGGTAGGCGCCCTGCCAGACGGTGTCGAACGGAGTGTTCGCCGACACCCGTGCCTCGATGCCCGCGGTCACGAAGTCCTTCGCCAGTGCGACCGCCGCGGCCACGTCGGCACCCTTCGCGAGCTGAGCGGTGATCGCCGCCGCCAGCGTGCAACCTGCGCCGGAGACCCGCTCGCTGCCGACCTTCGGCGCGGACAGCAAGGTCACCTCGCTGCCGTCGAACAGCACGTCGACCGCGTCGTCACCGTCGAGTTCGACGCCCCCCTTTGCGATGACGTACTGCGGCCCCAGATCGTGGATGCGCCGCGCGGACTCGATCAGATCGTCGACGGAATCGATGCTGTCCATCCCGGACAGCGTGCGGGCCTCGAAGAGATTCGGGGTCACGACCGTCGCGTGCGGCAGCACCTGGGTGCGCAGCGCGTTGTCGGTGTCCAGCGCGGCGCCCGGTTCCTGCCCCTTGCAGATCAGGACCGGATCGAGCACCACGTGCCGCCACGACTGCCGTCCGAGCGCTTCGGCGACGACGTCGATGGTGGCGGGCGTGCCGAGCATGCCGATCTTCACGACATCGAGATCGTGCGCTGCGGTCGCGGCCTGGATCTGATCGGCGATGACCTGCGGATCGATCGGCACGAACCGATGGCCCCAGTTGTTCTCCGGGTCGAACGAGACGATGCACGTGGTCGTGCCGACGCCGTACACACCCAGTTGCTGGAACGTCTTCAGGTCCACCTGCAGGCCGGCGCCCCCGGTCGCTTCCGAACCGGCGATGACGAAGGCGAGGTCGACCACAGCGGTGTTCTCCGTTCGAGGTGTGGGGACCGTGGACGAACTGCCACGATCGGTCGGCACACAGGTTAACAACCGGTCGGGTGCCGGGCCGGGGCCGCCCGGGGTAGCGCGCCGCTACTGTGAGCGCCATGACGGCGTTCGACAACCTCGACGACTACCTCGCACTGCCTCGTGTCACCGCGCTCGCGCTGTCCCCGGACGGCACGCGGGTGGTCGTCGCCCGGTCCACGCTCGACGAGAAGGGGATCGCCTACACCGGTGCGCTCTGGGAGCTCGACCCGGACGGCCGGGGCCCGGCGCGCAGGCTCACCCACGGTGCGAAAGGTGAAGCGAACCCGGTCTTCACTGCAGCGGGCGATCTCCTGTTCACCGCCGCGCGCGGCGCCGACGACGATCCGGCATCACTGTGGCGGCTGCCCGCCGGCGGCGGAGAGGCCGAACGGATCGCGTACCGCCCGGGCGGTATCTCCGCCGTGCACACCGCGACCCGCGCCGACCGCATCGTCGTGACCGCACCCGTGCTGGGTCACGCCGACAGCGACGACGAGGGGCTCCGCGCCGCCCGCAAGGATGCGAAGGTCTCCGCCGTCCTGCACACCGGTTATCCCGTCCGTTACTGGGACGCCGACCTCGGCCCCGAGCGCCCGCATCTGCTGTCGGTCGGTGCCGACGGCACCCTCGACGATCTCACTCCCGGTATCCGCGGTTCGCTGCGCAACGCGGCAGTCGACATCGCGGCCGACGGCACCTTCGCTGTCACCACGTGGTCCGTGCCGGGCCCGCTCGGCTCGCGCCGCACCACGCTCGTGCGCGTCGATCTCGGGACCGGCCTGCGCACGTCGCTCGTGGACGACGAACGCGGCGACGCCGTCTCGCCGCGGATCTCGCCGGACGGCACTCGTGTGGCCTTCCTCCGGGAAACCGTCACGACCCCCGAGGATCCGCCGCGAATCACGTTGCGCGTGTATGAATTTCCCACCGGGAAGACGTCGGACGCGACCCTCGGCTGGGACCGCTGGCCCACCTCGCTGGCGTGGCTGCCGGACGGATCGGGACTGTTGCTCATCGCCGACGACCACGGCCGCGCACCGATCTTCGCGTGCACCGTCGGCGACGAACTGCCCGTTCGGCTCACCACCGACGACGCCGCGTACAGCGACGTGAAGGTCGCGCCGGACGGCCGGTACGCGTTCGCGCTGCGCGCCTCCTACGAGACGCCACCGCATCCCGTGCGCATCGCCCTGACCGGCGACGACCGCGGCACGGTCGTGCCGCTGCGAGCTCCGAGCGAGCTGCCCGAGCTGCCCGGCCGGCTCACCGAGGTGCACGCGACCGCCGTCGACGGCACACCCGTGCGTGGTTGGCTGGCCCTGCCCGCCGGCGCCGCTGCGGCAACTCCCGCCCCGCTGCTGCTGTGGGTGCACGGTGGGCCGCTGAGCTCGTGGAACACCTGGTCGTGGCGGTGGAACCCGTGGCTGCTCGTCGCCCGCGGCTACGCGGTGCTGCTGCCCGACCCTGCTCTGTCCACCGGATACGGCCGCGATTTCGTGCAGCGTGGCTGGGGCCGCTGGGGCAAGGAACCGTTCACCGATCTCATGGCGATCACCGACGCCGCCGAAGCGCTGCCCGAGATCGACGGCGAGCGCACCGCCGCGATGGGCGGATCGTTCGGCGGCTACATGGCGAACTGGATCGCCGGGCACACCGACCGGTTCCGCGCGATCGTCACCCACGCGAGCCTGTGGGCGCTCGACCAGTTCGCGCCGACGACCGACGCTGCCTGGTACTGGCAGCGCGAGATGACCCCGGAGATGGCGGTGGAGAACTCGCCCCATCTGTACGTGGACAGCATCGTCACCCCGATGCTGGTGATCCACGGTGACAAGGACTATCGCGTCCCCATCGGGGAGGCGCTGCGCCTCTGGTACGAACTGCTGTCCGAATCGGGCCTGCCGGCCGACGACGATGGCACCACCGTCCACCGCTTCCTGTACTTCCCGAGCGAGAACCACTGGGTGCTCAGTCCGCAGCACACGGCGATCTGGTACCGGACGGTCGAAGCGTTCCTGTCCGAGCACGTGCTGGGCCGGCCGATCGACCTCCCGGAGCTGCTGGGCTGAAATCCGCCGATCGGCGCGTCACGCGGGCGGAAGTCGGGACAAGTCAGGATGTGATGCCGGTGCGGTGTCCGGCCTTCTTCGCCAGTTCGCTGACAGTCTCCTTCGCGTGGGGAACGCTCTCCTTGACGACCTTCGACGCCTCGCTGACCTTGTCCTGGACTGCCGCGTTGTGCCACAGATCCGCCGACTGGCCCTTCATCTTCTCGTAGGCGCCTCTGCCGGATTTCGAGCCGAGGACGTACCCCGCCGCGGCCGCACCCGCCGCCAGCATCAGTGCTCGCATCATCGTGGTCTCCCGTTCGTGTCGACCGGTTCGGGCCCATGGGATACCCGGTGGGAGGCCGGTTCACACGCGGAGCGGCCGCCCGGCGGGACCGTCACCATGAGGGGCCTCACCACGAGGGGCGGTCACCATGAGGGGCGGAGGCCTCCCGGGGTGATCACCGTCCGGAGGGCGGTGCCCAGCGCGGCGAAGGTCGCGGGATCGAGCTGCTGCTGCCATCGCGCGACCGCTTCCCGCGCTGCGTCGTCCGCCGCGCGCGTACAGGCCCAGCCCTTGTCCGTCAGCTGCAGCAGGCGCGCCCGGGCGTCGGTGGGGGCCGGTTCGCGCGTGACGTAGCCGCGCTCGACCAGTTGGTCGACGAGCTGCCCGGCGGCCTGCTTGGTGACACCCAGATGGTCGGCGAGGTCGGAGGCGGTGGCGTCGCCGGCGCTGATCCGCGCGAACGCGAATCCGTGCGACGGCCGCACGTCGGTGAACCCCCGTTCTACGACACCGTCCTGGATGGCATCGATGAGCTGGGTGGCCGCGCGCAGCACGAGCGCGGGCAGATCCGGGAAATCGGGCATGCAACCATCTTGACAGAAAGGACAAGGAGCTTGACCATATAGACAAGGAGATTGACCATTCGAGAGGAACAGAGATGACGGTTCTCGACTCCGCTGCCAGCATCCGATTCGAGGCGCACGGCAGCACGTTCTCGTCCTACGTGGCATCCAGGAACAGCACGCAACTGTGCGCCTGGAAGCTCACGGTCCCGGCCGGGTCGCGCGGTGTCGCCCACCGTCCCAGCCGCGACGAGGTGCTTCTCGTCCTCGACGGCACCCTGCACATCACCATCGACGGCGTCCACCACCGCGTCGCGGCGGGCGACGTCGCGCTGGTGCGGGCCGGCGCCGAGGTGATCGTCGACGGCGGTCCGCGGGGAGCGGCAGTGTGGGTCACGACGACCCCGGGGCTCACCGCGACCCTCGGCGACGGCACCCGGCTGACCCCGCCCTGGGCACAGTGAACTCGGCCGCGAGGTCCGACGATCGGGGGCTGTCCAGGCGATTTGTGCCCGGCGCTTAGGATTGCCTGGTGACCAGTGCGCCAGAGAACCCGCAGAATCCCGCCGACGCCCTCCCCAAGAGCTGGGACCCCAGCGCTGTCGAGGCCGAGCTCTACCAGGGCTGGGTAGATGCCGGGTACTTCAGTGCCGATCCGGCGAGCGACAAGCCCGGCTACTCCATCGTGCTGCCGCCGCCGAACGTCACCGGCAGCCTGCACATGGGTCACGCCCTGGACCACACCCTCATGGATGCGCTGACCCGCCGCAAGCGCATGCAGGGGTACGAGACGCTGTGGCTGCCCGGCATGGACCACGCCGGCATCGCCACCCAGACCGTCGTCGAGAAGCAGCTCGCCGCGGACGGGAAGGCGAAGGAAGACTTCGGCCGCGAGCTGTTCATCGACAAGGTGTGGGACTGGAAGCGCGAGTCCGGCGGCACCATCCAGGGGCAGATGCGCCGCATCGGCGACGGCGTCGACTGGTCCCGCGACCGCTTCACCATGGACGAGGGCCTGTCCCGCGCCGTGCAGACCGTCTTCAAGCGCATGTACGACGACGGCCTCATCTACCGCGCCGAGCGTCTCGTGAACTGGTCGCCGGTGCTGCAGACCGCGATCTCCGACATCGAGGTCAAGTTCGAGGAGGTCGAGGGTGAACTCGTCTCCCTGCGCTACGGCTCCCTGAACGACGACGAACCGCACGTGATCGTCGCGACCACCCGCGTCGAGACGATGCTCGGCGACACCGCCGTCGCGGTGCACCCCGAGGACGAGCGCTACAAGCACCTCGTCGGCACCACGATCCACCATCCGATCACCGAACGGCAGATCCCGGTCATCGCAGACGATTACGTCGACCCGACCTTCGGCACCGGCGCAGTGAAAATCACCCCGGCGCACGACCCGAACGACTTCGAGATGGGCCTGCGGCACAACCTGCCGATGCCCACCATCATGGACAAGGCCGGCAAGATCGCCGACAGCGGAACGCGTTTCGACGGCATGGACCGGTTCGAAGCCCGCGTGAAGATCCGCGAGGCGCTCGCCGAGCAGGGGCGCGTCGTCGCCGAGAAGCGCCCGTACCTGCACAGCGTCGGCCACTCCGAGCGGTCCGGTGAGACCATCGAGCCGCGTCTGTCGATGCAGTGGTGGGTCAAGGTCGAGACGCTCGCGAAGGCGGCCGGTGACGCAGTCCGTAACGGCGACATGGTGATTCACCCGGCGAGCCAGGAGCCGCGCTGGTTCGCATGGGTCGACAACATGCACGACTGGTGCATCTCCCGGCAGTTGTGGTGGGGTCATCGCATCCCGATCTGGTACGGCCCCGACGGTCAGGTCGAGTGCTTCGGACCGGACGAGACCGCGCCCGAGGGCTGGGAGCAGGACCCCGACGTGCTCGACACGTGGTTCTCCTCGGGCCTGTGGCCGTTCTCCACGATGGGCTGGCCCGAGAAGACCGCCGAACTCGAAAAGTTCTATCCCACCAGCGTTCTCGTCACCGGCTACGACATCCTGTTCTTCTGGGTCGCCCGCATGATGATGTTCGGCACCTACGTCTCGGGAGACGACGCGATCGGCGACGCCAAGGTTCCGTTCACCGACCTGTTCCTGCACGGCCTGGTCCGGGACCAGTTCGGCAAGAAGATGTCGAAGTCCCGCGGCAACGGCATCGACCCGCTCGACTGGGTGGACCGCTTCGGCGCCGACGCCCTGCGCTTCACGCTCGCGCGCGGCGCGAACCCGGGCAGCGACCTCGCCGTCGGCGAGGACCATGCCCAGTCCTCGCGCAACTTCGCCAACAAGCTCTTCAACGCCACCAAGTTCGCGCTGATGAACGGTGCCGTGGTGGCCGAGCTGCCGGCCCGCGGCGACCTGACCGACGCCGACCGCTGGATTCTGGACCGGCTCGAGCAGGTCCGCGCCGACGTCGACGAGGCGTTCGAGAAGTTCGAGTTCTCCAAGGCATGCGAGGCGCTGTACCACTTCGCCTGGGACGAGGTCTGCGACTGGTATCTCGAACTCGCCAAGGTGCAGTTCGCCGAGGACGCCGACCGTGCCGCGCACACCCGGGCCGTGCTCGGCACCGTCCTGGACGCGCTGCTGCGCCTGCTGCACCCGGTGATCCCGTTCGTCACGGAAACCCTGTGGAAGGTGCTCACCGGCGGTGAGTCGCTGGTCGTCGCCGCATGGCCCGCCGCGAGTACGCAGACCGCCGACGACGACGCGGCCCGCCGCATCGAGGACATGCAGAAGCTCGTCACCGAGGTGCGCCGTTTCCGCAGCGATCAGGGCCTCAAGCCGTCGCAGAAGGTCGCCGCGCGGATCACCGAGATCGACGCCGCCGACCTCGCCGCGCAGGTTCCGGCGGTGCGGTCGCTGGCCCGTCTCACCGATCCCGCGGAGGGGTTCTCCGCGACCGCGTCCGTCGAGGTGCGCCTGTCCCGCGCGACCGTCACGGTCGAGCTCGACACCTCGGGCACGATCGATGTCGCAGCCGAGATCGCGCGTCTGCGCAAGGATCTCGCCGTCGCCGAGAAGGAACTGGCCGGCACCTCCGCCAAGCTCGGCAACGAGGCGTTCCTGGCGAAGGCCCCGGCGCCGGTGGTGGAGAAGATCACGGCGCGCAAGCAGATCGCCGAAGAGGAGATCGCCCGTTTCACGGCCCGGCTGGCGGAGCTGGGACAGGCGTGAGCACCGAACGTCCCGGGGAACCGTCCCCCGTCGATCTCGCAGAGCTGGCGCTGGTCGAGGCCGAACTCGACCAGCGCTGGCCCGAGACGAAGATCGAACCGTCGCTGACCCGGATCGCCGCGCTCATGGACCTGCTCGGCTCCCCGCAGCACAGCTATCCGGTGATCCACGTCGCCGGCACCAACGGCAAGACATCGGTCACCCGCATGATCGACGCGTTGCTGACCCGCATGCACCGGCGAACCGGCCGCACGACCAGCCCGCACCTGCAGCTGGCGACAGAGCGGATCAGCATCGACGGTGTGCCCGTCTCGCCGCGCACCTACGTCGACACCTACCGCGACATCGAGCCGTACGTCCGGATGATCGACCAGCAGTCCGAGGCCGCGGGCGGCCCCAGGATGAGCAAGTTCGAGGTCACCACCGCGATGGCGTTCGCCGCGTTCGCCGACGCCCCCGTCGACGTCGCGGTCGTCGAGGTCGGTCTCGGCGGTCGCTGGGACGCCACCAACGTCGTCGAGAGCCAGGTCGCGGTGATCACACCCATCGGCATCGACCACACCGGCTATCTCGGCGACACCCTCACCGAGATCGCGGGGGAGAAGGCCGGGATCATCAAGCCGGCCCGCCCCGACGACCTGGTGCCCCGTGACACCGTCGCCATCATCGCCCGGCAGGAACCCGAGGCGATGGAGGTGCTGCTGCGTCAGGCGGTCGAGTCCGACGCCGCGGTCGCGCGGCAGGGCTCGGAGTTCACGGTCCTGCAGCGGCAGATCGCCATCGGCGGCCAGCAGCTCGAGCTGCAGGGACTCGGCGGTGTGTACAGCGACATCTTCCTGCCGCTGCACGGCGAGCACCAGGCGTTCAATGCGTCGCTGGCGCTCGCCGCGGTCGAGGCGTTCTTCGGTGCCGGACCCGATCGGCAGCTCGACGTCGACGCGGTGCGCGAAGCGTTCGCCTCGGTGGTGAACCCGGGCCGGCTGGAACGGGTGCGCAGCGCACCGACGGTGTTCCTGGACGCCGCCCACAACCCGCACGGCGCGAAGGCCCTCGCCGCGGCGCTCGCCGCCGAATTCGACTTCCGCAAGCTCGTCGGTGTCGTCTCGGTGATGGCCGACAAGGACGTGCGCGGGCTGCTCGAGGCCCTCGAGCCGGTGTTCGACGAGATCGTCGTCACCCACAACGGGTCGCCGCGGGCCATGGACGTCGACGACCTCGCCGATCTCGCCGTCGCCCGGTTCGGCGACGAACGCGTGGTGACCGCGGCGACACTGCCCGACGCGATCGAGACGGCGATCGCCATCGCCGAGGAGGTGGCCGAACCCGGTGAGGCAGTATCGGGGGCGGGTGTCGTGGTGACCGGATCGGTCGTCACTGCCGGTGCCGCCCGCAGCCTGTTCGGAAAGGACCCAGCGTGAGCAACGAGAACCCGGACGGACAGGACCGCGAGATCCGGCCCCCGGCGAAGGACCCGTGGAAGGGCTTTCGCGGCGTCATGGCAGGCACGCTGGTGCTCGAGGCGATCGTCGTGTTGCTCGTGCTGCCGGTCGTCGCCGCGGTCGGCGGTGGTCTCGACGCGTTCTCCGGCAGCTACATCGTGGTGCTGGCCGTGCTGATGTTCCTCGGCGCGGGGGTGCAGGGCCGCTCGTGGGCGATCCCGTTCAACCTGGGGTTGCAGGTGCTGACGTTGCTCGGCTTCTTCATCGACCCCGCGCTCGGGGCCGTGGGCGTGCTGTTCTCGGTGGTCTGGGCGTACCTGCTCTACCTGCGCAAGGACATCAAGGAACGGGAGGCGCGGGGTCTGCTCCCGGGCCAGCGCGACTGAACCTCTACGCTGTTCGGCGTGACTGAACGGACACTGGTACTGATCAAGCCCGACGGCGTCGCACGCCGTCATGTCGGAGAGATCCTCTCGCGCGTCGAGCGCAAGGGCCTCAACATCGTGGCGCTGCAGCTGCGCACCGCGACCGAAGAGATCGCCGGGGCGCACTACGCCGAACACGAGGGCAAGCCGTTCTACCCGGGGCTGATCGAGTTCATCACCGGTGGCCCGCTGGTCGCCGCCGTGCTCGAGGGCCCGCGCGCCATCGCGGCGTTCCGGCAGCTCGCCGGTGGCACCGACCCCGTCGAGAAGGCCGTTCCCGGTTCGATCCGTGGCGACCTCGGACTCGACGCGGGCGAGAACCTGGTGCACGGTTCCGATTCGGTCGAATCCGCCGAGCGGGAGATCGCGTTGTGGTTCCCGGAGCTCGCGAACGGCTAGTCGCTCGCCGAAGCCGAGACCGGTCGACGGCGCCCTTCGGGGCGCCGTTGGCGTATCCGGGCAATCCTGTGTGGGATACTGGGGAAGGTTGCTCCGGACGAACACGTGCGGAGCGGCCGACGACATCACGGATCGATGCCCGACATCGCTGTGGCCGAGAAACGCAGGAGACACCTCGCTCGGCGACATGCTGGATGTTCCGGCGCTCGACTCGCGATCAAGCCAGGCAACGCTCGGCCGTGCAGTGATAACGGGCACCGGACGACCGCGCGATGCGAGACCGGAATCTCGCGCCCGAGGGGCGCGAGCACACAAGCTGCGCCCCCGCGTGGCCGCGTCACATCGTCGATGACAGCGATGGACGCGCCCGGGGGTATTAGGAGACTTACGTGGCCGATCAGGTGCCGCAGGACAACAATTCCACCGAAGCCGCAGCGGAGCTGCCCGCGAAGATCCGGGTGCACGCTCTCGCCAAGCTGCTCGGACTGACGAGCAAGCAGGTCATCGCGAAAGCTGCGGAGTTCGGCCACGAGTTGCGCAGCGCGCACTCGACCCTCCACCGGGAAGCCGCCGAGCAGGTGCGCGCCGCGCTGCTCGCCCCGGCGACCGACGAAACTGCCCCGGCGACCGACGAAACTGCCCCGGCGACCGACGAAACCGCCCCCGCCGCGGAGACGGTCCCCGAGACCGCACCGGCAGCTCCGGTCGAGACCGAAGCCCCCGCCGAGACCGAAGCCCCCGCCGAGACCGAAGCGCAGGTCGAGGCTGCCCCGGAACCCGAAGCAGCCCCCGAAACCGAGCAGCATCCCGCCGGACCCGGGTCACTCTTCACCGCTCCGGTACAGGACACCCCGTTGTTCGAGGTTCCGCAGCCCGCGACCACCGAACCCGTCGTCGAGGCACCGCTGTTCCTGCAGCCCGAGCCGACTCCGCCGGCCGAGAGCGCGCCGCGCCGCCGCCGCACCCGTCGCGGTGCCGAGGCGCCCGCCGAGCCGGTCGCCGAGATGGAGGAGACCGAAGAGCCCGCGACGGAGGAAGCGCCCTCCGAGGCCGTCGCCGAGAGCGACGACGACCATCCCCGCCGTCGGCGTCGTGGACGCCGAGGTCGTGGTCGCGGTCGCGGTGAAGCAGCCGAAGGCGGCGAGGACATCGACACCACCGAGGGTGGCGAAGCGGAGAGCAAGGCCGAGCCGGAGCGGAGCGCCGAAGCTCAGGAGACCCCGGCGGCCGAGGCGACCGAGTCCGCCGAGGAGACTGCGGAGTCGGACGAGGCCGGCGCGGAGGACGAGCAGGGTGAGGGCACCTCGCGTCGCCGTCGCCGTCGCCGTCGTCGCAAGGGCAGCGAGGCCGCGGACACCACCGAGGACGACTCCGTTCCCACCGTGATCCACGAGCGTGAACCGCGCAGCAAGACCCGTGCCGCGAAGGACGAGGTCCAGGGCATCAGTGGTTCGACGCGACTGGAGGCGAAGCGTCAGCGCCGCCGCGACGGCCGGGAGGCCGGCCGCCGGCGTCCGCCGATCCTCACCGAATCCGAGTTCCTCGCCCGTCGCGAATCCGTCGACCGGGTCATGGTGGTGCGGGAGCGCACCGAGGGTTCGCACGCCGGCATGACCCAGGTCGCGGTGCTCGAGGACGGCATCCTCGTCGAGCACTTCGTGACCAGCGCCAACTCGGCGTCCATGGTGGGCAACGTCTACCTGGGCCGGGTGCAGAACGTGCTGCCGTCGATGGAAGCCGCGTTCATCGACATCGGCCGCGGCCGCAACGGCGTGCTGTACGCCGGCGAGGTCAACTGGGAGGCCGCGGGCCTCGGCGGCAACTCCCGCAAGATCGAGCAGGCGCTCAAGCCCGGCGATCACGTCGTCGTGCAGGTCAGCAAGGACCCGGTGGGGCACAAGGGTGCCCGACTGACCACACAGATCAGCCTTGCGGGCCGATTCCTCGTGTACGTGCCGGGCGGTTCGTCGACCGGCATCAGCCGCAAGCTTCCGGACACCGAACGCAAGCGTCTCAAGGAGATCCTGCGTGAGATCGTCCCCGCGGACGCCGGCGTCATCATCCGTACCGCCGCCGAAGGCGTCAGCGAGGAGGAGCTCTCGCGTGACGTGACCCGGCTGCAGACGCAGTGGGCCGCCATCGAGGAGCAGGCCGCGAAGGCGAAGTCCGAGGCATCCGGCCACCCGAAGACGCTGTACGAGGAGCCGGACCTGCTCGTCAAGGTCGTCCGCGACCTGTTCAACGAGGACTTCTCCAAGCTCGTCATCGAGGGTGACAAGTCCTGGCGCACCGTCGAGAACTACATCCGCACCGTGGCGTCGGATCTCCTGCCGCGGGTGGAGCAGTACGACAACCCGGGCAGTGTCGACGTGTTCAGCGCCCACCGCATCGACGAGCAGCTCGCCAAGGCGCTCGACCGCAAGGTGTGGTTGCCGTCCGGTGGCACGCTCGTCATCGACCGCACCGAGGCCATGACCGTCGTCGACGTCAACACCGGTAAGTTCACGGGTGCGGGCGGCAACCTCGAGGAAACGGTCACCCGTAACAATCTCGAAGCGGCCGAGGAGATCGTGCGGCAGATGCGGCTGCGCGACATCGGCGGCATGATCGTCGTCGACTTCATCGACATGGTCCTCGAGTCGAACCGCGACCTGGTGCTGCGCCGCCTCACCGAAGCTCTCGGGCGCGACCGGACCCGGCACCAGGTGTCCGAGGTGACGTCGCTGGGTCTGGTCCAGATGACCCGCAAGCGGCTCGGCACCGGCCTGGTCGAGGCGTTCTCGACCACGTGTGAGCACTGCCACGGGCGCGGCCTCATCGTTCATTCCGATCCGATCGAATCGAAGCCGGCCGAGGAGTCGGGCCGCTCGAAGAGCGAGGGTGGCGGATCGCGTCGCAAGCGCAACCGTGATCGCGGGGCAGGGCAGGAGTCGCAGCAGCCGCAGCACCACGAGCCGGCGGCGGAACCCGCGGCGCAGCATCATGCGACGCCGGAGGAGGCCGCGGCTCGCCGGGCGCATCCGGTCGCGCTGGCGATGGCTGCCCACCATGCGACCGAGGCGGACACCGAGCATGTGACCGCGGTCGAGGCGGAGACGCCCGCCGTCGCGGCGGTAGTGGAGCAGGAGTCGGAGGCTGCGGTTGCCGACGAGGCACCCGGCGCCCCGGTTACCCCGTCCGAGCCGGTTGCCGAGACCACGGTCGGCGCAGAGCCCGCCGGTGAGCCCTCGGCACCCGAGGGCGAGGCGGGGGAGTCGGAGACCGCGGCACCGGAGGTGGAAGCGCCGACGGAGGCCGAGGCGCCCCGGCGCCGCCGTGCCCGCCGGGTCTCCCGCGCCGCAGCGGCACCGGCCGGGGACAGCGAAGGTGCAGGCACCGTGTTCGTCATCCCGACGCCCACGGTCGTCGAGGCGCCGGCGGCGGAACCCGCCCCGGCTGTCGCGGGCGGAGACGGGGACGCGGCCGCGACGGTCGTGGAACGACGGCCTCGCCGGCGTCGTGCCGCCGGCCGGCCCGCGGGTCCCCCGGTCGACGCAGAAGCGTGAGACACCCTCACCGGCCCGCCGTTCGCGGGCCGGTGAGGGGTGGCTGCCGAGCGCAGGCGTCGTTCGACACAATCGGCACCACCGGTTTGACCCTGGCAGTCACCTTCCCGTAATCTTGCACAGTCGCTACTCGCGATACAGCCCAGCTGCGCCTGGATTCCGGGAAACCGAGAAATCGGGTAAGACTTGCGGGCTCCGAGTCAGCAACCACAGACCAGTCGCGCTGCACACCGTGGCGCGAGCACGTTCGAAGAAGCAAGGGGTAGCCGTCCGATGGCAACGTACGCGATCGTCAAGACCGGCGGTAAGCAGTACAAGGTCGCTGAGGGCGATCTCGTCAAGGTCGAGAAGATCGAGGGTGAGCCCGGCACGGCTGTCTCCCTTGCTCCGGTCCTCGTCGTCGACGGGTCCGCGCTGACCACCGATGCCGACAAGCTGGCCGAGGTTTCGGTCTCCGCCGAGATCGTCGAGCACACCAAGGGCCCGAAGATCCGCATCCACAAGTTCAAGAACAAGACCGGTTACCACAAGCGCCAGGGCCACCGTCAGAAGCTGACGGTCGTCAAGGTCACCGGCATCAAGTAACTCGAACTTCCAGCTTCAACCCCAGGAGGGTTCGTCATGGCACACAAGAAGGGTGCATCCAGCTCCCGCAACGGTCGCGATTCGAACGCGCAGCGACTCGGCGTCAAGCGTTTCGGCGGCCAGGCCGTCAACGCCGGCGAGATCCTCGTGCGTCAGCGCGGCACCCACTTCCACCCCGGTGTGAACGTGGGACGCGGCGGCGACGACACGCTGTTCGCCCTTGCTGCCGGCTCGGTCGAGTTCGGTAGCAAGCGCGGTCGCAAGACCGTCAACATCGTTCCGGTCGCGGCAGACGCCTGATCTGCCGTCCGATTCGGACTTTGCGAGGGCTTCCCTCGCGACATACTCCCAGTAGGGGCGGACCAGGGTCGCATACCCGGTCCGCCCCTACTGTTTTCGTTTACACCCTGATTTTCCTGTACACCCGATGCCGAACGTCATCGGTGTCCGGACGGAGAGAGGTCCACCCATGTCCCGCTTCATCGACCGGGTGGTGCTGCACGTCAGCGCCGGTAAGGGCGGCAACGGTTGCGCCTCCGTCCATCGCGAGAAGTTCAAGCCGCTCGGCGGCCCCGACGGCGGTAACGGAGGCAACGGCGGCGACGTGATCCTCGAAGTGGACGGCAACGTCCACACGCTGCTCGACTTCCACTTCCATCAGCACGCCAAGGCCACCAACGGCGCGCAGGGCGCGGGCAGCAACCGCGACGGCGCCAACGGCGGTGACCTGGTGCTCCGGGTGCCCGACGGCACCGTCGTGCTGGACACCGACGGCAAGGTGCTCGCCGACCTCATCGGCGTCGGCAACCGATTCGTCGCGGCGCACGGTGGCCGCGGTGGTCTCGGCAACGCCGCGCTCGCCTCGAAGGCGCGCAAGGCGCCCGGCTTCGCGTTGCTCGGTGAGGAAGGCGAAGAACGCGATCTCGTCCTCGAACTCAAGTCGGTCGCCGACGTCGGCCTCGTCGGCTTCCCGTCCGCAGGCAAGTCCTCGCTGGTGTCGGTGCTGTCCGCGGCGAAGCCGAAGATCGCCGACTACCCGTTCACCACGCTGGTGCCGAATCTCGGGGTCGTGCAGTCCGGCGACACCACTTTCACCGTCGCCGACGTGCCGGGTCTGATCCCCGGCGCGAGCGAGGGCCGCGGTCTGGGCCTGGACTTCCTGCGGCACATCGAACGCTGCGCGGTGCTGGCGCACGTCGTCGACTGCGCGACCCTCGAACCGGGCCGCGACCCGATCTCCGACATCGACGCGCTCGAAGCCGAGCTCGCCGCCTACCAGCCGGCGCTGTCGGGGGACAGCAGCCTCGGCGACCTCGCCGACCGGCCCCGCATCGTCATCCTCAACAAGGCCGATGTACCCGATGCCGCCGAACTCGCCGAGTTCGTCACCCCCGAACTCGAAGCACGCGGATGGCCCGTGTTCACCATCTCCGCGGTCAGCCGCGAGGGTCTGCGCCCGCTGACCTTCGCCCTGGCCCGCATGGTCGAGGAGTACCGGACCGCTCATCCGGCGGCCGCGCCGAAGCGCCCGGTCATCCGGCCGGTCGCCCGCGACGAATCCGGATTCAGCGTCATCGCCGATCCGGAGACCCCCGGCGGCTTCATCGTCCGTGGCACCCGCCCGGAACGCTGGGTGCGGCAGACCGCGTTCGACAACGACGAGGCCGTCGGCTACCTCGCCGACCGTCTCGCGCGCCTCGGTGTCGAGGACGAACTGGTCAAGCAGGGCGCCGAGCCGGGCTGCTACGTCACCATCGGCGACGTCAGCTTCGAATGGGAGCCGCAGACGCAGGCCGGTGTCGATATCGTGCCCACCGGCCGCGGCACCGATGCCCGCCTCGATCAGGTCGACCGTGTCGGCGCAGCCGAGCGCCGTCATGCGAAGAAGGTGCGTCGCGGGCTCGCCACCGACGACGACGAATTCTAGATCGGCGCTCATCCGAAAGGCAGGCCAGAACCACCGTGAGCGACACCCGCGAGGTCATCGCTTCCGCACGCCGCGTCGTCGTCAAGATCGGCTCGTCGGCGATCACCAGCCTGGTCGGAGGCCTCGACCGTGATCGTCTCGACCGGCTGGTCGACGCGATCGAGGCCCGCATGCAGGCCGGTTCCGATGTGACGGTCGTGTCCTCCGGTGCGGTCGGGGCCGGTCTCGCGCCGCTCGGGCTGACCAGCCGGCCCCGCGACCTGGCCACCAAGCAGGCCGCCGCCAGTGTCGGACAGCTCGCGCTCGCTCACGCGTGGGGCACGTCCTTCGCCCGCTACGGACGTACCGTCGGGCAGGTGCTGCTCACCGCCGACGACATCGCCCGCCGTACTCAGCACCGCAACGCGCAGCGCACCCTGGACCGGTTGCGTGCCCTGCACGCCGTTCCGGTCGTCAACGAGAACGACACCGTCGCAACCACGGAACTGCGGTTCGGCGACAACGACCGGCTCGCCGCGCTCGTCTCGCACCTGGTCGGCGCGGACGCGCTCATCCTGCTCTCGGATGTCGACGGTCTGTACGACGGTGATCCCCGCAAGGGCACCGCGACGCTGATCCCGGAGGTCACCAGCCCCGAGGATCTCGACGGGGTCGTCGCCGGATCCGGGGGCGCGCTCGGCACCGGTGGGATGGCGTCGAAGCTGTCCGCGGCACGCCTGGCCGCCGATTCGGGAGTGCCGGTGCTGCTCACCGCTGCCGCGCAGGCAGATCGGGCGCTCACCGCAGCGGACGTCGGGACCGCGTTCGCGGCGCGCCCGAACCGCATGTCCGCCCGCACGTTCTGGGTGCGGCACGCCGCCGACACCCACGGCGATCTGCACCTCGACGCCGGGGCGGTCCGCGCCGTGGTGGAACGCCGGCGTTCGCTGCTGCCCGCCGGTGTCACCGGGCTCAGCGGGTCGTTCCATGCCGGGGACGTCGTCGGGCTGGTCGGCCCGGACGGACGGACCGTTGCGCGGGGCGTCGTCGCGTACGACGCGAGCGAACTGGACTTCATGATCGGTTTCTCGACGCAGCAGCTCCCACCGGACCTGCAGCGTCCCGTCGTGCACGCCGACGACCTCGCCCGCTTCTAGGCGCTTTCGTCCAGGGTGCCGCGCGCATCGGTGTCGGCGAGGGTGGCGAGGGTTTCCGAGCAGCCGGCGTCGACCCGAAGATCGGCGAAGCGGTCGCCGCGGGTGCGGCCGCGGTTGACGATCGCGACCGGTTTGCCGCTCGCGGCCGCCCGGCGCACGAACCGCAGGCCGGACTGCACCGTGAGGGAACTGCCTGCCACGAGCAGTGCGTCGGCCTCGTCGACGAGTGTGTACGCCCGCTCGACGCGGTCGCGGGGCACGAACTCGCCGAAGTACACGATGTCGGGTTTGAGCATGCCCCCGCACCGCTCGCAGTCGACGACCCGGAATTCGTCGGTGTTCTCGACCACCGCGTCGGCATCCGGTGCGACCTCCGAACCCGTTGTGGCACGGACATGTTCGAGAAATCCGGGGTTGGCGTTGGTGAGCAGTTCGGACAGGGTGAACCGCGAGATGCGATGGTCGCAGGCGAGGCAGCGCACCTGCGCGTAGGTGCCGTGCAGATCCACCACGCGGCGGCTGCCTGCCTTGGTGTGCAACAGGTCCACGTTCTGGGTGATGACGCCGAGCACCGTGCCGCTGCGCTCGAGTGCGGCGAGCGCGCGGTGTCCGTCGTTGGGGCGTGCCGCGTCCATGTGACGCCAGCCGACGTGGTTGCGCGCCCAGTAGCGGCGGCGGAACACCGGGTCGCCGACGAACTGCTGGAATGTCATCGGGTTGCGCGGGGGAGAGTTCGGACTGCGGTAGTCCGGGATGCCGGAGTCGGTGCTGAGCCCGGCCCCGGTGAGAACCGCGACCCGGCGCCCGGCCAGCAGCGAGTGCAGGTCGTCGATCACGCTGTCCACGGTAGCGCGACCCCGATCCACGCGTTCCGTCCCACAGGCCGCCGAGAGTGAACACAATGGACCGATGGCACCGACCGGCAAGTCGTCCGACGCCGTCGAACTGATCGTCGGCGACCGCACCGTGCGCCTGTCCCATCCGGACCGGGTGTACTTTCCGCGGACGGGCGCGACGAAACTGGACCTGGCGCACTACTACCTGGCTGTCGGCGAAGGCATCGTGCGGGCGCTGAGGGAGCGCCCGTGCATGCTGCACCGGTTCCCGGACGGACTGGCCGGCGACAAGGTGCACCAGAAGCGCCTGCCGCGCGGAGCCCCGGACTGGGTGCAGACCGTGCAGGTCCACTTCCCGCGTTACGACCGCTACGCCGACGAGCTGTGCGTCACCGACATCGCGGACGTGGTGTGGGCGGTGCAGATGTCGACGGTCGAGTTCCATCCGTGGAACTCCCGGCGCGCGGACGTCGAACGGCCCGACGAGTGGCGCATCGATCTGGACCCGATGCCCCAGTGCGATTTCGGCACCGTGCGGCGGGTGGCGGGTGTCGTGCGCGAGTTGCTCGGCGAGCTGGGGGCGACCGGATGGCCGAAGACCTCCGGTGGGCAGGGCCTGCACGTGTACGTGCGGATCGATCCGCGGTGGGATTTCGGTGACGTGCGCCGGGCTGCCCTCGCGTTCGCGCGGGAGGTCGAACGACGTGTCCCGGAGGACGTCACCACCACGTGGTGGCGCAAGGACCGCGATCCCGCGAAGCTGTTCGTCGATTACAACCAGAATGCCCGGGACCACACGATCGCCGCGGCCTATTCGGTGCGCGGGGTCCCGGAGGCGACCGTGTCGACGCCGGTGACGTGGGACGAGATCGACGATGTGGACCCTCGCGATTTCACGATTCGCACGGTTCCGGACCGGTTCGCGAAGCTGGGGGACCTGCATGCGGGCATCGACGAGGCGGTGTTCGCGCTCGATCCGCTGCTGGACTGGGCGGATCGGGACGAGGCGGCCGGGCTCGCCGAACCGGGTCAGTAACCCGCGCTGGTGTCGATGATCGCGGCGAGTTCGGCGCCGGAGGCGAAGCGGGTGACGTTCTCGACGACGTGGTCGGCGAAGGCGGGTATGCGCAGCGCCGGCGGATTCGAATCGTGCGGGGTGACGATCGCGTTCGGCAGCGCCCACAGGGGATGGCCGTCGGGGAGGGGTTCGGGATCGGTGACGTCGAGTCCGGCGCCGGCGATCGCACCGGTCGAGAGCGCGTCGACGAGCGCGTCGGTGTCGACGAGCGACCCGCGGGCGACGTTGATCACCCAGGCCGTCGATTTCATCGCCGCGAACTGACGGGCACCGACGAGCCGCACGGTCCGCGTGGTCGCGGACGCGGCGATCACGAAATGGTCTGCGGCGGGCCAGAGTTCGTCGATCCGTTCGACGGGGAGCGTTTCGGCGGCGCCCGGGACCGGACGGCCGCTGCGGGTCACGGCCAGGGACTGTGCGCCGATGCCGGCCAGCATCGGGATCAGGGCGCGGCCGATCCCCCCGGCCCCGATGATGCCGACGAGTGCGCCGCGCAACGTGCCGAGCTTCGGGTAGAACTCGGCGGGGGTCCACGACGACGCGGCCAGGTGGGCGGGCAGCGCCCGCACGCCGGCGAGGAGCAGTGCGAGAGCGTGCTCGGCGACCGTTGCGGCATAGGCGCCGGCCGCGGACGTCCAGACCACCTGTGGGTGCGACTTCACGGTGCCGGCGTCGAACCACTGCTCGACCCCGGCCGCGGGCAGTTGCACCCAGCGCACCGACGCGGGCAGCGACTCGGGGAAATCGGCGGGCCCACCGGTCCACACCAGCGCGTCCGGCTGCTCGTCGAGCCGGCACGGCACCCCACCCCCGCGCACGACCGCCCGGTCGAACAACGCGTCCGGGACGGGACCGACAGCGATGCGGGGCGGACGCACGAAGGTCATGGTTCGACTCTATTCGTGCGCCCGCTCCGGGTCATCTCGTGCTGTGCGCTCAGTCGACTTCGACGAGCGGGTAGACGCCGTTCTCGTCGTGGACTTCGCGGCCGGTGACCGGCGGATTGAACACGCACAGCATCCGCATCCGGGTGTCCGGCTCGACGCGGTGCCGCTCGTGACCGTTCAGCAGGTACATCGTGCCCGGCGCCAGCGGGTACACCGTGCCGGTCTCGAGGTCGGTGAGTTTGCCGGTGCCCTCGACGAGCCACACCGCCTCGACGTGGTTCGCGTAGTGGAACTCGTTGACGGTGCCTGCCCCGATGGTGGTCTCGTGGAACGAGAAGCCGACGCGGTCGCCGCCGAGCACGATGCGCTTGCTACGCCAGTTGCCGTCCTCGGACTCGACGTCTCGTTCGGTGCCGGTGATTTCGTCGGTGGTGCGTACGATCATGGAAAAATCCTCTGCTGTAAAGACTTTCGCGGACGGACCGCGCAGGTGGAGCAGTGCGGGCGGATCAGGCGCAGACCTTCGCGGTGGCCTCGGCGATGATGTTGAGCCCGTACTCGAGTTCGTCGTCGGTGATGGTCAGCGGCGGCAGCAGCTTGACGACCTCGTCGGAAGGTCCCGCGGTCTCCGCGAGCAGCCCTTCCTCGAACGCGAACGCGCACACCTTCTGCGCGTCGCTGGGGTCGTCGAACACCAGGCCCTGGACGAGGCCGCGACCGCGGGTGGACACACCGTCGAACATCGTCGCCAGGTTCATGAACGTCTGACGGATCCGCTCGCCCTTGCGCAGGGTGTCGCGCTCGAGGCGATCGTCGGACCAGTAGTGGTCGAGCGCCGCCCGCGCGGTCACGAACGCCGGGTTGTTGCCACGGAACGTGCCGTTGTGCTCACCGGGACCCCAGACGTCCAGTTCGCGCTTGAACAGCGTCAGGGCCAGCGGCAGTCCGTAGCCGCCGATCGACTTCGACAGCGTCACGATGTCCGGCGTGATGCCGGCGGCTTCGAAGGAGAAGAACGGGCCGGTGCGGCCGCAGCCCATCTGCACGTCGTCGACGATGAGCAGGATGCCGCGCTCGGCGCACAGGTCGGCGAGCGCTCGCAGCCACTCCGGGCGCGCGACGTTGACGCCGCCCTCGCCCTGGACGGTCTCCACGATCACCGCGGCCGGCCGGTTCAGGCCGCTGCCCGAGTCGTCGAGGACGCGCGAGAACCAGTGGAAGTCCTCGGTCGAGCCGTCGAAGTAGCCGTCGAACGGCATCGGGGTCGCGTGCACGAGCGGCACGCCCGCGCCGGCGCGTTTCATCGAGTTGCCGGTCACCGACAGGGCGCCGAGCGTCATGCCGTGAAAAGCGTTGGTGAAGTTGATGATCGACTCGCGGCCGGTGACCTTGCGGGCCAGTTTCAGCGCGGCCTCGACGGTGTTGGTCCCGGTCGGGCCGGGGAACTGCACCTTGTAGTCCAGTCCGCGCGGTTCGAGGACCGTGCGCTCGAACGATTCGAGCAGCTCCCGCTTGGCCACGGTGTGCATGTCCAGACCGTGGGTGATGCCGTCGTTCATGATGTAGTCGACGAGCGCGGTCTTGAGGACCGGGTTGTTGTGCCCGTAGTTCAGGGCGCCGGCACCGGCGAAGAAGTCGAGATAGTCCTTGCCGTTCTCGTCGCGCAGCCACGAACCGGACGCCGTTTCGAAAACGGCGGGCCAGGAGCGGCTGTAGCTGCGAACTTCGGATTCGAGGTTCTCGAAAATGCTGGTCCGAGAAGTTTCACGCTGTTCCAGGATGGTCATTTTGGGTGCTCCTCCTGATTTTGAATTGTGGATCGGGACCGAAATTCAGTCGCCGATTGTGTAGAGATCTTCGGCCAGGTGTGAATCGGGAAAATCGTCCGGCGCGAACAGATCGGTCCGCGTGATATGCGTGCCGCGCTGTTGCGCGACGGCCGTGAACAATGCGATCGAGGCCGTGTTGTCCGGACTGATGGTGGTCTCCAGGCGGGTCACGCCGCAGGGGCGGAGCCGGTCCAGGAGAGTGTGCAGCATACGACCGGCCGCACCGCGTCCTCGCTGATCCGCGTCGACGGCCACCTGCCACACGAACAGCGTGGCGGGTGACTCGGGACGGCGGTAACCGGTCACGAATCCGACGGGCCGGTCGAACTCGTCGGTCGCGACGACCGAGGTTGCCGAGTAGTCGCGGCACCACAGTACGTATGCGTAACCGGAATTGACGTCGAGCACTCGGGAATCGCGGGCGATTTCCCACATCCGAATTCCGTCTGCGATCCGAGGTGTCCTGAACTGCAATTCGGCCGGTGACCGCAGGTTCGATTCGGCCGGTGCAGGGGTCGGGGTACTTCTCTCCGTAACGGGCGTCATAAGCAATGGCAACGTAACAATCCTTCGTGCCGAAATCACGCGCGTCGCTGAAATCGGACATCGGAACCCTTGCCTACGCGCAGGTAAGGACACCCGAGTGAGTTGAGTCACATCGTGTAGCAATCGGTGCGAACGTACCGATTATTTCGGGCTCGCCAGCGCGAACGGCAGCACCGCCTCCGCGCCGGCAGCGCGCAGCGCCCGTGCTGCCATCGTCAGCGTCCACCCCGTATCGGTCACCGCATCGACCAGTAGGACGGGACCGTGCACCCCGTCGAGCTCCGGCGGGATCCAGGCATCGACCAGTGCGGCGATGCGATAGGCGGAGTTCGCCGCTGTCACCGGTGGCCGCCCGGGACGGGACCGCAGCGTGCCGAGATCCTGCAGACGGCCGACCCGGGCCAGTCCCGAGGCCAGCGAGCCGACGAGCAATGGACGGGACTCCGACTCGACGGCCATCACCGCGACCGGGCGCTGTGCCCAGTCCCACGCCGCGAGCACCGAGATCGCGGCCCGCATGAGCTCCTCCGGAGCCGGGGCATCCGGTCCGTCCAGCAGCGCCCGCAGCCGCGGCCCCCACCCCAGATCCGACAACCGGCCCAGCACCCGCCCGGGTTCGGGACCGTCGGTGATCTTCCCGGACAGCGGTACGCCCAGTTTCGCCATGCCCGTCGGCCACTGCTTGCGCGGAGCCAGATCGACCCCGGGCCGGTCCAGGCGGGCCATGGTTCGCGCGACACCGGCTTCGTCGACATCGGTGCTCCAGCGGGCGCCGGAACAGTTGTCGCACCGTCCGCAGCCCTCGACGGTCGTGGTGAGTTCCGGATCGTCGAGCTGCCGGCGCAGGAACAGCATCCGGCACTCGGTGGTGCGTTCGTACTCGAGCATCGCGGCCTGCTCGGCGGCACGGGCCTCCTCCAGCCGGGCGTAGCGCGGCGCGTCGTAGTGCCAGGGCTGCCCGGTCGCCACCCAGCCGCCCTTGACGCGGCGCACCGCGCCGTCGACGTCGAGCACCTTGAGCACCATCTCGAGTCGCGATCTGTTCAGATCCACCAGCGGCTCGATCGCGGGCGTCGACTGCGGACGCTCGGTGTCGAGGACCTCGACGACCCGCCGCACCAGCGACTCGCCGGGGAACGCGACCGAAGCGAACCACGTCCAGATCTGCTGATCCTCCCGGCCCGGCAGCAGTACAACCTCGGCGCGGTCGGTGGACCGACCCGCGCGGCCGACCTGCTGGTAATAGGAGATGGGAGAGGACGGCGCCCCGAGATGCACCACGAACCCCAGGTCGGGCTTGTCGAAGCCCATCCCCAGTGCCGAGGTCGCCACCAGCGCCTTGACCCGGTTGTTCAGCAGGTCCGCCTCGAGCTGCTCACGCTCGGCGGTGTCGGTCTGCCCGGTGTACGCCGCGACCGCGTACCCGCGCTCGGCGAGCAACGCGGCCAGATCCTGAGCCGCCGACACGGTCAGCGCATAGACGATCCCGGAACCGGGCAGCTCGTCGAGGTGCTCGGCCAGCCACGCCGCCCGCCGGGCCGGTTCGTCGATCCGCACCACCGACAGGTGCAGCGACGGCCGGTCGAGCCCGCCGCGCAGCACGAGCGTCTCCCCGGTGCCCTCACCGACACCGAGTTGGGCCGCCACGTCCGCCACGACCCGGTCGTTCGCGGTCGCGGTCGTGGCCAGCACCGGGATGCCCTCCCCGAGCTCGGCGACGAGCGTGCGGATCCGCCGGTAGTCCGGCCGGAAGTCGTGCCCCCAGTCGGAGACGCAGTGCGCCTCGTCGACGACGACGAGCCCGGCGTCTCGGGCCAGAGCCGGCAGCACCTGATCGCGAAAATCCGGATTGTTCAACCGTTCCGGGCTGACCAGCAGCACGTCGATCTCGCCCGAGGCGATGCGCTCGTGGATCTCGTCCCACTCGGTGACGTTGCCCGAGTTGATCGTTGCGGCCTGCACCCCGGCGCGCTCGGCGGCCTCGACCTGGTTGCGCATCAGCGCCAGCAGTGGCGAGACGATCACCGTCGGGCCGTGTCCATGCGCGCGCAACAGCTTCGCGGAGATGAAGTACACGGCGGACTTGCCCCAGCCGGTGCGCTGCACCACGAGGGCGCGGCGGCGTTGCACCACCAGCGCCTCGATCGCCGTCCACTGGTCCTCGCGCAGCCGCGCGTGCGGACCGGCGAGCTCGCGCAGCAGTCGTTCGGCCTCGTCGCGCAGATTCGTCGTCGCGGTACTCATGCCGACCATCGTGCCGGACCGGGGTGACACGGACACGGGTCACGCGAATGCTGCCACGATCATGGTCCGTCCGCGTCGAGCGCGCGCCCCGGCGCGGCGAGCGGTTGCAATGATGCGACGAGCGCGCCCCGGTCGCTGTTCGCCGGAGGTCGGCGCGCCGATCGGGCCGCCTCGGGTCCGAAGTTCGGTATCGGTTCGGAAAGCGTTGTGGTGCAGTGGTTCACGAGTACCGTTCGGTGGCCGTGTGGCGGTGCCCACTGTGAGTGGTGTGGGTCCCTCGCGCTCGGAGAATGTGACGGGCCTTTCGTCGCCACGTCTAATCTGAGGGGCATGAACGCGCACCACCTCCTCCCCGAAGTCACGGCGGAGTCGAACCGGATCCGTAACTCCGTGTTTCGGAACAAGATCGTCTCCGCCGAGGAGGCGGTCAAGTACATCCACGCCGGGAACACCGTCGCGATCAGCGGTTTCGGGAGCGCGGGCACTCCGAAGGCGGTGACTCCGGCGCTCGCCGAGCGGATCCGCCTCGCCCGGGCCGCAGGCGAGGACTTCACGGTGAACCTGCTCACCGGCGCGTCGGTCGCGCCCGACACCGAGCGGATGCTCGCCGAGGTCGACGGCGTGTCGTTGCGCATGCCCTATCAGGCCGAGCCGACCGCCCGCCGCAGCATCAACGCCGGCTCCATGGACTATGTCGACATCCACCTCTCGCACGTCGCCCAGCAGGTCTGGGAGGGGTACTACGGGCATGTGGACATCGCGGTCGTCGAGATCTCCGGAATCACCGAGAGCGGCGAACTGGTCCCGGCCACGTCGATCGGCAACAACAAGACCTGGCTCGAGGTCGCGGAGAAGGTCGTCCTCGAGGTCAACTCCTGGGTGCCTGCCGCGATGGAGGGCATCCACGACGTCTACTACGGCACCGCGCTGCCGCCCGACCGCAAACCCATCATGCTCACCGGCGTCGAGGACCGTATCGGACAGACCACCTTCCGGGTGGACCCCGACAAGGTCGTCGCGGTCGTCGAGACGAACGTCCGCGACAGCGCCAGCGGGCTGACCCCGCCGGACGCGGTGAGCCAGGCGATCGCGTCGCACGTGCTCGACTTCTTCGAACACGAGGTGTCCCGCGGTCGGCTGCCTGCCGATTCGCTGCTGCCGCTGCAGTCGGGCATCGGTAACGTGGCCAATGCTGTGCTCCAGGGACTCGACGCGGGACCCCACAAGGGTCTGACCTGCTACTCCGAGGTCATCCAGGACGGCATGCTGCACCTGATCAAGCACGGCACCGTGCGGTTCGCGTCGGCGACGGCGCTGGCGCTGAGCGCGGCCGGTATCGACGAGCTGGTCTCCAACATCGACTTCTACCGCGAGCGGATCGTGTTGCGTTCCCAGGAGATCAGCAACCATCCGGAAGTGGTGCGGCGCCTGGGCCTCATCGCCATGAACGGCATGCTCGAGGCGGACATCTACGGCAACGTGAACTCCACCCACGTCATGGGCACCAAGATCATGAACGGTATCGGCGGTTCCGGCGACTTCGCCCGCAACGGCTACGTCTCGATGTTCCTGAGCCCGTCCACCGCCAAGGGCGGCAGCATCTCCTCGATCGTCCCGATGGTGCCCCACGTGGACCACACCGAGCACGACACCCAGGTGCTGGTCACCGAACAGGGCCTGGCGGATCTGCGCGGGCTCTCGCCGCGGCGCCGCTCGCGGGTCGTCATCGACAACTGCGCGCACCCCGACTACCGGGACGCGTTGCACGAGTACGTCGCCCGCGCCGAGGCCGAGCCCGGCGCCGGGCACACCCCGCACCTGCTCGGCGACGCCTTCTCGTTCCATCAGCGATTCGTCGAAACAGGTTCGATGCGTCCGTGATCGTCGCCCTGCCCGGCGCGGCCGGGCAGGGCTCGAACACCTGTGCCGGGACCGATCGATTGTGGATTCGATTGTCTCCGTGCAACTTCGACGGATTCCCGAGGGAAAGAGCTAGTTGCCGCCGACCGGCGCCGGGTCGATCTGCTGCTGCGGCAGCGCCTCACCGAGCGCGGCCGACACCTCCTGGAGAGGTGTCGGCCCGGACCCGTTCGGCACCGTCAACGCCACGTACACGGGCCGGTCCACCGCGAACCAGGTGCTCGCGTCGATGCCCTCGGCTTCGCCCGACACCTCGAACCACTGCACTCCGTCGACGACCTGCAGCGCCGCGGCCGCATCGAATTCGCTCGGACGGTCCAGGCCGCATCGCAGCACGACCGGTTCCGCCTCGGCGATCTGCCAGGCCGCGGTGCCGGCCGGAATCGGATCGACCAGTTCGGCTCGCGCGTAGTCGCCGAGTTTCTCGGGCAGTGCCGCGAGCAGGCCCGCGCACGCGTCGGATTCGGCTTCCGGCGCGGGTACCGGACCCAGCGCGAGCGGACCGAGCATAGGTGTGCGGTCGACGATCACCGCGGCGACGACGATTCCGGCGAGCAGTGCGACGGGCAGTGCGATCGCCGTGGCGATCACCGCGGGATGGCGGCGGTCCTCGTCGCTCTTCTGCGCATCGGACGCGGTGGGAGCGGTGTCGGCCCCGCGGGAGCCGTCGGGTTCGGGAGAAGAATCGGATTCGATCATCAGGTCCATTTTCGGGAGCGGTAGCGTGATTCGAACCTATCAGTGCCCCGAGAACCTCCGTGCCCACCGAGGCGTCGGCCTGCCGGCCGGAGCCGGAAGGAGACAGCCGCCACCGTGCCCGACCGCACCGGCCCCACCGTTGCCGACCTCGGCGAATTCCCCGTCATCGACCGTGCGACCGCCGGCCGGAGCCAGCCCGCGTCGACACTCGTCGGGCCGGGTCACGACGCGGCGGTCGTCGCCGCGTCCGACGGCCGCGTCGCGATCTCGACGGACATGCTCGTCGAGGGCAGGCATTTCCGGCTGGACTGGTCGACGCCGCAGCAGGTCGGACGCAAGGCAGCGGCACAGAACGGTGCGGATGTCGCGGCGCTCGGTGCCCGCCCGACCGCGTTCGTCGTCGGCCTCGGATGCCCTCCCGGTACCCCCGTCGAGGTGCTCGAGGGGATTTCCGCAGGTCTCGGGGAAGCGGTTGAGGCGATGGGGGCGGGCGTCGTCGGCGGCGACCTCGTCCAGGCCGATCAGGTGATCGTCTCGGTGACGGTCCTCGGCGACCTCGAAGGCCGGACGCCCCTGTTGCGGACCGCGGCCCGCCCCGGTGACGTGGTGGCCCTGGCCGGAACCGTGGGCCGTTCCGCCGCGGGGCTGGCGCTGCTGCTCGCCGGCGACACCGGACACCCCGGTCTCGTCGAGATGCACCGGGTGCCGAACCCGCCGTACGAGGCGGGTGTCGCCGCGGCCCGCGCCGGCGCCCGCGCCGGAACCGACATCTCCGACGGCCTGCTCGCCGACCTCGGCCACATCGCGGCCGCGTCCGCGGTCGCGATCGATGTCGAATCGGGGCTGCTCGAACCCGACGACGAACTGCGCGCCGCCGCCACCGATGTGGGTGCGGATCCGTGGGAGTGGGTGCTCACCGGGGGTGAGGACCACGCGCTGGCCGCGTGCTTCCCGCCGGACGTGATGTTGCCGGACGGCTGGCGTCGCATCGGGACGGTGCGCCCCGGATCGGGCGTCACCGTCGACGGCCGCGACCACACGGGCCCCGGCGGATGGCAGAGCTTCTCGAGATAGGTTTCCGAGTATGGCTGTCTATGCGCTCGGCGATCGTGTCCCCGATATCCACCCCGATGCCTGGGTGCATCCCGACGCCGTGGTGATCGGCAACGTCACCCTCGGTGCGCACGCGTCGGTGTGGCCGACGGCGGTGCTGCGCGGCGACTACGGTTACATCACCGTCGGCGAGTACACCAACATCCAGGACGGCACGATCATCCATTGCACCGCGATCCAGGCGACGATCATCGGCGCCCGCTGCGTGGTCGGGCACAACGCCCACATCGAGAGCGCCACCATCGGTGACGGCTGCCTCGTCGGGTCCGGGTCGCTCGTGCTCAACGGTTCGACCCTCGGCGCCGGATCGCAGGTCGCCGCCGGTGCACTCGTGCCGCCGCGGTTCGAACTGCCGGAACGACGCATGGCCATGGGTGTGCCCGCGAAGGTCCGGGAAGGCCACGAGATCCCGGAAGGCAACTTCGCCGCGAACGCAGAGATGTACGCGGCGAACGCCGACTACTACCGCACCGCGCTGCGCCGCATCGACTAGGAACGAGCACCATGACCGACCAGATCACCGATCCGGACACCCCGGCCGGGCCGCGACCGCTCACCGAGGTCGTCGAGGAGGGCTGGGCGCAGGCCCTCGCGCCCGTCGCCGACGACATCACGGCCATGGGGCAGTTCCTGCGCACCGAGAACGCCTCCGGGCGCGGCTACCTGCCTGCCGGCAGCAACGTGCTGCGCGCGTTCACGCAGCCGTTCGACCGGGTGCGGGTGCTCATCGTCGGGCAGGATCCCTACCCGACGCCCGGGCACGCCGTCGGCCTGAGCTTCTCCGTCGCCCCCGACGTGCGGCCCGTGCCGCGCAGCCTCGTCAACATCTACAAGGAATACAGCGAAGACCTGGGCCTGCCGGTACCGGCGAACGGTGATCTGACGCCGTGGGCGGAGCAGGGTGTGCTGCTGCTCAACAGGGTGCTCACCGTCCAGCCGGGCCAGCCCGCGTCGCATCGCGGCAAGGGTTGGGAGGCGGTCACCGCACAGGCGATCCGCGCGCTCGTCGCACGGAACACGCCGATGGTCGCGATTCTGTGGGGACGGGACGCGGCGACGCTGAAGCCGATGCTCGGCACCGTGCCCACCGTCGAGTCGGCGCATCCGTCGCCGCTGTCCGCGTCCCGCGGGTTCTTCGGATCGCGGCCGTTCAGCCGCGCGAACGCCCTGCTCGAACAGCAGGGCGGCGAGCCGGTGGACTGGCGCCTGGCCTGACCACCGGCCCGCGCCGGGTCAGTTCTGCTTCAGCGCCGAAAAATCGGGGCGGCGTTTCTCGACGAACGCGTTCGCGCCTTCGATACCGGTCGGCGACACCGCGGCCGCCGAGATCGACTCCAGTTCGGCGTCGAGCTGCTCGGCGAGCGTCCGGTGGTCGGACTCGGCCACGAGCCGGCGGATCCCTGCGTAGGCCGCCGTGGGGCCGTTGGCGAGTGTCCGTGCGATCCGCAGCGCTTCGCTCTCGATCTCGTCGTCGGCGACGAGCCGGCTCAGCACTCCGAGGCGAACCGCCTCGTCCGCCCCGAGGACGGAGTCGGTGAGGATCATCTCGCGGGCCCGCGCGACACCGACGACCCGCGGCAGTGTCCAGGACATGCCGCCGTCCGGCGTGTACCCGATCGACGGGTAGGCGGCGCGCAGCTTCGTCGACGGACCACCGAGTGCGATGTCGGCGTGCAGCACGATGCTCATTCCGGCGCCCGCGGCCCAGCCGTGCACCGCCGCGACGACGGGCACACCCACGGCGTCGAGGGCCAGCACGAACTCGTGGAAGCGGTGGGCGATGTCGCGGACGTGCTCGCGGCGGTCGTCGGCGCCGGCGAATCCGCGCACGTTTCCGCCGGCACAGAAGTTGGAGCCCTCACCCACCAGGAGGACGGCGCCGATCTCGGGTCCGGCGGCGCGCAACGCGGCGGTGCCCTGATCGACTCCGGCGGGGGACAGGGAGGTGCCGTTCTCGGCGGTCGCCACGGCGATACGCAGGACTCCGTCGGTCACGCTGACGTGCGACGGGGAGGCCTCGGACGCACCGGTGCTGCTCGCGGAGAGGTCGGTCACAGGAGTTTCGGTCACATTTCGCACATTAGCTGCCGTCGTACACTCGGCAAAACGCGAGTACCCCCGACGATGATCGCCGGGGGTACTCGCGTGTGGTCTCGACTCGATCAGCCGCGAACGACCTTGCCCGCCTTCAGGCAGGAGGTGCACACGTTGACCTTGCGGGTGTTGCCCGGGGAAACCTGGGCGCGCACGCTCTGGATGTTCGGGTTCCAGCGACGATTGGTACGCCGGTGCGAGTGCGAGACCGACTTCCCGAAGCCGGGGCCCTTGGCGCATACGTCGCAGACGGCAGCCATGTCGCGAACTCCTTGTTATGTAGTGGATATTGTCATTCTCGACCTACGAACACGGGAAACTGTCGCTACCCGTGCGAGGCAACCCTGCAAGAGTAGCGAATCCGGTGGCGGATGACCAAACCGGCCTCCTCCCGCCCACGCGGTTACCCTTTCGGCATCGGAATTCGGTGCGTTGGGGGAAGGGGTGTCCACAGTTGTTCGAAGCCGGGGACGCGGTGGACGCACGGGCGCTCCGTCGCTGGGCGGAACTCGGCCTGAAGGCCATCGAGGAGCGTCGCGACGAGATCAACGTCCTCAACGTCTTTCCCGTCCCGGACGGCGACACCGGCACGAACCTGCTGATCACCGTACGTGCCGCGGTGGACGGTCTCCACTCGTCCGGCACGTCGGACAGCGCGGCCGGTGTCCTCGAGGCTCTCGCGCGCGGCGCGTTCACCGGAGCGCGCGGCAACTCCGGGGTGATCCTCGCGCAGATGCTGCGCGGAATGGCCGACGCCACCGCCACCGACGACCCGCTCGACGCGGCCGGCCTGGCGCGGGCGCTCGATCGCGCAGCCGCCGAGGTGATGCGCGCGCTGAGCACACCCGCCGACGGCACCATCGTGAGCGTCCTGCACGCCGCGGCCGCCGGTGCTTCCCGGCTCGGCGCCGGCGCGACACCCGCGGACGTCGCACTCGCGGCCGCGGACGCCGCCGCAGCCGCCCTGCAGCACACCGTCACGCAGCTCGACGTCCTCGCCGAGGCCGGTGTCGTCGATGCCGGGGGACTGGGCCTGCTGATCCTGCTCGACGCACTCGTCGAGGTCGTGACCGGGCAACGGCCGGACCGGTGCCTGACCCTCACCACGCGGCCCGTGCCGCCGGTGCGTTCCGCGGCGAGACCGGACGACTCCCGGTTCGACGACACCCTCGTCCACGACGTCACCCGCGAAACTCAGGACTACGAGGTCATGTACTTCGTGAGCGACTCCGACGACGAGCACCTGGAGACGCTGCGAACTCGCCTCGACGCACTCGGCGACTCCGTGGCGGTGGTGGGCGACGGCGCCGGCACATGGTCCGTGCACGTGCACTGCTGCGACCCCGGCGCCGCCGTGGAGGCGGGTCTGGCCGCAGGACGTCTCCACCGCATCGAGATCACGTGCTTCGCGCTCGACGCGGTCCACGGGGACAGCTGCGCCGGTGAGCACCGGCATCCGCCCGCGGCGTCGGGCCGGGCCGTGCTCGCCGTCGTCGAGGGTGACGGCGCGGCGCAGTTGTTCGAGGCGGAGGGTGCCGTCGTCGTCCGGGCCGATCGCCCGATGACGATCCCGGGGCTGCTCGACGCGATCCGCGCCGTCGATGCTCCGGAGGTGCTGGTGCTGCCCAACGGATCGCTCAGCGAGCAGAATCTCGTCGCGGTCGGTGCCGCGGCCCGCGAGGACCATCGGGCGGTGATGTTCCTGCCCAGCTGGTCGATGGTGCAGGGACTCGCGTCCCTTGCCGTGCACGACGCGGGACGGGACTCCGTGGACGACGCGTTCACGATGACCGAGGCCGCCGCGACCACCCGCTGGGGTTCGCTGCGCGTCGCGCAGGAACGTGCCCTGACCTGGGTGGGAACGTGCGAGCCGGGTGACAGTCTGGGCCTGGCGGGACACGATGTCGTAGTCATCGAGCATGATCTGGTGGCAGCGGGCGCGTCGCTTCTCGACAAGGTCCTCGCCGCGGGCGGAGAGCTCGTGACGATGCTGGTCGGGTCCGACGCTCCCGAGGACCTCACCGAGCAGCTGACCGCCCACCTCGATGCGCACCATCCCGAGGTGGAGGTCGTGGTGTATCACGGTGGGCAGGGCAGCGACCTGCTGCAACTCGGTGTCGAATAGCCGCACCGAGCAGAAGCCGGCACGGCGGAAGGACGGCAGTGGCGACACTCGCGGACCGACTCGATCATCTTCTCGGCCGCAAGACCGCCGACGCCCTGTTCGACGCATTCGGCATGTCGACCGTCGAGGACCTGCTGCGCCACTACCCGCACCGGTACGCGACGCAGGGCGCGGAACTCGGCGACGCGCAGCCCGAGGAAGGCCAGCACGTCACGATCATCGCGCGGGTCGAGAAGGCCGACGAGGTGCGGATGAAGAGCCGGCCCGGTACGCGGCTCGCGGTGGTGCTGGTGTCGGACCGGCAGAAGATCGACGTGACCTTCTTCAACCCGCACAAGGTGAAGTACAACATCAAGCCCGGCGTGCGCGGCATGTTCTCCGGCACCGTCAAGTATTTCCGGGACAAGTGGAGCCTCGCCCATCCCAGCTACGTGATCCTCCCCGAGCCACGCGACGCGGAGGTCGGGGGAGCGGCACCCGCACCGGGCCGCGTGCGCGGTGCCGGCGCTCTGGCCGGGATGGCACGCAGCGCGCAGGGCAGCGACGGCATCGACATGTCGATCTTCGACCGGGCGCTGATCCCGATGTACCCGGCCACGCGCGACGTCGAATCGTGGACCGTGATGCGCTGTGTGCGGCAGATCCTCGACCAGCTCGAGGTCGTCGACGACCCCCTGCCGGACTGGGTGCGCCGCGAGCACGCCCTCGTCGGACTGGACGAGGCGCTCCGCACCATCCACCTGCCGGACACGAAGGACCAGGTGAGCGCCGCGCGGTCGCGGCTGCGCTTCGACGAGGCCACCGCACTGCAACTGGTGCTCGCCCGTCGCCGCCACGACGTCGCCGTGCGCACCGCCCCGGTCTGCGCGCGCCGCGACGACGGTATCGCCACGGAATTCGACCGGCGGTTGCCGTTCGAGTTGACCGCCGGGCAGCTCGCGGTCGCCGACGAGATCGCCGCGGACCTGTCGGTGTCGCATCCGATGAACCGGCTGCTGCAGGGCGAGGTCGGCTCGGGCAAGACCATCGTGGCGTTGCGCGCGATGCTGCAGGTCATCGACTCCGGCCACCAGTGTGCGCTGCTCGCCCCGACCGAGGTGCTCGCCGCGCAGCACGCCCGGTCGCTGACGTCGATGCTCGGGGACCTGGCCGCGGCCGGTGAGCTCGGCGCCCACGAGCTTGCGACCAAGGTCACCCTGGTGACGGGGTCGATGCCCGCGGCCCGGAAACGGCAGGCCCTGCTCGACGCCGTCAACGGCGACGCCGGGATCGTCATCGGCACCCATGCACTGATCCAGCAGGGTGTGAACTTCTTCGATCTCGGTCTCGTCGTGATCGACGAACAGCACCGCTTCGGCGTCGAACAGCGCGACGCGCTGCGCAATCGGGGCCGCGACGGGGCCAGCCCGCACGTGCTGGTGATGACCGCGACCCCGATCCCGCGGACGATCGCGATGACCGTCCTCGGCGACCTCGAGGTCTCCACCCTGACCGAGCTGCCGCGCGGGCGCTCGCCGATCGTCAGCCGGGTCGTGCCGGCGAAGGTGCATCCGGGCTGGGTCGCCCGTGCATGGGAGCGGATCGGTGAGGAGGTCGCGGAAGGACGGCAGGCCTATGTGGTGTGCTCGCGCATCGGGGAGGGCGAGGCGGACGAGGACGCCGACGCCGACTTCTTCGTCCTCGAGGACGCCGAACCGGACCGCGGCACCGCGAAGGGCCGTGGCGGCCGGAGCGGGAAGGGTGCGCGTGCCGGTGCCGAGCCGCCGGAGACGAAGTCGGTGCTGCAGCAGTACGAGGAGCTGTCCACCGGCGCATTGAGTCACCTGCGCGTCGGATTGCTGCACGGCCGGTTGCCCGCGGACGAGAAGGACGCGGTGATGCTGGACTTCGGGGCCGGGAAGATCGACGTGCTGGTGTGCACGACCGTCGTCGAGGTCGGTGTGGACGTGCCCAAGGCGACGGTGATGGTGATCGTCGACGCCGACCGGTTCGGTGTCAGCCAGCTGCATCAGCTCCGCGGTCGCGTCGGTCGTGGGGGACACCAGGGACTGTGCCTGCTCGTCACCGACAGCCGGCCCGGCTCGCAGGCGATGATGCGTCTCGACGCCGTGGCCGGGACCACCGACGGATTCGCGCTGGCGCAACTCGACCTGCAGCAGCGTCGCGAGGGCGACGTGCTCGGGGTCGCGCAGTCCGGCACGGCGTCGACGCTGCGGCTGCTCTCGCTCGTCGACGATGTGGAGGTCATCGCCGCGGCGCAGACGTTCGCGCGGGCGGTGACCGACGAGGACCCGGGGCTGGACGAGCATCCCGGTCTGGCGCGGATGGTCACCGCGGCGCTCGACACCGACCGGGTCGAATATCTCGAGAAATCCTGACGCCGTCACCGCGTAACGTTCTGCGCACCGGCCGCCGGCCGGGACCGTGAGGTTAAAACGAGCACATCCATGGTATTACCTGCGAGTTACCGATTCGCGAACTGCATCGTTTCAGTCCCGGTGAGCCGGGCCGTCGTCCCACAATGTGGAACAGGTGGGTAAATCGGCGTGTTTCGGCGCGGTACCGTCGTCCAATGTTCTCGAAAGTGCTTGTCGCCAACCGTGGCGAGATCGCAATCCGCGCGTTCCGTGCTGCCTACGAACTGGGTGCCGGAACCGTCGCGGTGTTCCCGTACGAAGACCGTAAGTCGCTGCATCGGCTCAAGGCCGACGAGTCGTACCAGATCGGTACGGAAGGGCACCCGGTCCGCGCGTACCTGTCCGTCGAGGAGATCGTCTCGGCCGCGAAGTCCGCGGGTGTCGACGCGATCTACCCGGGTTACGGATTCCTGTCCGAGAATCCCGACCTGGCCGCAGCGTGCGCGGAGGCCGGCATCACCTTCATCGGTCCTCCCGCCGAGGTGCTCGAGCTGACCGGCAACAAGGCCCGCGCGATCGCCGCCGCCAAGGCCGCCGGTCTGCCGGTGCTCGCCTCGTCCGAACCGTCGTCCGACGTCGAGGCGCTGCTCGCCGCTGCCGAGAACATGGAATTCCCGGTGTTCGTCAAGGCCGTCGCCGGTGGCGGCGGGCGTGGTATGCGCCGAGTCGCCGAGCGCAGCCAGCTGCGCGAATCCATCGAGGCCGCCTCGCGTGAGGCCGACGCCGCATTCGGGGACCCGACCGTGTTCCTCGAGCAGGCCGTCGTCGATCCCCGCCACATCGAGGTGCAGATCCTCGCCGACAAGCACGGCAACGTGATGCACCTGTTCGAGCGGGACTGCTCGGTGCAGCGTCGCCACCAGAAGGTGATCGAGCTGGCGCCGGCACCGAACCTGTCGGAGGAACTGCGGCAGAAGATCTGCTCGGACGCGGTCGCGTTCGCGAAGCAGATCGGTTACGAGTGCGCCGGCACGGTCGAGTTCCTGCTCGACAAGCAGGGCCGGCACGTGTTCATCGAGATGAACCCGCGCATCCAGGTCGAGCACACGGTGACCGAGGAGATCACCGACGTGGACCTGGTGCAGGCGCAGATGCGCATCGCCTCCGGTGAGTCCCTGTCGGATCTGGGGCTGTCGCAGGATTCCGTCGCGATCCGCGGTGCGGCGCTGCAGTGCCGCATCACCACCGAGGACCCGGCCAACGGTTTCCGCCCGGACACCGGCCGCATCACCGGCTACCGCACCCCCGGAGGCGCGGGTATCCGCCTCGACGGTGGTACCTCGGTCGGCGCGGAGGTCTCCGCCCACTTCGATTCGATGCTGGTCAAGCTGACCTGCCGGGGCCGTAACCTCGAGGCCGCGGTCGCGCGGGCGCGGCGCGCGGTCGCCGAGTTCCGGATCCGTGGCGTGGCCACGAACATCCCGTTCCTGCAGGCGGTGCTCGACGACCCGGACTTCCGGGCCGGAAACGTCACCACCTCCTTCATCGAGGAACGCCCGCAGCTGCTGACGCAGCGCTCCTCCGCGGACCGCGGCACCAAGATCCTGCGGTACCTGGCGGACGTGACGGTGAACAAGCCGCACGGCCAGCGCCCCACCACGGTGTATCCGCACGACAAGCTGCCCGCGATCGACCTGACGGCCCAGCCCCCGGCCGGTTCGCGGCAGCGGCTGCTCGAGCTCGGCCCCGAAGGTTTCGCGCGTGCGCTGCGCGAGCAGAAGGCCCTCGCGGTCACCGACACCACCTTCCGTGACGCCCACCAGTCGCTGCTCGCGACCCGGGTGCGCAGCAAGGACCTGCTCACCGTCGCCGGGCACGTGGCGCGGATGACCCCCGAGTTGCTGTCCATCGAGGCGTGGGGCGGTGCCACCTACGACGTGGCGCTGCGGTTCCTGCACGAGGACCCGTGGGAGCGCCTGGCCGCGCTGCGCGAGGCGATCCCGAACATCAACCTGCAGATGCTGCTGCGCGGGCGCAACACCGTCGGCTACACCCCCTACCCGGAGGCGGTCACCCGCGCGTTCGTGCAGGAGGCCGCGGACACCGGTATCGACATCTTCCGGATCTTCGACGCGCTGAACAACGTCGACCAGATGCGTCCGGCGATCGACGCGGTGCGCGAGACCGGCACCACCGTCGCCGAGGTCGCCCTGTCCTACACCGGCGACCTGTCGAACCCGAACGAAACCCTCTACACGCTCGACTACTACCTGAAGCTCGCCGAGCAGATCGTCGAGGCCGGCGCGCACGTGCTGGCGATCAAGGACATGGCCGGGCTGCTGCGCGCCCCCGCCGCCGCGACTCTCGTCTCGGCGCTGCGCTCCAACTTCGACCTGCCCGTGCACGTGCACACCCACGACACCCCCGGCGGTCAGCTCGCCACCTACCTGGCGGCCTGGCAGGCCGGCGCGGACGCGGTCGACGGTGCGTCGGCGGCCCTGGCCGGCACCACCAGCCAGCCGGCGCTGTCCGCGATCGTCGCGGCCGCGGCCAACGGCGAGTTCGACACCGGCCTGGACCTGCAGGCGGTGTGCGACCTGGAGCCGTACTGGGAGGCGCTGCGCAAGGTGTACGCGCCGTTCGAGTCCGGGCTGCCCGCGCCGACCGGCCGGGTCTACACCCACGAGATTCCCGGCGGTCAACTGTCGAACCTGCGACAGCAGGCCATCGCGCTGGGCCTGGGTGACCGCTTCGAGGACGTCGAGGCCGCCTATGCGGGCGCGGACCGGTTGCTGGGCCGGTTGATCAAGGTCACCCCGTCGTCGAAGGTCGTCGGCGATCTCGCGCTGCACCTGGTCGGTGCGGGTGTGTCCGTCGACGATTTCGCCGCGGAGCCGGGCCGGTTCGACATCCCGGATTCGGTGGTCGGGTTCCTGCGCGGTGAACTGGGCACTCCGGCCGGCGGCTGGCCGGAACCGTTCCGCAGCAAAGCGCTGGCCGGTCGCAGCGAGCCGAAGGCCGAAACGCAACTCGCGCCGGAGGACGAGAAGGCACTCGGCGCCGGCTCGCTCGAACGTCGCGCCACCCTCAACCGGCTGCTGTTCCCGGCACCGACCCGCGAGTTCGAAGAGCATCGCGACGCCTACGGCGACACCTCCGAACTGTCGGCGAACCAGTTCTTCTACGGCCTGCGCCAGGGCGAGGAACATCGCGTCAAGCTCGACAAGGGCGTCGAACTGCTCATCGGCCTCGAGGCGATCTCCGATGCGGACGAGCGTGGTTTCCGCACCGTGATGTGCATCCTCAACGGCCAGCTGCGTCCCGTCTCGGTGCGGGACCGGTCGATCGCCTCGGAGGTCCCGGCCGCGGAGAAGGCCGACCGGAACAACCCCGGTCACGTCGCAGCTCCGTTCGCGGGCACCGTCACCCTCGTCGTCGGTGAGGGTGACAAGGTCGCCGCCGGGGACACCGTCGCCACGATCGAGGCGATGAAGATGGAAGCCGCGATCACCGCGCCGCGCGGTGGGCAGATCACCCGTCTCGCGATCGGTGGCGTGCAGCAGGTCGAGGGCGGCGATCTGCTCGTGGTCGTGGCCACCGAGGAAAGCGCCGAGTGACACGGATCGTCGCGGGCCGGGCCGGGGGGCGGCGCCTGAAGGTGCCGCCCCGCGGTACCCGGCCCACATCCGAACGCGTGCGCGAGGCACTGTTCAGTTCCCTCGATGCACGGATGGATCTGGACGGGGCCTCGGTGCTGGATCTCTACGCGGGCTCCGGTGCGCTCGGCCTCGAAGCCCTCTCCCGGGGCGCCGCGTACGCGCTGCTCGTCGAATCCGACGCCAAGGCCGCGGCGGTGATCCGAGAGAACATCACCGAGCTCGGGCTGACCGGTGCGGTGTTGCGCGCGGCGCCGGTGTCCACCGTCCTCGCCGGCAGCCCGGACCGCGTCTACGACCTGGTGCTGGCGGATCCGCCGTATGCGGTGACGGAAGACGCGGTGTCCGGCCTGCTGGCTGCGCTCGTCGACGGCGGCTGGGTCGGCGACGGCTCGGTGGTGGTGCTCGAAAGGTCCTCGCGGTCACCGGAAACAACCTGGCCGGAGGCGCTCGAGGCCGGCCGTGTCCGCAAGTACGGGGAGACCCGGATCGAGGTCGCCACCTGCTACGGTGCTGAATCATGAGCAGCGCCGTCTGTCCTGGATCCTTCGACCCTGTCACCAACGGGCACCTCGACGTCATCAGCCGAACCGCGCTGCAGTTCGACGAGGTCGTCGTCACCGTGATGATCAACCCGAACAAGCAGGGCATGTTCACCGTGCCCGAGCGGCTCGAAATGCTGGCCGAGGCCACCTCGCACCTCGGGAACGTCCGCGTCGATGCCTGGCAGGGACTGCTCGTCGACTACGCGAAGGCACACGGCATCACGGCGATCGTCAAGGGTCTCCGCGGCGCCAACGACTTCGACTACGAGCTGCAGATGGCGCAGATGAACCACAAGCTCACCGGTGTCGACACCCTGTTCATCGCGACCAATCCCGCCTACAGCTACCTGTCGAGCTCACTCGTCAAGGAGGTCGCGACGTACGGCGGTGACGTCGCGGACATGCTCCCCGCGACGGTCCACAAGCGGCTGCTCGCGCGGATCGCGGAACGCGCCGCGGCGAAGTAGCCCCGGCACGTCCGGCGGATAACGGTTTCGACAACTCGGGCACCGGTTCGCCGACACGCCCGCGCGCGTCGAGCCGCACCGCTGCACCTGCGGCAGACTGGCAGCTGGCCGCGGCCGCACCGGCCGGGTCGGACGAGGATTGGGGTTGGGCGTGTACCGGGTATTCGAGGCACTCGACGAACTTGTCGCGATCGTCGAGGAAGCACGCAGTGTTCCGATGACCGCGAGTTGCGTGGTACCGCGCGGGGACGTTCTCGAGCTCCTCGACGACGTACGCGACGCGCTTCCCGGCGAGCTCGACGACGCGCAGGACGTGCTCGACCATCGTGACCGGCTCGTCGGCGACGCCCGCGCCCTCGCAGACAAGACCGTCGGCGACGCCGACGACGAGGCGCGGGCGCTGCTCGAGAAGGCCCGCGCGGACGCCGATCGCATGCTCGCCGACGCCAAGGACCAGGCCGATCGGATGGTGCACGAGGCGCGGGCGCACGCCGACGAACTCGTCCGTGACGCCCGGGCCGAGGCCGAGGACACGATCGCCGACGGCCAGCGGCAGTACGAGGCCGTCACCGGCCGGGCGCGCGCCGAGGCGGACCGCATGATCGAGTCCGGCAAGGCGTCCTACGAGCGCTCCGTCGCCGACGGTGAGGCCGAGCAGGCACGGCTGGTGTCGCAGACCGAGGTCGTGCAGGCGGCCCACGCCGAATCGGCCCGGGTGATCGACGGTGCCCACGCCGAGTCGGACCGCCTGCGCACCGAGTGCGACGAGTACGTCGACCGCAAACTCGCCGATTTCGAGGAAATCCTCGATACGACACTGCGTTCGGTGGGGCGGGGCCGGCAGCAGTTGCGCACCTCCGGGGCTCCGGACTACGCGGAAGCGGACTGGCGCGCCGAACGGCGTCGCTGAACGCTCGCCGAGCGGCCGGATTTCGCCGGGGCACCTCCCGTCGCGTACCATTGGGGGGTTGCCCAGTACAACCAGGCGGCCTCGTGCCGTCGATCCGAAAGCGAGTTCCAGTGTCTGCCCGTCATCACAGTGCGTCTCGTCCCGCCCGGGACGAGGGTCTCGTGCTGGACGTGATCTCCCTCGGCCGTCGGCCGGGGTCGATGCGAACGGTGAACCGGGTCGTGCCGTCGCCGTCCCGTATCGGTCTCGACCTCGTCGCGATCGAAGAGGGCACCGACGTGGAACTCGATCTGCGACTCGAAGCCGTGTCGGAGGGCGTGCTCGTGACGGGCACCGTCCGCGCCGACACCGTCGGCGAGTGCTCGCGGTGCCTCGAGCCGTTCACCGGTTCGGTGGACCTGTATCTCACGGAGCTGTTCGCCTACCCGAACAGCGTCACGGAGCAGACCACCGAAGAGGACGAGATCTATCGGATGGTGGACGACGAGATCGATCTGGAACCGGTCATCGTCGACGCCGTCGGACTGGAGCTTCCGCTGCGGCCGTTGTGTAGCGACGACTGTGCGGGACTGTGCCCCGAATGCGGCATTCGCCTGGCGATTGCGGAATCCGGGCACGGGCATGAAATAATCGATCCTCGCTGGGCTGGGTTGGCAGCTGCCATCGGCGCAGGATCCGAAGGACCCAGCAGTGCACCTGACAGCAAGAACAACGAGGAGAAGTAGACGTGGCCGTCCCCAAGCGCAGAATGTCGCGTTCCAACACCCGGTCGCGGCGCAGCCAGTGGAACACCACTGCGCCGACCCTCGTCACCTGCCCGAACCGCGGCTGTGGCGAGAAGAAGCTGCCTCACGTGGCGTGCCCGTCGTGCGGCACGTACAACGGCCGTCAGGTGACCGCTGCCGTCTGATTCGGTTGGCATCGTGACGAACAAGTCGATGAACACATCGTCCGTGGGCGGCGAGGAGGATCACGCATCTCTCCTCGCCGCCCTCGGCGTGACTCTGGACCCGGAACTGCTGAGGCTGGCGCTCACGCATCGGTCGTACGCCTACGAGAACGGGGGGCTCCCGACCAACGAGCGCCTCGAATTCCTCGGCGATGCGGTTCTCGGCCTCACGGTCACGGAGAAGCTGTACCTCACGCACCCGGACAGATCCGAAGGCGAACTCGCGAAGATCCGCGCGAGCGTGGTGAACATGCACGCGCTCGCGGAGGTCGCGCGGGGCCTCGGTGAGGGCGGTCTCGGTGTGCACCTGCTGCTAGGCAAGGGCGAGGAACTGACCGGCGGCCGCGACAAGGCGAGCATCCTCGCCGATGGCATGGAATCGCTGCTCGGCGCCGTCCATCTCGAACACGGTATCGACGTCGCCCGGGGCGTCGTGCTGCGGTTGTTCTCCGACCTCCTCGAACGAGGTCCGCGACTCGGCGCCGGACTCGACTGGAAGACCAGCCTGCAGGAACTCACCGCCGAGCGTGGCGTGGGTGTCCCCGTCTACGAGATCTCCGCCACGGGACCCGACCACGACAAGGAGTTCACGGCGACGGTCATCATCGGCGGTTCCGCGCTGGGTGTCGGCATCGGTCGCACCAAGAAGGAAGCCGAGCAGAAGGCGGCGGCCACCGCATGGCAGTCGCTGACCGACGGCGCGGGATCCGAGGCGGACGAGACCGCGTCGGACAGCACTGCGTCGGGCGAGACCGGCACCGAACAGAACTGATCCGCGGTGCCGGAACTTCCCGAGGTCGAGGTGGTCCGTCGCGGCCTGCACGAGCACGTGCTCGGTGCGACGATCGAATCCGTGCAGGTTCTGCATCCGCGTGCGGTGCGACGGCACGAACCCGGCCCGCGCGACCTCGCACTGCAGCTGACCGGGCAGTCGGTCGCGGCAGTGCAGCGACGCGGCAAGTACCTGTGGCTGGTGCTCGAACCGGCCGATCTCGCGTTGGTCGTGCACCTGGGCATGAGCGGGCAGATGCTCGTGCAGCCCCCGTCGGTGCCCGACGAGAAGCATCTGCGTATCCGCGCCGTGCTCGACAACGGTGCGGATCTTCGATTCGTGGACCAGCGGACCTTCGGCGGCTGGGCTCTGGCGCCGCTCGTCGAGGTCGACGGTGATCTGCTGCCGGTGCCGGTCTCGCACATCGCCCGCGACCCGATGGATCCCAGCTTCGATGCCGACGCCGTCGTGAAGGTCCTGCGGGGCAAGCACACCGAGATCAAGCGTGCGCTGCTCGACCAGACCGTGGTGTCCGGCGTCGGCAACATCTACGCCGACGAATCCCTGTGGCGCGCACAGCTTCACGGCAACCGCATCGCCGACACGTTGTCACGGCCCAAGCTGAGGACGGTGCTCGACGCGGCGCGGGACGTGATGGGGGAGGCCCTGACCCAGGGCGGTACCTCGTTCGACGCGCTCTACGTCAACGTCAACGGAGAATCCGGCTACTTCGACCGCTCCCTCGACGTGTACGGCCAGGAGAACCGGCCCTGCTCGCGCTGCGGCACCGCGATCCGCCGTGAGAAGTTCATGAACCGCTCGTCCTACAGTTGCCCGAAGTGCCAGCCGCGACCGCGGATTCGACGCATCTGACCTTTCCCGGTTCGCGTCCGGTCAGTCGCGGGCGGCGTCGGTCCCGGGTGTGGCATCCGGTCCGTCACCGGTGTCGAATTCGTATTCGGTCGGAGGCGGGGAATCCGAGTTCCGGGGGAGTTCCTCGGCGTAGGGGGCGCGCGGGGGAGCGATCTCGTCGAGTCGTTCGTTGATCGCGTGGGCCAGCAGATCGTGCTGGAGCGACGACAACGGTGCCAGGCCACTGAGATACGCGTCGATCTCGATCTTGCCGGCGTCGCCGCCGAGACCGAAGTACCGCAACCAGAGCTCTTCGAGCGACAGTCCGGTGGCGCGCACAGCGGCCAGGAATCGGTGCCGGTGTTCACCGTCGGGCAGGTACCGCATCCTCGCTCCTCAGTCCACGGCGCCGGCGACGGACGCGATGATCTCCGCGGCCAGCTGCTGGACGGGGACGCGACGGCGCCCGGACTGTTCGAGCAGCCACCGCAGCGCGGCATCCGTGTCGAGATGCTCGCGCAACATGACGATTCCCTTGGCCGTGGCGATGGTGTCGCGGGACCGCAGGGACTGCTTGAGCCGCTCGCTGAGCTGCTCGGCGTCGCTGAGTGTGTGGATGTTGGCGAGCAGGATCGCGGCCTGGGCGGAGAAACGCTGCAGGATGTCTTCGCTTGTCGCGGAGTAGGTCTGCGGATGGACCGAATAGGCCTTGATCGCGCCGAGGGGGCGTCCGGCGGAGTTCAACGGTGCGCTCACCGTCAACCGCATTCCCTCTGCGGCGGCGCGGGCGGACCACTGCGACCACCGACGTTCGGTCGTCAGATCGTCGACGCGCACGACAACCTGCTCCTGGGCGGCGCTCAGGCACGGACCCTGGCCGAGTTCGTATTGCAGCGCGTCGAGGTGTTCGACGATCGGGTCGGTCGCCGCGGACGTGGTCGCGGTCGCGTCCGAGGAGAACAAGGTGACCCCGGCTCCGGCCGAGCCGGGCAGCGTGTCCTTGGCGAGCGAGGTGATCAGCTCGAGCACTGTCGCGACGGTGTGTTCCGACAGAAGCAATCCGGACATGCGGGCGTAGACGACCGCCAACTCGTCCGGAATCGGTTCCGGATTCGATGTCATCGTCCACCTCCGAGTGTGTTCCCGCCGCTGGGTTCCCCGCGCACCGCGCACCGAATCCACCGGGCCGGAACGTGTCGGACCGGCAGGTCCGCGCCGCCGTTCGAGGGCACAATCCAAGTATGGCTGTTTCCACCGAACCGGAGGACCTGGGACCCCGCATGGCCCAGCTCGCCCGGGAGTTCGCAGTCCCCGCCGACGTCGACGAGGTTCTCCGGCGGGTCACCGAGGCTGCCGTGGAGCTGATTCCGGGCGCCGACTGCGCCGACGTTCTCGTCGTCGGCGGTCGCAGGCGATTCGAATCGAAAGCAGCGACTTCGGCCCTGCCGGCCGAACTGGCCGCCGTCCAGGTCGCCCTCGGGGAAGGTCCGTGCCTCGATGCCGCTACCCGGGACATGACGGTCCGAGCCGACGACCTGCGCGAGGAGACGCGGTGGCCCCGATACGCGCGGGCCGCGGTCGAGGCCGGAGTCCTGAGCATGCTCACGGTTCACCTGTACAGCCAGCGCTCGACCCTCGGGGCACTGAACCTGTACAGCTTCCGCGCGGCAGGATTCGACCGCTCCGACGAAGCCACCGCCGAGATGCTCGGCACCCACGCCGCCCTGGCGTCCGCCGCGGCGTCGGCCCACCGGGAGATGACCTCCGCCCTGGCGAGCCGCGACACGATCGGCCAGGCCAAGGGCATGCTGATGGAGCGATTCCACATCGACGCCGTGCATGCGTTCGAGCTGCTGCGCCGGCTGTCGCAGGAACGCAACATCGCGGTGGTGCGGATCGCCGAGGAACTCGTCGCCGCCGGACCCGACCGCGCTTCGCCCCCGCCGGTCGAGTGGACGGCCGCCGACGATCCTCGGTGACGGAGCCGTCGGTGTGCCGTGGCAGGATTCGTGCCATGGCTGATCAGACTCCCGACACCCCGACCACCGAACTGTGGGTCGAGCGCACCGGCACCCGCCGCTACACGGGACGCAGCTCTCGCGGCGCCGAAGTTCTCATCGGCTCCGAGACCGTCGAGGGCGTGTTCACTCCCGGTGAGCTGCTGAAGATCGCGCTTGCCGCCTGCTCCGGCATGAGCTCGGACTTCCCGCTGTCGCGTCGGCTGGGCGACGACTACGACGCCACCATCAAGGTGTCCGGGGCCGCGGACCGGGAGAACGAGGTGTATCCGCACCTCGAGGAGGAGATGGTCCTGGACCTGTCGGAACTCGACGCAGACGCCCAGCAGCGTCTGCTCACGCTGGTCGAGCGGTCCGTCGACAAGGTGTGCACGGTCGGCCGTACTCTCAAGGCCGGCACGAAGGTGAGCCTGACGATCACCGCGGACGCCTGAGCGGCCACGGTCGGTGGATTTCGAGGGGGAACAGTGGGGGAACACACGATGCGGATCGCGGTCGGGGTTGCGGCTGCGACCGTTTCGGCGATGATCGCGGTGCCGACCGCGAACGCCGGCACTACGGCCTGCGCACCGCGCACCGTGAGCACGGTGACGTCCGGGCTCGGGGTGCTCGAAAATCTGGAATTCGACGGGCGCGGGGGGCTGCTCGTCTCCGGCGGTGCGCTCGCCGGTGACGGCGCTCTGCGGCGCGTCGCCTCCGACGGCACGGTCGGTACGGTCCTCGACGACGTCACCGGGCCCGGTGGCATCGTCGTCGACGGAGCCACCACCTACCTGAACGTCGGCAACACCGCCGCGTCCGGCCTGAACAACACGCCCGACGGCACGATCGACACGATCGATCTCGACACCGGCGAACGCCGCACCGTCGCGACCGGGATCGTCATGCCGAACGGTCTCGGGGTGCTGCCCGACGGGTCGCTGCTCACCTCCCGCGACATCGGCGCCGTCGGCCTGAGCCGCGCGGCCGGCGACGGCGGTGAGGCCACCGTGCTGCGCACCGACCTCGGCTCGGTCAACGGCATCGAGGTCGACGGCGACACCGTGTACACGGTCACCACGTTCGAAGCGGTCAACCGCCTGCACGTGCTCGCCGCCACCGACCTCACCGGTCCGGTCCGCAGCATCGATCTGCCCGGTCCGGGACTGCTGCAGGCACCGGACGACCTGACACTCGGCCCGGACGGCGCGCTGTACATCGCGCTGAACCTCGCCGGCGCGATCCTCCGCGTCGACCCGCAGACCGGCGAGAGCTGCCGGGTCGCCGAGGGCATCCCGTTCGTCTCGTCGGTGGCCTTCGGCAACGGACCGGGCTGGGACCCGGACACGATCTACACCACCGGGTTCGACGGCACCGTCCGCGCAGCGCACCCCGGCACCGCACAGCCCGCCGACGAATAGGAGACACCGGTGAACACCCCTGCAACCGGCCCGGCCGAACGACTGACCGCGTGGGTCCACGGCCGGGTGCAGGGCGTCGGATTCCGGTGGTTCACCCGCGCCCGGGCACTCGAACTCGGGCTCGTCGGACATGCCACCAACCATCCGGACGGGCGCGTGCTCGTCATCGCCGAAGGCCCGCGTCCCGCACTCGAGCAGCTTCTCGGCTGGCTGCGTTCCGGGCAGACCCCGGGCGAGGTGCGGCTCGTCGTCGAATCGTGGGATCCGGCGCGCGGCGATCTGACCGGATTCGCCGAGCGGTAGCGCCCGGGTAGGGTTTTTCCTCATGTATTTGAAGAGTCTGACGCTCAAGGGCTTCAAGTCCTTCGCGTCCGCGACGACTCTGCGTTTCGAACCCGGCATCACCTGCGTGGTCGGACCCAACGGTTCGGGGAAGTCGAACGTCGTCGATGCCCTGACCTGGGTGATGGGGGAGCAGGGCGCCAAGGCGCTGCGCGGCGGCAAGATGCAGGACGTCATCTTCGCCGGCACCGCGGGACGCCCGCCCCTGGGTCGCGCCGAGGTCACCCTGACCATCGACAACAGCGACGGCGCGCTTCCCATCGAATACTCCGAGGTGTCCGTCACCCGCCGCATGTTCCGCGACGGTGCCGGAGAGTACGAGATCAACGGCAGCTCGTGCCGGCTCATGGACGTGCAGGAACTGCTGTCCGACTCCGGAATCGGCCGCGAGATGCACGTCATCGTCGGGCAGGGACGGCTGTCCGCGATCCTCGAGTCGCGCCCCGAGGATCGCCGCGCATTCGTCGAGGAGGCCGCGGGAGTCCTCAAGCACCGCCGTCGCAAGGAGAAGGCGGTGCGCAAGCTCGACGCGATGCAGGCCAACCTCGCGCGCCTGACCGACCTGACCGCCGAACTGCGCCGTCAGCTCAAACCGCTCGGTCGCCAGGCCGAGGTCGCGCGGCGCGCCCAGACCATCCAGGCCGACCTGCGCGACGCGCGGCTGCGCTTGGCCGCCGACGATCTGGTCACCCGCCGCAGCGACTTCGCCGGACAGGACGAGCAGGAACGCATTGTGCGGGAACGCCTCGACCATGTGCTGGCCGCCTTCGACGAGGCGAACGCCGAACTCGCCCGGCACGAGCAGGCCGTGGCGCGGCTGACCCCGGGGGCCGAAGCGGCCTCGCAGACATGGTTCCGGTTGTCCGCGCTCGCCGAACGACTCGGCGCGACCGTGCGCATCGCGCAGGAACGAGCCCGCCACCTCGACGAGGCGCCCGTGACCCGGGCCGGGCAGGACCCCGACGAGATGGAGGCGCGCGCCGATCGCATCGCGGAAGAGGAAGCCGAACTCCTCGAGGCCGTCGAGATCGCGCACGGCACCCTCGAAGCCGCTCGCGAACAACTCGCGATGCAGGAGGAAGCGGCCGCCACCGCCGAACGGGCGCACCTGGCCGCGGTGCGGGCCGTCGCCGACCGCCGCGAAGGACTCGCCCGGCTGTCCGGCCAGGTCGACACGATGCGCACCCGCGCCGAATCCATCGACGCCGAGGTCGCGCGGCTCACCGTCGCCATCGAGGAGGCGCGCCTGCGCGGTGTCGCGGCGCAGGCCGAGTTCGAGACCGCCCAGTCCCGCATCGACGACCTCGACGCCGGCGAGGTCGACGCCGACGCCCAGCACGAACGTGCGCTCGAGGCCCTGCGCCTCGCCGACGAACGGGTCAAGGAGCTACAGGACGCCGAACGTGCCGCCGGCAAGGAGGTCGCGTCCCTCGGTGCCCGCATCGAGGCGTTGTCGATGGGCCTCGAACGCAAGGACGGCGCAGCCTGGCTGCTCGAACACCGGCCCGACGCGGGTCTGCTCGGCCCCCTCGCGGAACGGTTGCAGGTCGAACCCGGCTTCGAGACCGCGATCGCGGCGGCGCTCGGTCCCGCTGCCGACGCGATCGCCGCCGAATCGGTCCAGGCCGCCCTCGCCGCGGTCGCCGCTCTCGACGACGCCGACCAGGGCCGCGTCGCATTCGTCGCCGCCGGTGTCGCCGGCCCCGGGAGCGGCGGCGGTCTGCCGGCCGGGGCGCGGTGGGCCCGCGACGTCGTGGACTGTGCCGACGACCTGCGAGGCGGAGTCGACGCACTGCTCGCCCGCACCGTCGTCGTCGACGATCTCGCCGCTGCGACCGAGCTGTGCGCGCGGCGCCCGGACCTGCGTGCCGTCACCCGCACCGGCGCTCTGGCCGGTGCCGGCTGGGTGCTGGGTGGTTCCGACCGCGCACCCAGCACTCTCGAGACCCAGGCGGCGATCGACACCTCCGCACGCGGACTCGAGCAGGCCACCCGCCGCTCCGAGGATCTCATCGCCGCCCTGGCCGGTGCGCTCGCCGAGCAGGCGTCGCGCACCGAGATCGCCGAACAGACCCTCGCCGCACTCAACGAGTCGGACGCCGAGATGTCCGCGGTGTACGAGCAGCTCGGCCGGCTCGGACAGGCCGCGCGCAACGCCCACGCCGAATCCGACCGGCTCGCATCCCAGCGCGCCGAGGCCGAAACGGAGCGGGACGCGGCGCGGGAGAAGTTCGTCGAGCTCGAGGAACGTCTGCGTCTGGCCGAGAACGAACAGTCCGGCACCGGCGACGACACGGGCACCGACTCCACGGCCGCCGAACGCGAAGTCGCGGCTGCGGCGCTCGCCGAGGTCCGGGCCGTCGAGGTCGAAGCCCGCCTCGCCGCGCGTACCGCGGAGGAACGTGCCGAGGCGCTGCGCGGCAAGGCGGACTCGATGCGCCGCGCAGCGCAGGCCGAACGTGAAGCCCGCGCCCGCGCCGAGCGGGCGATGCGCGCCCGGCAGCAGGCCGCGGCGGTCGCCGCGGCAGTCGCGGAGGCCGGCGCACGCGTCGCCGCGCACCTCGACGAGGTCGTCGCCGAGGCGCTCGAACACCGCGACACCCTGACCCGTCAGCGCGCCGAACGCGCCGAGCAACTCGAGCGGGTCAAGGAACTGGTCCGCGACCTGACCGCGCAGCGCGACCAGCTCACCGATGCCGTGCACCGTGACGAGGTGGCCCGCGCCCAGGCGGCACTGCGCATCGAACAGCTCGAGCAGACGATCCTCGAACAGCACGGCATCGGGCTCGACGATCTGATCGCCGAGTACGGTCCCGATGTCCCGTTGCCCCCCAGCGCGCTGGAGATCGCCGAGTACGAGCAGGCCCGCGAACGCGGCGAACAGGTCGTCGCGCCTCAGCCCGTCCCGTACGACCGGCCCACCCAGGAACGCCGCGCCAAGCGGGCCGAGAAGGATCTGACGACCCTCGGCAAGGTCAATCCGCTCGCCCTGGAGGAGTTCGCGGCCCTCGAGGAGCGCTACAACTTTCTGGCCACGCAACTCGAGGACGTCAAGAACGCCCGCAAGGACCTGCTGTCGGTGGTCGCGGAGGTCGACGCGCGCATCCTCCAGGTGTTCACCGAGGCGTACGCCGACGTGGAACGCGAATTCGAGCAGGTCTTCGCGAAACTGTTCCCCGGCGGCGAGGGCCGGCTCGTGCTCACCGACCCGTCGGACATGCTCACCACCGGCATCGAGGTCGAAGCGCGGCCCCCGGGCAAGAAGGTCAAGCGGCTGTCGCTGTTGTCCGGTGGCGAGAAGTCGCTGACCGCGGTCGCGATGCTCGTCGCCATCTTCCGTGCCCGGCCGTCCCCGTTCTACGTGATGGACGAGGTGGAGGCAGCCCTCGACGACACGAACCTGCGGCGCCTGATCGGCCTGTTCGAACAGTTGCGGGAGAAGTCGCAGCTGATCGTGATCACTCACCAGAAGCCGACCATGGAGGTCGCCGACGCGCTGTACGGCGTGAGCATGCGCGGCGACGGAATCACCCGCGTGATCTCGCAGCGGCTGCGTGGTCAGGATGTGGGTGGCCCGAATGTGGGCCGGGCAGGGGTGGAGACGGCCGAGGAGAACGCCGGCGGCGGGGAACTCGTTCCCCGCGCCTGAATCCGGCGGTCGGGCCTGACAGTATGGGTGCGTGAGTACCGCAGCCTGGATAATCATCGCGGCCGTCTTGGCGGTCGTCCTCGTCGCACTCGTCGTCGGTCTGACGTTGTACCGGAGGCGGCAGGTGTCGCTGACGTCGACGCCGACCCCGGAGCTCGAGGCCGAACCCAAGGACCGATCCGGTGGGTACAAGGCCCAGAGCGGATTCTCGTTCAGTCAGGGGTCGACGGCGACGGCGCCGCAACCGGTCGAGCGGCCCGCGCCGCGTCCCGAACCTCCGACAGTGAAGCTTCCGGAGGAGGTCACCGAGGCCCCGCCGGCGCCGGCACCCGTGCCGAAGC
>NZ_LRRH01000229.1 GCF_001646785.1 Rhodococcus phenolicus
CCACTCCCCGGGACTTACCCTCAAGATGTCCGGCGCCTTCAACGCATGGGGTTCGAAGCTGCTGGATGGGACCCGTACTTCAATCCTGATGGACCTCGCGACACACGAGACATCGTCATGCTGTCGTACGTATTGAATGTCATCGAAGATGTCCGCGAACGTAAGTCAACTTTGACCGAAGCGTGGAACCTGGCCCGAGTAGCACTTGTTGTCAGCTGCCGCCTGAGTTGGGAACGTAGCCAGATCGCAGGCGCAGAGCATGGCGACGGTGTACTCACATCGCGCAGTACGTTCCAACACTTGTTCACAACGCGAGAACTGAAAGAGTTTGTTGAAGGCGTCACAGGACAACCCTGCATCTCCCCTGCCCCCGGAATAGTCTACGTGTTCCGAACAGCCGAAGATCGCCTTACATATCTTGCCAAAGATACTGTCTCGCGGTACGACTGGTCAACGAGCGCTGATGTCGCGATGGCAATAGGTGAAATCGTCTCCTTTGCCGAGTCCCGTGGACGAGTCCCTGTCTTTGAGGAGATTCCCGATGAAACATTGGCTCTAATAGGACATTTATCTCGAGCGGAGATCTCTGGATTAGTGCGCAAGGGCGCAGACCCCGCCCGAATCGAGTCCGGCGCGAAACGTGCAATTCTCAATGCTCTGCTGTACCTCGGAACCTCGATCTTCATCGGACGCCCCAACCACTCGGAACTTCCAATTTCGGTCCGGGAAGATATCCGCGTCCACTTTCGCAGCTATCGAGACGCGTGCGCACGGGCAGACAGACTTCTTCTCAAACTTCGTGATGATACATACGTTCGTGGCGCAATGACAAACTCACCCGGAAAACTAACGGCAACAGCATTGTACGTGCACCGGCGAGCAACGCCTTCCATGCCCATCGTGCTTCGACTCTACGAGCACTGCGGATACGTGGCAGCGGGACGACCAGACGACTGGAACATCTTAAAGCTTGATCATCGCGGGCGTAGAGTCTCATGGTCCTCATACCCAGATTTCGATTCCGATCCACATCCAAAGCTCAATTGGACATACGGTGTCCAGATGTCGACACTTGAGTCGTCGTTTCAAGATTTCAGCCAACGCGCTAACCGACCGTTGCTCCATCGAAAAGAAGAATTCTTATCTCCCGACGATGCTCTCGTTCCGAAGTTTCGCCGCCTTACCGATTCGGAAGTGCGTGCAGGGCTATATTCCAACCCAACGAAAATTGGACTTGAGAAGGGCTGGGAAGAAGAGTTGGCTCGATGCAACGTAGAGCTTCGTGGACACCGACTCGTGAAACGAAAGAGCGTCGAAAATTCGCCAATCGTGTGATTGGATTCTCTCCAACGATCCGCCTCATTCAGCGGCTTCCGAAGTTATAAGCGACATTACCTGTAGTCCCCTATTGTGCGTCTAAGGTCCTGGGCCGCAGAACGGTTCACATATCCGACCTTGCGCATGCAAATCCAATCCAATTCAATTCAATTCAATTCAGCCATCTTCGCACAAACCGTGAAGAAGTGATGTCACGTCCCGAATGGCGAAACCCGACTTGGCTCATCTCGTTGGTGCCTGACCCGCGTCTTGACCTTACTTGCGAGTAGAAAACTGTTCAGCTCCACTACCTGCGTGTTCGCGACCTCGCGAAAGCGGATCGGGACACTAAGGCTGGAGATTCGGGCGGTGGCATTCGCGTGGAAAGTGCGAATCGCATCCGGTGCTGGGGCGGTGCAGGTCATGCGCAAATACCGCGGCTCATCGCACATGGCGGTGTCGTCTGCCATGAGTATGGGACCAGTGTGAGCTGATTTTGCCAGGGTGATGGGACCACCTGGATTGCCAGTTATGGGACCACCGGCGCGCCGTGCCGGTGGTCTCGTCGTTTGCTCGTTCGATCGTCTGTGACAGCTCAAGCGAGGTCGCGGAGGTCGACGGGCATGGCTTTTCGGGAGATCAGTGTGAACGAGATCAGACCTGACTTGCACAGAT
>NZ_LRRH01000066.1 GCF_001646785.1 Rhodococcus phenolicus
GCTGCGCTCTGCTCGGCTGCGCTCCGCTCCGCTGCGCTCTGCTCGGCTGCGTTCTGCTCGGTTCCGGCCTCGGCCGGGTCCCGCTCGGCTGCGGGCGAGCGGTGGGTTTCCGGCTGCGGGGCCGGCACAACGTCCGCGACCGGCGGAGCGACGTCATCGGCCGGGCCTTGTGCGGCCGGGGCCGCCGGCTTCGCCGAAGCCGCTTCGGGGGCGACCGCGGGCTTGGAGAAGAGAGAGTTCGACCCGGGCTGCGGTGCGACCGGGACGGCGGCGGTGGGCATTTCCCACGGCTTCAGCCCACCGCGCGCCGGCTCGGCAGGCTGCACGGGCCCGGTAGCCGGAGGCGGTTCGGGAACCTCGTCCGGCCGGGCAGCCTCGGTCGGTTCCGCAGGCCGGTCGGTCTCGGCGGGCGGGGCCGGCACGGCGGGCCGCTCCTGCGCGGTCGTGTCGGGGAGGGCGTCGCGAACACCCGGCTCGGGGACGTCACCCGCGGGAATCCCGGTGGTGTCGGCGTCGCCGGATGTCTCCCGTTCCGTTTCCGGTGAAGTGCGCAACGGGGCCATGGAGGCGAATCGGTCGGTTGCCCCCGAGGCAGGTTCCACCCGGTCCGGGGCGGCCGACGCGTCGGGGCCCGGTTCCCGGAGCTCCGTCGTGTTCCCGTCCGAGCCCGCACCCGGTGCCGTGGTGGCGGCCGCGTCCGCCGCTTCGACCTCGCCGGCCGTTTCCGGCGTCTTCCGCGTGTCCGGCTCGGTGGGATGAACCGCACCGCTGGTGTCCTTGCGGTCGTCCGTCCCGTTGTTACCGCTCACCCGTGTCCCTCCGGTTGTGGGCACCCCCGGCCGGGTGCACCTCGCCATACCAGATTAAGGGCCAGGTCGGACGGACCCGGATTCGAGCCGGTCGGAACGGTCCGGGAACGAGAAAGACCCCGCGTTGCCACCAGGTCGGGGGTCAGGCAGCAATGCGGGGTCGATAGGTCTATCGACACGCTCTCCCGCGTGTTACAGACCTTCCGGAATTTTTTCGTCCGGCTCTTTCGTCATGCTTCGAGGATCGCGGTGACGCCCTGCCCGCCGGCCGCGCAGATCGAGATCAGACCCCGCACGGGCTTGCCCGTCTCCGCCTTCTTCTCGTGCAGCATCTTGGCGAGCGACGCGACGATGCGGCCGCCGGTCGCGGCGAAGGGGTGCCCCGCCGCGAGGGAGGACCCGTTGACGTTGAGCTTGCTGCGGTCGATCGAACCGAGCGGGGCGTCGAGCCCGAGCCGGCCCTTGCAGTACTCCTCCGACTCGAATGCCTGCAGCGTCGCGAGCACGACGGACGCGAACGCCTCGTGGATCTCGTAGTAGTCGAAGTCCTGCAGGCTCAGCCCGTTGCGCTTCAGCAGACGCGGAATCGCGTAGGTGGGTGCCATCAGCAGGCCGTCGCCGCCGTGGATGTAGTCGACCGCTGCGGTCTCGGAGTCCACGAGGTACGCGAGGACGGGCAGGCTGCGGGCGGCGGCCCATTCCTCGGTGGACAGCAGCGCCGCGGACGCACCGTCGGTGAGCGGCGTGGAGTTGCCCGCGGTCATGGTGGCGTCGCCGAGCTTCGTACCGAACACCGGCTTCAGTGTCGAGAGCTTCTCGACCGACGAGTCGGGGCGGAGGTTGTCGTCGCGGGTGAGACCGAGGAACGGGGTGACGAGGTCGTCGAAGAACCCGCGGTCGTACGCGGCGGCCATGTTGCGGTGGCTCGCGGCGGCCAGTTCGTCCTGGTCGGCGCGGGCGATCCCGAATTCCTTCGCGGTGATCGCAGCATGCTCGCCCATCGACAGTCCGGTGCGGGGTTCGCCGTTGCGCGGGATCTCGATGCCCAGCATCGACGGGCGCACGTTGCCGAGCAGCTTGATGCGGTCGCCGGTGGAGCGCGCCCGGTTCAGCGACAGCAGGAACTCGCGCAGTTCGTTGTTGACGCCGATGGGCGCGTCCGAGGTGGTGTCGACACCGCCGCCGATGCCGGCTTCGATCCGCCCGGCGGCGATGGCGTCGCCGACGGAGACGATCGACTGCAGGCCCGTGCCACAGGCCTGCTGCAGGTCCCACGCGGGAGTGTAGGGGCTGAGGGCGCTGCCCAGCACGCATTCGCGGATCAGGTTGAAGTCGCGGCTGTGCTTGAGGACCGCACCGCCGACGACGGCGCCGAGCTGCTCTCCCTGCAGGTTGAACCGGCTGACCAGGCCGTCGAGGGTCGCGGTGAACATGTCCTGGTTCGAGGCGCGGGCGTACTTGCGGTCGGACCGGGCGAACGGGATGCGATTGCCGCCGAGGACCGCGACGCGGCGCGACGAGCGCGAAGTGGTGGAACGGGCTTTGGTGGTCACGTGATCGTCTCCCGGTGTGCTGGTGGATGCGAACTCTGGCTACTATTCTTACTCACGAGTAAGTTGTTGTCGACACCGCATGACTTCCGAACCAGAGAAGGTGGAATCGTGGCCGAAACCAAGGGTGCACCCAAGCTCTACGCCCAGTTCATCACGTCCGCACCCGGAGCTTTCCTCGCCAAGCAGTTCGGGTTGCCCCAGCCGGAGAAGCTCCGTCGCTACCAGCCGGGTCAGCCGGCCCTCGCCGGTCCGGTGCTGCTCGGCGGCAACGGCCGCCTCGTCGAGCCGATCCGCGCCCTGCTGAGCGACTACGTCTTCGCCGAGCCCTCCGAGAAGAACTTCGGTGCCCTCGTGTTCGACGCGACCGGCATCACCGACGCCGCCGGGCTCGAGCAGCTGTTCACGTTCTTCCAGCCCGCCATCAAGGGCCTGGGCCCCAGCGGCCGCGTCGTCGTCCTCGGCACCACGCCGGAGGAAACCGGCTCGGTCGACGAGCGCATCGCCCAGCGCGCCCTCGAGGGCTTCACCCGCAGCGTCGGCAAGGAACTGCGTCGCGGCGCGACCGTCCAGCTCGTGTACGTCTCGCCGCAGGCGCCCGCCGGACTGTCCGGTGTCGAATCCACCCTGCGGTTCCTGCTCTCGGCCAAGTCCGCGTTCGTCGACGGCCAGGTCGTGCGCATCGGCGACGGCGAGGCCACCGCACCCGAGTCGTGGGACAGGCCGCTCGCCGGGAAGGTCGCGGTCGTGACCGGCGCGGCCCGCGGTATCGGCGCGACCATCGCCGAGGTCCTCGCCCGCGACGGCGCGACCGTCGTCGCCGCGGACGTCCCCGCAGCGGGCGACGCGCTGTCGCAGACCGCCAACAAGGTCGGCGGCACGTCGCTCGCTCTCGACGTCACCGCCGCCGACGCCGGCGACAAACTCGCCGCGCACCTGCTCGAACGCCACGGCGGCGCCGACATCATCGTGCACAACGCCGGCATCACCCGCGACAAGCTGCTCGCCAACATGGACGAAGGCCGCTGGAACTCCGTGATGGCGGTCAACCTCATCGCCCCGCAGAAGATCACCGATGTGCTCGTCGCGAAGGGCGCACTGAAGGACGGCGGCCGCGTGATCGACGTGTCGTCGATCGCCGGCATCGCCGGCAACCGCGGCCAGACCAACTACGGCGCATCCAAGGCCGGCGTCATCGGCCTCGTGCAGGCCACCGCGCCCGTGCTGGCCGAGAAGAACATCACCATCAACGCCGTCGCACCCGGCTTCATCGAGACCGCGATGACCGCCGCGATCCCGCTCGCGACCCGCGAGGGCGGCCGCCTGATCAGCTCGCTGAATCAGGGCGGCGAGACCGTCGACGTCGCCGAGACCGTCGCGTGGTTCGCGAACCCGGCGTCGAGCGCTGTCACCGGCCAGGTCGTGCGCGTGTGCGGCCAGTCCATGCTGGGGGCGTAGATGGCCGTCATCGAACTCGACTCGGTGCCGTCGATCCTCGACGTCTACTCCCGCGCCGTGGTCTCGGCGCTGCCGGTGATCGGCGCGTCCGGCACGTCGCTGCCCGACGACACGCTCCTGCTGCGCGGCGTACGCGTCGATCAGGGCAACCTCGCCGAGTACGCGAAGGTATGCGGTCTGCGCTTCGGCGACACCCTGCCGATGACCTACCCGTTCACGCTCGCGTTCCCCGTCGTGATGAAACTGATGGTGTCCAAAGGCTTTCCGTTCGCCGCCATGGGCTCGGTGCACGCGGAGAACGTGATCGAACAGTTCCGGCCGATCTCGGTCACCGAGCCGCTGGACATCCGGGTACACGCGGAAGACCTGCGCGAGCACCGCAAGGGCATGCTCGTGGACGTCGTCACCGAGATCTCCGTGGGCCGTGAACCGGTCTGGCGGCAGACCTCGACGTTCCTGCACCAGCAGCGCACGTCGCTGTCCGGCGCCCCCAAGCCGGAACCGGAACCCGAACAGATCCCGACCGTGCCGACGTCGACGCTGCGGGTGGAGCGGAAGACGATCGATCGGTACGCGGCCGTCTCCGGTGACCGCAACCCCATCCACGTCTCGACGCTGGGCGCCAAGGCATTCGGCTTCCCGCGCACCATCGCTCACGGGATGTGGAGCGCCGCAGCGGCGCTGCGGGCGGTCGAGGGCCGCCTCCCGGGCAAGGTCACCTACGCGGTGCGGTTCGGAAAGCCGGTGCTGCTGCCGGCCACGGTGAATCTGTACGCACAGCACGTCGCGGACGGCTGGGATCTGTCCCTGCGGCATCCGACCAAGCGGTACCCGCACCTGAGCGCCACGTTGCGCTGAGGCCGGATACGGCACACCGACTTCGGGCGGACCGGGGCGCGATGGGGGCGTCCCGGTCCGCTCGATCGTTCTGCCGGGTCAGCCGTGCTGGTCGGTACGCTTGCGGCCGGCCAGGCCGCGCCACGCGAGATTGTCCAGCAGATCGGCGGCCTTGGCGACGTCGATCTCCCCGCCGGCGATACGGTCGGCCACCGCCTCACCCGCGCCGACCAGAGCGACCGCCATGATGGTGAAATCCATGTCCGGTTCGGGCTCGCGCGTACTCGATTCGAGCAGATGCGCGGTCAGTTCGATCAGCCGGTCGCGGCTGCTGCGCACCTGGCTCGCGAAGGCCTGCTGCGCGAGCGCCTGGCGGTACAGCACCATCCACGAATGGCGATGCTCGTCGACGAACCCGAGGAACGACTCGAGCGCAACCCGCAGCTGCGCGCGCGGCGGCAGGGTGGGATCGCCCGCCGGAGCCAGAGCCTCGACGAACCGCTGCCCCTCGCGGCCGATGCACGCGGCGAACAGTTCGTCCTTCGAGCCGTAGTACAGGTACAGCATGGGCTTGGAGATCGCCGCGCGCGCGGCGATCGCGTCCATCGAGGTCTCATGGAACCCGTTCTCGGAGAACACCTCCACGGCGGCATCGAGCATCTGCTGTTCCCGCACCGCGCGAGGCAGTCGCTTGGTACCGCCGGCCATGTGTCCTCCATACTGCTCGGGTAGCGCTCCTTACCCTAGAGTAAGGAGCCGGGGTGGTCCGACGGATTCCGATTCGCCGGAAATCAGCAGGCGAGTACGCCCTTGGCCCGCGCGACCGTGCGCACCGCGTCGTCCACCCGCGCCGCCGGCAACGCACCCGACTGCACGGACTGCTCGAGGTGATCGAGCACCTCGGGCACCTGATCGGTCGTCAGCCACAACGCCTGATCGACGCCGGCGGTCAACGCGGCCGCCACGGCCTCGGCGATGCCGTAGTTGTCCGTGATCGCGCGCATCCCGGACAGATCGTCGGTGAAGATCACCCCGTCGAACGGCGGCGCACCGTAACCGGCGCCGTCCCGCAGCAGCTGCACGGCCGCGGGACTGATGCTCGCCGGCAGCCCGTCGGTCAGGCCGGGCACGTCCAGGTGGCCGATCATCACCGCCACCCCCGAGGTGACGAGCTCGCGATAGGGCACCAGATCGACCTGCCGCAACTGCTCGAGCGGCGGCGCGACCACCGAGCCGGTGTGCGAATCACCCGACGCCGAGCCGTGGCCCGGAAAGTGCTTGAGCACCGGCAGGATTCCCGCATCACGCAGACCCCGCGCATACGCGTCGGCGTACTGCACGACGACCTGCGGATCGTCGGAGTAGGACCGGTCGCCGATCACGTCGTCGTCGGGCCGGTCTGTCACGTCGACATCCGGCGCGAAATCGACGGTGATGCCCAGATCCCGCAGTTCGCGTCCGCGCTCGAGCGCCATCGCGTAGGTCTCGTCGACGGTCATCGTCTGTGCCGTCACCCGTGCCGACGGATCCTCGCCGAGAAGCTCGCCGACCCGCGAGACGCGGCCGCCCTCCTCGTCGATCGTCACCATCAGCGGCAGGGGGCTCTGCGCGGCAACCCGAGGGATCTCCCGGTTCGCCAGCATCGACGCGTCGGTCCAGCTGCCGACGAAGATTCCGCCGATCTGCTCCGACTGCACCACCGCGAGCGCATCGTCGGTGCCGGTCACCCCGACGTTGAGCAGCTGCGCGAGCTTCTGCCGCAACGTCAGCGACGCGAGCAGATCGTCCCCGCACACCGGCGCGGGTGCCGGCGCCGACGACGACTCAGTGATGGTCGCGGGGGCCGCCGACGTCGAGGCCACGGTCTCGCTGCCGGAGGTCACCGAGACGCCGGGCGAGTCGTTCCCGCCGCAGCCGACCACTGCTGTCGCGGCAGCGAGCACGACGACGAGGCTGTGACGAATACGCATGAACACCGACGGTAGCCGACCCTCGCACAGTCGACTCCCACAGCCCGCCGGGAACGGTAGTGTGCACCTCGAGCAGCCGGTTTCGACCCAGGGGGTGTGAGATGCCCGCAGATCTGATCCTCATTGCCTACGACGGTTCCGAGAATTCCAAGCGCGCCGTCGAATACGCGGGCCGCTTCCTCGAATCCTGCCGGGCCGTCGTCGTCACCGCATGGGAACCGATGGTCCGCCAGGCCGCACGGATGTCCGGACTGTCCGGGGTCATGCAACCCGAGTGGGTGCCCGACGAGGACACCGAGGACGTCGCTCTCACCGATGCGAAGGTCACCAACTCCGAAGGTCTCGAACTGGCCCGCTCGGCGGGACTGCACGCCGAAGGGCGCACCCTCGAGATCGTCAACGCGGTGTGGACCTCGATCATCGAGGCCGCCGACGAACTCGACGTCGACATCATCGTCACCGGGACCCGTGGCACCACCGGTCTGCGGTCGCTGCTGCAGTCCTCGGTCGCCGACCACGTCCTGCGCCACAGTCACCGGCCGGTGCTGATCGTCCCGCCGGGACGCTAGGCAATACCGCGGGTGGAGTCGCCGCGCCCCGGCGCGGTGGCATGGGCGCGCCACCGGCGCGGTGGCACGGGCGCGCCACCGGCGCGGTGGCACGGGCGCGCCACCGGCGCGGGGCGATATCGTCGAGCCCACCATGGACGGTTTCCTGCTCTCGCGCACCGATCGCACCCTCCGCACCACCGGAACCCGACGCCTGTACGACACCCCCGCCGCGGCGTCGCGGGCACTGCAGCGCGACGAGGCCGATCTGATCGTCGGCGCCCTGCCCTTCGACCCGGAACGCCCGCCGGCGCTGATGCAGCCCGAAGAGATCACCGTCACCGACGGGCCGTGGCACCCGCCCGCCGATCTCGGGGCGCTGCCTCCGGTGCGGGTCGTCGCGCAGAACCCGCAGCCGCGCATCCACGTCGCCCGGGTGCGGGCCCTGGTCGCCCGGCTCGAACTCGGCGAGTTCGGCAAGGTCGTCGCGGCACGATCGGTGTCGCTCGGCTCGGACGAGCCGCTCGATCCCCTCGCGGTCGCCGCGCGCATGGTCGCCCGGCACCCGACCGCCGCGACCTACGCCGTGGACCTCAGTGCCGCCGGCGAACGCTACTGGGGACACACCCTCGTCGGCGCGACCCCCGAGGTTCTGGTGAGCCGGCGCGGCAGCACCGTCACCTGCCGTCCGCTCGCCGGAACCGCCGCCCGCTGCGCCGAACCCGCCGACGACGAAGCCGCCGGCCGGGAACTGCTCGCGTCCGCGAAGAATCTCGCCGAGCACGCGTACGTCACTGCGTGGATCCGCGACCGTCTGGGCCCGCTGTGCACCGACCTCGACATCGGCGAGACGCCGGTGCTGACGAGCACCCCCGACGTGTGGCACCTGGCGACACCGATCACCGGGACCCTGCGCGACCCGGCCACCGACGCCCTCACCCTCGCGACGGTGCTGCATCCGACCCCCGCCGTCGCCGGTACCCCCACCGAGGCCGCGCTGGCCACGATCCGTTCCGTCGAGGGGGATCGCCGCTTCTACGGAGGTGCGGTCGGCTGGTGCGACGCCGCAGGTGACGGCGACTGGCTGGTCGCGATCCGCTGCGCGGAGATCAGCTCCGACGGGCTGCGCGCGCTGGCGTGGGCGGGTGGCGGGATCGTCGCCGATTCCGACCCCGACGCCGAACTCGACGAGACCACCGCGAAATTGCGGACACTGCTCGGGGCACTGGAGTTGTAGCGCGCAGCACACGCTGTGACGCGGGTGATACCTTGACGCGGTGTGAAACGGCGCGGGAATCTCCCACGCCGACGTCGACGATGGGGAGATGGGCATGGCGAAGTTCCTTGGACCCGGCCTGGGCAGTGCTGTGATCGGCGCCGTCCTCGGGGCTGCAGCAGTTTTCGGTGTGACCGCCGCGGTGCAGGACAACACCCGCCCGGACATCGACCGCAGCGGCAACGCCGATTCGTCCCTCCTGAACCAGGTTGAGTACGGCAGCCGCTGACGGCGCCGGCAACGCTGCGAGTTCACGCACTTCCTCCGGCGTGACGGCCCTGCACGATCCGGGGCCGTCCGCCGAACCCCTGTCACGTCGGTGGTTGTTCGCGGCCGCCGTGGTGGCGTTCGTATCGGCGTTCGCACAGGCTCCCGGCCTCATCGTCGCCGATACCAAGTACGACCTGACGCAGAACCCGCTGGGGTTCCTGGCCCGCGCCTCCCATCAGTGGAGCAGCGTCGCGCCCCTCGGCCAGGTCCAGAACCAGGCGTACGGCTACTTTTTCCCGCACGGCACGTTCTTCGCGGCCGGCCAGATCCTGCACATTCCTCCGTGGATCACGCAACGGGTCTGGTGGGCGCTGCTGCTGATCGCCGGGTTCTGGGGCATCGTGCGGCTCGCCGAGGCACTGGGCGTCGGCAGTCGCAGTTCCCGGGTTCTCGCAGCGGTGGTCTTCGCGCTGTCCCCGCGGGTCCTGACGACCCTCGGTTCGATCTCGTCGGAAACCCTGCCGATGATGCTGGCCCCGTGGGTGCTGTTGCCCGTGGTCCGGTACACACGCGGCGATTCCGGGCGCTCGGCCCTGCAACTCGCCGCGCAGTCCGCGGTCGCGGTTGCCCTGATGGGGGCGATCAACGCGGTCGCGACCGCCGCGGCATGCCTCGTCGCCGGCGTGTGGTGGCTCGCGCACCGACCCAACCGAACGTGGTGGCACTTCACGATCCGGTGGATCCCGTGCTGCGTCGTCGCGGTGCTGTGGTGGATGGTGCCGCTGCTGCTGCTCGGCAAGGTCAGTCCGCCTTTCCTCGACTTCATCGAGTCGTCCGGTGTCACCACCGAGTGGACGTCGCTGGCGGAGATCCTGCGCGGCACCGACAGTTGGACACCGTTCGTCTCCCCCGAGCGCATCGCCGGGGCGGTCCTCGTGACCCAGCCCGCCGCGGTGCTCGTGACGGGTCTACTCGCCGCCGCCGGCATGGCCGGTCTCGCGATGCGGTCGATGCCGGGACGTGGGCGGCTGACCCTGATCCTGTTCGTCGGGGTCGCCGGGCTGGCCGCCGGCTACGTCGGTGAACTCAGCTCGCCGTTCGCCGATCAGGTGCGCCTGTTCCTCGACTCCGGTGGGGCCGCGCTGCGCAATGTCCACAAACTCGAGCCCCTGGTCCGGCTGCCACTGGTCCTCGGCCTCGCTCACCTGCTGCGGCGGGTGCCGCTGCCCGGGTCGGTGCCGTGGGCGCGTGCCCGCAACGCCTTCGCCCATCCCGAACGGGACCCGATGGTCGCATTCACCACGCTGATCCTGGTTGCCGTGACCCTCGCGACGTCCCTGGCGTGGACCGGCAAGCTCGCACCGCGCGGTGCCTACGACGAGGTGCCCGGGTACTGGAACGACACCGCAGCCTGGCTGGGCGAACACACCTCCGACCGCGGTGAACGCGCCCTGATCGTGCCGGGCGCCCCGTTCGGCAGCCAGATCTGGGGTCTGACCCGCGACGAACCGATCCAGGCCCTGGCCGAATCACCGTGGGTGTCCCGGGACGCGGTGCCGCTGGTGCCGCCCGGCGCGATCCGCGCACTCGACTCGGTGCAGCGGCTCATCGCCGACGGCCGACCGTCGGACGGCCTCGCCGCGACGCTGCTCGGGCAGGGCATCGGCTACGTGGTCGTCCGCAACGACCTGGATCCGGACACCTCCCCCGCCGCGCGCAGCGCGCTGGTGCACCGCGCGCTCGACGGTTCCCCCGGGCTGGTGCGGGTCGCCGAGTTCGGACCGGACATCTACCGCGAACTCGGCGAGGACTTCGTCGCGGACGCCGATCTGCAGCCGCGATACCCGGCGATCGAGATCTACCGCGTCGATCTTCCGGACGCCGCGCCCGTGGGCCCGTATGTCGTCGACGCCGCGTCGCTGCCGCGGGTGCAGGGTGGTCCCGAATCGCTGCTCCAGCTCGCCGACGGCGAACCGCCGATCCCCGGCCCGGTACTGCTCGCCGCCGACGCCCGGCGGGCCGGCCTGCCCGTCGACGCGGTGACCGTCACCGACACCCCCACCGACCGGGAAACCGACTACGGACAGGTCGACTACCACTCGTCGGCGATCCGGGCCGAGGACGATCCGCGTCGCACCCACAACCTGGTCCCGGACTACCCGGTCGCCGAGACCGACCTCGTCCGCGCCGAGTGGGAGGGCGCGCACATCGGGGTGTCCAGCGCCGCGTCCGATGCGACGCAGCTCGGCGGCACCTCGCCGGGCAGTGGACCGGCCGCCGTCGTCGACGGCGACCCGACCACCGGCTGGCACAGCAACGGCCTCGAATCCGCGGTCGGTCAGTGGCTGCAGATGGATCTCGACACCCCGATCGAGGCCGGCATGCTTCATCTGACGACGAGCCCCGGCGCGCTCGGGTCCCCCGTCAAGTGGCTGGAGCTGGAAACCGACCGCGGCACCACCGCCGTCCGGGTCGAGAAGCCCGGCCGCGAACAGACGATCGCGTTGCCGCTGGGCACCACGACGTGGATCCGGATCACGGCCACCCACACCGACGACGGCACGGCCGGCAGCCAGTTCGGGATCTCCGAGGTCGCGGTGGACGACTTCACCGACCGCGAGAATCCGCAGCGCATCGACATCCGCCGCCGCGTCGTGCTGCCGCCGGTTCCGGACGGCGCCGAGGTGACCGGCTGGAACCTGAGTCAGGAGTTCCCCGGCCGCGGCAGTTGCGTCGACACCCCGGACCGGGTGCGGTGCGCCCGCGGACTGGCGACGTCCGCGGAGGAACCGAACACGTTCACCCGCACCCTGTCGGTGCCTGCGGACACCGAGGTGGTGCCGCAGGTGCGGGTGCGGATGCGTCCCGGCCCGGCCGCGGAGGCGATCGCCGCGCAGCCGGATCGGGTCACCGCGAGTGGTCCCGCCGACGTCGTGGACCTGTCCGGATCCGCGTTCGCCGCGACCGACGGCGATCCGCGCACGTCCTGGACCGCGCAGGAATCCGCCCTCGAGCCCGGCGCCCCACACCCCACCCTCACCCTCGAGCTGCCGTCGCCGGAACTCGTGACCGGCCTCGACGTGGCCGCGAGCGTCGGCGACCTGCCGGTGGCACCGACCCGGATCGCGGTCAACCTGGGCAACGGACCGCAGGTGCGTGACGTCGACCTCGGTGACGACACACCCTCGGCCCGGGTGGAATTGGAACCGCACGTCACCGACCGGATCGTCGTGAGCCTCGTCGCGTGGCCCGACGTCCTCGACCGCACGATCCTCGGATTCGCGAAACTCACCCCACCGGGTCTCGCCGAGATCACCGTGCTCGGGTCCGGGCCGGACGGGCCGCTGGGACCGCAGGATCCGATCGCCGGCCGGACCGTCACGGTCGGTTGCGACAGCGGGCCCGTCGTCACGGTCGGCGACCGCGCCTACCGCACGTCGGTGACCACGACGGTCGGCGCCCTGGCCGCCGGTGAGGAGATCCCCGCGACGCTGTGCGACGCCGGCTCCGTCACGCTGCCGGGGGGCCGCGTGCACGTCGACGTCGAGCCGGGTACGGCGTTCGTCGTGTCGAGCGTGCACCTGCCCGTCCCGGGGGCCGCACCGCCGGTGCCGGAACCGGCCGAGCTCGACATGGGCACGTGGACCGAGGACCTGCGCGAACTCGACGTGCCCGTCGCCGGCACCGACCGGATCGTGGTGGTGCCCGAGAGCACCAACGTCGGCTGGGTCGCGACCGCGCCGGACGGCAGCGAACTGACACCGGTCGTGGTCGACGGCTGGCAACAGGGCTGGATCGTGCCGGCCGGAACCGGCGGCACCGTCACCCTCGCGTTCGCGACGGACCGCTGGTACCGCGCCGGGATCTTCGGTGGCCTGCTGCTGTTGATCCCGTTGTTCGCGGCGGCCTGGTGGCCGCGGCGACGTCGGCCCCGGGAACTGCCCGGGCCGGCTCCGCGGCCCTGGGACAGCACCCTCGCCGGGCTCGTCGGCGTCGTCGCGGTCGCGACGGTCGCGGCGGGTGCGGTCGGGGCGGCTGTCGCCCTCGCCGGGGCCGCAGCGGTCGGTGTGATCATCGCGCGCCGGGGCGAGGGCACTGTCTCACGGATCCTGGTGGGGACGACCGGCGCAGCGACGACGGTCGCGATCGCCCTGCTGTCGACGGGGCCGTGGCGAGCGCCGGGCGGGTACGTCGGCCACTCGTTCCTGATTCAGTTCGCGGCGCTCGTCGGGCTGGTCGCGCTGGGGCTCGCCACCGTGCCGCTGTCGCCGCGGTTCGCCCGCGTCCTGCGGTGGAACTCGCGGCGGGCCGGTTCCTCGACGAGCGCGTAGCTCACCGACGCGACCGCGAGGCTCAGGACGAGGGTGACCGCGAGCACGAACCAGAAATGGCCGTGGAACGGCAGGAGACCGAACACCGGGAACACGATCGACAGCACGGCGAGATGCCAGATGAAGATGCCGTAGGACCAGCGTCCGACGGCCAGCGCGACCGGCGACGCCAGGATCCGGTGATTGCTCAGGGGCGCGAGGACCAGCGGCGCCAGCAGTGCCGCGCTCATCACGGCGCCGAGCAGGATCTTGCCGTTGTACTGCCACGGTTCGAGGTCGGTGAGTCCTTCCGGGCCACCCAGCGGGGTCGCGGCGAGCGCGAACGCGGTGACCGCGATCGCGGCCATCAACGCGCGGTGCGCCGCCAGACGATGCACCCACGTCCCGGTCACGGTGGCCAGCTCGGCGAGCAGCACCCCGGCGCCGAACCACGGCAGGTACCCGGGCAGCCAGTTGTCGTGGTGGATGTGCTCGGGTGTGGCGACCGGCAGCCACACCCACGCGAAGCTCAGCGCGCACGCCGCCAGGATCACCGGAATCCGGAACCGCGCGGCGTCCCCGCGCAGCCGGCACAGAGCGAACGCGAGCAGCGGCAGCAGCAGATAGAACGCGACCTCCACGGACAGGCTCCACATCTGGGTGAGCCCCTCGGTGAGGGTCAGCGGCACGAACACCTGCACCAGTGTCAGGTTCGCCGCCCATACCTTCCAGCCGCCGCCGGCACCGGGCAGCAGGAGAAGTACCAGGCACACGACGGTCCAGTAGGCGGGCAGGATGCGCACGGCACGGGAGATCAGGTAGCGGCCCGTCGGTTGCGCGACACCGTATCCGCGGGCAGCGGCGGCGTGGGGGCGCCACAGCAGGAAGCCGGACAGGGCGAAGAACAGCGCGACCGCCAGATCGAACCGGCCCCACACGCGGCCGATCACCGGATCGTGCACCGCACCGGTCTGGAACGCGACATGGGTGATGAGGACACCCACGGCGGCGAAGCCACGCATGCCCTCGAGAGCTGGCAGGAAGCCGGTCGCGCCACGGGGTGGTGTACCGGTCTCGGGTCGGCTGGTCATTGTCGACAAGTGTGCCCGGGCGACACGCGGTCCCGGAACCCCGGGTTGTTCCGCGATCCGGACGTACGCCCCAGGCCGTTCGGCTGTTAGTGTCTGGGCTCACGTGGTGTCCGCAGTGTCGTGCACCAGACGATCCGTGCAGCCCGGCTGCCGGTGGGGGTACTCGATGACAACCGTTGAGTGAGGAGAGACAGCATGGCTGAGCGTTCGGGCTCGGGCCGGAAACTTGCGCTGGTGTTGGTGGGCCTGGGGACGTTCCTCCTGGCGATCGCGCTGCTGGTGCCGACCTACACCGTGGGCAAGCTGAAGAAGACGCCGCTGGATCTCGAGGTCACCACGGTGGCCGAGGGTACCGGCGACATCCTGAATTCCAGGGCGCTGCTCGCCGGCAAGGCGCAGGTCGACACGAACGTGCCGATCGTCGCGCAGCGGTTCGTCACGGTCGAAGACCCTTCCGATGCGGACATCATGACGCTGCAGGCCGGTCAGACCGTGCGTCGCCTCGACATGCAGGGCGACACCGGACTGGTGTCCGCGACCGTCGACCGTCTCACCATCGACCGGGTCACCTCGATGCCGGTGTCGAAAGACGAGTACCCGAACCGTGTGAGCACGATCCAGACCTCGGCCACCGCCCCTCCCACCGAGATCGACAACCGTGAGGGACTGCAGTACAAGTTCCCGTTCGACGTCGAGCAGAAGAGCTACCCGTACTACGACATCAACGCGCGCGAGAACTACGACATCGCATACCAGGGCGAAGAAGAGATCGGCGGCGTCAAGGTCTACCACTTCCAGCACACGGTCGATCCGGTCGACCTGTCGAAGGCCGATCCGTCGAACCCGTCGTACAAGCTGAGCCTGCCCGCTGCCACGTGGGGTGTCGAGGGCGGCGACCAGCCGGTCACGATGGTGCGCTGGTACACCAACGTTCGCGACCTGTGGGTCGACCCGGTCACCGGCGTCGTCGTCAAGGGCCAGGAACAGCAGTACCAGTACTACGCCCGTGAGGCCGACAAGCCCGAGGTGACGGTTCTGAAGGTCACCCTGCCGTTCGACCAGGACACCATCGAGTTCCAGGTCGAGCAGGCCAAGGACGGCCAGGACCAGCTGTCGACGTTCGGCCGCACCGTCCCGATCATCCTCGGCATCCTCGGTGCTCTCTCGCTGATCGCGGGGATCGTCCTCGGCCTGCGCGGCGGCAAGGGCGGTACGCCCGCCGCGGCGGCCGGTGGTCCGGCTCCGGCCGGTCCGGCCGACGCCACCCCGTCGGGTCCGGCGCACGCCGCTCCGACCCAGCGCGACTGGACCACGGACGATACGCAGGTGATCCCGCGGACCGAGGCGGGACAGACCCCGCCGCAGCAGCGGGACTGGACCACCGACGCGACCCAGGAGATCCCGACGACGGATCTGCGCAAGCCGCCGACGGAGAAGTAACCGTCGCAGGTTCACCGCGAACGCCCGGCCGGGATCTTCCGGCCGGGCGTTCGTGTTCCGCCGATCGCGCCCCGGGGAAACGGTCCGTCTACGCGCCCCGGACGGCGGGTCCGGCCGCGCGTACGGCGAGCACCGCGACCACCGCGGCGGTGACCGCGGCGACCGCGACGGCCACCGCGACGAACTGCTGCACCGTCGAGGCCACCGTCGTCATGAGCACTGCCTCCACGGCCAGGCCGATCCACGCGACCCCGGCCAGGGAGGTGCGTTCACTCGCGATCGCCGACAGCAGACCACCCTGCAGGACGGCCAGGCACGCCCCCTGCAGCGCGAACGCCCACAGCAGCGACTGCACCGGTGCGTACGCGTCGCCGACGAGCAGCGGCACGAGCGGGGCACACAGCGCGGCGCCCGCCACGAGCACCGCCCCGAGACCGACCAGCACCGTCAGCGCCGAGCGGACCGCGGCGCCGGACCGGGCCGGGTTGGCCATCTGCGGGTACAGGACGACACCGACGGCCTGCGGCAGCCAGAACGCGACCTTCGTGGCGACCGCACCCAGCGCGTAGAGGCCGGCCGCGTCGGCGTCGAGCACCATGCGGGCGAGCAGCAGATCCAGCGACGTCATCGCGATCAGGGCGAGCTGCACCTGGGAAGCGCGCAGCACCGCGCCGATCCCGGGAGTGCTCGGCGAATCCCGTTCCGGCGCAGCGTCTCCGCGCCCCACGATCATCGCGGCAACCGCGGCGACGATCCCGGTGCCGACCGCGCCGGCCAGCAGGGCCGCACCCGGCCCGCCACCGGCGGCGAGCACCGCGACCGCGGGAGCGACCTTCGCGACACCCGCAGCGGCCAGCACGACGCTGAGCGCGGCGAACCGGCCGCGACCCTGCAGCAGCCCCTGCTCGGCGGCGAGGAGAACCAGCAGCGGTGCCGTGACGAGCGACCCGAACGTCCCGGCCACGCTCGTGTCCAGCGCCCACGCGACCACCGGCACCAGCCCGACCGCGAGCACGGCCGCCAGCGCGGCACACCGATAGCCGAGACGCCGCAACTCGGCGGCACCGCTGCCGTGCACGGTTTCCCGCGCCACCACCGTCTGCAGGGCCAGCGCCGGCACCGCAAGGACGAGCTGGGCGGCGAGCAGGCTGGCGAACTCGCCGTAGCCGGCCGGACCGAGCCAGCGGCTCGCCGGCAGGTGCAGCAGGTACGACGCCAGATTGGCGGTCATCGCACCGACGGTCACCATCGTCATCCCGGCGACAGCGGAACCGGTGGCCGCCGGGCGCGGCATCTGGGGTCGCGGCATCCGCCCATCCTTACACCCGCGCCGGGCCGTATTCTGCGCGCATGGTCAGGCCGGTGTCGTTGCGTTCCGTCGTGCCGGTCGTCTACAGCCTCGCGCTGGCGGTCGCGGTGCTCGGTCCGTTGCTGTTCTCCCCCGGCCACCTGCTGTTGCGCGACGCGGTGAGCACCCCCCGGTCGTTCCTCACCGATTCGGCGCTGGGCATCACCGATGCCGCTGCCCGCGCGGTGCCGCAGGACGCACTGCTCGCCGTCGTGACCGTCCTCGTCGACGGTGGTACAGCGGTGGCCGCGCTGCTCGTTGCGGCGCTGGGGGCGGCGGGCTGGGGCGCGGCACGTCTGACCGCGACGCTGCTGCCGGACCGCGCGGGGCTGCCCGCACAGCTCGTCGCGGCGACCGTGGCGGTGTGGAATCCGTACGTCGCCGAGCGGCTCCTGCAGGGCCACTGGAGTCTGCTGATGGGATACGCGGCGCTGCCCTGGGTGGTGTGCGCGGCCGTCGCGGTGCGCGAAGGACAGCGATGGGGCTGGTGGGCGCTGGCGGCGTGGCTCGCGGCGGCGGGCCTGACACCGACGGGTGCGTTACTGGCGGCGCTCACGACGCTGGCGGTGCTCGCGGCACCGGGCGGCACCACCGGGAGATGGCCGCGCGTCGCGGGCGGGGTGGCGCTGAGCGTCGCCGCGTCGGCGCCGTGGCTGGTCGCGACCGCGGTGTCGGGCGGCGGCTCCGGTGCCGACCCGGCCGGGGTCGCCGCGTTCGCGGCGCGCGCCGAGCCGTGGCTCGGCACGCTCGGATCACTCGCCGGGCTGGGCGGAATCTGGAATGCGGACGCGGTGCCCGGGTCGCGGACGACACCGTGGGCGCTCGCCGGCACGGCGGCGCTGCTGGTCGTCGTCGCGTGCGGGCTGCCCGCGCTGTGGCGACGACGGGAACCGGTGACGGTGACGCTGGCGGTGCTCGCCGCGGTCGCGGTGCTGGCCCCGGCGCTCGCGGCCACCCCTGCCGGCCTGGAGACGGGCGAGTGGTCCATGCTGCACGTGCCCGGCTCCGGGCTGCTGCGCGACACCCAGAAGTGGGTCGCGGCGGCACTTCCGCTGTATGCGCTCTCCGCCGGCGCGGGCGTCGGATGGCTGCGGGCCCGGGTCGGGGGACGGGAGCGTGCGTGGGCGACCGCGGCGGTGGTCGTCGTACTGGTCGCCACTCCCGATCTGGTGTGGGGTGTCGGCGGCGAGATGCGGCCCGTGCGGTACCCGGCGGGGTGGCAGCAGGTCGCCGGGATCGTGACAGCGGACGACGGGGATGTGGCGGTGCTCCCGGCCGGTATGTTCCGGCGGTTCGGGTACAGCGGCCGCGCGGCGGTGCTGGACCCGGCGCCGCGGATGCTGCGCGCCGACGTGTTGCAGACCGGGCAGCTGATTGTCGCCGGGGGCACGGTCGCGGGTGAGGGCCGCCGCGCCGGCGAGGTCGAGGCGTTGCTGCTGGGCGGCACGGACCCGGACGAACTGGCCGCGCGCGGCGTCGGGTGGGTACTGGTCGAGCACGGCACGCCCGGTGAGCTCGGTGACTCCCGGCGCACCCTGGATCGGCTCGAACTCGTGCACACCGATGCCGATCTGAGCCTGTACCGGGTGCCCGGCGTGACCGGGGAAACCGCCGATCGCGGTGCGGCGGTCGCCGCGCACGTGCTGTGGGCGCTGCTACTGACCGGCGGCGCTGTGGGCGGGCTCGCGGTCCGGCTGCGTGGGCAGACCCGCGCTGCGCGGGAACAGACCTGAGACCCGTCGCCCCTCGGCCGTCGCGGTGAGCACGTCGAGCACGCCCTCACCTGTTGCCGCCCAGGAGAATTCGCCGGCGCGGACCCGGGCCTTGCCTCCGAGGTCGCGGCGACGGTCGGCGTCGTCGAGCAGTTCGGCGACCGCCTCGGTGAGCTCGGGCGGGGAATCGACGAGCAGACCGGTGACCCCGTCGATCACCGAATCGGTCAGGCCCTTCGAGCTGCGGTAGCCGACGGTGGGGACACCGTGCTGGGCGGCTTCGACGACGGCGAGCCCCCAGCCCTCCTTGCGGGACGGCATCACGTGCACCCACGCGCGGGCGAGCAGGTCGTGCTTGCGGTCCTCGGGGACGTGCCCGTGGAAGGTGACCGCGTCGGTGATACCGAGGTCGGCGGCGGCGTCCCGCAGGTTCTGTTCCCACCATCCGCCACCTATGACGTCCAGGTGCAGGCCGGGCACGCGCTCGCGCAGCGCGGCGACGGCGGCGAGCGCGTCCTCGATCTGCTTGTGCGGCACCAGCCGCGAGAGCACGCAGATGCTCGGGTGGGCGGTCCGGGTGTGGTCGTCGCCGGGTTCGACGGTCGCGGGAACGGGGTCGATGCCGTTGCGGACCACGGCGATGCGGTCGTGTTCGACCCCGAGGGTGCGCAGTTCGTCGGCGGACGGGAGCGAGACGGTGAGGTACTGGTTGCGGCGGTGCACCCGCGGCGAGAGTGTCGATTCGATCCACCAGCCGAGGCGGGCCATCACGCGTCCGGCGACGGGCCACTGCTCGCGGTGGCAGTGGTGCACGAGCACCGTCGAGGGCGCGCCGGCGACGAACCGCGCGAAGAACGGGATGCCGTTCTGGGTGTCGATTACCGCGTCGGGACGCAACCCGCGCAGCGGTCCGAATCCGAGGCGGCCGGCGGCGATCGCCGCGAGCGCCCGCGGATAGACGGTGAGGCGGCCACCGCCGCGGCTGATGGTGATGCCGTCGACGGTTTCGCGTTTCGGGGCGCCCGGGTAGGCGGCGGTGCGGAAGGTGACGGCCACACCGCGAGCAGCGAGCTGGGCACCGACCTGTTCGAGGTAGCGCTCGCTGCCACCTCCCTGCGGGTGCCCGCTGTCACGCCAGCAGAGCAGCAGAACCTCCCGCACGTGGCGACCCCCCTCGGATTCGGTTCGCCCGCGACCCGGGCGAACGTGCGTGCTGCGACTGTATCGGGGAACACACTAACGGTGTGATCGCTCGGTACCCGGCGGGGGTTACCGCCGGGTACGGGCACGGCACGCGCGGGATCAGCGTGCGATCGAACCGGTGTGCGCGGGTTCGGGCGCGTCGGCGGCGCCGGGAAGATCCGAGCGGCTGTTGCCGAGCACGAGAATCAGGCTCGCCGCGGCGACCGCGGCGCCGGCCAGGAACAGCACCGGATATCCGACACCGGGCAGGGCCTGCACGACGATCGCGAGTACCGCGGGCACCGCGAATCCGAGGTAGGTCAGCGAGTAGAACACCGCGGTCAGGCCGGCGAGGTCGTCGGGCCCGGCGATGCGCTGGATCTCCTGCAGACCCGACACGAGCGCCAGTCCGTAGCCGCAGCCCAGGATCGCGGATCCCGCGATCGCGAGCGGCACCGTCAGCCGGTCCGCCGCGACCGCGCCGGCCGCCATGCCGACGACCAGAACGATCAGCGCCACCACCACGGCCCGGGCACTGTGCGGGGTGTCGATGCGGCGACCCAGTGCCTGGATCCCGAATCCGCACCCCAGCGCGACGACGCACAGCAGCGCCGAGAACGCGACGGGTTTCCCGCCGGAGCGGTCCGCCATCAGTGCGGGCATCACGGCGTAGGCGCAGCTCGCGGCACCGAACACCCACGGGGCGACCGGAGCGATGACCATCCGGAACCGCCGGTGCGCGGCGGCCGGGATCTTCAGGTCCTCGATCAGCGGACGACGCTCCCCAGACGGGGTCGCGGCACGTGTTTCGGGGGCGGCGGCGACCGCGAGTCCGGCACCGAGCGTGATCATCAGGTGCAGGATGTAGGCGAGGCCGCTCGGCCACGGCGCCCATTGCGCGAGCACACCGGCGGCGCCGGCGCCGATCGCGAATCCGGCGGTCAGGCTCATCGCCGCGCGGCGGGCGCCCGATCCGACGGCCGCGCGGATGTCCCACGGCCCTTGCGACAGTTCCTTGACCCAGCTGCCGCCGACCGCCATGCCCAGGCCGAGGGCGATGCCGCTGAGGATGCGGCCGAGGACGAGCAGCACCGCGCTGTCGGCGCCGAACGCGAGCACGATCGAACCCGCCGCCGCGACGAACGGCGCGGGCAGCATGAGCGGCCGGCGGCCGAGCCGGTCCGACAGGGGCCCGCCGAGCAGCAGCGCGGGCACGATGCCCAGGACGTAGGCGAACAGGAAGACGTCGACGACGACCGGTGAGTATCCGTGGTCGAGCCGGTACATGACGAGCAGCGGCGTGAATTCGTTGCCGCCCCACGCGACCGCGAACATCGCCGCGGCGACGAGCGCCCAGGGCGCGATCCGCCGCCGGGACGCCGCCGATTCCTCGGTCTCGTTGTCCGTTTCGACGCTCATCGCGCCTCGCCTCCGTTCGTGAGCGGCAGTCCGTGGACGCGTCGCATGTGGATGTCGTCGGCGGCCGCGAATCCGTCGGCGTCGCCTGCCTCGACGAGGCCGACGAGCCCGGTGTGGTCGTCGATGATCGAGTTCAGCTGCAGCGGATCGCGGACCAGCGACCGCGCGGTCATGCGTCGCTGGCGTTCGCGCAGCCCGACGTAGAAGTCGACGAGCAGCGGATTGCCGGCGGCTCGGACGATCAGGCCGTGGAAGTCGGCGTCGAGCCCGCTGAACACGGTGACGTCGCCGGTGCCTGCGGCCTCACGCTGCGCGTCGAGGTTGGCACGCAGAGCGCGCACGAGTTCGGTGCGGGCAGCGCCGGAACCGCGGGTGACGACCCGGACCGCGTCGGCCTCGAGGAGCAGCCGGGCCGCGACGACGTGTTCGGCTTCGCCGTCGGCCACGGGTACGACCAGCGCGCCGCGTTTCGGATACAGCCGCATCCAGCCTTCGGTTTCGAGGCGCAGGAACGCCTCGCGGACCGGGGTGCGGCTCGTTCCCATCTCGGCGGCGATCTCGCCTTCGCTGATCAGTTCGCCTCCGGGCAGGGCGGCGGACAGGATCCGCTCCTTGACCTCGCGGTAGACCTGCTCGGCCGCTGAATGCAACTTAGACACAAGATGTATTTATACGCTATGCGAACGAGTTCGTCGCTCTCGGGGGGTGGTCGGTGCCGCTCGCCGGCCCCATTAAGCTGGCGTCTCGTGTCCGACACTGCCCCGTCCCGCGTCGCCGGGCGCTTCGCCCGCCGCGCGACGCTGCGCCGTTCCGTCGGCCTGCTCGGCAGCTTCCGGTTCGAACAGACCGCGCCCGAGGTGTTCTACGGCGGCGTCGCCCGCGACACCGTGGACCTCATCGGCGACCTCCATGCCGGCCTGACCGGCCGGGACCTGTCCGGCACCACCGTCGTCGACGTCGGCGGCGGTCCCGGCTACTTCGCCGAAGTGTTCGACGCCGTCGGCGCCCGGTACGTGCCGATCGAGCCGGATCCGTCCGAGATGCACGCCGCGGGCCTGCAGGTGGGCGGTTCGATCCGCGGGTCCGGCCTGGCGCTGCCGGTGCGCACCGGGTCGGTGGACGTGTGCTTCTCGTCGAACGTGGCCGAACACGTCGCGCAGCCGTGGGTGATGGCCGACGAAATGCTCCGCGTCACCCGGCCCGGCGGCCTGATGGTGCTGTCCTACACGCTCTGGTGGGGCCCGTTCGGCGGTCACGAGACCGGGCCGTGGCACGCGTTCGGTGGCGAGTACGCGGCCCGGCGCTACGCCCGGAAACACGGCCGGGAGCCGAAGAACCGCTACGGCGTCTCCCTGTTCGAGGTGGGTTGCGCGGACGGTCTGCGCTGGGCGCGCAGCACCCCCGGCGGTGAGCTGCTCGCCGCGTTCCCCCGCTACCACCCGCGCTGGGCATGGTGGCTCGTGAAGGTCCCGGTGGTCCGAGAGTTCCTGGTCAGCAACCTCGTGCTGGTGCTGCGGCGGAACTGACATCGTGACGCGGGCACCGCGCACGGTCGCCCGCTACTGTCGAGCGCCATGACCGCACTCGCTCTCGATGTCGGCGGCACCAAACTCGCCGCCACCCCCGTCGGTGACGACGGCACCCCGCTCGCCCCGCTGAGCGTCCCGACCCCGCCGGCCGGTGTGTGGGACGCTGCGGTGGCGCTGCTGCGCCGCGCCGCGGGCGACCGGACGATCACTGCGGTCGGGATCGCCAGCGCAGGCCCGGTCGACACCACCGCGGGCACCGCCTCGCCCATCAACATCGCCGAGTGGGCGACCGGTTTCCCGCTGGCCGACGCGGTGCAGGCACTGTTCCCGGACGCGCGGGTCCGGCTGATCGTGGACGGCGCGGCCGCCGCCCTCGGTGAGCAGCGGCACGGCGCGGGACGCGGCACCGCGGACCTGCTGAGTGTGGTCCTGTCCACCGGGATCGGCGGCGGACTCGTCCTGGACGGCCGGGTCAGGACGGGTCGTTCCGGCAACGCCGGACACGTCGGGCACATGACCTCCGCCTTCGGCGTCGACCAGTGCGCGTGCGGCGCGACCGGCTGCATCGAGACGGTCGCGAGCGGCCCGGCGACGGTGCGCTGGGCGCGCAGGCACGGCTGGACGGGTACCGACGCGGTCGCGCTGTGCGCCGACGCGGCCGCCGGGAACCGGACCGCGGCCACCGCACTCGAACGCGCGGGCACAGCCCTCGGCCAGATCCTCGCGTCGGCGGCAGCGCTGACCGATGTCGGCCTGGTAGTCGTCGGCGGCGGATTCGCGCAGGCCGGGCCGCCGTTGTGGGGTCCGATGCAGGCGGCGGCGACACGGTACGCGCGGTTGTCGTTCCTGCACGAGCTGCGAATCGTGCCGGCCGAGCTGGGTTCGCTCGGCACGCTCACCGGCGCGGGAGTGCTCGCAATCGAGCCCTGACCGTCGCGCAGATGCGAAATACTTCTCGGGAGGTCGCAACCCGGACGGGGAGCCCGATGACACCCTTCCAGCGCTACATCGCCGAGGAGATCGCCGTCGACCACGCCGACGGCCTGCTGTCACGTCGGGAGGCGCTGCGTCGGCTGGGCCTGCTCGGCATCGGCCTGGCGGCGGCGTCGTCGCTGCTCGCGGCGTGCGCACGGGACGAGTCACCGCCGAGTACCGGGCCGGGCACCCCCGCGGCGCCGCCCCCGGGTTCCGCCGACACGGTTCCGACTCAGGAGATCACCTTCCCGGGTCCGGACGGCCGCACGATGCAGGGGGCGTGGGCCGACGCCGCCGACGCTCGCGGGGGTGTTCTGGTCATACACGAAAACAAGGGCCTGAACGATCACATCCGCTCGGTCGCCGGACGTTTCGCCGGTGCGGGCTACTCCGCGCTGGCGATCGACCTGCTCTCCGAAGAGGGCGGCACCGCGTCGTTCGCCGATCCGGCCGCGGCGACCGCAGCGCTGAGCGCCGTGCCGCCGGAACGGTTCACCGCCGACATGAAGGCCGCGGTCGGGGAACTGTCCCGGCGGCTGCCCGGCCTGCCGCTCGAGGCGGTCGGCTTCTGTTTCGGCGGGGGGATGACCTGGCTGCTGCTCGCTTCCGGTGAGCCGCGCCTGGCCACCGCGGTCCCCTTCTACGGGCCGCTGCCCGAGGGCGCGGACTTCTCCGGGTCGCGGGCGGCGGTACTCGCGATCTACGCGGAGAAGGATCAGCGGGTCAACGCGACGCGGGATGCCGCGACCGCGGCGCTCGAGCGGGCCGGGCTCGTCCACGAAGTGGTGACCTTCACCGGGGCCGACCACGCGTTCTTCAACGACACCGGACCGCGGTACGACCCGGCAGCCGCGGCGGAGGCCTATCGGCTGGTCCTGGAGTGGTTCGAGCAGCATCCCACCTGATCCCGCATGCCGGTCCCGGGACTCCCTTCCGTAAACCTGAAACGTGTTCTAGTGTTCTAGGTCACTGGAGCGGGATACCGAAGGGAGGCTCGGGTGACCATCGATCCGGACGACACCACCCATCACGCCGAAGTTGCCCGTCCGCACGATTCGCGTCGCGATCCGCAGCAACTCCGCGACGACCTGCAGCGCTGGCTCGCCGCCCGCGTCCAGGATCCGCGGGTGGACAACGTGCACTCCCCGGCCGCGAACGGCATGTCCAGCGAGACCCTGCTGTTCGACGCCACCTGGGACGGCGACACCCACCCGCTCGTGGCGCGCATCGCGCCGGCGGACACCGCCGTGCCGGTGTTCCCCACCTACGATCTGGATGCCCAGTTCCGGGTGATGCGCGCCGTCGCCGAGCACACCGACGTTCCGGTCCCGGCCGTCCTGTGGTCCGAACCCGACGACGGGCCGCTCGGCGCACCGTTCTTCGTGATGTCCCGCGTCGACGGCCTCGTCCCCCCGGACGTCATGCCCTACAACTTCGGATCGTGGGTCACCGAGGCGGACGACGCGCAACGCGCGGCGATGCAGGACGCGGCGGTCGGCATCCTCGCGCAGATCCACGAACTTCCTCCCGGCACGGCAGGTCTCGGCGTCACGACCGACGCGACCCGCGCGGTGCGCACCCACATCGACCGGCAACGCGCCTACTACGAGTGGACCACCCGCACCGGCCCGCGCTCACCGCTCATCGAGCGTGCCTTCACCTGGCTCGGCGAACACGTACCGGAAGATCCTTCTCCGGCCGTGGTGTGCTGGGGCGACGCCCGCATCGGCAACATCCTGTTCGACGATTTCCGCCCCGTCGCCGTCCTCGACTGGGAACTGGCCACCGTCGGCGCCCGCGAGATGGACCTGGCGTGGATGACGTTCCTGCACAGGTTCTTCGAGGACATCGCCGCGTCGGCGAACCTGCCCGGACTGCCCGGGTTCCTGCGCCGCGACGATCTTGCCTCCGCGTACGCGGCCCGCACCGGGCACACTCCGCGGCACCTCGATTTCTTCACCTGCTACGCCGCGGTGCAACACGCAATCATCATGCTGCGCATCCAGACTCGCGCCGTGCACTTCGGGCAGGCCGAGCAGCCGGACGATCCCGACTCTATGATCCTGCACCGCGCGACCCTGGAGGCGATGCTCGACGGCACCTACTGGCAGGCCCTGACGTGAGTTCGCTCAACAAGTTACGAGGAAGAGGAAGATGACCGACTACGACAAGCTCTTCATCGGCGGCCGGTGGGTCGCACCGTCGACGGACGAGAAACTCGAGGTGTTCTCCCCGGCGACGGAGGAACGCGTCGGCTCGGTCCCGGTCGCCGGGCCGAAGGACATCGACGCCGCGATCGCGGCCGCCCGCACCGCGTTCGACGAGGGGCCGTGGCCGCGCACCGCGCCCGCCGAGCGAGCCCAGGTGATCGCCAAGGCCGCCAAGCTGATCGAGGAACGCTCCGCGGAGATCACCGCGAAGCTCACCGACGAGATGGGCCAGCCCCCGGCGTCGGTGCAGATGATGCAGATGACGTCTGCGCTGGGCACCCTGAACTACTACGCGAGTGCCGCCGAGTCGTTCCCGTGGGTCGACGAGCGTTCCGGCTCGTTCGGCCGCACCCGCGTCACCCGCGAGGGTGTCGGTGTGGTGGCCGCGGTCGTCGCGTGGAACGTGCCGCTGTTCCTCGCCGCGAACAAGCTGGGCCCCGCCCTGCTCGCCGGCTGCTCGGTCGTGCTCAAGCCCGCCCCCGAGGCGCCGCTGACGATCAACATGGTCGCCGAGATCTTCGCCGAGGCCGGTCTGCCGGAGGGCGTGCTCTCGATCGTGCAGGGCGGCGCCGAGACCGGGGAGTACCTGGTGTCGCACCCCGACGTCGACAAGGTCACGTTCACCGGGTCGACCGCGGTCGGCAAGCACATCGGCGCGATCGCCGCGCAGAACCTCAAGCGCTGCTCGCTCGAGCTCGGCGGCAAGTCCGCCGCGATCGTGCTCGAGGACGCCGATCTGGATTCGACGATCGCGATGCTCGTGATGTCCGGGCTGATGAACACCGGGCAGGCGTGCGTCGGCCAGACCCGCATCCTCGCTCCGCGTTCGCGTTACGACGAGGTCGTCGAGAAGATCGTCGCGACCGCCGCGTTCTTCCCCGTCGGCCTGCCCGACGATCCGGCCGCCCAGCTGGGCCCGCTGATCTCGGCGAAGCAGCGCGACCGCGTCGAGGGTTACATCGAGCAGGGCAAGAAGGATGGTGCCCGCCTGGTACTCGGTGGTGGCCGCCCGGCCGGCATCGAGACCGGCTACTACGTCGAGCCCACCGTGTTCGCCGATGTCGACAACTCGATGACCATCGCCCGCGAGGAGATCTTCGGCCCCGTGCTGTGCGTCCTGCCGTACGACTCGGTCGACGAGGCGATCAAGATCGCCAACGATTCGGACTACGGTCTCGCCGGCTCGGTGTACACCACCGACGTCGAGAAGGGCCTCGAGGTCGCCGCGCAGGTCCGCACCGGCACCTACGGCATCAACTGGTACGCCTTCGACCCGGGCTCGCCGTTCGGCGGCTACAAGAACTCCGGCATCGGCCGCGAGAACGGCCCCGAGGGCATCGAGGCGTTCTGCGAGCTCAAGTCCGTGCTCTACCCGCCCGGCTACCAGGGCTGACCAGCACGACGAGTGGGGCACCCCGGCCGCGGCCGGGGTGCCCCACTCGTATCCGGGTCTACTTCTTCTTCACGTCGAACCGGTCCAGATTCATCACCTTCGTCCAGGCGGCGACGAAATCGTCGGCGAACTTGGCCTGCGCGTCGTCGGCGGCGTAGACCTCCGCCAGCCCCCGCAGCACCGAATTGGCGCCGAAGATCAGATCGACGGCGGTCGCCGTCCACTTCACGTCACCGGACGCCCGGTCGCGGCCCTCGTAGACGTTCTCCGTCGACTCCGATGTCTTCCACTCGGTGCCCATGTCGAGCAGGTTGACGAAGTAGTCGTTGGTCAGCGCCTCCGGCCGGTCGGTGAGCACGCCGTGCGGGGTGCCGTTGTGATTGGCGTTCAGCGCCCGCAGGCCACCTACCAGGACCGTCAGTTCGGATGCGGTCAGCGACAGCAGATTCGCACGTTCGACGAGCAGCTTCTCCGGCTGACGCTTCTCGCCTGCGGGCAGGTAGTTGCGGAAGCCGTCCGCCGGCGGCTCGAGCACCGCGAACGAGTCGACATCGGTCAGTTCCTGCGTCGCATCGGTGCGGCCCGGGGTGAACGGCACCTCGAGATCGAGCCCGGCGTTCTTCGCGGCCTTCCGGACCGCAGCGCCACCCGCGAGGACGATGAGATCGGCGAGCGAGATCTTCTTCCCGCCGCTCTCGAAGTCCTGGCGGATCGATTCGAGTTTCGCGAGTACCTCGGCGAGCTGGGCGGGTTCGTTGACCTCCCAGTCCTTCTGCGGGGCCAGCCGCACCCGGGCACCGTTCGCGCCGCCGCGCTTGTCGGTGCTGCGGAAACTCGACGCCGACGCCCACGCGGTCGCGATCAACTGCGGAATCGTCAACCCCGACGCGAGAACCTTCTCCTCGAGTGCGGCGACGTCGTCCGCGCCGACCAGTTCGTGGTCGACGGCCGGAACCGGATCCTGCCAGAGCTGCGGCTCCGGGATACGCGAACCGAGATACCGCGAGACGGGACCCATGTCGCGGTGCAGCAGCTTGTACCAGGCCTTGGCGAATTCTTCGGAGAGTTCCTCCGGATGGTCGAGCCACCGGCGGGTGATCGGCCCGTAGATCGGATCGAGCCGCAGGGACAGGTCGGTGGTGAGCATCGTCGGAGCGTGCCGTTTCGACGAGTCGTGGGCGTCGGGCACGAGATCGGCACCGGCACCGTCCTTGGGGATCCACTGCCATGCCCCGGCCGGGCTCTTGGTCTTCTCCCACTCGAAGCCGTACAGCGTTTCGAGGAAGCTGTTGTCCCACGTGGTCGGAGTGGGCGTCCAGATACCTTCCAGGCCACTGGTGATCGCGTCGCCGCCGACACCGGTGCCGTGGGTGTTCTTCCACCCCAGACCCTGCTGCTCGAGCGGAGCGGCCTCCGGTTCGGGGCCGACGTTGTCCGCCGGCGCCGCACCGTGGGTCTTGCCGATGGTGTGGCCGCCGACGATGAGCGCCGCGGTCTCGACGTCGTTCATCGCCATGCGGCCGAACGTCTCCCGGATGTCCCGCGCCGCCTGAAGCGGGTCCGGATTACCGTTGGGCCCTTCGGGATTCACGTAGATGAGCCCCATCTGCACCGCACCGAGCGGGCCCTGCAGTTCGCGGTCACCCGCGTAGCGCGCGTCCCCGAGCCACGTTTCCTCCGGCCCCCAGAAGACCTCCTCGGGTTCGAAGATGTCCTCGCGGCCGAACGCGAAGCCGAACGTCGGCAGGCCCATCGACTCGTACGCGACGTTGCCCGCGAAGATGATCAGGTCGGCCCACGAAATACGGTTGCCGTACTTCTGTTTCACCGGCCACAGCAGCCGGCGGGCCTTGTCGAGGCTCGCGTTGTCCGGCCAGCTGTTGAGCGGCGCGAACCGCTGTGCGCCCTGCCCGCCCCCACCGCGGCCGTCGGCGATCCGGTAGGTACCCGCGGCGTGCCAGCTCATCCGGATGAACAGCGGCCCGTAGTGACCGAAGTCGGCGGGCCACCACTCCTGCGAGGTGGTCATCACCTCCTCGAGATCACGGTGCAGGGCGTCGACATCGAGCTTCGCGAACTCGGTCGCGTAGTCGAAATCCGCCCCCAGCGGCGACACTCTCTTCGAATTATGATGCAGGACACTGAGATCGAGCTGATCCGGCCACCAGTCCCGGTTGGTGAGCGGACGGTGCGCCTTGGGTGTCGGCGACGGGATGACCGGATTTTCGCTTTCGGACACTGGGCCCTTCCTTCCAGGTGTGGGTGACGCGGTCCTTGATCACGGCTGTGGCCGTGAAGGCGATGGAGGAGAACAGTCGGGGCACAACCCCCAGTAGACGACCTCGGCCTCGTCGACGACGAAGCCGCTCGGGTCCGAGGCCGTCAGGCACGGGGAGTCGCCGACAGCGCAGTCGACGTCGGTAATCGCTCCGCACGAGCGGCACACGAGATGGTGGTGATTGTCGCCGACCCGCGTCTCGTAGCGGGCGACGAAACCGGACGGCTGGATACGCCGGATCAGACCGGTGGACGTCAGCGCGTGCAGCACGTCGTAGACGGCCTGGCGGGAGACCTCGGGCAGCACGTCGCGCACCGCCCCGAAGATCGTGTCGGTATCGGCGTGCGGATGCTCGTGGACCGCTTCGAGCACCGCGACCCGCGGTCGGGTCACGCGCAGCGCTGCGGTACGTAGTTGCTCTACGTACTCCGGCGTAGAGGGCACGCCACCCACTATGACGTACTTTTCTGGAATCAGTCGCGAATTCGCGCTTTCGCCTCCGGGCGATGGGAACCGTCCTTCCGGATATCGATTCCCATCACCCGAAGAGGGAGGAACGGCTCAGATGTACATCGCGGGATCGATGTAGGTCGTCGGATCGACCAGCGGTTCGTGTTGTTTCCGCGTCCGGGACCGGATCGTCGCGGGAATGCCCGTCGCGATCGAGTCCGGCGGCACGTCCCGCGTGACGACGGCGTTCGCGCCGACGGCACTGTCGTCACCGATGACGATCGGGCCGAGCACCTTCGCGCCGGCACCGATCGTGACGCGATTGCCGAGCGTGGGGTGACGCTTGGCCTTCTCCATCGAACGGCCACCGAGGGTGACGCCGTGATAGAGCATCACGTCGTCACCGATCTCGGTGGTCTCCCCGATCACCACACCCATGCCGTGGTCGATGAAGAACCGGCGGCCGATTGTCGCGCCGGGATGGATCTCGATACCGGTGAGGAAACGGGTGAACTGCGCGAGCATCCGGGCCGGACCGCGCAACGCGGGTTTGCCCCACATCCGGTGCGCGAGCCGATGCGACCAGATCGCGTGCAGTCCCGAGTAGACGATCGCGTTCTCGACGTCACCGCGCGCGGCCGGGTCGTGCCCGCGCGCGGCGACGAGATCCTCCCGGAGGGTTCGCAGCAGACTCACCGTGCACTCAGTCCCGGATGTGCTCGAACAGCGGGGTGGAGATGTAGCGCTCACCGAAGTCGGGAACGACCACGACGATCAGCTTGCCGGCGTTCTCGGGCCGCTTCGCGATCTGGAGTGCCGCCCACACGTTGGCGCCGGCGGAGATACCACCGAGGATGCCCTCGTCGGTGCCGAGGGCACGGGCGGTGTCGACGGCGTCGGAGAACTCGACATCGACGATCTCGTCGTAGATGTCGCGGTCGAGGACCTCCGGCACGAAGTTGGCGCCGATGCCCTGGATCTTGTGGGGGCCGGGGTTGCCGCCGGTGAGGATCGGCGAGTCGGCGGGCTCGACACCGACGATCTTCACGCCCGGCTTGCGGGACTTGAGAACGCGGCCGACGCCGGTCAGGGTGCCGCCGGTGCCGATGCCGGCAACGAAGATGTCGACCTCACCGGCCGTGTCGTTCCAGACCTCTTCGCCGGTGGTGCGCTCGTGGATCTCGGGGTTGGCGGGGTTGCCGAACTGGCGCGCAAGCACCGCGTTCTCGGTGTTCGCGACGATCTCCTCGGCCTTCGAAACCGCACCGGCCATGCCCTCGGCACCGGGGGTGAGCACGATCTCGGCGCCGTACGCGCGCAGCATGACGCGACGCTCGGTGGACATCGTCTCCGGCATCGTCAGGATGACCTTGTAGCCGCGAGCCGCGCCGACCATGGCGAGCGCGATACCGGTGTTGCCGCTGGTGCCCTCGACGATGGTGCCGCCGGGCTTCAGCTCACCGGACTTCTCCGCGGCGTCGATGATCGCCACACCGATACGGTCCTTGACGCTGTTGGCCGGGTTGTAGAACTCGAGCTTGGCCGCGACCGTCGCGCCGAGGCCGTCGGTCAGCCGGTTGAGCTTGACGAGGGGGGTGCGCCCCACCAACTCGGTGACGTTGTTGTAGATCCCGCTCATAGCCGATCCTCCTCCCGGCCGCGGCGCGACCGGCTCTCGTATGCGATCGTCCTATTGCACCATCCGCCGGTCCGACCGCTTCACCTGGGGAGTTCGAATCAGGGTGACCGGAACCCGAGGGCGCGGCACCGTTGAGTTCCCCGTGACCGGCCACCGCCGAAACCCCGGTCCCGTCGAAGCGCTCCGCCGTACCGTTCCGGTATGTCACAACCGCACGCGCACGACGTTACGGAGACAACGGACCCCGACCGGGAAAGCACCCTCACGGTGGCCCTCGCGTTCGGCGCGAACCTTGCGATCGCCGTCGCGAAAACCGCGGCCGCCGCCATCACCGGCTCGGCATCGATGGTCGCCGAAGCCACCCACTCCTGGGCCGACACCGGCAACGAGGTCCTGCTGCTCATCGCGAACCGGCGCTCCCGCCGCCCGGCGGACCGCGCACACCCGCTCGGCTACGGACGCGAAGCCTACATCTGGTCCATGTTCGCGGCCCTCGGATTGTTCGCCCTCGGCTCCGGGGTGTCCATCACCCACGGCATCCAGGAACTGTTCCATGCCGAACCCGCCACCGACTACGGCGTCGCGTACACGGTCCTGGGTATCGCATTCATCCTCGAGAGCATCTCGTTCCGGCAGGCCTATCGGCAGGTCCGCGCAGAAGCCGCATCCGCCGAGCGTGACCTCCTCCAGCACGCCCTCAACACGTCCGACCCGATGGTGCGAGCGGTGTTCGCCGAGGACGCCGCCGCTCTCATCGGCCTCGTCATCGCATTCACCGGTGTCCTCCTGCACCAGATCACCGGATCCCCCGTCCCCGACGCCATCGGCTCCATCCTCGTCGGCATTCTCCTCGGCGTGATCGCGGTGATCCTCATCGACCGCAACCGCCGCTTCCTCATCGGTGAGGAGGCCTCGCCGCAGCTGCGGCTCGCGGGCCTGCAGGCCGTCCTCGACCTCCCCGAGATCGAACGCGTCACCATGCTGCGGATGGACTACGTCGGTCCGCGTCAGGTGTATCTCGTCGGTGCCGTCGACCTCGTCGGCGACAAGGCCGAACACACCGTCGCCGACCAGCTCGACCGCTGCGAGAAGGCCCTCGAAGCGAATCCGCACATCCGCAAGGCCGTGCTGTCGCTGTCCACCCCCGGCGATCCCTCACTCACTCCCCTGTGAGCGGTCCGTCCACCCGCCCCTTTCGCACGAACCGTTCGGTTCGCGCCGCCGGGAGCGGGCGTCGCTGGTTGCGCGTGTCGGCCGGTTGTGACACCGCCCCCCGAAACGAACGAAGGGAACCTTCGACCGGATGGTCGAAGGTTCCCTTCACCGTGAAGCAGGAGAATCAGCCGAGGCGCTGCTTGAGGGCCTCGAACTCGTCGCGGATGCCCGAGGGCACCTTCTCACCGAGGAACTCGAACCACTCGGCGATGCCGTCGATCTCGGCCTTCCACTCGTCGACGTCGACCTTCAGGGCCTCGTCGACGTCGGCCGCGTCGACGTCGAGGCCGTCGAGGGTCAGGTCGGCGGCGGTCGGGACGTAGCCGATCGGGGTGGACTGCGCGTCGGCCTTGTGCTCGATGCGGTCGACGATCCACTTCAGCACGCGCGAGTTCTCGCCGAAGCCGGGCCACAGGAAGCGGCCGTCGTCGCCGCGACGGAACCAGTTCACGTAGAAGATCTTCGGCAGCTTCGCCGAGTCGGCGTTCTTACCGAGCGTGATCCAGTGGTTGAGGTAGTCGCCGGCGTTGTAACCGAGGAACGGCAGCATCGCCATCGGGTCGCGACGCACGCTGCCGACCTTGCCCTCGGCGGCGGCGGTCTGCTCGGACGACAGGGTGGCACCGAGGAACGTGCCGTGCTGCCAGTCGAAGGACTCGCTGACCAGCGGGACCGTCGTCTTGCGGCGACCACCGAACAGGATCGCGGAGATCGGCACACCCTGCGGGTCGTCCCACTCGGGAGCGAGGATCGGGCACTGCGACATCGGGGTGCAGTAACGCGAGTTCGGGTGGGCGGCCTTCGTGTCGGACTCGGGGGTCCAGTCGTTGCCGAGCCAGTCGGTCAGGTGAGCGGGGGCGTCGCCACCGATACCCTCCCACCAGATGTCACCGTCGTCGGTCTTCGCGACGTTGGTGTAGATGGTGTTGCCGGCCTCGATGGTGTGCATCGCGTTCGGGTTGGAATCGGCGCTGGTGCCGGGCGCGACACCGAAGAAGCCGAACTCCGGGTTCACGGCGTACAGGCGGCCGTCCTCACCGAAACGCATCCAGGCGATGTCGTCGCCGAGGGTCTCGGCACGCCACCCCGGGATGGTCGGCTGGATCATCGCGAGGTTGGTCTTGCCGCACGCCGACGGGAACGCCGCGGCGACGTAGTACGCCTTGTCCTCGGGCGAGATCAGCTTGAGGATGAGCATGTGCTCGGCGAGCCAGCCCTCGTCGTGGGCCATCGCGGACGCGATACGCAGCGAGTAGCACTTCTTGCCGAGCAGCGCGTTGCCGCCGTAGCCGGAACCGAAGCTCCAGATCTCGCGGTCCTCGGGGAAGTGGGTGATGTACTTGGTGTCGTTGCACGGCCACGCCACGTCCTGCCGGCCGGGCTCGAGCGGTGCGCCGACGGAGTGCAGGGCCTTCACGAACGGACGGTCCGTGCCGAGCTTCTCGAGCGCCGCGGTACCCATGCGGGTCATGATGCGCATGGACACGACCACGTATTCGGAGTCGGTGAGTTCCACGCCGAGCTTCGGGTCGTCGGCTCCGAGCGGGCCCATGCAGAACGGCACGACGAAGAGCGTGCGACCGCGCATGCTGCCGCGGTACAGCTCGGTCATCGTGGCGCGCATCTCGGCCGGGTCGACCCAGTTGTTCGTCGGGCCGGCGTCGATCTCGTTCTTCGAGCAGATGTACGTGCGGGACTCGACGCGCGCGACGTCCGACGGGTCGGAGTTGGCGAGGAACGAGTTCGGCTTCTTCTCGTCGTTCAGACGCGTGAAGGTTCCGGCCTCCACCAGCTGGGTGGTCAGCCGATCCCATTCCTCATCGGAGCCGTCGGCCCAGACAACACGATCCGGCTCGGTGAGCTCGGCAACCTCCTGGACCCAGGCAAGCAACTCGGCATGCTGGGTCGGGGGCTTGTCGTCGGTTCCGTTGAGACCGGGAATGGTCGCTGAGGTCATCAAACTCTCCTGGGGTGTGCCCGGAACCGGATCCCGCCTCCGACCTGCACAAATGCACGCAGAAACCAGTGGCAGACCCGGGATTCCCCTCTCGGCAGGGGTACCACCCGATCCCCTCCGTGGCCGAACGGAGGAAACGAGCGCCGGAAGTCCTATTCATAGAGGTTAACGCCGGACTTCCAGGAGGGGGGAATCGGGTCCGGTCGGAAATGTCACAGAAACGATTCAGACGGCGCATCCTACCGAGAATGTCGTGGCCCGAACCCGCGATTCATCTCACTCCCGGCCCAGGTTTCCGGCGTCCACGCGCAGCCAGCGCGGTGTCCCGTCGGGTTCGCGATGGAACTCCCACACCCCGAACTCGCCGTCGTCGGCGATCGCGGTGAGGCGGTCGGCACTGCCGTCGTCGTCCAGGTCCGTCGCGACGACCAGCGCCGACGGCGACGACAGGGTGACTGTATCGAAGGCGCCGTCACCGTCGAGGTCCGCGGTCGGACTCGCGGCATCCGCCAGGGCGGCGACGGCGATCGGGTCGAACGGCGTGCCCGAGGCGAATCCCTCGGGTTCGGGCTGCCAATCGGGAATCAGGGAACTCTCCACCATCCGTGCCTCCTCGTCCGTGCCCGCGTGTTTCCGGGTTCTCACAGGGTTGGACGCGCCGGAAGCACCCGCGGTTCCCCCGTCCGGGGCCGGTTCGGCCGGTCGAGGGAGGCCAGGTCCCGGCGGCAGGCCTCGAGCCGGACGTTCCGCTCCCCGAGGCGACGGCGCAGTTCCTCGTCGAGCGCGGCGATCCGATCGTGCAGCGCCGATACCCGGGCGGTGTGCTCGGCCGCGACGGTCGCGGCCGCCCGGGCCTCGGCGTCGACGACCCGGGCGAGCACCCACGCGTCCAGCTCGGCGCGGATCTCGGTGAGTTCGTCGGTCACCCAGCGCCGCGCGCGGTCGCGGGCGGCGATCCGGCGCCGGACCCGTACCAGCCACCACGCGGCACCCAGGCCGGCCACGAGGGTGATCGGCACCGTCGCCACGTGTGCGGCGGGGACCGCTTCGAGCGGGAAGGCCAGCAGCCGGCCCAGCCCGGCACCCGCGGACGCGCCGAGCACCACTGTGAGCCGATCCTCGACGGTGCCGGTGGCCGGCGGCATCGGTACCGGACTTCGCTGCGGCGCGGTGCCCGGCTCGCCGAGCCGGGCGGTCACGATCGCCGACACCCGGTCGCGCAGGGCCCGCACCGCTGCGGCGAGCAACTCCGGGGCCTGCTCGGGATCGGTGTCCACGGCGTCGCGGACCGCCGCGGCGGTGGCCCGCACGCCGGCGGCCACCTCCTGCAGCAACTCGAACCGGGCACGCTGCAGGTCGCCGCGGACCCGGCCGGCCGGGTCCGCGGGCGCAGCCGTCCGCTGCACGAGCCGCGCGCGCTCGGCGCGCAGCGCTGCTCCGTCGTCGGCGCGCAGCCCTTCCACGGTCTCGGCGATCACGGCGCGCGTCCGCGCGATCACCGCCGACCGCGCGACGGTCCCGATGTGCGCGGCCGCGGTGGCGGCACGCAGCATCTCGTGCAGGTCGACGATGCCCGACTCGAGCCGCAGCACGTGCCCGGCATCGCCACCGATCTCACGGGCGCGGGCCGCGGCGGTCGCGGCGACCGGCAGGATCGCCACCTCGGGCAGGCTCGCGTGCCGCTGGAGCAGCGCGACATCGGCGTCGAGAACACCACGCCATCCGGGATAGCGGTCGATGCCGGTGAGGGCGCACACCACACGCGCGGCGCCCTGCGCGGCGGACTCGAGCACGGACAGTTCGGTGCGGCCGACGAACGCGGACGCGTCGAGAACCAGGAGCACGACCGCGGCGGACCCGTCGCGCACGTACTCGACGTCCGGTCCTCCGGTCTCCCGGCACAGTTCCTCGAGTTCCCCGATGAGCTCGTCCTCGCCGGAGCCGGGCACCGCGGCGACCCGGACCCGCGGTGCGGGCGTCGTCCCGTGCAGACGCGCCCATCCGTCCGGATTCCATCGGCGCACCACGTCGTCCGCAGCGGCGGCCGGTTCGGTCACCGGGGACCCAGCGTGTCGAGCGCGTCCTCGATCACGTCCCGCGCGGGCGGCGTCGCGGCGATCCCCGCGACCGTCCGGGCCAGCTCGTCGTCGCGGCGACGGCGGGCGCGCTGCAGCCGCGCGGCGACCGCGGCGGCGAGGGCCTCGGTGTCCGAGACCGGGAGCACCGGCGTCCGCAGTTGCTCGGCAACCGCGGTGAGCGCCGCGCCGGGGTCCGCGAGCTGCTCGGTACCGGTGAGCACCACGACGACGCGCCCTGCCTCGGCACGGGCGATCGTGGTCCGGTCCACCGGGTGGATCGCGTGCGGAGGGCACCGGACGGCGGTCACCTGGACCACGACGTCGCCGTCGACGACCGGATCGGGGCGGCCCGGCACGTCCATTTCGAGGTGTTCGACCGTGTAACCGGCCGCCGATTCCACGGGGGCGAGATCCCGGCCTCCGCTGCCGGCGCGCTCGACGACCTGCACGGTCAACGGCCGGTCCCGAGCGCGTAGCGCCGCGTGCACAGCGCGGCCCGCAGTCGCGTCGATCCGCTCGACGCGCTGCGCCAGCGCATGCCACCCGTCGTCGAAATCCCCCACCACGAACATCCCCCGAAATGTCCCCGACAACCGTGGACGGATTGTCGCAGACGAGGCGCCCGGCGGCAGCGGACCTGAGAAAACCCTGTGGTCACACCAGTCCCTTCTGTCACGCACTCCCGAGATACGCGACAATGGGTGCCGTGAACGAAGCCGATCAGCACACGACCGAGACGCCGGAACAGCGCCCGACGCGAGGAAACCGCCTCTACCCGCGGGTGACGAGTTTCCGTTCCCGTCGCGGCTCGCTGACCGAGCCGCAGCAGGAATCGTGGGACCGCCAGTGGCCCCACCTCGGCCGCGACGTCGGCGACGACCTGCTCGACCTCGACGGCTGGTTCGGCCGCAGCGCCCCGACCGTCCTCGAGATCGGCTCGGGCACCGGTACCGCCGCGGTGGCGATGGCCCAGGCCGAACCGCACGTCAACCTGATCGCGATCGAGGTCTACAAGCCCGGCATCGCCCAGACGCTGCAGCGCATCGAACGCACCCTCGGCACCGAGCAGCCCGTGCACAACCTGCGGATCCTGCGCGGCGACGCCGTCGAGGTGCTCGAGCACATGGTGGCGCCGGAGTCCCTCACCGGTGTGCGGGTGTTCTTCCCGGACCCGTGGCCCAAGGCCCGCCACCACAAGCGGCGCCTGCTGCAGGGCCCGACGTTCGCGCTGATCGCGAGCCGCCTGAAGCCCGGCGGGGTGTTGCACGTGGCCACGGACCACGCCGAATACGCCGTCGCGATCGAAGAGGCCGGCAATGCCGAACCCCTCCTCGCACCGGTCGACTGGGACTCGCCGATCAGCCACGAGCGGCCCGTCACCAAGTTCGAGAACAAGGCTCACCAGGTGGGCAGCGCCATCACCGAGCTGATCTGGGGGAAGATCTGAGCATGAGCCTCGACGAAGATATGTCCGCCCCGTCCGATTCGGCGGCGACGACAGGCGGCAACCCGCACCGGCGCGTGCTGCTCGTGTGGGATGCGCCGAACCTCGACATGGGGCTCGGAGCGATCCTGGGCGGCCGTCCCACCGCGGCGTACCGGCCCCGGTTCGACGCGCTCGGCCGCTGGTTGCTCAGCCGCACCGCCGAACTGTCCCGTTCGACCTCGGCAAGCCTCGAACCCGAAGCGACGGTGTTCACGAACATCGCGCCCGGCAGCGCCGACGTCGTCCGCCCGTGGGTCGAGGCGCTGCGCAACGTCGGTTTCGCGGTGTTCGCCAAACCCAAGATCGACGAGGACAGCGACGTCGACTCCGATATGCTGCGGCACATCGAGCTGCGGCACAGCGAGGGCCTCGCCGGTGTGATGGTGGCTTCCGCGGACGGGCAGGCGTTCCGCGAACCCCTGGAGGAACTCGCCAACGCCGGCATCGCGGTCCAGGTGCTCGGGTTCCGCGAACACGCCAGCTGGGCGGTCACGTCCGAGATCCTCGACTTCGTCGATCTCGAGGACATCCCCGGCGTGTTCCGTGAGCCGCTGCCGCGCGTCAGCCTGGACATGCTCCCGGACGAGGGTGCCTGGCTGCAGCCGTTCCGACCGCTTTCCGCCTTGCTCGTCGGGCGCAAGAGCGTCGCCGAATAGGAGACTTTCACGTGTTCGACCGCTGGGGAGAGCTCGTCTTCCGCGCCCGTTTCACGGTGATCGCGGTGATGGTCGCCGCCTTGCTGGGGCTGGCCGGATACGGGCTCAGCCTGAACGACCATCTCAGTCAGGGCGGCTGGTTCGACCCCGGCTCACAGTCGGTCGCGGCCGCAGAACTGGCCGACAGCACCTTCGGTCGTGACACGAGCGGCGACGTTCTCGTGCTGTACACGGCACCCGAGGGCAAGACCGTCGACGACCCCGCATTCGCCGCGCAGGTCAAGGACAGCCTGAACACGGTGCTCGCGGACCATCCCGACGAGATCCTCAAGATCAACGGCGCCTACTGGCCCACGAACGGCGCACCCGCACTGCCGGCGCTCGCCGACGAGTCCCGCCAGCACGCGGTCGCGTCGATCGCGCTCGTCGGCGACGACGACACCGCGCTGACCAACAACTTCCGCGAGATCAAGGACTCGTTCGCCATCGACGGCGTCGAGGTGCAGCTCGCCGGTCTGCAACCGATCGCCGGTGCCCTCAACGACACGATGGCGAACGACATCCACCGCATGGAGATCCTTGCGATCCCCGCCGTCGGCATCCTGTTGTTCTTCGTCTTCGGGGGTGTGATCGCCGCGTCCCTGCCGCTCATCACCGGTGGCCTCACGATCATCGCCGCGAACGGCATCGTCCGGTTCATCACCAACTTCGCCGAGGTCAACGCGTTCGTCGCCCCCGTGGTGTCGCTCATCGGCCTCGGATTGGCGATCGACTACGGCCTGTTCATGGTGTCCCGATTCCGTGAAGAACTCGCCGAGGGCTACGAGACGGCCGCCGCAGTCCGGCGCACGGTCATCACCGCCGGACGCACCGTCGTGTTCTCGGCGACGATGGTGATCACCAGCCTCGGCGGCCTGCTGCTGTTCCCGCAGGCCTTCCTCAAGTCCGTCGCATACGGCGCGATCGCCGCGGTCTCCCTCGCCGCCTTCACGTCGATCACGCTGCTCCCCGCGATCTTGAGCATCCTCGGCAAGCGCATCGACAAATTCGGCTGGAAACGGTTCGGCCAGATCCAGTCGAACGAGCAGATCGAGGAAAGCCTCATCGGCCGCCTCACCCGCTGGGTGATGCGCAACCCGATGAAGGTCGCCATCCCCACCGTCGTCGGCCTCCTCCTGCTCATCATGCCGCTGACCGGCATCAAGTTCGGCGGCATGAACGAGACGCTTCTCCCGCCCGACAGCGCCACCCGTGTCGCGCAGGAGAAGTTCGACGAACTCTTCCCCGGACAGCGCGCCGAGCCGATCAAGCTCATCGTGGAAGGAGCCCAGGGCGGCGCCCTCAACGAGGTACGACGCGCCGCGAGCGACGCGCCCGGCCTCGTCGAAGAATTCAAGATCTCGGGGCCCGAGAAGGACGGCGTCCGCGTCCTGACCGCCGGATTGCAGAACCGGGCCGACGCCAACCCGACACTCGACTATCTCCACGCCATCGAATGGCCCGACGGGGTCACCGTCATGATCGGCGGCACACCCGCCCTCGAGTACGACTCGATCGTCGCGCTCCTGGACACCCTTCCGCTCATGGTCGTGATCGTCGTGACGTTGACGACCCTGCTCATGTTCCTCGCCTTCGGCTCCCTCGTGCTGCCGATCAAGGCCGCGCTCATGAGCGCACTCGGCCTCGGATCCACCCTCGGCATCCTCACCTGGATCTTCATCGACGGCCACGGCTCGACCCTCGCGAACTTCACCCCCGGCCCGATCTTCTCGCCGATCCTCGTGTTGATCATCGCGATCATCTACGGCCTGTCCACCGACTACGAGGTGTTCCTGCTCTCGCGGATGGTCGAGGCCCGGTCGCAGGGTGCGAGCACCACCGAATCCATCCGGATCGGCACTTCCCACACCGGGCGCATCATCACCGCAGCCGCGATGATCCTCATCGTCGTCACCGGTGCCTTCGCGTTCTCCGAACTCGTGCTCATGAAGTACATCGCGTTCGGCATGATCGCCGCGCTGATCATCGACGCGACCGTCATCCGCATGTTCCTCGTGCCCGCGACCATGAAACTGCTCGGCGACGACTGCTGGTGGGCACCCGCATGGATGAAACGCATCCAGGAGAAGATCGGACTCGGCGAACCGATCCTCGCCGACGAGCTGATGCCTCAGGACGTGCCCGAGCTCATCACCGTCGGCATGTTCGGCCCGGCCACCGTCGCCGCGACCGGAGCACATCGCCTTCCGCCGATGGTTCCCGGCATCGGCGCGTCGGACATGACCCAGCCGCTGCCCAAGATCGCAGCACCCCGCTCCTCCGCCGAACAACGCCGCGCCCGGGAGTTCCCGCCCGCACCGCGACGCCCCTCGCCCTCCCGCGCCGGCCGGGTGCCCGTCCCCACACCGGATCGGCACCTCCGGCCCGCCCGGCAGAGCCCGGGACAGCCGCCGGTCGCGAACGGGACCGTCGCGCCTCCACCGCAGCACGGCCGAGCGGCACCACCGCAGCGCGAACAAGCGGCACCGCCGCAGCGCGGCCATACGGCCCCGCCGCAGCGCGAACAAGCGGCACCACCGCAGCGCGAACAAGCGGCACCGCCGCAGCGCGGCCACACGGCACCGCCGCGACAAGCTCCGGTCCGGCACGACAGCGCCGAGGTCCGACGAGAGCAAGCGGCCCCGCCGCAGCCACGGCAGGCCCCGCCCGCCTGGTACGACAGCACCGCGCTCCAACGCAACCAGCCGCCCGCCCCGCCGCAGCGCGACCCAGCGGCACCGCCGCAGCGCGACCCAGCGGCACCGCCGCAGCGCGAACACGCGGCACCGCCGCAGCGCACCGACAGTGCCTCGTTGCCCCGCCGCACGCAGGCACCGTCGGATCGGCCGATGCGTCCCGGCCCGCCGATGCCTCCGCCACCTCGCCAGGCAACACCGCTCCCCCAGCGGCAGGGGACGGACCAACCGCCGTTGCCTCGCCGGACCGCACCCGACCAGCGGCGTCCCGCGGAACCGCAGGCGCCGACATCGGTGCCCCAGTTGCCGCCGACGACCGTGTCACCGCACGGCCCCACGGGCCTGCCTCACGTGTCGGCCACGATCGTCCCGCCGCTGCCGCCGCGTGACGTTCAGGGTTCGGCACCCGCGCCGGACCCGCAGTCCCCGACTGCGATCCCGCAGCTGCCGCGCCGTCAGCGCGGGACCGTGCCGCCGCCGCTGCCGCACCCGTTCGTGCGTCCGCAGGCACCGCAGCGGCCGCCCGCCGGTCCGGCGCCGGGGCCACGCCCGGAAGGGGCGCGCACCCGCGATCCGCAGGCGATCGAGAACTGGTTGTCGCAGCTGCGTCGTATGGCACCCGGCGCCGAACAACCACGCTCCTCGCGCCCGGCGCCGGCACCGCGGGAGCAGGATCCGCAGCTCGGCCGATACAGCGATCCGGATCCGGAGCGGTCCGGGCCGACCACCGGCCGGCACGGCGACGAGGACAACGCCGGGGGTATCAGCGTCAGCGAACTGATCGCCCGTCAGCGTCGCCCCTGACGAGCCGCGTTCAGCTCAGCAATTTGCGCAGTGCGGCACCCAGTGGGTGCCGCACTGTCAGTGAGCTGAAGTGCAGCTTGCCGGTCACCACCAGATGCAGAGGCCCGAACGGTGCCCCTGCCCGCACCTTCGAATTGGTGCTCGACGCGACCATGTCGATGCCGTTGACGTCCGCGGTCGCTTCCGTCGGCACGATGAGGGTGACGGAACCGAGGTAGTCGTTCACATGGACGTGCACCACCTGGGTCTGCATCACCGCTTCGGTGAAATCGAGGACCACCGTCGACATCCGCGTGTCGATCTGCAACGAGGACGGCACCTCCCACCGCCCCTTGCGGGACAGGTTGGACATGCGGCCGCGGATCACCATCCCACCGGCGGCAGGCGACGTCCCGTGGATCGGGGACTGCAGCGACTGCGGCGGCACGTGCTGTGCCTGGATCTGCTGCAGATATTCCGGCCGCAACTGGATTCCCGGCAGATCGACGAGAACCTGATTGACGTCGCCGCGGGTCTTGGCTGCCAGCACGGTGTCCATGCGTTCCGTGAACTCGCCGAGGGAGAGCATCCCCTGCCCCACGGCCTGTTGCAGCAGCTGTCCGACGTGTTCCCGTTCGGCGTCCGATACGCGTAGATCCCTCGAGTCCATGCCCACCACAGTAGGTGGCCGGTTCCGGTCCGTCCTGCGTCCCGCGTGTCGATCCGGCGCGATCCCGATCGTCATCACGGTGAGGGGCCGAAATCGGTGCCCGGTGAATTCTCCGAGCCGCGGTGCGCGGACGGACGACTCGGCAGGATCGAGTCGGAGCCACGAGGGAAGGGGACGAGTCCCGTGCGATACACGATTCTGATGCACTACCCGGAGGAAACCGCCGCGTCGATCGGCGAGGAGACGATCGAGGCAGGCAGGCAGGCGTTCGCCGCCTATGCGGCAACACTGCAGCAGGCCGGTGTCCTGATCGGCGCGGAGGTTCTCGCCCCGTCCGACCTGACGACCACCCTGACGATGGTCGACGGTGAACTGCGGGTGCAGGACGGCCCGTTCGCCGACACGAAGGAGCAACTGGGCGGCACCGTCGTCGTCGACGTCCCGGACCTCGACGCGGCGATCGAGTGGGCCCGGCAGGCCCCGCCTCTCCACTGGGGTGCCGTGGAGATCCGGCCCGGAGCAACCCACACGGTCGGTGGCGTATGGACTCCGAACACGTGACAAGGCCGCAAGCGTGGGCCGCCGCCGAGCACGCGGCGCGCGGCTCGCGCGGACGGCTCGTCGCTCTGCTCGCGGCGCGCTCCGGCGACCTCGCACTCGCCGAGGACGCCGTGGCATCGGCGTTCGAGCAGGCTCTGCGGATCTGGCCCGAACAGGGTGTCCCGGCGAACCCCGACGGCTGGTTGCTCACCGTCGCCCGGAACCGGCAGCGCGACGTGTGGAAGTCGGCTGCGCATCGGACCACGGTTCCGCTCGAGTCGGTCCCGGACAGCGGCGTGGACACGACGTCCGTCCTCGACGACATCGATGCGGACGCCATCCCCGACCGGCGGCTGGCGCTGCTGTTCGTGTGTGCTCATCCGGCGATCGCCGAGTCCGTGCGCACGCCGCTGATGTTGCAGACCGTCCTCGGATTCGACGCAGCACAGGTCGCGTCGGTGTTCGCCGTCGCTCCGTCGGCGATGGCCGCGCGGCTGGTCCGCGCGAAAAGGCGCATCCGGGTCGCGCGGATCCCGTTCGTGGTCCCGGACCGTGCCACGATGCCCGAACGTATCCCCGCTGTGCTCGAAGCGGTGTACGGGTGCTTCACGATCGCCCGCACCTGCGGCGACCTCGCGATGGCATCCGAAGCACTGCATCTGGCGACGACACTCGCCGAGTCCGTCGACGAACCCGAGGCGTGGGGCCTGGCGGCGCTGGTCGCACTGTCGCTGAGCCGGGCCGACGCGACCGACACGCCCTTCGTCCCGCTCGAGGAGCAGGACCCGGCGTCCTGGGACACCGTGCTCGTGGAACGCGGGGAGGAACTGCTTGGCCGTGCCTCGGCGGGCGGGCGGCTGGGGCGTTTCCAGCTCGAGGCTGCGATGCACGCGGTCCACGCCGCACGCCGGCACACCGGCGTCACGGATTGGCCCGCGCTGGACACGCTGTCGCGCGCACTGGTCGAGGTGTCCCCGACGCTCGGCGCGCGGGTCGCGCGGGCCGCGATCGTGGGGCGGACCCGCGGCCCGGCCGCCGGCCTCGCCGTGCTCGACGCGATCGGCGGTTCGGCGACGGCCCGGTATCAGCCCTTCCACGCGGTCCGCGCCGACCTGCTCGCCCGGGCGGGTCGGGTCGACGACGCCCGCACGGCATTCGACCGTGCCGCGGAACTCACCGAGGACGAGGCGATCCGCGCCTGGCTCCGGGATCGGTCCCCGTGAGCGGCGCCGCTACTCCAGCCCCTGCTCGATCGCGTAGCGAGTCAGCTCGACGCGGTTGGCGAGCTGCAGCTTCCGCAGGGTCGCCTGGACATGGTTCTCCACCGTCCGGTGGCTGAGTGTGAGCTTGGCCGCGATCTGCTTGGCCGACAGTCCTTTCGCCACGTACCGGAGCACCTCGGTTTCCCGGTCGGTGAGCGTCGGGGGTGCGGGTGAGCGGCGGTCCGCCGTCGCCGACATCCGCCGGTACTCGCCGAGCACCAGGCCGGCCAGCCCGGGCGTGAACACCGCCTGGCCCGCGGCGGTCGCCGCGACCGCCTCCACCAGTTCCGCTGCCGAGGCGCTCTTGACGAGATATCCCGAGGCACCGGCCTTCACCGCTCCGAGCACGTCGTCGCGTTCGGACGACGCGGACAGCACGAGCACCCGCGTCCCCGGTGAGGCGCGCAGCACCGCGACGGTGGCGTCGGTACCGCTGCCGTCGGGCAGCGACATGTCCATGAGCACCACGGCCGGCCGCACCGCCGCGGCACGTCGCCCGGCCGATCCGACGCTGTCGGCGCCGGCGACCACGCGGAAGCCCGCCGCGTCCAGATCGCGGGAGACGGCGTCGCGCCAGATGGGATGGTCGTCGACGACCATCACGGTGACGGGGGCACGCGGGTCGGGTTCAGTCATGAGGTACCACCCGCGGGATCCGGATCTCCCATTCGGTGCCCTCGCCGGGGGCGCTGTCGAGGACCGCGACACCCCCGAGCCATTCGGCCCGCCCGACGATCGACTTGGACACACCCATCCGTCCCTGCGCCTGTGCCTCGGCGAGCCGCCCCGCGGGGATGCCGTTGCCGTCGTCGCGGATGCTGAGGATCACTTCGTCGCCGAGGTCCTCGAGCAACACGTACGACCTGGCGCCGGGGCCGGCGTGCAGCGCGGTGTTGTCCAGAGCAGTCGCCGCGGCGGCGGCGAGCTCGACGGCGCGGGCCCGGTCGAGCAGGACGGGATCGGCGGGGGCGGAGACCGTCACGTTCGCGGCGGCTCGGGCGCGCAGCAGCGCGCGCAGATCCACCTGTTCCTCACCGCGGTCGACCCGGGTGTCCTGTTCCGAGATGAGCATCCGCAGCGCCGCCTCCTGTTCGCCGGCCAGTTCGGCCAGTTCGGCCGCCGCCCCGCCGAGCTCGTTCCCGCGCCGCTGAACCAGGGCGAGCACCTGCAGCACTCCGTCGTGGACCTGCCGGGCGAGCCGGTCGCGTTCCTCGGTGGCGGCGGCCATGCGCACCGCGTGTTCGAGCTGCCGGTGGGCGCGCCGGGCGGTCACGGTCGCGAATCCCATCGCGACACCGACCGCGACGAGAACCGGTGCGGTCGCATCCCGCCACAGGTCGAGGTTGATCTGGTCACGCACGACGGCGCTCACGGTGGCCATCACGAGTGCCGAGCACGTCCCGGCGGCGGGTCCGCCGAGCACCGCGGCGGACAGCACCGCGTTGGCGACCCAGAGCGTGGTCGGCAACGTCTGGTGATTGCTGTACCACTCGTGGTCGGCGACGAGCCGGGTCGCGGCCATGAGGGTGATCGCCACGACCTGGTCGAGTGCCACGACCTTCCAGCGCTGCGTCGAACCCCGGGACAACAGGACCGCCGAGAGCGTCGACCAAACCGCGAGAAGGGCGATGAAGAGCCAGCTCAATCCGGGTTTCGTGTAGTACGCGACGGTCGAGAACTGGGAGCTGACCGCGTAGGCGAGGGTGACGAGTCGGAACACCTGCGACGCCCGCCACAGCGGCGCATCCGGATCGGCATTGCGCCGGTTTCGTCCGGTTCCTCCCATTGCCGACGTCTCCCCCGATTCGATCGATCGAGCAGATCGTAGCGGCCCGGTGACGCGTTATACCGACCACGACGTGCTGTGACCGTGGCCACAGTGGTTTGATTTGAAGTCGTGTTGAGGTCATATCGGGCTGTTGCGACGACTCTGCGTAGTCGCTGGCCCCTCTACATGGTCTCGATGTGTGCCTCGAATCTGTTCGGCGCCCTGCTGGTGTTCGCGTTCGTCCGCTACGGCATCCCGATCTCGGAATCCGAGAACATCATCGCGGACCGGGTCCGCAACTTCGCGGTGTTCGCCGTGTACCTCGCATTCGCGGGCGTCGTCAGCCTCACCGCCGCGGCCGTGATGCTGCGCTCGGTGGTGCGCTGGCAGTTGCGTGGCGGACCGCCGACGCGATCCGAGCAGATGGCCGCGCTGCACGCACCGTTGCGGCAGGCGATCGTGCACCTGGCGCTGTGGATCCTCGGCGGTGTGCTGTTCGTGTTCCTCACCGCGGAGGAGATGCCGTCGCTGGCAGTGGCGGTGGCGATCACGGTCGCGATGGCGGCGACGAGCACGTTCGGGTTCACCTACATGCTCGGCGAGCGGATCCTGCGGCCGGTGGCCGCGCAGGCTCTCAGCGAGGGCCGGTTCGATCGGACCATGGCGCCCGGCGTCGGTACGCGCCTGGCGATGACATGGGGCCTGGGCACGCTGATGCCGGTTGCCGGCATCGTCCTGTTGTGCGTCACGCAGCTCACGTCGGAGATGGAGTTCTCGCCGGATTCGCTGTCGTGGGCGATTCTCGCGCTGTCGGTCATGGCGATCGGGCTGGCGCTGGTGCTCTCGACGCTGACGTCGGCGCAGATCTCCGACCCGGTCAAGCAGCTGCGCTGGGCGATCGAGCGGGTACAGCGGGGCGCGACCGGTGTGCAGGTCGAGGTGTTCGACGGCAGCGAGATGGGCCGCCTGCAGGTCGGCTTCAACCGGATGATGGCCGAGTCCGACGAGCGGCGCCGGCTGCGCGAACTGTTCGGTCAGCACGTCGGCGAGGACGTGGCGCGCCGCGCGTTGCAGTACGGCACCGAGCTGGGCGGGGAGACCCGGTACGTGGCGGTGCTGTTCGTCGACATGGTCGGTTCGACCGCCACCGCCGCGGAGCGACCGCCGAGCGAGGTCGTGGACCTGCTCAACGAATTCTTCCGGGTGGTCGTCGACGTCGTCGACCGGCACCACGGTTTCGTCAACAAGTTCATGGGTGATGCGGCCCTGGCGATCTTCGGAGCGCCACTGGACCGGCCGGATGCGCCCACGGCCGCGCTCGCCGCGGCGCGCGAGTTGCGGTTCGCGCTCGACGAGATCACCGGCCTCGACATCGGTATCGGGGTGTCGGCGGGTCTCGCGGTGGCCGGCAACATCGGTGCCGCCGAGCGGTTCGAGTACACGGTGATCGGTGATCCCGTGAACGAGGCGTCGCGCCTGACCGAGCTGGCGAAGATGCGGCCGAGCCGTGTGCTGGCGTCGTCGAGTGCGCTGTACTTCGCCGACGACGACGAACGCGAACACTGGGCCCTGGGCGACGAGGTGCAGCTGCGGGGGCGTCGCCGGCTGACCCATCTGGCCTCACCGGTGGACTACCCCGAGTAGTGCCGCCCGCAGCGAAGTGAGACCGGTCGCAGCAGGGCGTTGGATACGCTGATCCGCGTGGCGCCGCCTCGCGATGAACCACCCCGACCCGGCGTCGCGCCGCGTCGGGGCGGCTTCGCATGGGTGAAGTGGCTGCTCGGCGCCGCGCTGGTGGTGTTGCTGACCGTCGAGGCCGTCTACCTGTGGCCGACGCTGAGCGATTCGTGGCGGGCCCTGACGGAAATGCACTGGGGCTGGTTCGCGGCGTGCATCGCGGCCCAGGCCGCGGCGCTGAGCGGGTTCGCCGGTGTCCAGCAGCGCCTGCTCCACGCCGGCGGGGTCACCGTCGGGCATCTTCGCTCGGCGTCGGTGGTGTACGCGAGCACGGCCATGTCGGTGACCCTGCCGGCCGGGCCGGTGTTCTCCACGGCGTTCACTTACAAGGAGACGCGGCGCTGGGGGGCGACGCCGGTCGTGGCGTCCTGGCAGCTCGCGGTGTCCGGGGTGATCGCGACGGCGACTCTCGCCGCGGTCGGGGTGACCGGTGCCCTGGCGGTGGGTTCGCGGGTCAGCCCGGTCACGCTGGTACTGGCCGTCGCCGGTGCGTTCGCCCTGTTCTACGGGTTGCGTCACGTCGCGAGAAATCCGTCGTCGATCCAGGCGCTGGGCCTGTGGCTGATCCATCGCGTCAACCGGATCGCGAAGAAGCCCGCCGAGACCGGGGTGGAGGCGTTCGAGCGGATCCTGGGCCAGCTCGAATCGGTGGAGCTGGGACGGCGGGATGCGCTGACCGCGCTGGGCTGGTCCGGAGTGCACCGGGTGTGCGACGTGGCGTGCCTGGGCCTGGCGTGCTGGACGGTCGGCGGCGATCCGTCGCTGCCGGGTTTGCTGATCGCGTTCGCGGCGGCGAAGGCCGTGGCCAGTGTGCCGCTGGCCCCCGGTGGGCTGGGGTTCGTCGACGGCACGTTGATCGCGACCCTTACGGCGGCGGGGATGAGCGCGTCGCAGTCGCTGGCGGCGGTGTTCGTCTATCGGGTGGTCAGCTTCGTGATCGTCGCGGTCGTGGGCTGGATCGTGATCGCGGTGCTGTACCGGTCGCATCGCATCGACGATGCCGAGCTGGATCTGGAGCGCGAGCATCGGGCGCGGTCGCTGCTGTCCCGGCGCCGCGATGCGGACCCGGACGACCAGCCGGAACGCGATCCCGATCGCACATCTTCGTGATCCACATCACAAGGTAGTTGCGCAATCAACCAATCGGTGTCATCGTTGACCACATCAGAAGTTGAAACTTCAATCAATACGAGGAGTTGCCATGACCACCGCCACCACCGCGACGTTCCCGGGCCTGACCGCCGGCACCTGGGCCATCGACCCCGTGCACTCGACCGTCGGCTTCACCGTCCGCCATCTCGTGGTCAGCAAGGTCCGCGGTAGCTTCCAGAACTTCTCCGGTGCCGTCACCGTCGCCGAGGACGGCACCGCCGCCGTGGCCGCCGAGATCGCCGTCGACTCGATCGACACCAGGAACAGCGACCGCGACGCCCACGTCAAGTCCGCGGACTTCTTCGACGCCGAACAGTTCCCCACCGCGTCCTTCACGTCCACCGGCGTCCGCAGCACCGGTAAGGGCTACGTCGTCGACGGCGAGTTCACCCTGCACGGTGTGACGAAGCCGGTCGAACTCGAACTCGAGTTCAACGGGGTGAACCCCGGCATGGGCAACGGCCCGGTCGCCGGCTTCGAGGCCATCACGGTCATCAACCGCAAGGATTTCGGTATCAGCATCGACATGCCGCTCGAGGGCGGCGGCGCCGTCGTCGGCGACAAGATCACCATCACCCTCGAGATCGAGGCCGGCCTGCAGTCCTGATCCACCTCCCGCCCCGGCGGCAGGATCCCCGGCCGCACGTCCACCGAGCGCCGTCCATCCCGGACGGCGCTCGGTCGCGTGCGCGACCTACCCTTGAACTCGTGAGAAAATACGCGCCGGCGCTGGTGATCGACATCGTCCTCGTCGTGGTCTTCGCCGCTCTCGGGCGTTCGAGCCACGACGAAACCCTGAACATCCCGGGGATCGCCACCACCGCGTGGCCGTTCCTCGCCGGGCTCACGGTCGGCTGGTTCGCCACCGCCGGGCTCTATCGCGAGAAGTTCGACGCGCGCGCCGCCGTCCCGACCGGTGTCCTGGTCTGGCTGTGCACGCTGGTCGTCGGAATGCTGCTGCGCGCGGTCACCGGGCAGGGCACCGCAACCGCGTTCGTCGTGGTCGCTACAATCTTCCTCGGATTGTTCCTGGTCGGCTGGCGGCTGATCGTCCGTGTATGGGCGCGCCGCGACGTCTCGACCCGTTGACGCCGGCACCCCTGCCCCGCGAAATCTCCGCGCGTGCGCTGTTCCCGGTGGGAAAGTGACTTTCATGAGTGACACAGCGGCACGCCCGGTCTCGCAGTCGGACCACCGGTTCTTCGGCCAGCCGCTCGCCCTGGCGAACCTCTTCGGTGTCGAGATGTGGGAGCGATTCTCCTTCTACGGCATGCAGGGCATCCTGATCTACTACCTGTACTACTCGGCGGACGAGGGCGGGCTGGGAATCAGCAAGGCCGCCGCGACCTCGATCGTCGGCGCCTACGGCGGCACCGTCTACCTGTCCACGATTCTCGGCGCCTGGATCGCCGACCGGGTCCTCGGCTCCGAACGAACCTTGTTCTACAGCGCCGTGATGATCATGTTCGGCCACATCGCGCTGGCGGTGATCCCCGGGCTGGCCGGTGTCGGTGTCGGTCTGGTCCTCATCGCGTTCGGCAGCGGCGGACTCAAGGCGAACGCGACGTCGCTGGTCGGCGACCTGTACGACGAACAGGACGAGCGCCGCGACGCGGGCTTCTCGATCTTCTACATGGGCATCAACCTCGGCGCCCTCGTCGGTCCGCTGCTCACCGGCTGGGTGCAGACCAACATGGGCTTCCACTACGGATTCGGGCTCGCGGCGATCGGCATGGCCATCGGGCTGATCCAGTACTCGATCGGCCGCAAGCGGCTGGCCGGCATCGGCGCGACACCCCCGCACCCGCTGCCGGCGGCGCTGCGCATGCGCGTCGCGGCCGTCGCGGCCGTCGCCGTGGTGATCATCGCGGTGGCCGCGCTGACCGGCCTGATCACGACCGGCAACATGTCGGATCTCGTCGTCACCCTGACGATCGTCGCGGCGGTCGTCTACTTCGTGATCATCCTGTCGAGCCGGTCCATCACGCCGGTCGAGCGCAAACGCGTCATCTCGTTCATTCCGATGTTCCTGGCGAGCGCCGCGTTCTGGTCGCTGTTCCAGCAGCAGTTCACGATGGTCGCGGTGTACTCGGACACCCGTCTTGATCGGAACCTGTTCGGCTGGGACTTCCCGCCGTCGTGGGTGCAGTCGATCAACCCGGTGTTCATCATCATCTTCGCGGGTGTGTTCGCGGCCGCGTGGACGAAGCTGGGCCCGCGGCAGCCGTCGTCACCGATCAAGTTCGCGATCGGCACGATCATCATGGGCATCGCGTTCCTGTGCTTCATCCCGATGTCCGGAGGCGGGCCGAACAGCGCACCGCTGCTCGGCCTGGCGGGCATCCTGCTGTTGTTCACCTTCGCCGAGTTGTTCCTGTCCCCGGTGGGCCTGTCGCTGTCCACGAAGCTCGCCCCGAAGAACTTCCACACCCAGATGGTGGCGTTGTTCTTCCTGTCGGTGGCCCTGGGCACGGCGATGGCCGGCACTCTGGCCAAGTACTACGACGAGAGCAACGAGGTGCCGTACTACCTGTGGATCGGCGGCGCCTCGATCGTCGTCGGCGTCGTGCTGACCCTGATCTCGCCGTGGATCCGCAAGATGATGCAGGGCGTGCACTGACACCCGCCGGGACTGACGATTACCGCACCGCGAGCCACGCGGCGAGTCCGAACCCGGCGACCGCCACCGCGATCCGCAGCACGCCGGGCGGGATGCGCTTGACGACCGGCGGTCCGCACCAGCCGCCCGCGACCGTCCCGATCGCCATGGCGACGGCGGCGGGCCAGTGCACGGGACCGAACGCGGCGAAGCCGATCGCGGCGACCAGGTTCGCGACGCCGAGCAGATAGCTCTTGAGGATGCTGGCCCGCCAGATGCTCTCCGACGAGCACACGAGGATGAGTGCCAGGAAGATCACGCCGGCGCCCGCGCCGAAGTAGCCGCCGTACACGGCGACGACGAACACGGCCGCCGAGAAGGTCCGGGGCAGGTCACGGTTCCCGGCGAGAGCGCGGATCCGGGGCTGGAACAGCAACGCGAGCGCCGCCAGTGCCACCAGATACGGGACGATCGCCTCGAACGATCCCTCGGGCGCGGCCAGCAG
>NZ_LRRH01000067.1 GCF_001646785.1 Rhodococcus phenolicus
CTGGACGAGATCCGCGCCGCGATCACCGACTGTCCCGGTGTCCGCACCGCCGTTGTCGTCGCCCGCCGTCGCCCGGACGGGCAGAACGCGCTCGCCGCCTACGTCACCGCCGTCGAGGCCGACGCCGCGGACACACTCGTCGACGAGGTACGTTCGTTCCTCTCGGCGCGGCTGCCGGAGTACATGGTGCCCGCGGCGATCGGTGTCGTCGATGCGATCCCGACCACGGTCAACGGCAAGGCGGACGTCGCCGCGCTGCCCGAGATCGCCCCGCTCGCGGCAGGTTCGGGCCGGCTGCCGCAGACCTACCAGGAGCAGGTGCTGGCCTGGCACGTCGTGCGGATCCTCGCACTGCCCGAGGACACGCGAATCTCCGTGGACGACAACTTCTTCGAACTCGGTGGGCATTCCCTCGCCGCGGCGAGACTGGTCGCGGCGATCGACGACGATTTCGGCATCGCGCTGGCACTGCGCTCGGTGTTCGAGAACCCGACGATCGCCGGGCTCGTCGACGAGATCGCCGGGCGCGCCTCGATCGGTGTGCGCGGGGGCGACGGCATCCCGGTCGTCCTTGCCCCGGGTGGCGGCGGGCACACCGTGTTCGCCGTGCACGCGGCATCCGGCTACTCGACCGTGTACGCGGAGTTCGCGGCGCGGATGGGAGACGGTGTCCGGGTGATCGGCCTGCAGGACCCCGCGCACGCCCGCGACGGACGCGACTTCGAGACCGCGACCGAACTGGCCGTCGCATATGCGGATGTGGTCGTACAGTCGCAGCCGGACGGCCCCTACCACCTGATGGGCTGGTCGTACGGCGGGCACATCGCGTTCGCGATCGCCCGGGAACTCGAGTCTCGCGGACTCGAGGTCGCCGATGTGACGATCCTCGACTCGCCACCCGTCGCGGAAGGAAGCGTGCGGGTGCGCTCCGACGAGGAACGCGAGGCCGACGTGGTCCGCGCCTTCGCGGAGTTCGCGGGACTCGAGGAGATCGCGGGGGAGACCCGCGTGTCGGTTCAGGCCCGCAATCGCGCGGGAACGGGTCCGTTGTCGGTGCTCGGCGACCGGGACGCGGCGGCGCTCATGGACTCGTTCGACCGATGCCTGCGCTTGATGGGGACCGAGCACACCCACGGGAAGGTGCGGGCCCGCGGGCACGTCGTCGTCGGTGCCGAGCACGCCGCGGAGGGCGGCGGCGGGTGCGAGCGGTGGTCGGAGTACTTCGCCGGCCCGGTCGAGATGCTCGACGTCGACATCGACCACGAACACCTGAACACCGGTCCGGCCCTGGACCGCTGGCAGCGCTGGTGGGCGGACCACACCGGACTGCCGCTCACCGACGCCTGACGGAACCGGCCCGGTCACCCGGGCCGTACGAATCGTGCCGACGCGTGTCGGCCGCAACCAGAGGAGAAACGAAGAACCATGCGAGTGATCACCTTCGGCTATCAGACGTGGGGTCACCGGACGCTGTCGGCGCTGCTCGGCTCCAAGCACGAGGTGGTGTTGTCGGTGACGCATCCGCCGAGCGACCACCCGTATGAGCAGATGTGGTCGGATTCGGTCGAGGATCTGGCGCGGGAGAACGGCATCCCGGTGTTCGTCGGAAAGCGGCCCGACGAGGCGCTGATCCAGGCGGTGCGCGATGCGGACGCCGATCTGATCATCGCCAACAACTGGCGGACGTGGCTTCCGCAGGAGATCTACCGGGCGCCGCGTTTCGGCACGCTCAACGTGCACGATTCGCTGCTGCCCAAGTACGCGGGCTTCTCTCCGCTCATCTGGGCACTCATCAACGGGGAATCCCACGTCGGCGTCACCGCGCACCTGATGGACGACTCGCTCGACGGCGGTCCGATCGTCGCGCAGCAGGCTGTCGCGGTCGGTCCCCGCGACACCACCACGGACCTGTTCCACGCGACCGTCGACCTCATCGAACCGGTGCTGCTGCACGCGCTGGACCTGCTCGAATCGGGCCGCACCGAGTTCACCGCGCAGGACCCCACTCAGGCGACCTACTTCCACAAGCGGTCCGAGCGCGACAGTCACATCGATTTCCGGTGGCCGGCCGACGCCATCGAACGGCTCGTGCGTGCCCAGGCGGATCCGTACCCGAACGCGTTCACGTACTACAACGGCGAGCGACTACGCATCCTGAAGGCGTCGGTCACACCGCGGCGATTCGGCGGAACCCCGGGCCGGGTCACCGTCCCGGAGGGCGACGGAATCGCGGTGGTCTGTGGTGCGGACGCGTGGAACGGCGGAAACCCCGCGCTGGTGCTCGAGCGACTGCGTCTGGACGACGGAACCGAGATCGACGCCAAGGAGTTCTTCGCCGGGCGCGCAGGCTATCTCGAGTGACCGTAGGGCCGGTGCGATGTGACGCAACCCGGCAAATGAACCGATTGAGACGGATCACCCAGTGCTGCTAGGGTGAGGCGTTCCTTAACTGAACCTAACCTAACCTGACCCTGAGAGTGACGAATGAAGATCAGTGCTTCCCGAGGCATGGCCGCGCGCCTGATGGCTCTCGCCGCAGTGGTGACGCTGCCCGTGGCGTGTTCGAGCAACTCCGACGACACGGCCTCCGGCAGCGGCGATTCGGACTGGACCACGGTGACGATCGACGGCGCCTTCGGCGACGCGGTCATCGAAACGCAGCCCGAGCGAGTGCTGGCGCTCTCCGAGACCGACGCCGACATCCTGGCCTCGATCGGTGTGAACACCATCGCGTACCCGGATCCGGGTCTCGACGTGCCGGCTGCCTATCCGTGGGAGCAGGGCCACTTCCCGGCCGACATCGAGGCCGTCGGAGTGACCAACGACAACGACGAGGTCAACTTCGAGGCGATCGCCGCGCTGGATCCGGACCTGCTGGTCGCGACCACGTTCTACGGTCTCGACGAGGACGTCTACGCCAAGCTCAGCGCCATCGCGCCGGTCGTTCACTACACCGAGGAAGCGAACTCGGATTCGTGGCAGGACAGCACCCGTCGCATCGGTGAGGCCGTCGGCCGCACCGCCGAGGCGGACGAGGCCATCGCCGAGACCGAAGCCGCCGTCGCTCAGGTCAAGTCGCAGTTCCCGCAGCTCGAGGGCAAGACCTTCAACGCGATCGTGTCGCCGTCCGCGGAGGGTCTGTGGGTCCTGTGCTCCAACGACGACAACATGGCTCGCGTGCTCACCTCGCTCGGCATGAAGCTGAGCGACTACGCGCAGACCGTCGACTGCAACTGGGGTAAGGGCCAGATCAGCTGGGAGGAGGCGTCCAAGCTCGACGCCGACATGCTGTGGGTCGTGCCGAACACCGCCGACACCTCCGTGTTCGACACCAACCCGGTGTGGACCGCACTGCCGGTCATCCAGCGCGGCTCCGTCGTGGTCACCCCGAGCGAGGACGGCACCCCGCGCGCCGCGGCGTTCCCGTCCCCGATCAGCCTGAAGTGGGTCATCGAGGAGTACGGCCCGCAGTTCTCGGCCGCCGTCGACAAGGGCGCCGACGCGACGCCGTGAGGTAGTTCCGTGCCGTCGCCCCGTCGCAGGGGCGACGGCACGGACCGTATTCATCGGCGTCAAGCCCACCCCACCCCCGAAGAACGGAGCCTCCGGATGACCGCCGCGGACAGCCTCGACGACCTGACCGAGAAGATCGTGATGCACGATCTCGTGCCCCGTCGCCTGACGGTTCTGCGCACGATCGACCTGACCCCGCGCATGCGGCGCATCGTCGTCGGCGGACCGGAGATCGAAGGATTCCCGCACGGTACGGGCCGGCCCACGGACCACGTGAAGCTGTTCTTTCCCGACGACACCGGCGACATCGCCATGCCCGCGATCGAGGACGGCGGCAAGTGGATCGAGCCCGACGGACGGCGGCTCGAATTCCGCGACTACACGGTGCGCGCGTTCGATCCCGGCACCGGTGAACTCACCCTCGACTTCGTCCTGCACGATCACGGCACCGGGGGCCGCTGGGCCGCAACAGCCGAAGCCGGTGCACCCCTGGGTGTGCTCGGTCCGCGCGGATCGGTCCTGGTACCCACCGGGTACCCCGCCTACATCCTCGCCGCGGACGAGACCGCGCTGCCGGCGCTGGCCCGATGGCTCGTCGAGCTGCCGGCGACCGCGCGGATCCAGGCGTTCGTCGAGGTCCACGATGCGAGCGACGAACTCGACCTCGAGCGGTCCGGCGCAGCGCAACTGACCTACCTGCACCGCGGCAGCGCCGCACCCGGCACCAGCGATCTGCTGATCGAAGCGATCCGGGCGGCCGAGCATCCCACCGACCCCTACTACGTGTGGGCAGCCGGCGAAGCCATCACGCTCAAGCCGATCCGCCGGTATTTCCGCCGGGAACTCGGCCTGCCGAAGGACCGTGTCGACATCGACGGCTACTGGAAACGGGGAGTGGTCAACCTCGACCATCACGACGACGAGGGCGACGACGCCTGACCGAGTCCCGCCAGGTGCCACGACCCCCCGAGGAGCCATGAAGCTGCGCCCGCTGACGTTCATTCCCGACGAACCGGTGGCGACCCCGCCGATCCGTGTCGACGACGAAACCACCGCCCGCCAACTGACGGTCCGCACGATCTTCGCGGCACGACGGATGACCATGCCGGCCGCGGTGCTGATGATCGGTCACCAGGTCGGCGAGGCTCTCGTCCCGATCGTCATGGGCCTGGCGATCGACCGGGCCATCGCAACCCACGACGGCACGCAGTTGCTTCTGTGGCTGCTCGCGCTGGGCGCGGTCTTCGCGATGCTCTCGTTCTCGTTCCGCTTCGGTTCCCGGATCGGGCTGCTCGGTATGCAGGCGGTGCAGCACCAGCTGCGGGCACGGGTCACCGACCGGATCCTGGATCCGCGCGGGATGGCCGGTCCCGCCCGCCTGCCCGGCGTGTCCCTGTCGATCGCGACCTCGGATGTGCAGCGGCTGGCGATGGCCTGCGCGATCGGGGTCTATCCGGTCGGGCAGCTCGCCGCCGTGGTGTTCACCGGCGTCGTGCTGCTGACGATCTCGTGGCCGTTGGGGGTCGCGGTCCTGGTCGGTGCCCCGACCATCCTGTGGATTCTCGACAAGGCCGGTGGTCCGCTGCGAGCGCGCAGCGAACACCAGCAGGAGATGGCCGGTGAAGCGGCCGGCACCGCGACCGATCTCGTCACCGGTTTCCGGGTCGTCAAGGGTATCGGCGCCGAGGAGGTCGCGGCCCGCCGTTACGTCACCGCGAGCAGGCGGGCTCTGCGCGGTGTGCTCGCCGCCTCCCGCTCCGAGGGTGCCTACCTCGGTGTGATGGAGGCGGTGTCGGGTCTCTTCGTCGTCGCGATCGGCGTCGCCGCAGGCCTGATGGCGGTCGGCGGCAACCTGACCGTGGGCCAGCTGATCACCGTCGTCGGGCTGACCCAGTTCGTGATGGGTCCGCTCAGCGCGCTCGGCACCAACGCCGGAGCGGTGTGGGCGGGAGCGCTCGCGTCCGCGCGCCGCGTCCTCACCGTGCTGCAGGCGCCCCCCGCGACCGCGATCGGCACGGTCGGCGAGGTCGCCGGCCCGCTCCGCTTCGACGCGCTCGCCCACGGTCCGATCCGGGACCTCGATCTCGAGCTCCCCGCAACCGGTCTCGTCGCGGTGGTCGCCGATGCGCCGACGACCGCCGCGCTGGTCGACGTCCTGTCCCGATCCGCCACCCCCGAAGCCGGTGCCGTCCGTATCGGCGAGACCGACCTGTTCGGTCTCGACGAGAACACCGCGATCGCAGCCGTGCGGGTCGCCCCGCACCATGCGGTGCTGTTCGAAGGGTCCGTGCTCGACAACATCGCCGCCGCCGTGGAACCGGATGCGGCGGACCGCGACACGCGCGTCACCCGTGCAGTGTTCGCCGCGGCCTGCGACGACGTCGTCGAGGTGCTCCCGGAAGGCCTCGACACCCCGGTGGGGGAAGCGGGCCGGTTGCTGTCCGGCGGGCAACGCCAGCGCGTCGCGCTGGCACGTGCGCTCGCGGCGGAGTCGTCGGTGCTGGTCCTGGTCGATCCGACCACGGCGGTGGATTCCGTCACCGAGGCGAATGTGGCCGGACGGCTGGCCCAGGCCCGCGCCGGAAACCTCACCCTCGTGTTCACCGACGCGCCGGCACATCTCGATGCGGCGGACGAGGTGATCGTCCTCGCCGAGGGGCGTCTGGTCCATCGCGGAGCCGCCGACGATGCGCCCGCACTGTCCTCGGCCGCTCCGGCCGGCACGCCCGTGGAGGCCCACCGATGACCAGCACCGCGACCCACGTCCCCGCACCGGCCGGCCCGCTCCCGATCGCGGACGCCCGCACCACGACGGCGCACTTCTTCGCCGCACTCTCGGACAGCCGTGCGCGGTTGATCGGTGTGGTCGCGCTGCTGGTCGCGGCCGCCGCGCTCGGGCTGGTCATGCCGTGGGCACTCGGCCGGATCGTCGACATCGCCATCGACGGCGGCGACGCCGCGGACGTGTGGCGTCTCGCCGTGATGATGGTCGTCGCGACCGTGGCCGCGGCCGGGCTCACCGGCGCGGGAGTGGCCGCATCGGCCCAGTTGTTCGAAACCGTTCTCGCCCGGCTGCGCGAACGCATGCTGGCATCGGCTCTGCGGCTGCCGCTGTCGCGGGTCGAGTCCGCCGGCAGCGGCGATCTGGTCTCACGGGCGACCGACGACGTCGAGGTCGTGAGTACCGCCATCTCCCAGGGTGTTCCGGCGATCTCGACGTCGGTGTTCACGATCGCCGCGACCGTCGTCGGCCTGGCCGCGTTGGACTGGCGCTTCCTCGCTGTCGTCGTGGTGGTGCTGCCCGTGCACGTGCTGACGGTGCGGCGGTACATCCGCGAGGCGCCGCCGGTCTACACGGGAGAACGTGCCGCGATGGCGAAGCGTGCCCACGAGGTGCTGGGCGCGATCCGCGGCCAGGACTCTGCGCGTGCGTTCGGGCTGACCGGACGGCTGCTCGCCGGGATCGAACGGTACTCGTGGGATGTCGTCCGATGGACGCTGCGGGCACGCCGGGTGCAGAACCGGTTCTTCGCCGGCATCAATACCGCCGAGTTCGTCGGAATGGCAACGATTCTCGGCGTCGGCTACCTGCTCGTGGGGAACGATGCGCTCACGGTCGGCGCTGCGACCGCCGCAATGCTGTTCTTCCTGCGGCTGTTCGGTCCGATCGGTGAGCTGCTGATGGTGACCGACGACCTGCAGTCCGCGGCGGCCTCCCTGGTGCGCATCGTCGGCGTGACCGTGGAGGGAGAGCGATTCGCGACCGGTGAGCACGGAACGGACGCGGCCACGGCGACGCCGCAGGGACGGGAACTCGACGCACGCGACATCACATTCTCCTACCCGGGCAAGCCACCGGTCCTCGACGGCGTGTCCCTGACCATCGGCGACGGTGAGCACGTCGCGCTCGTCGGCGCGTCCGGTGCGGGCAAGACCACCCTGGCCGCGGTCCTGGCCGGCATTCACCCCCCTGCGGGCGGCACCGTCCGATTCGGCGGCGCCGATTTCACCGCACTCGACGAATCCGAACGCGCACACCGCGTCGCACTCGTCACGCAGGAAGTGCACGTCTTCGCGGGTACCCTCGCCGACGACCTGCGGATGGCCGCGCCCGACGCCACCGGCGAGCAGGTCCGCGACGCTCTGCGCCGCGTCCACGCATGGGAATGGGTGGAACTGCTGCCCGACGGAATCGAGACGATCGTCGGCGACGGTGGACACGACCTGTCGCCGATGCAGGTGCAGCAGGTCGCCCTGGCCAGGCTGGTACTGCTCGATCCGGCGCTGGTGATCCTCGACGAGGCCACCGCCGACGCCGGCAGTGCCGGCGCGGCGATGCTCGAGGCATCCGCCGAGGCTGCGCTGGAGGGGCGGTCGGCACTGATCGTCGCGCACCGGCTCAGCCAGGCCGCCACCGCCGACCGGATCGTGCTGATGGACCGCGGCAGCATCGTCGAGGAGGGTTCGCACGACGAGCTTCTCCGCAGCGGCGGTCGCTACGCCACGCTGTGGACCGCCTGGTCGCGGGGCCGGGTGGAGCGGTAGAACGGCAGAACGCTAAACCGGTTCGTGCGCTGCCGCGGCGTCGGTGGTGAACGGCGCTGCGGCGGACAGGTGCAGAAGCGGGAAGGGACGACCCTCACCGTCGAGATCGGATCGTCCCGTGACGACGAAGCCGTTCCGCTGGTAGAACACCAGCGCCGAGGGATTCTGTTCGTTGACGTCCAGCGTGAGTGCCGGATACCGGCGCAGCGCGTCGTCCAGCAGAAGCGACCCGATGCCGGTGCCCCGGTGCTCGTCGTCGACGAAGAGCATCTCCAGTCGCCCCTCGGTCAGTCCGGAGAACCCGACGATGTGCCCCTCGAGGACGGCGACCGTCACGTCGACCGCTCTCAGATACTCCCGTGCCATCCGATCCTCGTAGTACGCGATGTCCTCCGGGCTCAGAAAGTGATGGGTGGCCAGCACCGCGCTCCGCCACACCGCGACGAGCCTGGCGAACTCCGGTTCGCCTGCGCCGGTACGCAACTCGACGTCCGGACGTGGGGTGATACGCATGCACTTCTCCTGCGGGAAACTCGGGCTCGACGCCGGGGACGGGGCGTCCGTTCGACCCCGAGAATACGGTGGGTGGCAAACGAATTCTCGAAAGTTCCGGCGCGGCCGAAGGCACTGGGTCCCGATCCGAACTCTGCGTGAAGAAGCGCGGTGAGGTGGATCCGGTCGCGTCCTCGGATCACGTCGACAGCGGTGTGGTGCAAGGTCGGTCAGACTCCTTTGGCGAGATGGAGGACGACATCGGCGGCGGAGCCGGTGGTGGCGTTACGCCACCCCGTTCCGGCCCACAGGTGCAGGCGGTCGCTGTCGCCGGCTCTGCCTGCGGCTTGCCGCAGCGCCCGGGTGAGGTGGTGCACGGCCGGGTAGGCGTTCAGGTCGGACCGGTGGTGGCGGGCGATGAACCCGTTGCGCAACGCCCGCGCCGGGCGCCCGGTGAACACGCGGGTCAGGACGGTCTCGGTGAACGCCGGGTCGGCCAACGCCTGCTTGTGAGTGGGTGAGGTGCCGGCCTCGTCGGTGCGCAGCAGCAGTGTTCCGACCGCGACCGCCTGCGCGCCCGCGTCGAGCATCCGCCGCACCGCATCGGGCCCATCGATCCCACCGGCGGCGATCACCGGCAGATGCACCGTCTCGAGCACCTGCCGGACGAGAGTGTCTGTCTCGACGGCGACGGGGGTGCGGGCGGGGTCGAAGGTGGCGCTGTGTCCACCCGCGGAGGCGCCCTGCACGACGAGCCCGTTCACTCCGGCTTCTCGGGCGAGGCGTGCTTCGTCGGTGGTGGTGACGGTGGCGAGCACCCGGGTTCCTGTCTTCTGCAGCGCGGCGATGTCGGCCGGGTGGGGCAGCCCGAAGGTCAGCGACACCACGGGGACCGGGTTCTCGGTGAGCAGCGCGAGTTTCTCGTCCCAGCTGTCGTTGTCGGTGACCGGGGAGGGGTCGAGTTCCAGCCCGTACTGCCCGGCCTCCGCCCTCAGTTCCTTCGCATAGGCGGCGAACGCGGCCTCGTCCACGGGATCCTTCGACGGGACGAACAGGTTCACCCCGAACTCCGCTGTGAGCGTGCGGACCTCGTCGATTTCTGCGGCCAGGAGTTCCGGGGTCTTGTAACCGCCGGCGAGGAACGGGAAGCCACCGGCGGCGGCGACGGCGTGCGCCAGGGCGACCGTCGAGGACCCTCCGGCCATGGGCGCGGCGACGATCGGCAATCGGGAATTCGGAAGCGGAGAGGTCACTGAGAGTCCTTTCAACGCTGCGGAGCCGGTTCGGCTTTCGGTGCCGCCGCGGAGGGCAGGGAGGCACGCGGATGTGGGTAATGGATGCGCAGCAGGATCGTCGTGGCGGAAGAGAGCGCAACGACACCACCGGCGGCGAACAGGGCGGTGTGGAAGCCGTCTGCGAGCAGTGGGGTGACGGCGACGGGGCCGATCGTCTGGCCGATCGCATACATCGCCGAGAGGATCGCGACCGCGGCGGAGATCTGTAGGTGACGGCCGGCGTCCAGGGCGAGGGCGGTCACTCCCATGAAGGTGCCGCCGAACAGCAGTGCGGCCGCGATCGCGCCGACGGCCCCCAGGTCGAGACCGGCGATCACGATGCCGGTCGCTTGCAGGCCGAGCGCGGTTGTCAGGAGGGTCGGATGGCTCATTCGTGCGCTCAGGCGGGCCCACAGGACGCAGGACGGGATCGCTGTCAGCCCGACGACGATCCACGTCGCCTTTCCCAGGGGGCCCGGGGCCGCGGCGGTGACGGCGGCGACAAGGAACGTGCCTGCGACGATGTAGCCGACACCCTCGAGGAAGTATGCGATGGCGAGCGGCACGAACCAGCGGTGTGGCCGGTGAATCTTCTTCTGCGCGGGGACGTTTACCCGCGCTGGTTGTGAGCTGACGAGATTCCGGCCGAGCGTCGTCAGGGCGGCGGCGAGTGCCGTGGCCGTCCACCATGCCATCCGCCAGTCACCGATCGGGGCGACCAGCAGCACGGCCGCGCCGGAAAGTGCGATACCCGCCCCCACGCCACCGTATGCCCACCCGGCCAGGTGGCGGGAGCGGGTGGAGACCTCGTTCAGCACGGTGCCGGCGGCCGCGACGAACATGATCGCGCCGCCGGCCCCGGCGATGGCACGCAGTGCGATCCATGCTTCCGGAGCAGTGATCAGCGGCATCGCTCCCAATGACGTGAGCACCGAGACTGTGCTGAGCCGCAGTGCCGACGCGTTCCGTCCCAGTGCAGGCACGAGTATCACCGCGACGGCGCCGACGAGGTAGCCGAGGTAGTTGGCGGTGGCCATCGTCGCTCCCAGTTGCGGGGTTACTCCTGCTTGCGTCTGCATCAGCGGCAGGATGGGCGTGAACACGAACCGGCCGACACCGACTGCGGCAGCGAGAGTGGCGGCTGCCCTCAGTGCAACCTGCCGTTCCGTGGTCGTCGTGCTCGTCACTTCCCGACTCCTGTCCGCCGTTCGGCATGGACGCCGTGCTTGCTTCCAGGGCGAAGTTATCCACGGGGTAGTCGGCAGGGAAATGCCGATTGTGCACGATCTATACTCGACGGTTATGGATGTGGAGTTGAGGCACCTGCGTGCCTTCACCGCCGTAGCGGAGAGCAGGTCCTTCACCGTTGCGAGCCGGCGACTGCTCATCACCCAGCCCGCTCTCACACGCACCATCCAGCAACTCGAACGAATCCTGGACGTCAAGCTCCTCGAGCGCACTTCCCGTTCGGTCGACCTGACCGAGGTGGGGCGTACCTTCCAGGCCCGTGCCCAGGTGCTCCTGCGCGACTTGGACCTGGCGATCGCCGAGACCCGGGGGGAACGCGACCTCCGGATCGGGTTCTCGTGGGCCTTGCCGGATCCGTGGGCAGGCGAAGTCCTCACCGCGTTCGAGCAGGCCACCGGTGCCACCACGCGTCTCATGCGCCGCGACGACCTGGCCGGGGCTCTCGATCGTCACGAGGTCGATGTCGCGTTCGCCCGGCATCCTGTTGCGGGCACGAGCACGACATCTGTGACGTTGTTCGAGGAGCCCCGCGTCGCGGCCGTGAGCAACCGGTCGCCGCTCGCCGCCCGGGAGCAGATCGCCTGGAACGAGCTCGGTCGACACCCTGTCGTCATCAACACCACCAGCGGAAACACCCGGCCGAACCTGTGGCCTCCCGAGCACCGCCCCGGCCGGATCGTCGAGTGCGACACCTACGACGAGTGGATCACCCTCATCGCTGCGGATCGAGGTGTGGGTGCGACACCTTTGTCGGCGAGTTCTACGCATGCCCACGCGGGGGTCGTCTTCATCTCTCTGTCCGGCGCGCCTCCGGTGCCCCTGTATCTCGTGTGGATCCCGCGCCCGGCGGGTGGCCTCGTGCGCCGCTTCGTCGAAGCGGCCACCGCTCAGGAGCGACCCTCCTACGCCCGCCGATAGGGGCGCGGCGCCGACGCCGGCCTTTGGTTCACGCCACCGTCACCGGTGAACCCAGCATGGGAGCGTGAACGCGCCGCGCTCACAGAACACGTCGATCCATTTCGTGTGCGGGGCACACGCCGGGATCGTCTCGTCGACCGCCATCGTGACGTACTCGGCGCGTCCGGTCCGTCGGTGTCCCGGGGCCGGTTTCCGGTTTTGCTCTTGGTCGAGCTTGTCGCACCCAGGGGCTCTCAACCACGCAGGACTTCGGTGGGAGTGACTCCGTACCGCTTCCGGAAGGCCGCAGCGAAGCGTCCCGGGTGACCGAAGCCCCATCGGAACGCTACGTCCGCCACCGTGATCCCCCCTGCCGCGAGGTCTGCGTGCGCACGATCCAGTCTGATGTCGAGCAGGCATGCGGACGGGCTGCTTCCCACGTACTCGGAGAACGCCTCCTGTAGCCGCCGCACACTCGTTCCGGCGATCTCCGCCATGTCGGCTGCCGTCCAGGCACGGCCCGGATCCTCCCGCAGAGCGTTCAACACCCGGCGCACCATCCCCGGCCGCGGTGCCGGTGACAGTCCGTCGACCGGCGCGACCGCCAGGACGAAGGCGGTGGTGACCGCTCCGGCGAGCTGAGCCGACACCAGAGGGTTCGTCAGCACGTGCGTGGCGCCGGTGAGCTGGTCGCTCAGTGATGCCACCAGCCCGTGCCATTCCTGCGCGGAACCCTTCAGATCGATCCGATCGGGCAGCTCGAGTCGCGACCGTATCTGGCCGCCGAGGATCCGGTCCGCTTCGCGTTCGAGGTGATTGCGGTCGAATTTGATTCCCAGGACCGAACATTCCGCATCCCAGAGTGTGATGAGCGACGGAGTGTCGGCGCGGAAGACCGTCGCGGAGCCCGGCTCGGAGACGACGACTCCCGAGCGGCCCCGCGATTCCAGCCGTCCACCGAGCGGGATGTTCACCTCGTAGGCGCCGGGATAGTCGCATTCGATCGCGACATCCGCTCCCCAGCTCATCCGGCCGATGGTCACACCACCGAGATCGGCCGACACGAGTTCGAGCTCGGGTCGATCCGTTTTCCCCAGGTCCGTGAGCCGGTGCGGGAAGTAGACGTCCGCCACCGCACGGGAAGCCTCGTCCCAATCCTCGATCTCGGGCACACTCACGCTTTCGAGATTAACCACTCCGGAGACCTGGATCACATAGTCGCGCGATCCGTCCAGAAGCCGCGCAATGTGCATCGACCCCCGGTCCAGTCGCGCCATATGGTCCACATCACACACATCGAGGGCCCCGTCCCGGGACCGAAGTTTCCACCGCGTAGGAGATCGAATGACCAGCACCCTCTCGTGGCTCGACGAGGTCACGATGGAACAGCTCGAGCGCAACCCGTATACCGTCTACGAGCGTCTTCGCGCCGAGGCGCCGGTGGCCTTCGTCCCTGTTCTCGGCGCCTATGTCGCCTCCACGATGGAGGCCTGCCGCGAGGTCGCGACCAGCGGCGACTTCGACGGCATCATCACGCCGGCGGGCGGGCGCACCTTCGGCCATCCCGCGATCATCGGCGTCAACGGCGACATCCACCGGGACCTGCGCTCCATGGTCGAACCTGCACTCCAGCCCGCCGAAGTGGACCGGTGGGTCGAGGATCTCGTCCGTCCCATCGCGCAGCGCTACGTCGAGGCATTCGAAACCGACGGCGAGGCGGATCTCGTCGCCCAGTACTGCGAGCCGGTGAGCGTGCGCGCCCTCGGCGACCTGCTCGGGCTGAAGGACGTCTCCTCGGACACGCTGCGCGAGTGGTTCCACAAGTTGTCGGATTCGTTCACCAACGCGGCGGTGGACGAGAACGGGAACTTCACCAGCCAGGAGCGTTTCGACGAAGGCGACCGGGCCAAGGAGGAGATCCGATCGGTCGTCGATCCGCTCATCGACCATTGGATCGAGCACCCCGACGACAGCGCCATCTCGCACTGGTTGCACGACGGCATGCCCGAGGGGAAGACACGCGACCGCGACTACATCTACCCCACGCTGTACGTCTTCCTGCTGGGAGCGATGCAGGAGCCGGGCCACGCGATGAGTTCGACGCTGGCGGGTCTGTTCACCCGTCCGGAGCAGTTCGAAGCAGTCGTCGACGAACCGTCGCTGATCCCCCGGGCGATCTCCGAAGGGATGCGTTGGACTGCACCGATCTGGTCGGGAACGGCGCGTATCGCCAAGCGGGACAGCATCGTCTCGGGGATCGGGATCGCCGAGGGTTCGGTGGTGATGTTGTCGTACGGGTCGGCGAACCACGACATCGACATCTTCGACGCACCGAGCGTTTACGACATGACGCGCCCGCCGCTTCCGCATCTCGCCTTCGGTGCCGGCAAGCATGCCTGCGCGGGCATCTACTTCGCGAACAACGTCAGCCGCATCGGCCTGGAAGAACTGCTCGAGACGATTCCGAACCTCGAGCGCGATACCTCCGAGGACGTCGAGTTCTGGGGCTGGGGCTTCCGTGGACCGAAGGCTCTGCACGCCCGATGGGAGATCTGACAGTGCCCTACACACTGACCGCCGGCGCCACCACGGTGCCGTGTGAACCCGAACAGACGGTGCTCGACGCATTCCTGCGCAGCGGCCAGTGGATGCCGAACTCGTGCAATCAGGGCACGTGCGGCACCTGCAAGATCCGGATCCACAGCGGCGAGGTGGATCACCGGAACTCACCGGAGCAGACGCTCACACCCGACGAACGCACCGCCGGCTACGCACTGGCGTGTCAAACCACACCGTGCAGCGACGCCGTCCTGGACACCCCTGCCGGGCAGGACTCGAGCGGCACACACATGCTGCGCGACGTCATGGCGACCGTCATCGAGGTCCGGGACATCGCCGCCGAGACCCGCAGGGTCCTGCTCACCGCCGACGAACCGCTCGAGTTCTCGGCCGGACAGTACGTCGAGCTCATGGTGCCCGGGACCTCCGTTCGGCGCCGGTACTCCCTGGCCAACCCTCCCTCGGAACCGAAACAGCTCGAACTGCACGTCCGGCGGCAGCCGGGTGGGACCGCGAGCGAATGGATCTTCGGAAGCATCGAGGTGGGTGAACGCGTGGAGATCACGGGTCCCTACGGCGACTTCACGTTCGATGCCGAGAGCGCCGGACCGATGGCGCTGCTCGGTGGTGGCACAGGCCTCGCCCCGCTCAAGGGCATCGTCCGGCACGCACTCGTCCTGAATCCCGATCGGGAGATCCTGCTCTACCACGGCGTCCGCACGTGCGCCGATGTGTACGACGCCGACTTCTTCCGAGAACTCGAGGCACGCCATCCGGGCTTCCGGTACGTCACCTGTGTCAGCCGGGAGACCGGTGGCGACCGGGAGGGCTACGTCACCGACGCGTTCGTGGAGGACGTGTCGTCCGCGAAGGAGTTCACCGGCTACATCTGCGGGTCCGACGCATTCGTCGAAGCATCGGTCAAGTCGTTCAAGCGGCGTCGCATGTCGCCGCGGCGTATCCGGCGGGAGCGATTCACTGCGGCCGGCTGAACCGGGGATGCGGCAGGGGCCGGGCGGATACCGGGATGGAACGCATGCTCGAATACGTAAAACCATGTGCGCCTTGATGATCGCATTCGGAATGCGGATGGATCGACCGACGCCACCGACCCGCCGCCCCTCGAACATCTCCGCCACCTGGGTGGACCGAGCCCGGACCGTTCGCGCACTGGTCGCTACTGCCTGCCTGCGTCTCTCGGGTCGTCTCGACAGGTTCGGCAGCGGTGGGTTCTCGTCTGCGCTGTCCCGTAGGACTCGGTTCCCGGTGAGGGAGGTTTCACGGCACAGGCACGGGAGCAAGGGAATTGCCGGTGCCGACGGCAGCGCAGTTGTCGGTGGGGCTGCGCCGGCGAACCGGTCGGTGAAGAACTGATGTGAGGAGGGGCGAAACGACCTTCACTCTGCCGATTCCCGAGTTCTCGTCTCCCTGTGTTGTGGCGAACAGGAGACGAACTATTCGAGAGGTAAGCGCCGCGCCGCCGCAATAGCGTCCTCACGCGAATGCACTCCCAGCTTGCGATACAGCGAACGCAGTTGTGTCTTGACGGTGTTGACACTGACGAATTGGGTTTCTGCAATGGACGTGGCACTCGCTCCGGCCAGTAAGCCCTCGAGAACTGCGCGTTCGCGCGAGGTCAATCGAACAGCGGGTTCGGCGACCGGAAACATGACGGACTCCGACATCATTCGCTCGCGAGGTAACGGGAGGGAGACACCGAGTGATGTGATGTTCCGCAGCATCGCCCGAGGTAATGATACGAAGGGCCGTAGCAAACCGGTGCGGTGTGACAGAGCCGCCGCGCGTGTCAGATGGCGACGCGCGTCCGTTCGGTGTCCCAACGCTGACGCTGCCGCGGCGCCGATCACGGCCAGTTCGGTTGACTCACGGGGTGTGCAGTGTGCATCGGAGCTGTAGTGGTGAACGATCGCTTCTGCGCCGGACGGGTCGTTCGTGTGCAGGAGAATTCGGGCGCGAGCAGGGGCTGTCAGGGGATGGTTCGACCGCTCGACGATGGTTCTGGCTTGGTTGAAGTGGCCGAGAGCGACACTGAGGTCGGCGTGGATTGCAGTCAGAAGCGAGCCGGCGATGCCGGCGCCCGGATGAGGGCACTGTTGCAACTCGTGGTCGAGGAACCGCAGTCCGTCGGCCGGTTTTGCGCTGGCAAGGGCATGGTAGCCGTGTGCATACAACACGAGAGCTCTGTGCTTGTCGTGCTGCTCGGCGCGGTCGAGTTCGGCCAGGGCTGTGTCCGCGGTGTGCGAGTCGAGCCGGTCGAGCGCTACCAGGGCGGCGGCAACCAATCCGGCGGTCGACACTGCCTTCCGATTCTCGCCGGGCGGTGGCGTATGCTGCCGTTCCTTGCGCAGCCAGATCTGGGCGTCGAGGCAAGCTCCGCGAAGGGCGTGGGCAAGGGCGAGTTCACCGGCGACATCACTTCCGGCGGCCGTGTCGGCTCCGGCACTGCGGGCACAGTGCACCCGTGTCGTTTCCGTCGCGTCGCCCGCCGGGGCGACGGGCAGCGAGGGGGAGCGCAAATCGTAACTGTGCGGATGCGTGGCCACCTGGGTGTGCCCCAGGGGTGGCGGAGCAGGCGTGATGGCATCGCACCCGTCAGTGACCTCGATAAAGGGTTCACTGTCGAGATGCCCCAGGTTGCCAGGGAAAGGGGTGGTGGCCTTCGAGCATGTCGCGGCCGCGGCCGCGGCCGCGGGCGCCGGTTCGGTCGATACACCCGCCCGTTCGAGGATGTGGTGGGGCGCCACGAGTGCTTTGTCGTTTTCTTTTGCTTCGCGCGAGGCATGCTGGAGGAGCGCCTGCCCGGCAGTTCTGAGAAATCCTCCGGGGTAAAGATGTGTCCAGTGCTGTTCGATGATGTTCCGGGCGACGGGCCAGCTCTCCGCTTCGAGCGCGTGCATCAGCGCCATATGAGGATTTGCTCGCTCGAGCCAGTACCGGACCAGGGCCTGGCGAGCTTGCTCCAACTCGGTTGGACACTCGGCGGCGGCGCGGCGCAAGAGAGCTTCCCGAACCGACCCGGGAAGTCTGCAGATGTGCTCGCCGGACGGTGGTGGACATTCGGCCATGCCGGTGGTCGTCAAGCTCTGCATGAAAGTGTCTGTGTCGATCAGAGACGACAGGGCGGCCGCAGACGAGGCGGACAGTGGCGATGCTGCTGCGGCGACCAGGATCTGGGGATACAGTGCCGCAATCTCGGGGTCTTCGTCCGCGATCCGCATCAGCAACCGGTCGACGGCGAGATCGACGATGGTGTCGAGATATTCGGATCCCGGGTCGATGGGCGCGCGCACGGAACGTATCGTGTCCCCGACTGCGGCGACGAGGGCGGGAAGGCCGTCCGTTCTGAGGGTGATCTGTTGTGCCGTAACTGGATTAAGGGTTACCCCGTATGTCCGAAGGGTTGACGAGGTTTCTTCTGCGGTGAAGGCGAGTGCCTGTGAACCGAGCGTGACCCAATCGCCCCGGTTCGGCAGGAGCGCTTGTCCGCCGCATGATCTCGTTGTGGCGATGATGCGCAGTCGTCGATTGCGTGCCAGCAACTCGTCGAGGCGACCGGCCGTGGGTTTCGACAGGTCGATACCGTCGAGGATGAGCGTGATGGGGGTGTCCAGGGGCGCGAGAAGAGCGCACAGTGCGTCGAAAGCACCGGATGGATCGTCGGCCGGCTCGGTACCCGCGCGGGAACACACCACCCCGATCACCCGGGTCCAGTACTGGTCTTCCTCGAGCACGGCGGTCGGTGGGTCGATGAACGCCACGATGGATCCAGATGCGTGGTTCGTCGCTGCCCACGTCCGGACGAGTGTCGACTTTCCTGAAAATCGGTTGCCGTGGATCAGTACGGACGAGGTCGGATTCGACAACACGTCGAACAACTGGAGACGAACCACGGGGTGTGTATTCGGGACGGGGTCCACGTTCCCTCCGATCATCGAGTCCATTCCCTCGCGGCCATCCCCCGACACACTGCGGTACCTCGGCGCAGTCTTTCCCAGGCTAATATTCTTTACCGATTGCCTGTGGTTCATTGAGTGTTTCTTTGCCCGGTTTTCGATTCGTTATCGGCATTGTCGTTTCGAATCGCTCGCGACAAGTTCTTGGATTCGGTCATCTCAGCATCGCGCTCAGCGTGGCGTCGATCCGCAGCAGTGGCGGCAGGATCGGCGGGAGTTGATCCGAGGTGATCCCCGTGGGCTCGTCACCGGTCCGGGGTAGGTCTTTCGGCGACCGCACTGGGCTGTCGATTCGGTTCCGAGCGTTGCGATGCCGGACGCGAGCGATATGGCCGCGTACCCGTTCGACGACCTCGACGAGCGCCGCGGAAGGCTCCGCGTACATTCCTGAATCGGCGCGGGGCGTCGTGTCGAGGGAGGCACTGGCCAGAGCGTGCGCCCCGCGGTTGATGTCGCGTAGTTGTTGTTCGAGCCACACCACCGTTCGGCTACGCCGCCTCATCGGGCTGTGGACGAACGGTGCAGCTGCCGACGAGACGACGGTGAGTTTCGTATCGAGCAGGCGCGCCGTCGAGACCACGTCGGCCGGGTCGAGGCCGCAGACTCCTGAAGAACACTCGTCGACCACGGTCGACAGTTGTTCGAAATAGTCGTCCACCGCTCGTGTGAGCGCCTGCCTCGAGCTTGTCGCGAAGATCAGGTATGCCGCGGCGATTCCGAGGACGGCACCGATCGCTGTTTCTTCGATGCGGACGACGAGGACTCCGACGGAGAATTCCCCCAGCAGCGTGTACAGGCCGGCAAGCATGATTGTCATGAACAGCGTCTGCAGGGCGTAATTGATCGGCTGCAGATAGTACGCCCAGAACACGCTCGTCAGGACGAGAACGATCTGGATGGCAGGGTGATGACCGACAACGGCCACTATGAGCATGCCGGCAACTACGCCTCCGATTGTTCCGGTGACCCTTTCCCCGGCTCGGACCAGCACTTCGCCTTCGGTGCTGGCCCCGTTGTAGACGAGAAACGCCGTGATCGCCGCCCAATACCAGTGGCTGGGGCTGAGAAGTTCTCCGGCCGCCGTCGCCACAGCGGTAGCGGCGGCAACCTGCAGCGCTGTGCGCGTGCTCGGTGACACCGCGCCGGCAGAGTTCGTTCGAGAGTCTCCTGCGATGGGGTGCTCGCGGATCCTTCTGCGGCGATCCGGAGGCGTACGGATCAGCTCCTCGAGACGAGCGTGTGCTGCGGCGGCCCGGTAGATCGAGTCTGCGGTCACTGCCTCGCGTATCGAGGTGTCGACTCCGGGGTGTGCTGCGCTGGCGTGCCGGTAGAGCGTGGCCGCATCGGCGCGGGACAGTTTCGGGCGCAGTGCCCCGTTGAGCATGCTGCAGGCCCGTTCGATCTCTGGGGAGCCCGCGGGAAGCGATTCCTCCGTGTCGGGCTTGCCGAACGCCCGCTCGATGCAGGCTTGTGCTTCGAACACGAGCCGTGAAAGCTCGGCGTTCGAGACACCGAGGCAGGTCTGCGCATCGTTGCGGTCGAGCCAGTCCTCGATCATCACGACGATGTCCTCGAGACGGTCGAATGCCAGTTTCATCGACGGCGGTTCTCGTTCTCGGGTCAGGTGTGGTGATTGCAGAATTGCACGACTATCCACGCGTAGTGCACCGATCAGGCTGCGGATCTCGCGCAGGGGCCGTTCCGGAAACACGAGGACACGTACGAGCAGGGTTACCGCCACGCCGGCGCAGACGCCGCCGTAGAGCAGCGGAAGTTCTGTGACCGTTGTGTGCAGGACGAGAGCATAGAAGTACCCGATATAGGCCACCATTCCCGAGGCGAGACCGCGCGGGCCCCACCGTCTGACCCACACCGCAACGAAGAGCACTGCTGCAAACACCACACCGGCGACGCGACCGAAACGCAGAAGCGCCGTCCCCAAGGTGACGGCGGCGAGTGCCGGAACGATGAGGAACGCGGTGGTGACGACACGTTGCCGTTGGGTGCGATCCTTGACCGAGACAGACGCCTGGATGCAAACGTACGAGCCCAGCAACACCGCGGGCATCGTGTGGCCGACCGAGTGTCCGAAACCCGTCAGGACGAGCGCTGCGAGTCCGAGCGCCGCCACTGTGGTCAGGGCTCTACGCAGCCGCAGGAATCCGGGGTCGGTGACGATCGCACACCGCACGAGCCGTGCGCCCGCGTCGGCACAGGCTCTGGATATCGAGCGCAGGTCGGCCGCAGGGGCGCGGCTGTCCATGTCCTTCCCCTGCGACCTCGACCTGAGTCAGTGGCTGAATGCCTGCGCGCTGTGTCCGCGGCCGAGACCGTCCCGCAACCGTTCGACGACGTCCCTGATCGCCAGTGCCAGTTTGTATGCGAGATCGCGACTGAACCCCTCCCGCAGAACGATCCGCAACACGGCAACGTCCTCCGCGTCCGCCGGCATCGTATAGGCGGGCACCTGGAAGCCGCGAGCCCGCAGTTCGTGCGAAATGTCGAAGACGGTGAAGCCGGGGTCGCCGACCACTTCGAACGACAGCACGGGGATCGCTGTTCCGTCCGTGATGATGTCCAGGTCGTCGATCTTCGAGATCTCTCCGGCCAGCATCAGCGCGGTGTCGCGCAGGGACTCCATGATCTGGGTGTACCCGGCCACTCCCAGCCGGATGAAGTTGTAGTACTGGCCGACGACCTGGTTCCCCGAACGGGAGAAGTTGAGAGTGAACGTCGGCATGTCCCCACCGAGATAGTTCACGCGGAACACCAGGTCCTCGGGCAGGTGCTCTTTCGAACGCCACACCACGAACCCGATGCCCGGATATGTCATGCCGTACTTGTGGCCGCTGACATTGATCGAGACGACTCGAGGAATCCGGAAGTCCCACTTCAGTTCCGGATGCAGAAACGGCACGACGAATCCACCGCTGGCAGCGTCCACGTGCAGCGGAACATCCGGGCCTCCACCGGCGGCGACATCGTCGAGGGTGTCGGCGATCTCCGCGACGGGTTCGAGCTCGCCGGTGAATGTCGTCCCGAGAATGGCCACCACACCGATCGTGTTCTCGTCGACGGCGTCACGGACCTGCTCCGCGGTGATGACGTACCGCCCGCGTTCCATGGGAAGGTACTTCGGCTCGACATCGAAATAGCGGCAGAACTTCTCCCAGACCACCTGGACGTTGCTGCCCAGGATGAGATTCGGTTTGCTGGAGTCTTTCCCGGCCGCCTCACGCTGTTGCCGCCAACGCCACTTGAGCGCGAGCCCGGCCAACATCACCGCTTCGGACGACCCCACCGTGGAGACACCGGTCGCCGAGGCCGGATCGGTCGGGGACAGATCCTCGGCGTGGAAGAGCGCAGCCACCATGTTGACGCAGCGCGTTTCGATCTCCGCTGTGGCCGGATACTCGTCCTTGTCGATCATGTTCTTGTCGAACGTCTCGGCCATGAGCCGGTCTGCCTGCGGGTCCATCCAGGTCGTGACGAAGGTCGCGAGGTTCAGGCGCGAGCTGCCGTCGAGCATCAATTCGTCGTGGATGAACCGGTACGCCGCCTCGGGTTCGGTCTCGGCTTTGGGAAGCCGCAGCGCCGGGATCGGGTCGGTGCCGAGTCTGCCGGTGTAGGCCGGTGCGAGCGTCTCTGCAGGAGCAGCACTGTGATCTGACATCTATTCCTCCGATACTCGGTGCATCGAACACTCGTCGATTCGATGGCATTGGTGAACTGGGCTTCGGTCGAATCGAAAACGTCGGTCAGACCTCGATCGGCGGGTAGAGCCTTTCCATCGTGTATCGACGGTTCCGCCGGACCGACAGGGCGCTTGCGGTCAGGGACACCAGCAGGATTCCCGTGAGCACCGCGATCGCGATCCACAAGCGTGAATCGATGTCTTCGGCCACGGTGAGCTGGCGCAGGCCGTTGACCGTGTAGGTCATCGGGTCGAACGGATGGATGTACTGGAAGGGCTTGGCTGTGGTCGGTACCGGGTAGATGCCACCGGCCGAGACCAACTGCAGCATCAGGAATGCCAGGGTTACCACGCGCCCGACGGCCACACCGAAGACCGCGTTGAACGCCTGGATCATCGCCAGGTACGTCGCCGAGACCAACATCAGGAACAAGATGGTTCCGGCCACGTGTTCGACATCGAGCCCGACTCCGAAGTGCACCACCGTGTACATCACGAGTACCTGGAGGACACCGACGAACAGGGCGGGCCAGTACGAGGCGAAGACCGTGCGGTAGAGCCCCACGCCGCCCACTGTGGGCCGGGACTGCAGCGGAGTCAGCAACATCCAGGTGATGATGCCGCCGACGAACAGGGCGAGTGAAAGGAAGAACGGCGCGAATCCGGTACCGAACGTCGACGCCTCGTTCGTGGTGTTCTGCTGCAAGGCCACCGGCGTCGACAAGGTGTCCGCGGTCGCGGTGCGCTGTTGATCGCTCCAACTGGGGACCTGTTGCGCACCTTGATCGAGGGCATCGGCCAATTCGTGCGAACCCGACTGCAACTCGGTCATACCCGACGCGAGCTGGCCGGCACCGTCCGAGAGCTGAAAGCTCCCATCGGTGAGCTGAATGAGACCGGAGTGCAGCGTCGCTGCGCCCGAGTTCAATTCGTTCACCCCGTTCTGCAGCTGACGTACATCCGCAGCGAGCCCACCGCTTCGGAGGAGAGCCACACCACTCTGCAACGGGCTGCTCGGATCGGTGAGCTGATACTCGAGAGCCTGCGCCTCGCCCTGCAGTCGCACGATCTCGGCACGCAACGCCTCCGCATCCGAAACCGTTCGCTGCGCGGTGAGCGGCGTCAACGCTGAGATCGCCCGCTGCACCATCGGGTCCGAACTGCGCCCCAGAATGTCGATCACCTGCTGTACCGCGGCACCTGCATCGGCCTGGACCGGTGACGGCACTCGACTCTCCAGCGCAATAAGCGATTGCCGAAGCTCGGTGGCCTGGGTGCCGACGTTCGCCAACGCACCCCCGTCGAGCGCTGTCAGCAACGGTCCGGTGACACCGTCGATGGCGGTCGCGAGCTGATCCGCTCCGGCGGCGAGTTGGGCCGAACCATCGCGCGCGGTGACCATGTTGTCAGCGAGTTCGGTTGCACCCGAATCGAGCTGGTCGGCGCCTGTTTTCGCCGTGTCGATGCCGGCCGCCAAGGTGTCGGCGCCGTCCGCGGCCTGCTTCAGACCCGAGCCTGCTGTCTCGAGCCCGACCAGCACCTGGTCGACGCCCTGGGCGCCGATCGTGGAGTTGACTTGACCGATCACCTGCTCGGACGCATCCTGGCCGATGATCGTGGCCAGGTAGTTGTTCGCATCGTTGAATGTGAAGGTGAGATTCGCCTTCTCGGGGTTGTCGCCGTTCGGGGACTCCACGGCTTCGGTGAAGTTCTCGGGAATGGTGATCGTGTAGTAGTACTTTCCGTGTGCGAGCCCGTCGGCTGCCTCGTCCTGCGAGACCTGCGCCAGGTCCAGTTGACCGGAGGCGACCAGCGAGTCGACCACCTGTTTGCCGGCGTCGACCTGTTCTCCGGTGGCCGAGCGTCCGGAGTCGTTGTTGACGATGGCCGCCGGAATCTTGTCGACGGCGCCGAACGGGTTCCAGAACGCCCACAGGTACATTGCGCCGTACAGAAGCGGCATGAGGATGATCGTGGCAATTGCGATGCGTGGCATCGTGCCACGGAAGTATCGTTTGGAGTCGCTGCCCAGCGAAATACCTGCCAGCACGAGTCACCTGCCCTCGGTCATGACGCCGATGTCCCCGGCCCCGAGCAGGCCGTGCATATCGATCACCGCGCGCACCCCCGTACCTGGGGGCAGGGCGTTCACGTCGGCGGTGATGATCGATTGCCGTTCCCCGAGCGCGATGAGGCGTTCGAGCAGCACGGTCCGCTCGATATCGTCGGCGATCTTGTCGATGCGTCCCACGACCAGCAGCGGGAGCCGACGAGTGTTGGCCACCGCAATACGTAGCAGGAGTTGTTGGAGTTCGGGAAGATCGTCGACGAATGCGTTGAGTGCGGGGAGCGGGACGTCGCCGAAGACCTCCTCGCACATCTCGGACACCCCTGTCTCGTCGACCCGCGGAACGAGTTTGTACCAGGGTGAATCCCAGCGCTTCTGCTCGGTGACGAGGTCGCGAACGGTGACCGACGGTGACACTTCGTCGAGTTCGTTCATGCAGGCGATAGCCGATCGGGCGAGCACCTTCGTGGGCTTGTCCCGGAACCCCAGTACTGTCAGCGATCCTTTGCTCAGTCGCATCCGTCCGCACAGCGCCATCAGCAGGGCGGTGCGGGCCGCACCGGCCTGCCCGGCGATCACCGTCACCCCCCCGGCGTCGATGTCGAGATCGAGTGGGCCGAACACGTGGCCCCACGGCCCCCGCAGTTCGATGCCCCGGGCCGATGCCAGAGTGCCCTCGATCGGCTGCCACGAGGCCGCGTACTCCTCTTCGACGTCCTGCTCGGTCATCTTTCACCCACGTTCTGCTTCGATTCGTCGGAGTTGATGGCGTGGTCGAAACGTGCCGCGGGGATCGGCGGCACTCTCCTGCGCGACACGCATCACAGAATGTTCTTGACGATCCGGCCGTTCTTGACGATGACGGAGAGGTTCTTGCCGGGGTCCGCCAGCAGGTTCAGATCTTCGAGTGGATTGCCGTCGACGAGCAGCACATCGGCCCACGCGTTCCTGGTGATCTCTCCGAATTTGGTCTGGCCGTAGGGATCTCGTTCGCCGGCCAGGCGGAACAGTTCAGCATTGCCGGAGGTGAGCATGCGCAAAGCCTCGACGTTGCTGTAGTAGTCACCCAACCGCGCTGCCATCTCGCTCTGCCGGGGGGCGATCTGCGGCTCGAGCAGCAGATCGGTGCCCCACGCGGTCTTGACGCCGTGCTTCTTCGCCCATTCGTAGACGTTCTCGACGCCGGTGCAGATCTGCCGGTCCTTCTCGGCGCGACCGGGATCGGGGTAGTGGTGGTCACCGAGCGCGAACGGCTGCATCGACAACCACACCTCCTTCTCGGCGAGCAACGCGATCGTCTCCTCATCGGCCAGGTGACCGTGCTCGATGGATTTCACCCCGGCAGCGAGCGCTCGACGAATCCCGGTGACGTTGTAGACGTGGGTTGCGACATAGGTTCCGTAGTCGGTCGCGGCATGTACCGCCGCTCGCAGTTCTTTGTCGATGAACTGAACCGTGTACAACGGGTCGTACATCGATGCCGCGCCGCCACCGACCATCAGTTTGATCTGCGAGGCGCCCTTCTTCAGTTGCTCCCGCACCGCGGCAAGGACCTGGTCCTCACCGTCGGCGACACGCATGAAGCCGATCTGTTCGGCCCGGCCCTGGTCACCGCCGAATGCGGTCGGGCAGTCGTAGACGAAACCGAAGTCGCCGTGCCCACTGGTTTGCGAGATCGCCGCTTGTGACGGGTAGATTCGCGGACCTTCGAACAATCCGCGATCGATCACCGACTTGATGCTGCCAGTGTCGCCGGCCATGTCGCGGACCGAGGTGAAACCGCGGTGCAGCATGTTCTTTGCTTCGGCGAGTCCGTTGAGCGCAATGTGGGCCTCGGTGCCCATCACCATGTCGATGTAGGAATTGGCGTTACCGACCAGATGGACATGTGCGTCGCTCATTCCGGGCATCAGTACCCGGCCGGCGCCATCGATGGCGACGGTTTCTCGGCCGGGCTCCTCGCCGATCGGCGACGTCGACACCGCGGCAATTCGATCGCCGTCGATCAGCACGTCACCTGAGACCAGATCGGCGGATACACCGTCGAAAACACGAACGTTGTGAAACAACAGGCGCTGGCTGGGTTCCGAAGATGCCGTCATGTGCGGGACGCTAACCCAGACCTACGCGTCGCTGCCCTCGAAACAGTTCTCATCCGAAGAATTCACCCTGCCCCTTCACCCTCCGCAATGCATGAACCAGTTGCGAAGCCGGAGTGCATTGTTCCCTTGGAAAAAGATTCCCACACACCGTGCCAAATGTTGTCTTATACTGCCGCCATGCTGATCCACCCGACCTTGCGCATGCAGTCCTGGGGATTTGTAATCGGAGCATTGCTTTTCGCTTTGGGTTCTGCTCCGGTGATTTCGACGCAGCTCGGAACTGTCGGCGCCAATACTTCCTTCTTCGTCGGCTCCTGGTTCTTCACCGCTGCAGCATTCGTTCAGTTGATGCTCAGTGGGGCCGCCACCGCAACGGACAGTGGTGGCACGGCGATTCGAGGTGAGTGGCTCGCCTCGTTCATTCAGTTCATCGGGACCCTGCTGTTCAACGTGAGCACGGGTGCTGCACTGTATGCACACACCGTCAAGGGAGAAATGCATCTGGTGTGGAACCCGAATGTCGAAGGTTCGCTGTGTTTTCTTGTCTCCAGTGCACTCGCAGTGCTTATTCTGTGGCGCTGCGGGCAGCGTTGGGAGCCGCGCTCGAAGGAATGGCAGAGCGGGTGGCTCAATATGCTCGGGTCCATCGCATTCGGGGTCTCCGCCGCCGGAGCCTTCGTGCTCGACGATGGCAACACCTTGGACCCGAACGTCGCCAATGTGGGCACCTTCGTCGGCGCACTGTGCTTCCTGGCTGCCTCAGCGGTGTTTCTGGGCAAGAGCGAAGAGATCGTCTCGATGCCCTCGTCGGCGGGTTGAGAAGAGCCGCAAAATCAATTCTGCTCAGTCCTTCCCGAAACGCGTGGTTCTTGCATGTCCCGAGTGGACGGGCCACGCGCTTTCGCAGCCTCGGGACTCTCGTAGATGTCCGGCAATGACAGGTTTGTCGTCGCGCCGGAGCGGGTCGTTCCGGATGAATATCCCGGCTTCGACCGGCGCTCCGAAGACTGCTTTCTCGTATCGGCACGAACGATGCCAGGGAGACTGTATTCGAGCCGACTCGGGTATCGACTGGCTCGACCATCGGAGGCTTCACGGTGAGATCGGGTTGATCGCACCCTCCGAAGCCGAACAGTTCCAATACCATTCACACGATCCCGCCGGAACGACGGCAGGTCATCGAGAGCCTCCACCGAACCCGGGACCCAGCATTCTGCTCTGCGATCGGACGGAAGCCCGCAGTGCGAATGCACACCTCGCGGTACTGCCCGGTAGCAACCGTCCCTGCGAGGTGTGCATTCACTCTGCATACTTCGATCTCGTCTCAGCGAGGGTCCGTCGTTGCGGAGACCGCGCCATCTCCGGACCGTAGGCGCACCGGGATCCCGGCGGGATCCTGCGGTACCTCGACGGTGCTCGTCCCCGTCCCCGACACGGCGTCCACCGCGTAACCGCCGGGGCCCGCGACCAGCGTGACGTCCCCGTAGCGGGAATTCAGATCGACGGCGGCACGGGTGTCGGTCACCGTCAGATCGCCGAATTTCGAATTCCCTTGGACGACGGTCCCGTACGGGACGGCGATCTCGTATCGGGCGACGCAGGTGGGGTTGCCGACGGCAAATCTGTCGGGGCAACTCGCGCTGATCATCAGACCGGACCCGTCGGTGTCGATTCGTTCATCGGGCTTGTCGCCGTCGGTGAACTCGAAGGTGCGCCGGATCTCGATGTCGTCGCGGTCGGAGCCGATCACCTGGGCGCTCAGGGCCGCGATGGTGACACCGAACTGTTTTGCACCCGCATCATCGAAATCGAGTGTGACGGACGTGGCTCCGCTGTAGCTGTCACTCCGCTGTTCGCGACTCGTGGAATCGGCAGTGCAACCGGCGAGTGCTACAGACGAAAGCGCCAGCGCCGCAACACCGACGGAGAGGTGGAATTTCCTGGGTGCGGTTTCAACGACGGGCATGGCGAATCTCCTGAACGAGGACGGTGGCGGCGATCAGCACGGCGCTGATGCCGAAGGACAACAGTGGAGGCGGGCCGCTGAGCGACCCATCGGTGCGGAGCACGCCCATGACGTCGACCGCTGCGACCCCGTTGAGTACGCCATACCAGATCACCAGGTAGACAGCCTGGAACACGCGTGCGTCCCGGCCGATCGACCCGATCAGCAGCGCAAGAGCAGGAATCACCGTCGCACCCGCAACCCACGCCGTGACTCCGGTCGCGTCCGCTGCAAGGAGCATCTTCACCAGCGGGCCGACACCGGCGACGACCGCGATGAGCACGCCTGCACCCCACTCGGCGATGAGTCTGACGCGGGACGAGACACCACACTCCACAAGGGGAGCGACGCCTAGTTCACAGGTGAGTGTGCCGAGACGTGACCACAACAGCACCGGCAACAACCAGGCGAACAGTAGCGCGGTGCCGACGCGATCAGCGGGAACGGCGAGGGCTGCGATCGTAACGATCGCGAGTGTGAGCCACCACCACCGCGACACGCTTCCGAGATGAATGCGCACCTCGCCGAGCAGCAACCCCGGGAACGCCTGTCCACGCTCGGCCGGCGACAGCGTTCGCGGACCCTGTGAGAATGCTCGTGCAACGGGAGCCTCGGTCGCGGGTACGTCAGACGTATTCGAGGGAGAGCGTTGCTGTCGTGAGGGGTCGAACCGGCCGAACCAGAGGGCAGGAAGGATGGCGGCGAGCGTCGAGGCCGCAATCAACCCCGCACTCGCGGCGGCGAGAGTCGCGTCGACGTCCGTTCCGGACCACGTGAACTGCCCGAGAGCGCCCGGTTCCGCGGTGAGCCCGATCGAGATCTCGTCATCCATCCCGGGGTGCTGCGCCGCCAGGTCGGCCTGGAACCCTGCGGTGACCGATCCGTAGACCAGCGGAATCCCGGCCAGGAACATCGAGGGATATACGAAGAACCACAGGACGTTTCCCGCACCACCTCGCAAGAACGGGACCGTTTCGAAGACGACGGCTGCTGCTGCGGCCACGGTCAGGACAGGAAGACAGAACAGCACGAGCGGAAGCCAGAGCGCCGTCATGTCGAGACTCGTGGATTCCCCGCGGAGAAGCTGCATCACGGGTGCGATCAGGGCGAGTGCGGCAGCCATCGCCGCGAGCACCATCAGGTTGCTCAGATACTTGCCCAGCAGATACATCGGCGTGCGCAACGGGGAGGCGGAAAGCGTTTCGCCTACGCCGGTGGAAATGTCGCGCGCGATGCTGCTGCGGACGACGTAGAACCCGAACAGCGGCAACCACAGGCTGCCGATCATGGCGAGCAACATGCCGACGTACGCGCTGTCGTACAGTCCCCGGAACGATCCGACCTTGACCATCGCGTACGTCGCAGAGACAGGCGGGACGGCAACATAGCCGAGTGCGACAGCGCCGAGCACCGTCACCAGGAACGAGGGCCGCCGCGAACGATCCCGGAAGTCGGCCATCGCGACGGCAGCGAGGGCGCCTGTCATCGGTTCACCCCGGTCGGCGCCATCGGGCTGTGGACCGCGTTGACGTACGCGTCTTCGAGATCGGGTTCGACAGGACGAGCCCCCGGCATCGGAGGTGTATGAGCGACCGCACGGATACGCACGCCCTGTGCTGTTCGGACCGTGCGGGTTATCGTCGCTCGTTGCCGGATCTCGGCCACGGCATCGCCGGGAACCATCGCTTCCCACACCAGACCGTCCGCGGAACGGAGAAGTTCCTCGGGGGTGCCACGCCGACGTAGCTCGCCTGCGGTGAGTATCGCGATGTCGCCGGCGACCGCTTCGATGTCCGACACGATGTGAGTGGACAGGATGACGATCCGGTCGTTCGCCAGATCCCCGAGCAGGTTGCGGAACCGCATACGTTCCTCGGGGTCCAGCCCGACCGTCGGTTCGTCGACGATGAGAAGCTCGGGGTCGCCCAGGAGTGCCTGCGCGATACCGACACGCTGGCGCATACCGCCGGAGAACTTACCCAGCGGCCGCGATCCCGTGTCCGTCAGGTTGACGAGTTCGAGCAGCTCGTCGATCCGCTCCCTGGCCGACCGCGCAGTCAGACCTTTGACCGCGGCGAGATACCGGAGGAACTCCCGGGCACTGAGATTCGGGTAGACACCGAAATCCTGCGGCAGGTAACCGAGGACGCGTCGGAGCGGCTCCGGCCGAGCGACGATGTCGGTGCCGTTCCACATGACCGTACCGGTGGTCGGGCGGGTGATCGTGGAGAGAATGCGCATCAGCGACGACTTACCGGCTCCGTTGGGGCCGAGGAGGCCGAGAATCCCGGGCCCGATCCGCATGCTGATGTCGGTGACGGCCTGTTTACCCCGATAGGTTTTGGTGACGTTGTTCAGCTCCAAATGCATGACTTCAGCTGACCATTCGACCGGTGGTGCGGTCACTGGGTCCACGTGCCGGATCGAAGGTGGTGCCAGCACCACCTTTCGGCTGTACTCCGCCTCATCCCGAAGCAGTGGCCGCGTCGATAGGCTCACTCGGTGTCCTCCGATGAACCGACCACGGTGCTCACCGCGATCACACGGCGCCGCTTCCTGCTGACCGGGTGGCCGTGGCGATCGCTGGGTCATGTGCTGACCACCGTCCCGGTGGTGTGTGTGGTGGCGTTGCCGTTCGCGGCGTTCTGCGTCCCGTGGCTCGTGCTGGCCGTGTGGGCCGGCGACGGTATGTATCCGCAACCGCTCGGCAGAGTGCTGTTCCTCGGTGTCCTCGGCGCAGTGCTGGTGTTCGGGCTCGGCCCGTTGGTGGCGATACCGCTGGCGGCCCTGGAACGAACGCGCCTGCGTCTGGTCAGCGGTGACCGGACTCTCTCGACTCACCGTTGCCCTCCGGCAGCAGGCCTGTGGGCGTGGGTGCGCACCCGCTACACCGAGGCCGCAACATGGAGGGAACTCGGTTACGCAGTCCTACTGCTCACCTTGATTCCGGCGTTGTTGCTCTCGGGTGCGGTGATCGTCGGGCTCATCGTGGTGATGGTGGTGAGCCCCCTGATGGTGGGTGACGGCGACGGGGCGGTGGCGCTCGGTTTCAGCCAGATCACCTCGGTCGATCAGGCCGTTCCGTACGCGATCGCAGGTCTGCTCCTGTTGCCGGCGATCCCGTATGTGATCGCTCTGATCGCGGGACTGCACGGTGCGTTCGCCCGGTCGTTGTTGTGCGGCGACGACCCGGACGCGCTTCGCGCACGACTGGTGGAGGTGTCCCGATCCCGGGCTCGGCTGGTCGATTCCTTCGAGGCGGAACGTCGCAGGATCGAGCGGGACCTGCACGACGGCGCGCAGTCGCTGCTCGTCAACCTCACCCTGCAGTTGGGTATGGCCAAACTTGACCTCCCACCTGATTCTGCAGCCGCGAAGAGCGTGTCGCAGGTGCATGATCAGGCCAAGGAATTGATGGCGGAACTGCGGCAACTCATTCGGGGAATCCACCCCAGGGTCCTCACCGACCGTGGCCTGCCCGACGCGTTGCGTGCGCTGGCCGAAGACTTCGTGGCCCCGGTCGGCGTCACCGCGGACATCCCGTTCCGCCCCGCCCCGGACGTCGAGGTCGCGGCGTACTTCGTGGTGGTCGAGGCGCTCAACAACGTTGCCAAACATGCGGATGCGACGGCCGTCGATGTGGCGGTCCGACGCGCCGGGGACCTGCTGGTCGTCGAGGTGGTTGACGACGGTTGCGGCGGTGCGGATCCGGAACGAGGCAGCGGTCTGACGGGCCTGGCCGATCGGGTCGCGGTGGTCGACGGCAGAATGCTGTTGTCCAGCCCGCCTGGCGGGCCCACCGTTGTCCGTGTGGAGTTGCCGTGGATCGAGAACTGACTGCCGTGCGAGTGGTCCTCGCCGAGGACGGTGCACTGCTGCGCGAAAGCCTCGCCGCGATGCTCGAGCGATTCGGATTCGAGGTCGTGGCTGCGGTCCCGGATGCCGTGGAATTGGAATCGGCTGTCGCCGAGCACCGTCCGGATCTGGTTGTGACGGATGTGCGGATGCCGCCGGGGTTCACCGACGAGGGGTTGCGCGTATCGGTGGCACTGCGACGAACCTATCCGGACCTTGCCGTGGTCGTGCTGAGCCAGTACGTCGAATTGAGTTACGCCGACGAACTCATGGGCGCGGACGGTGGACGGGTCGGCTATCTGCTGAAGGATCGCATCGTCGATGTCGAGGAGTTCGTCTCCACTCTGCGGCAGGTGGTTGCCGGCGGCACTGTGATCGATCCCATGGTCATACAGCAGTTGTTCCGCCGCAGGCGGGATCCGTTGGCGCAGTTGTCGCCGCGCGAACGGGAGGTGCTCGCCTCGATCGCAGAGGGGCATTCGAATGCGGCGATCGCCGCTCAGTTGTTCATCACCGAATCGGCCGTGGGCAAGCATGTCGGCAGCATCTTCAACAAACTGGCGCTGCCGCCGGCCGAGGACACGAATCGTCGGGTGCTGGCGGTGCTCGCCTATCTACGTCGGGACGAGTTCGACTGAGACGCCTCGCTGCGAACGAGGACCTGGTCACGAGGCGACCCTTCGATCGTCTTTCAGACCCGATGAGTGACGCCACGGTGGTGCGGACCTGCCCGGTGGAGAGATCATCTGCTGGGACGGGTCGGCGCGCGTACGTCGAGGAAACCGCATCGGCGCACCGGAAGTGGCATCGCAGGCCGATGGCACCTGTGGCACAACCTGTTCGCTGCCACGGAGGAGGTGCGGGAACGCACGTTGCCTGGTGCGCTGGGGAACAACAGCATTCGTTGCCGGGAAGTGCGCGATCCGTCGGTACGCAGGTCGATCCGGTGTTCTTCGATTTCCCGAACCGCCGCAAGCAACCGCGGTATGCTGCGGGTGGCAGTGAGCCCGTCCGCCGCCAGCGCAATTCGCGTGACCGCGATCCGCTCCGGTCGTGCCTGCACGGCAGGGGAGGATGTGAGGATCGACAACCCGCGGTGGATGATGGCAAAGCCGCTGCACGAGGTGGCCCGTCGAATCGACAGTGAGGTCCGTCTCGTCGGTTCAGGCGGAGTCAACGTAACCGGAATTTGTCAGGATTCGCGTCGTGTTCGGACGGGCGAACTGTATGTGGCGTTGCCCGGACGTCGGCATCATGGGGCGCAGTTCGTCGTGGAGGCCGCACGTCGCGGCGCCGTTGCGATGCTGTCCGACCGGGCGTCGGAGGTGTTGCCGACAGTGGTGGTGGACGATCCGCGGCGGGTGCTCGGTCCATTGGCGTCGTGGATCTACGGATACCCGTCCACAGCGCTCGATGTGTACGGCGTCACCGGAACGAACGGAAAGACCAGCACCGCATACCTGTTGGACGCAGGACTGCGCGGGACGGGAGTCAGTACGGGAATGATCACGGGGATCAGCGTCAGGGGCGGTGACGGCGAGCGATCCGCGGCTCGGACCACTCCCGAAGCGTGTGACCTCCAGCAGACGCTTGCAGCGTTCACCGGAGCGCAGATCGGTGCCGTCGCGATGGAAGTTTCGAGTCACGGCCTTGCGCTGCACCGTGTCGACGGAACTCACTTCCGTGTCGGGGTATTCACCAACCTCGCCCGCGACCATCTCGATTTCCATCCCGACATGAACGCGTATTTCGCGGCCAAGGCCCGACTGTTCGCTCCAGAGCATTGCGCCGCCGCCGCGATCGGAATCGACGACGACTTCGGACGCCGCCTTGCCGCCACCGTCCTCGTGCCACGCTTGACGTTCTCGACGACGACAATGGACGCAGACCTCTACGCGCACGGGATTCACGCCGACGAAGGCGGCACGTCGTTCACCCTCTACGGGGCAGGAACAGCCAAACCGGTGCGACTGCGGTTACTGGGACCCCACCAAGTCGACAACGCACTGGCCGCGCTGACCGCACTCGTGGCGCGGGGCGGCGTCGATCTCGATGCGGCGATCGACGGAATCGAGCGCCTCGAGACCGTGCCGGGGCGCCTCGAACCCGTCGATGCCGGACAGCCGTTCCTCGCGTTCGTCGATTACATGCACAACACCGCCGGGCAGCGACGCCTTTTCCCCTATCTTCGGTCCCTGACCGGCGGGAAAATCATCGCCGTCGTCGGGGCGACCGGGGATCGCGACCCCGGCAAACGCGTCCCTCTCGGAGAGACCGCGGCTCATTTTGCCGACACCGTCATCGTCACCGACGAGAGTCCCTGTTTCGACGACGCGCAGCAGCTGCGCAACGATGTTGCGCGAGGTGCACGCAAAGGAGGAAACGCCGAGGTGCTCGTCCTGCCGGACCGCACGGAGGCGATCGCCGCGGCGGTGGCGTGCGCCGGCCGCGGCGATGTCGTGGTGGTCGCGGGACGAGGACACGACCGGGTGCAGGTGTACAACGGAGACCGTCGCATTTTCGATGACCGCGTCGTACTCCACAACGCCCTGACACAGCTCAACACCTCTGAATGACATACGCAGCCACAGTGGTCCGTCCAGCGCACACCGGACCGCGAACGGGTCGTTCCCGGGCCTCTCATCAACCCGAGGCGCGTGACACGAAACGGAGCCGGCAGCACGGTCGGTAGTGCGAGTGTCACCTCGGTGCGCGGCCGACCGGTACCGCCAGGGCATCGGCTCCGGCGCGCACGCGGAACGGGTCGAGTTCTCCGCGCTGGCGCTCGGCACGCTCGATCAGTTCATCGAAGTCGATGTCGGGAAGCCGCCGATCGAGGCCCGCGAGGTCACGCAGAGTCGTCCACAGCTGTTTCTTGCCTTCGATCCCCATCGTGAGAAACTCCAACTCGGTGAAGCGGCTGAGCGGGGTGTAGCCACGCATCTGTCCGTTGGGTTTCATTCGCCCCACCCGTTCGGCGCTTATCGCCAGACCGGTCTTGATCGGATTGGCCCGGACCCCCAAGCGATGCATCATCGTGCGGAAGGTGTCGACGTCCTCGGCGATACCTTCCGAAACATGCGCGAGTGCGTTACCGAGCTCGGTTCCGGAATTCTCACGTCGGGCCCGCCGCGCCATTTCCCGCCACAGCACCCCGAGGGCGAGCTGATCATTGAGATAGATGCGAAGAAACTTCTCCATAGCCGATCGACTACCCTCGATGTACAGGACGAAACCCCGTGAGTACCCGCGCGGTCCCGGCATTGTCCCCCGGTCGGCTCCGGACCGGACGTATCTCCTGCCTCCCTGTCGAGCGGACCGTCGGGTACGTTCCGATCATGACGCCGACGTGGGAACATGTCCGAGGTTCGAACTACGCCACGATGGGCCGCACCGCTCGCGGGATTGTCCACCGACCGGACGGATCCTGGAATCTCGTGTGGCACGCCCCCGAGGCGGCCTGGCGCTACGAGAACGAGTCCGGTGAGCCCACTTTCATCGAGAACACCACCGACAGATGGTCACGCGGCGAGGACGGCACAATGGTGCACGCCGTCAAGTCTCCGAACACCATGTACGCGACCGTGGGTATTGCCTCGCCGTCGTTTCTTCTACGCGCCTACGACGTGTTCCCCACCAAGGCAACTCGCGGATTCGACGACCAGCGATTCGTCGGACCGAGCGCCCCCAGGCCGGTCCGCGTTCGTGACCGTGACGGTTGGGAGGTGAGCGCCTTCGACCGGCATGCGAACACAACGGTCACCTATGTGTTCGACGCGGAACTCGGTATCGCGTTGCGGTGGCAACGGGGTGAGGACTGGATGGAACTCGAGAACCCCGGTCTCGACGACGCATTCGAACCCTCCTTGTTCACATGGACAGGACCGTCGCGCCAGGCAGAGGATGATTTCGCGAAAATCCATCGCGAGCAGGAGGAACGTCAGCGCGCGCTGGCCGGGATTCCTCGGGCGCTTCCGACGTGGCTGCCGATGACGACGAACGTACAGCCGCAATCCGGCGATGCCCGCACCGGCGAACTGAGTGTGTCGATCAGCGGGCATGCACCGCAGTTCACACTGCGCCGATGGGTGAGCGCGATCGGCGAACCGAAACTCGAGTGGCCGAACGATTCGACACCGGAACGTTACCGCCGGTCCATCGGTGTCTGGACATACGAGATCCGCAGTCACCAGGAGATCGACCGGGACGATTGTGCTCGGATCGTGGACTCGATCGTGCCGGTGGACCCACCTGATCGCGATCCCGCCCGGATCACGGCCGAACTGGCCGCCGAAGAGCACGAGCGCCGTGAGGCAGAGGTGCTCGCCACCCTTGGAACAGGACGAGTCCTCACCGACCATCTCGGAGGCGAGTCGCTGCTGATCCGTGCCGACTTCACCGATGACGCCGCCTGGCGGGACGCTGCAGTCGCAGCCATGGCTCCGGTACCGCAGGGAGGCGACACCGAATTCTCCGCCTACCTCACCTGTATCGACAATCCGGAGAACGACGGGCTGGCCGTCGACGCGCTTCTCGACGCAATCGGTGAATCTCTGCTCCACTACGCGTTCCTCGTCGACGCCGAGACCGTGAGCAACCCGGAGATGCCCATCGTCGCCGTCTACACCGGGCCCGACGAACCGGAACGGTCTCGCGGAAGAACCTTCCGAGTCGTTCCCTCCGAGATGTGGGGTGTGGAGAACAACCTGTCGATCGCGAACATGGACTTCGAATCCTTCGCGGACAGTGTCGACGAGGACGGGGTGTTTCGCGGTTTCCCGGAACCCGTGCGTCCCGTCGAGGAAGTGACCACCCGTGAGATCGCGGACTGGATCGCAGGCCATCCGGACACGGAGGTCCTCCAGGAATTCCATGTCCAGATATCCGGGCGGAAGTATCGCTATCCCGTGTCGTTGTTCGAGGTCGACCTGGCAGAGGTTCATGCTCACACCCGTGACGCCGAACATGGCACACGCGCAGCGCTTCTCGGCTACGACGAGTTCCTCGCTGCGACGTCGGGTGAAGGACAAGCGCTGCGCGGAACCATACCGACGCACAATGGCTACTGGACATTCGTCCTCGACCGGAACTCATATCGGCCGATCGCGGCCTACCACATCACGCACGCACCCTACGTACCTCCCGCTCCGCAGGACGGAGTGGCGCAACCGATGAGGTTCGAAGTGCCGTTCGTGTGCACTGAACCGGTGTCTTTTTCGATGCTGACCGAGGACGACGACCTGATCGACCGCGACGTCGTGCAGCGGGCCGTTCTGGCCGAGGCTGCGCGACTGCACCCCGATGGCGACATCGTGGGCGGCGAACCAGTTCTGCAGCGGATTCCCCGTCTGGTGGGATTCAACATAGGCTGCCACGTGCACATCGACGGCCGGCCGGTGTTCTATGTGGCCATCGTGACCGATGTCCACGACGAGTTCATCGTCCAGGAAGTGCCACCCGAGGGGATGCGGGTAGTCGGCCCCGGTGAAGCCTGAACGATGGCTCCCTGCCCGGAGACCGGCTACACATCGGCCGGCAGGTCAGGCAGTGTCACCGCCGGAACCACCCGATCGAAACCCGGGACACGCGGGCCGGTCCGCGGCCATCATTCATCGGTGCCGATCATGCGACGGACCGTCGTCCCGTTCCTCGCCGCCGTCGCCCTGGCGGTCACGGGGCCTCCCGCGCTCGCACAACCGGCCTGGGGGCCGTTGGCGCCACCGAACCCGTACCTGGGACCGGTCGGCACGGCCACCATGCACGGCGACGCCGGGTCGTCCGATGCCACCCCGCTCGCCGGGCCCGGCACGGGACCGGTCGGAACTACCGGGATTCCGCTGCTGTCCGCGTGCCCGACCCTGCTCGAAGGGTCCGACGGGCGGGTGGTCGCGTTGTGCACCGCCGTCCTCGGTCGGAAGCCGACGGTACATCTGCTCGACGCAGGCAATTCCCGGTCGGTGGCCTCACTGGAACTGGCGAAGGGCAGCCTGCTCGGTGGTGTCTACGCCTTCCTCGACGATCGGAACCGCCTCGTTGCCGTCGACGGCAACCGGCAGCTGCAGCGCATCGGCCACACCGCCGACGACCTGTTCGTCGACTCCACGGTCGACCTGTCCGGGGCGGTTCCCGACGGCGACGCGGTGACCGGCCTGGTTCCCGACTGGTCCGGCAACGTCTGGTTCGCCACCCGGGGCGGCGTGGTCGGCGCGCTCGACCGGGCCGGGATCGCGCGGACCCTCCGGCTGCCCGCCGGCGAGCAGGTGCACAACAGCATCTCCAGTTCCCCGACCGGGGTGTCCGTGGCCACCACCCACGCCCTGTACCAGCTGTCCGCGGGTGCGGACGCCGTACCGATGATCGACTGGCGGCACACCTACGACCGCGGGTCCGCCCGCAAGCCGGGCCAGCTCAGTTGGGGCACCGGCTCCACGCCGACCTTCTTCGGCCCTGGCACCGGCCACGAGTACGTCGCGATCGTCGACAACGCGGACGCCCGGGTGAATCTGATCGTGCGTCGCGCCGACACCGGCGACGAGGTGTGCCGGGCGCCGGTGCTGACCGCTGGCGGCCCGGGCAGTGAGAACTCTCCGATCGGCGTCGGCAACTCGGTGTTCGTGGCGGGCACCTACGGATATCCGTACCCGACGGTGCCGGAGGGTGCAGGTCCGGCCGTGCCGGCGTCCGCGCCGTTCACCGGCGGCATGACCCGGGTGGACATCGACGGTTCCGGCTGCCACGTGGTGTGGGACAACACGGTGCGCAGCGCGGCGGTTCCGCACCTGTCGACCGTGGACGGCCACCTGTACACGGTCGTCCGGAAGGGGCAGCCGACCCCGACCCCGCTCGACGGATTCGCGTTCGCGGTGATCGACCCCGCCACCGGCGCGGTGGTCTCCGAGTCCGGTCAGCCCGGCACCATCGCCAACGACACCCTGCAGATGTCGGCGCTGATCACCTCGCGGGGCGACTACCTGCAGGGCACGATCAGCGGGCTGGTCCGGGTCCGGGCCGGTGACAGCGGCGGCATCGGCAGCGGCAGCGCGGGGCGCTGACCGCCCGACGACACGGCGGCGGGCCGCCCTCGTCTGCGCTGTCCATAGGGGTGAACCGGCCGGCAATCGCGAACGCCGGGATCGGATCGACGTCAGTGCGAGAGCGCCGCGACGGTACTCGTGCCCAGTTCCCGCAGGAACACAGTGTGATCCAGCATCGGGTCCGGTTCGACACCGGGCGGAAGCATGTCCATGAAATCGAAGTGCCCGGCCCGGGCGAACACCCGCGCATCGACCTGTCCGCACCCGCGGCGCAGGATCTCGATCGTCGCCGGTGGGGTGATCTCGTCGCGCTCGCCCATGAACACCGTGACGGGAACGGACACCGCGTCGAGTGCCCCCGGTCCGTGGAACCACCCGAGCGGAGGCGCGAACAGCACGAGCCTGCTCACCCGCGGTTCGGTGGGCACCGTGAGCGTCCGTCCCCCGCGGTCGCGTGGGACGGCGCCGGCCAGGCACAGCGCCGCCCAGCCGCCGATCGAGTGTCCCACCGCGAACACCGGAAGGTCGCCGTCGTCTCCACCGTGCTGCGCCAGCGCGTCCTGCAGGCTCCGGGGCCGTTCGAGCAGTTCCGCCGTGCTCGCCGAGTGGGGAGTGAACCGGGGATGGTGCGGTGCCAGCACACGGTGACCTGCGTCGGACAGCGCCTCGAGAACGGTTCGGTAGCGGGACGGATCCCCGCCGGAACCGGCAGCGAAAAGAACTGTGGAACGGGGGTTTTCGGGACCGAGAACGAGGACGCTCATCGCCCCTTCCGTTCGGCGGCCGCGGTGACGGCAGCATCGAGAACGTCGGCGTCGGTGACGAGGGCGTGCAACGTCGTCGCGGCCGCCAACAGCGCGTCGAGGTCGTTGCCGTACACGCTGACCGTGCCTGCTTCCGGATCGAAGCCGAGAGATCCGAGCGTGTCCGGGGCGGTGTCGGCGAGCACCGCGCGGAGGATGCCGCTGAATTCGTAGCCCGAGCCGTCGAGTCCGTGCTTGTCCAGTGCATCACGGTGGAGGTGGTATTCCGGCCCGCCGGGGTGGTAGATGATGCTCGGGCCGTTCGCGTGGGTCACGAGCCGGACCGGGCCGAGTGCGTCGAAATCTCCGGGTGTCGCCATGGCCGGAAACCTACCGAGCATCCCCGACACGTTGTGCGGGCCCGGCGGTCCCGGCCCGAAACCGAGCGCAGGAACCCGGTGCGGGCCATCATGTATGCGGAGGTAGCCATGGAGACGAAGGTCCCGTCCGATTCCGGGCCCGCTGAGGCCGATCGAACCGGTTCCGAAACCGACGACGAAGCGCCGAACGCGGCCGCCCCGCGTCGCAGATTGCTGTATGTCACCCTCCCGGGATGCTGGGGAGCGCTCGTCTTCGCGTGCCTGTCGTTCACCCCGTCCCTGCTCCCGCGCGGCGGGTTCCTGCAGGGCGTGCTGTGCGGGATCACGGCGGCGATCGGGTACGGGCTCGGCGTGCTCGTGGCGCGCGTGTGGCGGGCGTTCGCCGATCGCGATGCGAAGCGTCCGAGCCGGGGCGCGTGGCTGGCGTTCGCCCTCGTCGCCGTGGTGTCGTTCGCTCTCGCTTTCGGGCTCGGGCAGTACTGGCAGCACCGGATTCGAGAGTTGATGGGTGTCACCGAGTTCAACGTTCCGCTGGCGGTGCTGTCACCGGTCGTCGCGGCGCTGGTCTTCGCTCTCCTGATCGCGGTCGGGCGGGGTATCCGAGGCATGTACCGCTGGGCCGCGACGCTGCTCGATCGCTGGATCGGCCACGGCGCGGCGTCGGCGGTCGGCTGGGTGGCGGTGGCCGTACTCGTCTACGCGGTCGTCTCGGGTGTGCTGCTCGGCGGTCTCGCCGATCTCGCCAACTCGGCATTCTCGTTGCGCGACACGAAAACCCCGGACGGTGTACAGCAGCCCGCCTCGAGCCTGCGATCCGGTGGCCCGGAATCGGTGGTGCCGTGGGACACGCTGGGCCGGGAAGGGCGCGCGTTCGTCGGAGGCGGAGTATCCGCCGACGAGATCGGCCGATTCTCCGGCAGCCCTGCCGAGGAGCCGATCAGGATCTATGCCGGGCTGGGGTCCGCCGAGGACTCGGAGGCCCGCGCGGCGCTCGCCGTCGAGGATCTGAGCAGGGCCGGCGGCTTCCAGCGTGCCGACCTGCTCGTGGTGACCACGACCGGCAGCGGCTGGGTGGATCCGGCTCTCGTGGACGCATTCGAATATCTCACCGGCGGTGACGCGGCGACCGTGGCGATCCAGTATTCGTATCTGCCGTCGTGGATCTCCTATCTGGTCGACCAGTCGAAGGCTCGCGAAGCCGGACGGGACCTGTTCGACGCGGTCTACGAAGAGTGGTCGAAACTCCCGCCGGACAGTCGTCCGCGGCTGTTCGTCGCGGGGGAGAGCCTCGGCTCCTTCGGTGGGGAGACCGCCTTCAGCGGCGAGCACGACCTGAGCAACCGCACGGCGGGCACGTTGTTCGCCGGTCCGCCCAACTTCAACACTCTGTTCCGCGAGTTCAGCGATCGGCGCGAGGCCGGCACCCCGGAGGTCGAACCTGTCTACAAGGACGGACGCACGGTGCGGTTCACGAACGATGCCCAGAGCGGGATCCCGCCCGCGGGCCGGCCGTGGGACGGCAGCCGGGTTCTGTACCTGATGCACCCGTCGGACCCGATCGTGTGGTGGAGTCCGCATCTGATCCTGAACGAGCCGGACTGGATCGGTGAAGCACCGGGCCGGGATGTGCTCGAGGATATGGTCTGGATTCCGTTCGTCACGTTCTGGCAGGTCACGGCGGATCTGCCCTTCTCGACCGGGGTTCCGGGCGGCCACGGTCACAGGTACACGGCCGAGTACGTCGACGGTTGGAACGCCGTCCTGCAGCCTCCGGGGACGACGGCCGAGGACCTCGATGCCCTCCGGACCCTCATCGGCGGCGAGCAACAATAGCTCGAACGTCGCGGCCGGATGCCTCGTGCGCGTTTCCGGTAGCGGGTGCTACCGGAACCACGCACGGGGCACGGGGCGCCGGTCAGTGGCTGCGCGGCCGCCGGAGCACCAGCAGAGACCGTGCCTGGACCTGCACCGACTCGCCCGGAGCGACCGTCAGTTCGCGCAGGCCGTCGGCGCTGTCGGTGTCGAGTGCGACCGTCCACTCCGGATCGTCGCGCTCGCCGGACGTGACGAAGTCGATCGGCTCGTGATGGGCGTTGAAACACAACAGGAACGAGTCGTCGACGACGCGCTGCCCCCGCTGATCCGGTTCGGGAATGCCCTCGCCGTTGAGGAACACCGCGAGCGACCTGCCGAATCCGCTGTCCCAGTCCTCCGGAGTCATCTCGTCTCCGGCCGGGGTGCGCCACGCGATGTCGCGCGACTGGTCGCCGCTGCGGATGGGGCGGCCTTCGAAGAATCGGCGCCGGCGGAACACAGGGTGTCTGCGGCGCAACCGGATCACGTTGCCGGTGAACCCGAGCATGTCCGTGTCCACACTCTCCGGTGACCAATCCATCCACGCCAGCTCGTTGTCCTGGCAGTAGACGTTGTTGTTTCCGCGCTGAGACCGGCCGAGTTCGTCGCCGTGCGCGAGCATCGGGGTGCCCTGCGACAACATCAGCGTCGCCATGATGTTGCGCTGCTGCCGCGCCCGCAGCGCCAGGATCTCCGGATCGTCGGTGGGGCCTTCGACCCCGCAGTTCCACGACCGGTTGTGCGATTCCCCGTCGCGGTTGTCCTCGCCGTTCGCCTCGTTGTGCTTGTCGTTGTAGGACACCAGATCCGCGAGGGTGAACCCGTCGTGAGCGGTGACGAAGTTGATCGACGCGCCGGGCCTCCGTCCGGTGGCCTCGTACAGATCCGACGAGCCGGTCAGGCGGGACGCGAACTCGCCGAGGGTCGCCGGTTCGCCCCGCCAGTAGTCGCGAACCGTATCGCGGAACTTGCCGTTCCATTCCGTCCACAACCCGGGGAAGTTGCCCACCTGATAGCCGCCCTCGCCGACATCCCACGGTTCGGCGATGAGCTTGACCTGCGAGACGATCGGATCCTGTTGCACGAGATCGAAGAACGCCGACAACCGGTCGACGTCGTGCAGTTCCCGGGCCAGTGTGGACGCCAGATCGAACCGGAACCCGTCCACGTGCATCTCGGTCACCCAGTACCGCAGCGAATCCATGATCAACTGCAGGGTGTGCGGGTGGCGGGCGTTGAGGCTGTTGCCGGTGCCCGTGTAGTCCATGTAATGGGTCTTGTCGTCGTCGACGAGCCGGTAGTAGGCGGCGTTGTCGATACCACGGAACCCGATGGTCGGCCCGAGATGATTGCCTTCCGCGGTGTGGTTGTAGACGACGTCGAGGATCACCTCGATGTCCGCCTCGTGGAACGCGCGCACCATCGCCTTGAACTCGGCGACGACACCGCTGGGCTTGGGCGACGACGAGTACTCGGCGTGCGGAGCGAGGAATCCGAACGTGTTGTAACCCCAGTAGTTCCGCAGTCCCTGATCGAGCAGCACCTGGTCGTGCATGAACTGGTGCACCGGCATCAGTTCGATCGCGGTGACCCCGAGCTCGCGCAGATGGTCGATGATCACCGGATGTGCCAGTCCCGCATAGGTTCCGCGCAACTGCTCCGGAACGCCGGGATGTGTCGCGGTCATGCCCTTGACGTGTGCCTCGTAGATGATCGTCTCGTGATACGGCCGCCGCGGCGGGCGGTCGGTGGCCCAGTCGAAGAACGGGTTGATCACCACCGTGGTCATGGTGTGACCGAGCGAATCGAGTTGCGGGAACCCACCACCCTCGGCGGGCCGGTCGTCGGCCGCCTCGGTGGACTCGTCGGTCGCATCCTCGACCGAGGGCAGCGCGCCGTCGGCGTCGCCGGCCGCCGTGTCCTCGACGTCGTGCTGCTCGCCTTCGGCCGTGGCGGTCTGCGTGTCCGGTCCCGCGACCGCATACGAATACAGCGACGCGTCACCGTCGAAGGCGCCGTCGAACGCTTTGCCGTACGGATCGAGAAGAAGCTTGCTCGGATCGCAACGCAATCCCTGCTCCGGGTCGTACGGGCCGTGGACACGGTAGCCGTAGCGCTGCCCGGGCGAGACCATCGGCAGATACGCGTGCCACACGTACCCGTCGACTTCCTCGAGTTCGATGCGTGTCTCGGTGTTGTCACGGGCGATCAGGCACAGTTCCACCTTCTCGGCGACCTCCGAGAACACCGCGAAGTTGGTGCCGGCGCCGTCGTACGTGGCGCCCAGCGGGTAGGGTGTGCCCGGCCAGACCAGCATCTCCGCATCGGGGAAGTCACCGTGCGCAGTCGGTTCGCTGGGTTCCATGTCGGCAAGACTAATCGGCAAGCTGCCGGTCTTCGCGCCGGGCGGGACGGGCCGGACGGTGGAAGACCTCGGTGCCGGTCTGGTGACAGCGCGCGTTGTGAGAAAGCCGGAGCCTCACCACCACCCGGTGACCGCGCGCATCTGACGGCCCAGTTCGGGTGCCAGTGTGCGCACATAGGTGGTCGTGAGGTGGTCGCGATCGCGATAGATCAGGATGTTGCCCTCGACCGCGAGGCATCGTTCCGCGCGGCACACCACGTCGGACAGATCCAGCGGATGGACCGACGGAAGATGCGCGGCAGATTCCTGGGCCGGATCGACGGCGTCGAGTGCCTCGGTCCGGGCGACGCCGCACGCGTACGCGTCGCCGCCACGGGCGAGACAGTCCGAGGCGCGGTACGGGATGCCGTCGTCCTTCATCCACGGGGTGTCCCGGATCGCAAGGACGTCGCTGCCGTACGAGGTCAGTGTTTCCCACAATGCGACGTACCAGCCGGGCGTGTAGTCACCGGGACCCTCGCCTTCCTCGCGCGGCCGGGTCGAGGTGGTGAACACGTAGTCCGGTGGATCCGCCGCCAGTTCCGCGAGCACGTTCTTCGACCAGGTGTCACAGTCGAGGGTGACCGAGTCCTCGGTGAGCGGCGTCAGCGGATCCGAGAGGGGACAGCCCACCTTGACATACGTGTCCACGCGGAACCGGTGTTCCCTGCCGAGCAGATCCAGCGCGGGCAGCCAGTGCTCGGAATGGGAGCCGCCGGTGAGCACAATCCGCCGGCTCGCCGTCGGATCCCCGTAAGTGCAGGTCACGGCGTCGCGCTGTCCGTGCACGGCGATGCAGTCCTCGAGCGTGGTGGCAGGAAGATCGCGATCGGCGACCATCAGCGGCGGCTGCACCGGCGCGTCCACCGGATCGCTGTACGTGTCGAACACGGCGGCGCCGGGATAGACCTCGGCGGACAGGCTCGGCAGATCGGCGATGTGCCGGGCGGAACGGTCGACGTACTGAACCCACCCCACGGAGACGGCGGCGAGTGCGACGCCGACGGTCGTCAGGGCCGCGACGAGCGCGGTACGTGCCCGCGACGGCGTGCCCCTCCTGATCGGATCCTCCACCAGCCGGGTCGTGGCCTCGGCCAGCACCAACGACAGGGCGATCACGCCGAAACCGCCGATCACCCCGACGGTGAGACGGTCCCGCACGATCAGGTAGGTGATCAGGATCGGCCAGTGCCACAGGTACAGCGCGTAGGCGATCGAGCCGAGCCGCACCAGCGGCGCGGACGCCAGCAGGCGTGACACCGCCGTCGTCTGCGACACGCCGGTCACGACCAGCACCAGCGCGGCCCCGACCGGGACCAGGGCCCACGGTCCCGGGAACTGCGCGCGGCCGTCGAGCACCGCACCGCAGCCGAGGAACACCACGAGCGCGAGCACCGCGAGCGGCGCCGCCGCCCACCGCGGTATCCGCAGCCACGGCACCAGGCACACGAGCAATCCGCCGATCGTCAATTCCCACAGACGCGCGGCACTGTCGTAGTACAGCCACGTCTGCGACGCCGACGAGAACGCGGCATAGCCGAACGACGCGGCCGTGACCACGGCGAGCAACACAATGAGCGGCACCCGTGTGGGCACTCCGCGCCGCCGAAGTGCCCACGCCAGCGTGAACACCACGACGAGAGCGGCGAGGTAGAACTGGCCCTGCACGGCGATCGACCACAGATGCTGCAGCGGGCTCACCGACGGATCGGCCGCCAGGTAGTCGCTCGCGGTGCGCGCCAGATGCCAGTTCTGCAGGAAGGCCAGCGACGCGAAGGTCTGCTCGGCCGTCGAGAACCATCCCGTCGGTGGTGTCAGAACCACCTGGGCGGCAGTGATCGCGACCAGGACCAGCACCAACGGTGCCAGCAGCCGCCGACTCACCCGGCGCAGCACCGGCCGCGGATCGAGCGCCGCGGTGGACTCTGTAACGCGGAGCAGTGACCCGACGAAGAAGTATCCGGACAGCGCGAGGAACACGTCCACGCCACCGGAGACACGCCCGAACCACACGTGGAACACCACGACCAGACCGATCGCCAGGCCACGGAGGCCGTCGAGGTCGGCTCGGCGACCCGCCCCGACCGCACGGTCGCGGGCGGATTCTTGCGGTGGTGCTGACGTATCGACGGGCATCGATCTCCCTCTTGGGACGGTGGACTCGGCGGCGTGCGACGCCGAGCGATTCCTGTGACCGAGGCACACAGGTACGGCCGACCACCCTATGCGCTCGTCCCGCCGATCATGACACCGCCTACAGTCGGGGCGTGAATTCCCCGTCCCTGTCCGTGTCGCGTATCGCGGAACTCGACGCCGCACACCTGTGGCACCCGTACGGGGCGTTCCCGGCCTCCACCGAACCGCTCGTCGTCGACCGCGCCCACGGCACTCGGCTCGTTCTCGCCGACGGCCGCGAGCTCGTCGACGGAATGAGCTCGTGGTGGGCGGCGGTGCACGGCTACCGACACCCGGTGCTCGACGCCGCCGTCACCGAGCAGATCGGGCGCATGAGCCACGTCATGTTCGGCGGCCTCACCCACGAACCCGCGGCACGGCTGGCCGAACTGCTCGTCCGGATCACCCCCGACGGGCTCGACAAGGTCTTCCTCGCCGACTCCGGGTCGGTGTCGGTGGAGGTCGCGATCAAACTCGCGCTGCAGTACCAGCGTGCGCTCGGGCGTCCCGGGCGGCACCGACTCATGACGTGGCGCGGCGGCTACCACGGCGACACGTTCACCCCGATGAGCGTGTGCGACCCCGAGGGTGGCATGCACTCGATGTGGACCGACGTACTCACCCGGCAGGTGTTCGCCCCCGCGCCGCCGCGCGACTTCGATCCCGCCTACGTCGCCGAGTTCGAGAAGACCCTGATCGAGCACGCCGGTGAACTCGCCGCGGTGATCGTCGAACCGGTCGTGCAGGGCGCCGGTGGCATGCGCTTCCACGATCCCGCCTACCTGCGGGAGCTGCGTCGCATGTGCGACGAGCACGGACTGCTGTTGATCTTCGACGAGATCGCCACCGGGTTCGGCCGCACCGGCGAACTGTTCGCCGCCGACCACGCCGCGGTCACCCCGGACATCATGTGCATGGGCAAGGCCCTCACCGGTGGATACCTCACCCTCGCCGCGGTCCTGTGCACCTCGGGGATCGCCGAGGTGATCAGCGCCGGGGAAGGTGGCGGGGTCATGCACGGCCCGACGTTCATGGGCAACCCGCTGGCGTGCGCGGTCGCGGTCGCGGCGGTCGAGTTGCTCCTCTCGCGCGACTGGCGATCCGAGATCGCGGCCCTGAACACCGGTCTCGAGACGGGTCTGGAACCGGCGCGGGAGCTGCCGGAGGTGACCGATGTGCGGGTGCTCGGCGGTATCGGTGTGCTCGAACTCGCCGAACCCGTCGACATGCGCGCCGCCACAGACGCCGCGGTCGCGGCCGGGGTGTGGCTCCGGCCGTTCCGGAACCTGATCTACGCCATGCCCCCGTACGTGTGCACCGCCGACGACGTCGCCGCGATCACCGGCGGAATGGTCGCGGCGGCGCGGTCGCGGACCTGACCGGACCTGTCCGCGCGGCGGCCGGCCGAGATCGGGCAACCACCGACCCCGAACCCGGGGGTCGAGGTCCGCGTCTGGCCACTTGAACGCTGTTCAAGTATGGTGTCGTTCCATGCCCGCACCCGCCAGTCTGGCCTGGCTCGACGCCGCCGCCGAGAAGCGCCGTGTCGCGGGCCTGCACCGCATCCTGCAGCCCCGCACATCCGGATCGCGCCTCGTCGACCTGGCATCCAACGACTATCTCGGGCTGGTCCGGCATCCCGAGGTCGTCGCCGGCGCCGCAGCCGCACTGCGCCGCTGGGGTGCGGGCTCGACCGGCTCACGACTGGTCACCGGCACGACCGCCGAACACGAACTCCTCGAACGTGAACTCGCCGAATTCGTCGGCGCCGAAGCAGGACTCGTGTTCGCCAGCGGCTACGCGGCGAACCTCGGTGCGGTCACCGCGCTCGGCGGCACCGACACCCTGATCGTCTCCGACGCGGGCTGCCACGCCTCCCTCGTCGACGCGTGCCGCCTGTCGCGCTCGCGGGTGCAGGTCGCCCCGCACGGAGACGTCGAGTTCGTCGATGCGGTGCTCGCCACGCGCGCGGAACCGCGCGCCCTCGTTCTCACCGATTCGGTGTTCAGCGCCGACGGTGACCTCGCGCCGCTGCAGGCACTCCATCGGGTGTGCCGCGCGCACGGCGCGTTGCTGCTCGTCGACGAGGCCCACGGCGTGGGCGTCCGCGGTGTAGGGGGTCGCGGACTCGTACACGAAGTGGGTCTCGCCGGCGAGCCCGACGTCGTCGTCACGGCGACACTGTCCAAATCGCTCGCGGCGCAAGGTGGAATCGTGCTCGGGGACAGCCGGATCCGAGAGCATCTCATCGACACCGCCCGCACCTTCATCTTCGACACCGGTCTCGCGCCCGCGGCCGTCGGCGCCGCCCGCAGCGCACTGCGCATCCTCCGCGAGCAGCCGGAACTGGCCACCGCGGTCCTGCGGCGGTCCGCCGACCTCGCACGCATCACCGGTGTCGTCGCGCCGGAATCGGCGGTCGTGTCGGTGATCCTCGGTGACCCGACGGTCGCCGTCGGTGCCGCCGCGGCGTGCCGTGAACGTGGCCTGCACGTCGGGTGCTTCCGCCCGCCGTCCGTTCCCGCGGGTACGTCCCGGCTGCGCCTGACCGCCCGCGCGAACCTGGACGCCGACGACCTGGAGTTCATCGAGTCGGTGCTCGGCGACGTACTCGCGGAGGCCCGGGTATGAGCGTTCTCTGTGTCACCGGTACCTCCACCGACGTCGGCAAGACCGTGACGACTGCGGCTCTGGCAGCGGTCGCGGCGGCGGCCGGGCTGCATGTCGCGGTCTGCAAACCCGCCCAGACCGGTGTCGCGGACGACGAACCGGGCGATCTCGCCGAGATCACGCGACTCGCGGGGCCGGGCATCGACACTGTCGAACTGGCACGCTATCCGGAGCCGCTCGCCCCGGACACCGCGGCGCGTCGCAGCGGACGGACGCTGCTGCACGTCGACGAGGTGGTCGATGCGATCCGTGCGCTCGATGCGACCCACGACCTCACCCTCGTCGAGGGTGCCGGGGGAGTGCTCGTGCGGCTCGGTGCCGACGGCTTCACTCTGGCCGATGTCGCCGCCGCCCTCGACGCGCCGACGGTGGTGGTGGCCGCGGCGGGTCTCGGCACTCTCAACCACAGCGCCCTGACGGTGTGGGCGTTGCGCGCGGCCGGGGTCGACTGCGCCGGCACCGTCATCGGATCATGGCCCGGGCAAACGGATCTCGCGCAACGATGCAATCTCGAGGATCTGCCCGACGTCACCGGCGTGCCGTTGCTCGGCCGTATCCCAGCCGGCAGCGGCAATCTGGACCGAGCGGCATTCGCGGTCGGCGCCCGGGGGTGGCTGGCCCCGTCCGGGCTGCTACCCGGACGAGTCGATTCGCTCCTCCAGTAGGACGGTCACACGGTCACCGGCCTCCTTTCCGATGGCCTTGCGGATGTCGGCCTTCACCGGAAGTTTGTGGGTCCCGTCACCCATTGCCATGAACGAGCTGCGGAACGGGTGGCCGTCGACGGTGCCGCGGACCTTGACGAGCCCGCGAGTGCCGAAGAACTCGACCGACCGTGGCCACACCACGTATGTCCAGCCGCCTGCCTCGGGGCTCTTCTGCAGGATTGCGGAGAATTCCTCGCGCATCGGGTCCTCCTACATCGATGTTTACGCAGGTTTGCGGGCGATCACCCGGAATCCGATCCCCGCGGCGCCGGCCCGGTGCATCTCGTCGACGACGAAACCCGCCTCCTCGAGATAGGGGACCGGTTCGCGGGTAAGGTGATCGGCCCCGAATCGGACGGTGATCGGTTCGACCATCCGCATCAACGCGGCGCCGATCCGGCTGGTGGCGGGGCCGTGTTCGGCGAGGACGAATCGTCCACCGGGTACCAGCACCCGGAACGCCTCGCGGCTGGCTGCCAGCGGATCGGGGATGGTGCAGAACGAAAGCGTCGAGACGACCGTGTCGATGCTGTTGTCCGCCAGGTCGAGAGCCTGGGCATCGCCGCGGCGCACGGTCGCGCGGGTCAGCTGTTGCTCGGCGATGCGGGTGCGGGCGATGTCGAGCATCCTGCCGGACAGGTCGATTCCGAGGATGCTCGTGACCTCCGGCCCGTACAGCGGCAGATTCAGTCCGGTACCCACCGCGATCTCGAGCACGCGGCCTTCCGCGCGCGGGATCGCCCACTGCCGTGGTCTCCCCATGACGCGACGTTCCCACCAGTCGATCTGCGTGTCGTACCGGCTCGACATCGTGTCGAAGATCCGTCCCACCGTCTCGTTGTCGGGTTGCCGCATGCCGCCCCTGCTTCTGCCGCGTCGAGGATTCGATGTCACTCGACTGTACCGATGCAAGGGTGTGCCGGGTGGCTCGACGGTGGCCTGCGCTTGTTCGGCGTGCAGTTGCTCGGGCAATCGGTCATCTTTCGGGTCGGCGACGCGCGCGGTCCCTGGACCGGAGGAGCGTCGGTGACCGGGCACTTCTTCGACCGGTCGGGCACGGTGGTCGCGACGACGTCCTACGAGTGCTTCATCCGCGTGTTCCGGTCCTGACGCTCAGCGTCGGACCTCCTCGAACCGGGTGCGACCCTGTCGTCGCCACAGCACGCCCCCGGCTGCGGTGGCACCCTGAGCTTTCAACTCGCGCTTGAGGATCTTGTTGGTCGCTGTCACCGGCAGGTCGCTGCCGATCCGCACCCACCGTGGCCACGCCTTCGGCGACAGGTCGGGTTGCGCGGTGAGGAACTGTTCGAACTCGGCGGGCGAGAGGTCGGCGTCGTCCTGCAGCACGATCGCCGCCATCACCTGATCCCCGACGGTGTCGTCGGGCACGGCGTAGACGGCGACCCGGTTCAGTACGGGAAGACGCTGCAGAATGCGTTCGATCGGTGCGGCAGCGAGGTTCTCGCCGTCGACGCGCATCCAGTCCGCGGTGCGTCCGGCCAGATAGATCCACCCGTCCGCGTCCTTGTACCCGAGGTCACCGGACCAGAACATGCCACCCCGCATGCGCTCGTCGGTGGAATCCGGGTCGTTGTAGTAGCCGGAGAAGAACCCTCCGCCGTGCGTGTTGACGAGTTCACCGATCGCCTTGTCCGCGTTGATCAATGCGCCGTCGGAGTCGAACTCCGCTGCCTCGCATTCGGTGAGTGTGTCGGAATCGTAGACGGCGACACCGTCGAGACCACGGCCGATCGACCCCGGTGGGGTGCCCGGTTCCCGGGTGATGATGATCGCCAGTTCCGTCGATCCGAACCCGTCGAACACCGTGCAGCCGAAACGGCGTGAGAATTCGGCGATGTCCCGGTCGGTGGCCTCGTTGCCGAACGCAACCCGCAACGGATTGTCGCGGTCGTCGGGTCGTTCCGGTGTGGCGAGAACGTAGGCGAGGGGTTTGCCGACGTAGTTCATGTAGGTGATGCCGTAGCGGCGGACGTCCTCGAGGAAGCGTGACGCCGAGAACGACACCGGCACCATCGTCGCCCCGCTGTTGATCGCGACGCTCCACCCGGCGACGATCGCGTTGGAATGGAACAGCGGCATCGACAGGTAGCACACGTCGTCGCCGGTGATGTCGAACCGGTCGATGAGATTGCGCCCGGAGAACAGCACCGTCAGGTGTGCGACCTGCACGGGTTTCGGATCGCCGCTGGTGCCGGACGTGAAGATCATCATGAACGTGTCCATGACGGCGGCTTCGCGGTGCGGCGTCAGGTCCCCGGCCGACGCGATCAGTTCGGCCCACTCCGGTGTGGACGTGTCGAACACCTGTACCCCGGTCAGGTCGAGGCCGTCGAGCAGAGGCCGGTGGTCGGCGTCGGTGACGAGGAACTGGCAGTCGGCGCGCCGGATGTCGCGGACGAGGCCGTCACCGCGGCGGGTGGTGTTGATGCCGCACAGCACGTACCCGCCCGGGCCCGCCGCGGCGATCGCGGTGAGCATGTCGGGGGTGTTGCCGAGCAGGGTGCCCACGTGTACGGGCCGATCCGGATCGGCGGTCGCCAGGAGGGCCGCAGCCTGCGCCGACGCCTCGCCCAGATGTTCCTGCCAGGTCCAGGTGCGGTCGCCGTGGACGAGTGCGACGGTGGTGTCGTCGAGGCGTTCGCGCAGCACCTGCTGGACGGTCTCGGCCATGTTCCTACCTTCGTGTCGTGGGGGCGGCGTGCCGCCCGCGAGCCGGTGCGAGGTCGGTGGAAGATACGTCGGTTGCCGCCCCGGACGGAGCGGAATCGAGAATCCTTGTGAGGAAACGGATCTGATGTTCGACAGCGGCATCGAATCCACGGTGACCCGCGTAGAGGCCGAAGTGGTCGCACGGATAGTGGCGGACCTCGGCGCGGGCGGCGAACCCCGCGGTGGCGGCGGAGTGCGCGGGAGCGCTGCGATCGAAATCGGCGATCTGCACGAGCACCGGGCAGCGGACGTTCTTCGCGTCCTTCGCGGGACGATACGACCCGAGCTGCATGGTGATGTCCGCGTCGATCTCGTTGCGCCAGGTCGGTCCGGCGAGGCCGGTGTAGTCCTCGTAGTAGCCGTCCAGGCTCAGCGCCGCGGTCTCGCCGGGGCGGCCGACCACGGGGATCGTGGCGCCGGTCCGCCCGGTGAGGACTCCGACGCGGCTGCGCAGGCCGACCGCAGCCGAGCGCGCGATCGTCCGCACGCTGTGGTGCCGCAGCGCGGTGACGGCGGCGGCCCGGCCGTCGACGAGCGGAGTCATCGACACCACCGCGGCGACGTCGGTGCGACCGGCCGCGACCGTGAACACGTGCCCGCCCGAGAGGGACACGCCCCACAGCGCGACCCGGTCCGGATCGATCCCGTCGAGTCCGGCCGCGGCCGACAGCGCGGCCCGGTAGTCGTCGAGCTGGCCCGCCACGTCGACGCGTTGACGCACGGCGCCGCCGGAGGAGCCGAATCCCCGGTAGTCGAACGCGAACACGTCGAGACCGGCCTCGGCGAGCCGCTGCGCGAACGGCTCCAGGCCGGAGTCCTTCGTGCCGCCGAGTCCGTGCGCCATCACCACGATCGGCCGGCCCTGCGGGTTCGCGAGCCGGTCGTCGGAGGAGGGGAAGTGCCAGGCGTCGCAGGGAGTTCCGGACGAATCGAAGGTGAGATTCCGGTAGGAGGACGAGGTGGTGGGTGTCGCACACCGATCGTCGAGCGGGGCGGGTGCCACGAGATCCGCGCGAGCCGCTCCCTCCGGCAGTTCGCGGGTGCGCAGGTCGTGCTCGTAGAGGAAGTAGTCGACCTGCTGGGTGTGGCGCGGCCGGTCGAGCATGTGGCCGGTGTACTTCTGCTGGTCTTCGGCGATCACCCGGCGCATGTCGGCGATCGGCGGAAGCCGGTAGCGGCCGGCCGCGTACGCGGCGATGAGCCGGGCCTGCGATTCGACGAACGGGAACAGTGTCGGTGTGGCCTGCGCGAACCCGGCGAAGGCGAGATCGTCGATGCCGGGAGCGAAGATCCGCTTGTACAGGTCGATGCGGTTGCCCGGTGCGCTGATGAAGTCCTCATCGAAGAACGGGAACGTGATGTTGTATCCGGTGGCGTAGACGATGATGTCGAATTCCGCGCAGGTGCCGTCCTCGAAGTGCACCGTCGTGCCGTCGAGCAGCCGGACATCGGGTTTCGGGATCACATCGCCGGAGCCCAGGCGCAGCGGCAGTTCCACCGATTGTGTCGGATGTGCCTCGAAGAATCGGTGATTCGGGGTCGGCAGACCGTACAGTTCGGGCCGTCCGGTGAGGAACGGCTGGCCGAGCTGGGCGAGTTTGCGCTGCCACGCGAGCGGCACGTGCGGGCTGGTGCGGTAGTACTTGTCGGCGGGCCGCCCGGCGATGTACTTCGGCACGATCCACGCGCCGGACCGGGTGGACAGGGTGACCTCGTTGCCGAGCGCCTTCGACGACAGTTCGACGGCGATGTCCGCGGCGCTGTTGCCGATCCCGACGACGAGGATGCGCCGGCCGGTGAAATCCAGCGGAGTCTGCGGGTCGATGTAGTGGTGCGAGTGGATTTCGGTGCCGGTGAACTCGCCGGGGAAGTCCGCCGTCCGCGGGTCCCAGTGATGGCCGTTGGCGACAACCAGGAAATCGGCGTGCCGGGTGCTGCCGTCCTCGAGATCGAGGTCCCAGCCGCCGCCGTCGACGGGTGCGGCGTGCAGCACCCCGTTGCGGAACTCGATGTTCCGCTCGAGATCGAACGCGCGGGCGTAGCCGTCCAGGTAGGTCTTGATCTGGGTATGGTGCGGGAAGTCGGGATACGACTCGGGCATCGGGTAGTCCTTGAAGGACAGCTGGTGCTTCGAGGTGTCGATGTGCAGCGACCGGTAGGCGCTGCTGCGCCCGTTCGGATTCCCGAACGCCCAGTTGCCGCCGATGCGGTCGGACGACTCGAAGCAGGTGTAGGGAATGCCGTAGTCGCCCAGCATCTTTGCGGTGGTCAAGCCGCTGATCCCTGCTCCGATGACGGCCGTGGTCGGTGCCGGCATGCGTCAGCTCCTCGATCCTGCCGCCCGGAGCGGTTCCGGCGCGGTGCCGCCAATCTAGAACATGTTCACCCGCGTTGTGAACAGATCTCGAAAACTGTCTACTTCGCGTATCGTCGCGGTCGTGTCCCGGCGCCGGATCGGGGCCGGTACGAAAGGCGCGACGATCGTGGATGCCCAATCGGCGACGGTGCGCGAGCGACTTCTCGATGCTGCCGAGAACTGCTTGCGTGCCAAGGGGATTCGGTCGACGACCGTACTCGAGGTCGCCGAGGCCGCCGGTGTCTCCCGAGCGTGGCTGTACCGCCACTTCCCGGACAAGGCGACCCTCGTCGGCAGTGTCGTCGTGCGCCTCGACGCCGCCTACTGGGCCGGGGCTCACGCGACTCTCGCCGGGCACGGGACGCTCCTCGAGCAACTGGCCGCGGGGGTGCGGATCGGGCGCAGCGCCTACGACGACCCGGGGGCACTGGCGATGCGGCTGCGCACCGAGGAACCGGAGGAATTCGCGGCGTGCGCGGGCGCCGGCGTCCACGAGTTCGTCCCGGACCTCGCCGCGTTCTGGAACCGCTATGTCGTCGCGGCGGCGGAGCGCGGCGAGATCGACCCCGGCATCGACACCGCCGAGGCGGCCGAATGGGTTGCGCGGGTTCTGATCAGTATCGCGACGGTGCCCGGCGCCACCCTCGATCCCGACGATCCGGATGCGGTGCTGCGGCACCTGCGCCGCTACGTGATGCCCGGCCTGGCCGTCACGGCGCCAGAGCCGCCAGGTGCGCCAGCAGATCGGGATACCGGCGGGTGTGGGCGCCGCCGTTGACGTCGATGTTCGCGCCCGTCATCCAGGCCGCGGCGTCCGACGCCAGGAACGCCACCACCTCGGCGATCTCCTCGGGTCGTCCGCTGCGGCCGAGCGGGGTGTTCTCCAGGTAGTCCTCGGTCAGGCCCGGCACCAGCGACACACCGGCCACCAGCGGGGTGTCGACGAGGCCGGGGGAGATCGCGTTGACCCGGATCCGTCCCGGCGCCAGTTCGAGCGCCGCGACCTCCGTGAGCATCAGCACACCGGCTTTCGCCGAGCAGTACGCGGACATCCCGGTACCCGGCTGCCGGCCGTTGAGCGACGCGATGAGGGTGATGCTGCCGCCGTCGACCATGTGCCGACCCGCGTGCTTGACCACGAGGAACGCGCCGGTGAGGCACACGTCGAGTGTGGTGCGCCACCCCTCGAGGCTCAGTTCGGTGACAGCGCCGGGCACGCTGAGCCCGGCGCAGTCGACCACCGTGCCGACCCCGCCGAAATCGTCCGTCACCTCGTCGAACAACCGCTCGACGCTGTCCTCGTTGCGCACGTCGACGTGCCGCGCTGCGGCGCGGTCGCCGAGTTCGTCGGCGCGCTGCCGCGCGGCGTCGGTGTTCACGTCCGCCACGACCACGCGCGCTCCCAGCGAGTGCAGCTTCCGGCACGTCGCCCAGCCGATGCCGGATGCGCCGCCGACGACGATCGCCGTTGTTCCGTCCACCCTCGGTACCCCCGTTTCGATGTGCCATCCGATGCGGCGATGGTAGAGACCGGACGGGTGGGAGGTTGCGAATGCGGAGAACTCGCCGATCGCCCGGCCGGTTTGTCGTACTGTGAAGGACGTCACATCGTGTCGGCCGACCCGACGTGCCGACCCGTCCCGCTCGGAGGTCCGGATGTCCACCACCGAAATGCAGGAACTGCAGCGCACCATCGGCCATCTGCGGCACTGCGTCGGATCGCTGCGCTCGCGCTACGGCGATGCCGCCGCGGTCAAGCGTCTCGCCAACGACCTGGACCGTCTCGACATCGACGCGCAGGAACTCGACGGGGCACCGCCCGCCGAGGTGAGGGCGCGAACCGCCGAGCGCATCCCGGTACCCGACTCGCCGTACGACGAGAACCTGTTCCGGGGTATCGACGCCGACGACGAAGGGCTCGGCGGGCACCACGGGGAGCGGTGAGCGCCCCGGCGGCCACCGGCGTACGGTCCGCGACCCGCGCGAGGATCGCGGACCGGACGCTGCGCACCGACCGGTGGTGGATCACCCCGTTGCTCACCGTTCTGGGCCTGACCGTCTTCGTGGTCTACGCCACGATCCGGTCGTTCGTGCGCACCGCCTACTGGGTCGAGGACTACCACTACCTCACGCCGTTCTACTCGCCGTGCGTCAGCGCGTCGTGCGTGCCCGGTTCGAGTCACTTCGGGGTATGGGTGGGCGAGCTGCCCATGTGGATCCCGCTCGCATTCCTGTCGCTGCCGTTCCTGCTCGGCTTCCGGCTGACCTGCTACTACTACCGCAAGGCCTATTACCGGTCGTTCTGGCTGTCACCGCCCGCGTGCGCGGTCGCCGAACCCCGCGCCGGGTACACCGGCGAGACGCGGCTGCCGCTGATCCTGCAGAACGTGCACCGTTACTTCTTCTACGTGGGGTTCGTGATCTCGCTGGTCAACACGTACGACGCGATCCTCGCGTTCCACAGCCCCGGCGGATTCGGTTTCGGGCTCGGCAACGTGATCCTCGTGATCAACGTGATCCTGCTGTGGGGATACACGCTCTCGTGTCACTCCTGCCGGCACGTCACCGGGGGGCGGCTCAAACACTTTTCGAAACACCCGGTGCGCTACCGCATCTGGACGTTCGCGTCGAGGTTGAACACGCGGCACATGCAGTTCGCGTGGATCACGCTGGGCACACTGATCATCACCGACTGCTACATCATGCTCGTCGCGAGCGGCACCATCTCGGATCTGCGGTTCGTCGGCTGACGGCACCGTCGGGGGCACCAGGGGACAGGGAGGGCAACGATGCCGGAGGTCGAACGGCACGAGTACGACGTCGTGGTGATCGGCGCGGGCGGAGCGGGCCTGCGCGCGGTCATCGAGGCGCGCCAGCGGGGTCTGCGCGTCGCGGTCGTGTGCAAATCGCTGTTCGGCAAGGCCCACACCGTCATGGCCGAAGGTGGCTGCGCCGCTGCCATGGGCAACGCCAACCCGCACGATTCGTGGCAGGTGCACTACCGGGACACCATGCGGGGCGGGAAGTTCCTCAACAACTGGCGGATGGCGGAACTGCACGCCCGGGAGGCCCCGGACCGGGTGTGGGAACTGGAAACGTACGGGGCATTGTTCGACCGCACCCCCGACGGCCGGATCAGCCAGCGCAACTTCGGCGGGCACACCTACCCGCGCCTCGCACACGTCGGCGACCGCACCGGCCTCGAACTGATCCGCACCATGCAGCAGAAGATCGTGTCGTTGCAGCAGGAGGATCTCGCCACCCACGGCGACTACGAGGCCCGGGTCAAGGTGTTCGCCGAGTGCACGATCACCGAACTGCTCGTCGACGGGTCCGGCCGCATCGCCGGCGCGTTCGGCTACTGGCGCGAATCCGGCCGGTTCGTGCTGTTCGACGCACCCGCCGTCATCATCGCCACCGGCGGCATCGGCAAGTCCTACAAGGTGACCTCCAACTCGTGGGAGTACACCGGCGACGGGCACGCCCTCGCGCTGCGGGCGGGCGCGGCGCTGATCAACATGGAGTTCATCCAGTTCCACCCCACCGGCATGATCTGGCCACCGAGCGTCAAGGGCATCCTCGTCACCGAGGGCGTGCGCGGCGACGGCGGGGTGCTCAAGAACTCCGAGGGCGAGCGGTTCATGTTCTCCTACGTCCCGGCCGTGTTCAAAGGCCAGTACGCCGAGACCGAGGAGGAAGCCGACCGCTGGTACGAGGACCAGGAGAACAACCGCCGCACCCCGGATCTGCTGCCCCGCGACGAGGTGGCCCGCGCGATCAACTCCGAGGTCAAGGCCGGTCGCGACAGCCCACACGGCGGCGTTTACCTCGACATCGCGTCCCGCATGCCCGCCGCCGAGATCGTGCGGCGGCTCCCGTCGATGCACCACCAGTTCCTCGAACTCGCCGACGTCGACATCACCGAGGAACCCATGGAGGTCGGGCCCACCTGCCACTACGTGATGGGCGGCATCGAGGTCGACCCGGACACCGCGGCCGCCTCGGTGCCCGGCCTGTTCGCCGCCGGCGAATGCTCGGGCGGCATGCACGGATCCAACCGGCTCGGCGGGAACTCGCTGTCGGACCTGCTGGTGTTCGGGCGGCGCGCGGGACTCGGAGCCGCGGACTACGTGGACGGGCTCACCGAACGGCCGGCGTTGTCCGACGCGGACATCGAGGCGGCGGCCCGCACCGCGCTGTCACCGTTCGACCCCGACGCACCCGACCGCGCCGAGAACCCGTACACCCTGCACGCGGAGCTGCAACAGTCGATGCACGACCTGGTGGGCATCATCCGCCGCGCCGACGAGATCGAACGTGCCCTGGCCGAACTCGACACCCTGCGCACCCGCATCCGCAACGTCGCGGTCGAGGGCAACCGGCAGTTCAATCCGGGCTGGCATCTCGCGCTGGATCTGCGCAACATGCTGCTGGTGTGCGAATGCGTGGCGCGAGCGGCCTTGCAGCGTACCGAAAGCCGGGGCGGCCACACCCGAGACGACCACCCGTCCATGGACGCGCAGTGGCGGCGGACGCTGCTGGTGTGCCGCACCGACGGTGACGACCGGGCGATTCCCGACGTGACGGTGACGCCGGAACAGCAGCAGCCGATGCGGCCGGATCTGCTCGCGTTGTTCGACATCGACGAACTGGGCAAGTACTACACCGACGAGGAACTCGCCGATCATCCGGGACGGAGGTCCTGACATGGGATACCAGGCGGCCTTTCGGGTGTGGCGCGGCGACGCCGAGGGCGGCGGCCTGCGCGACTACACCGTCGAAGCCAACGACGGGGAGGTCGTGCTCGACGTCGTGCACCGGCTGCAGGCCACCCAGACCCCCGATCTGGCGGTGCGCTGGAACTGCAAGGCCGGAAAATGCGGTTCGTGTTCCGCGGAGATCAACGGCCGACCCCGGCTGATGTGCATGACCCGCATGTCCACCTTCGAACCGGACGAGACGATCACGGTCACCCCCGTGCGCACCTTCCCGATCATCCGGGACCTCGTCACCGACGTGTCGTTCAACTACGAGAAGGCCCGCGAGATCCCGGCATTCACGCCGCCGCCCGGTCTGGCGCCGGGGGAGTACCGCATGCAACAGGTCGACGTCGAGCGCTCGCAGGAATTCCGCAAGTGCATCGAGTGCTTCCTCTGCCAGAACGTGTGCCACGTCGTGCGCGACCACGAGGACAACAAGTCCGCATTCGCCGGACCCCGCTATCTGATGCGCATCGCCGAACTCGAGATGCACCCCCTCGACGTCGCCGACCGGCGCGACGCCGCGCAGGACCAGCACGGCCTCGGCCTGTGCAACATCACCAAATGCTGCACCGAAGTGTGCCCGGAGAACATCCACATCACCGACAACGCGCTGATCCCGATGAAGGAACGCGTCGCCGGCCGCCGCTACGACCCGATCGTCTGGCTGGGCAACAAACTGTTCCGGCGCTGATCACCGGTATCGAGCGCGCCGAGCACCTCGTCGGTGTGCTCGCCGTGCGCGGGCGGCGCCGTCCCGAGCCGCGGACGTTCGCCGGCGAAACTGACCGGAAACCCGATCTGACGCAACGGTCCGGACGGATGATCGACCGTGCCGATCATCCCGATCGCCTCGGTGTGCGGATCGTCGTATATCTCGTCCAGATGGCGGATCGGCGAGACCGGGACGCCGTGTTTCTCGAGGACACCCACCCAGTGCCCGACCGTCCCGTCCGCGAACACCCCGGTCAGTTCCTGCTCGAGCAGGCCCCGGTTCGCGACCCGATCCCGGTTGCGGAGGAACTCCGTGCGCCCGGCCAGGTCGGGCCGGCCGATGGCGGTGCACAACCGGTCCCACAGGCCGTCGTTGCCGACCGCGACGACGAAGTGGCCGTCCTGCGCGGGAAAAGCCTGATAGGGAGCGAGATTGGGGTGTGCGGAGCCGAGCGCGAGCGGTCGCTTGCCGTCGGTGAACCAGTTCGTCGCCCAGTTCACGTGCATCGCGAGCTGGCATTCGAACAGCGAGGTCGTCACATACTGGCCGCGTCCGGTGCGAGCCCGCTCGACGAGGGCGGCGAGGACGCCGATCGTGCCGAACAGGGCCGCACCGAGATCGCCCATCGCGTACCCGGCCTTCATCGGCGGGCCACCGGGCTCACCGGTCAGCGACATGAGCCCGCCCGCCGCCTGCGCGACCATGTCGTAGCCGGGATCGTCGCGCCGCGGCCCGACCTCACCGAACGCCGAGATGTGCAGCACGATCAGGTGCGGATGCCGTTCGGACAGTGCGCGATGGTCGAAGATCCGTTGCAGGCTGCTGCCCGGCCGGAAGTTCTCCACCACGATGTCGGCATCCTCGAGCATGCGATGCACGATCTGCTGGCCGGATTCGGACTTCAGATCGAGCGCCACCGATTTCTTGCCGCGGTTGACCGCCAGGTAGTAGGTGGCGTCGTCACCGACGAACGGCGGACCCCACTGGCGCGTCGGGTCACCGGCGTCAGGGTGTTCGATCTTCACGACGTCGGCACCGAGGTCCGCGAAGGACATCGTCACGTACGGCCCGGCCAGGATTTTCGACAGGTCGACGACCTTGATCCCGGCGAGAGGTGCAGGTCCGGTGGGATACGTCATCGCGTGGCCTCCGCCAGGTCGGTCCGCGGGCCCGAGGACCGTGCGGTCTCCGCGCCGACGGCGGTGCCGTCGACGATGGCCGCAAGGTGTTGCAGCGCGGTCGTGTTCGTCTCCGAGCGCATATCGGACAGATAGGCGTTCGCGACGAGCAGCGACCGATGATCACCGACGCGGGCGATGCGGTGCGACGCGAGATCGTAGAGCTGCACGGCCATCACGGCCCGCGCGAGAGCATTCGCGTAGCGCGCCACCTCGACCTGAGCGCGGGTGTCGTCGCCGGCGAGCAGATCGTCGCCGGTCGCCGCCAGTTCTTCCCACAGGACGGTGAGCATCTGCGCGCCCGGCCCGCAGTCCGGTCCGAGGCCGGTGAGTGTGGCCCGCATGGCGGCGGCCAGGTCGCGGTGTGCGTTCTGCTTGCGCATGCAGCGCAGGACGTCGAGCGCGATGACGTTCGACGAGCCCTCCCAGATCGAACCGAGATGCGCGTCGCGGACGAGGCGGGCGAAGTCCCGTTCCTCGATGTAGCCGTTGCCGCCGCGAATCTCCATCGCCTCCCCGGTCACGCTCCGGGCCCGCTTGCAAACGTAGTGCTTGGCGATCGGAGTGAGGATCCGGATCAGCGTCGTCGCCTCCGCGTCACCGGCGTCGGCGCGTTGCAGACAGTCCGCGCTGTAACCGACGAGTGCGAGCGCAGCCTCGGCCTCGAGGAGCAGCGGCAGCAGGGTGGCGCGCATGAGAGGCTGGTCGAACAGGGGCCTGCCGAAGACGACGCGTTCACGGGTGTGGTCGGCGGCGTCGCGGACGGCGCGGCGCATCAATCCGGCCGACCGCATCGCGTTGGACAACCGTGAGGTGTTGAGCATCTCCGTCATCTGCCGGAACCCGCGGTCGAGGTCGCCGACCTGCAGCGCGTGGGCGTCGTGCAGGGTGACCTCCCCGCTCGGCATCGACCGGGTGCCCAGTTTGTCCTTCAACCGGTCGATCGTGTACGAATTGCGGGCCCCGGTGGGAAGATGCTTGGGCACCATGAACATTCCGACTCCGCGGGTCGACGTCGGGTCCCCGCCGGGAAACCGCGCGAGGGTGATGATCACGTCGGCGTCCGGGTTCGACGCGAACCACTTCCGGCCGGTCAGGCGCCATCCCGCCTCGGTGTGTTCGGCTCGTGTCTCGGTCTGAGCGATGTCCGTGCCGGCCTGGGTTTCGGTCATGAACATCGCGCCGGTCAGTCGGCCCGGCCCGGGGGAGGTGAGCCCGTCGATCCACGGGCCGAACACCTCCGAGTCGCCGAACATCCGCAGCGTGCGGGCCGCGGCATCGGTCATGGACACCGGGCACGCGAGTCCGAACTCCGCCTGCACGAACAGATACGACGCGAGGTACTTCACGACGTGCGGCGGGGTGCGGTCCCAGCCGTGGGCGGGCCGGTGCGACAGGGCGGACAGCGCGTACTCGCCGAACGCCGCTTCGCACAGTTCGACGTATGCCGGGTGGTATTCGATCCGGTCGATCCGGTTTCCGTCGGGGTCGAACTGCCGGAGAACGGGCGGGTTCTTCTCGGCCACCGCCGCGAGCCCGGCGAGGCGATCGGTCGTGTCGGCACCCAGCCTGCCGAGCAGCGCCTCGGTGTGCGTGCGGTCGGTGTCGTCGATCCAGCGGTCGACGACGGCCCGGAGTGCGGGATCGCGGTGCGCGTAGTTCATGGAAGTCCCTTCGCTTCGAGGATCGTCCCTACTGTCACTCACCGGACCATGTAGAGTCCAAGACCTAATCAATCACCATTCATATTTGACACGACATAATTAGAGGTGTCATGGAGATCCGTCAGATCCAGGCGTTCCTCGCGGTGGCCGAGGAACTGCACTTCGGGCGCGCGGCCGAGCGGTTGCACATCGCGCAACCGCCGTTGAGTCAGACCATCCGGTCCCTCGAACGTGAACTGGGCGTCGACCTGTTCGCCCGCACCACGCGCTCGGTGCGCCTCACCGCGGCCGGTTCGGCGCTGCTGGCCCCAGCCCGCATCATCGAGACCCAGGTGAAGGCGTGCCGGACGGTGACGCAGGCGGCGTCGCTGGGGCAGACCGGCGTCGTCGGTATCGGATTCGGCGGCGCCGGCGGATACGCCGTGCTGTCCGGGTTGACCAACGCGGTCGCCGAGGCGTTTCCGGGCATCGCGCTGGAGTTGCGGCCGCAGACCTATTCAGGGGCAGCGATCGAGCTGATCCGCTCGGGCGCACTCGATCTCGGGATCGTTGCCTTGCCCGTCGGCGGTGATCTGACGACGCTGACCGTGCGTCGCGAGACGCTGCTCGCGGCGCTACCCGCCCAGCACCGGCTCGCCGGGGCGGAACGGATCGCACTGCACGAACTCGGATCAGAACCGTTCGTGATGTATCCGTCGGCGCACGGCTCCCGCGTCCGGGACGCGACGATCGCGCTGTGCGCGCAGGCGGGGATCACCCCGCGGACGGTGCACGAGGCCCCCGACCCGTACAGCCTCCTCGCGCTCGTCGGGGCCGGCCTCGGCGTCGCCGTCGTCGTCGACTCCACGACGCACGTCCGCGTCGACGGGGTGGTCTACCGCCCCATCGAGGACGAGGTTCCCGCGCTCGAGATCGCGATGGCCTGGCGCGCCGACAACCCGAACCCCGCCGCTCACCGCGTCGTCGACGTGCTTCGGGGAATGGATCTTCCGCAGGTTCACGCCTGACGGAACGGCGGAGTGAGGCTGCCGGGCGGCGCTTGATACGGTCGCGGGCGGAGGTGACGCCGGTGGAGGCAATCAGGGTCGAGGAGCTCGTCCGGACGAGGATCACGACGGCCGAGCAACTCGAAGCGGCCGTCGGCACACCCACGCCGGCGATCCTCGACAAGCACACGACGTTCACGACGCCGTTGATGCGCGAGTACATCGAGCAGGCGCGGTTCTTCGTGCTCGCGACCTCGGACGCCGACGGCAACTGTGATTGTTCGCCGCGCGGAGACCTGCACAGTCGTGTGCTCTTCCCCGACGAGAAGACCCTCGTGCTCCCGGACCGTCCCGGCAACCGGCGGGCCGACTCGTACCGAAACATCCTCGAGAATCCGCACGTGGGAATCCTGTTCCTGGTGCCCGGTATCGACGAGGTGGTGCGCGTCAACGGCACCGCGTCGCTGTCCACCGATCCGGACCTGCTGGCGGAGCTGGCCATGTCGGGTAAGCCGGCACAGCTCGCGGTGATCGTACAGATCGACGAGGCATACCTGCACTGCGCGCGGGCGATCCTGCGAGCCGAGCTGTGGGATCCGCAGACCTGGGCCGACCCCGGGACGGTGCCGTCGCTGCGTGACATCCTCGCCGAACAGCACAATCTGAAACTCGAGGACCTCGAGCCGGCCCGGCAGGAGGCCTACCGGGCCGAGCTCTACTGAGACCGGGTCACTGCAGGGGCCCGGTCACCGCACGCGGTCGGCGAGGAGCGGAACGAGCTCGTCGATCGCGAAGGGCACCGACAGCGCGGAGTTCGTCGAGAACGCGGCGGAGATGTCCGAGTCGCTGTCCAGCACGAGGAACCGTCCGTCCTTCACCGCCGGGATCTGCTGGAACAGCACGTTGTTCGTCACGTCCTCGGTCGGCATGTAGATCGGAAGCACAACGAGAAGGTCCGCGTCGAGGATGTTCAGGTTCTCCTCGGAGATCGGAATGAAGAAGTTGTCCGTCTCGGTGGCCTCCACCTGCGGGTTGTTCACGAACCCGAGTTCGGTGAGGAAATCGACGCGCGAGTCGCCGACGACGTACGCGCCCCAGCCGTCCGACGTGTAGGCGGCGACGGTGACGGTCTTGCCTGTGAATTCGGGATTCTCGGAGGCGGCCCGGGCGAAGTCCGCGTCGATCTGCGACAACAGCTCCCGCCCCTTCTCCGGTACACCGAGCGCGGTCGCGACCGACGTCACCTGATCGTCGAGCGAGGTCAGATAGGCGTCACTACCCTCGGGCACCCCGACGGTCGTCGCGATGTTCGACAGTGACTCGAAACGGGGCACGTCGCCCGAGCTCTTGGTGTCGAGGATCAGATCCGGGGTCAGTGCGGCGAGCATTTCGTAGGACGGTTCCATCGTGGCGATGATCTCCGGCGGCGAGGTGTACAGACCCTCCGCCCAGGGACCGACACCGTCGCCGCCGAAGGCCAGCCAGTCGCTGGCCCCGACGGGCTGAACACCGAGTGCGAGCGCCGTTTCCGCATCACCCCAGCCCAGCGCGGCCACGCGTTCGGGCTGTGATTCGATGGTGACGTCCCCGAACTTCGTGGTGACGGTCGCGGGGAACGCACCCTCGCCCGACGCGGAACCGGATTCGGTGTCGGTGCCGTCCGAACCGCAGGCGGTGACAAGGATTGCGGTGGCGGCGGTGGCGAGCAGCGCGGCGGATCGGCGCTTCATAGGGACCTCAACTCTGTCGTACGGCAGGTGAGGCAATCCTAACCGGCGGGGTGGCGTCCGGTGGGCGGACACCGCACACCGTCCATCCGCAGCCACCCCGGCGCGGCAGGCGGGTCAGCGCGCCCGCAACGCCGATGCTGCGCCCACCACGACGGACGCGGTGCCCGCTCCTGCCAGTCCCGTCACCATCGCCACCGCCACCGCCGCGGAGAAGGCGGTGCCGACCGCGGATTCGACGGCGGTTCGCCAGCCCGAGGCGCGCCTCGGCACGGCCCCGGGCTCGCTCGCCGGGGTGTCGCTGGGTACGGTCACGAAACTGCCCGGGGTAGGCCGATGCGGACCGTGCGCGGTGCGATCGACGATGAAATCCGTGGCGAATGCGATCTCGGTCATCTCGGAGCCTTCCCAGAGTGTCGCCTCACAGTGACGCCCAGTGTTCAGGTCGTCCGTCTCCGGGACGTGGCGCCGACTTGAACATTGGGTTTCGGAACCGGGTGCTCTCGGCAAATCGGTCTCCTGTCGTCGCGACGGGGGATGTTCGACGGAGCCGCCCCACCGCGACGACGATGGGCCTGCCGCCGGTGCTGCGGGACGACGGGCCATCCCCGCCGAATCCGAGCGCGGGACCGGTGTGATCACGCACCATTGTCCCGTGACCACACCCGCCGAGGGGACATCTGTCGCGGACCACCCCACCCGAGCGCCGCTGGTACTCGCATCGCTGATTCTCGTGGCGGCGGTCGCGAATCTGAACCTCGCGGTCGCGAACGTGGCGCTGCCCGACATCGGAAAGGCGTTCGACGCCAGCCAGACCGACCTGAACCTCGTCGCGGTCGGCTACTCGGTCGGGCTCGCCGCATCGGTGCTCTACCTCGGTGCGATAGGCGACCGGTACGGCCGCAAAACGATGCTGGTGCTCGGCATGCTGTTGTCGGTGCCGGCGTCGCTGGTCGCCGGATTCGCACCGAACATCGAGGTGCTCTTCGCCGCGCGACTCCTCGGCGGTGTATCGGCCGGTCTCGCGTACCCGACGACACTGGCGCTGATCACCGCCTTGTGGTCGGGTCCGGCGCGGACCCGCGCGATCGCGTTGTGGTCGTCGATCGGTGGTGGTCTCACGGCGCTCGGCCCGCTCGTCGCAGGTGCCCTGCTCGAAGGGTTCTTCTGGGGATCGGTGTTCCTGGTGACGATCCCGCTGGCCCTGCTGGCGCTGGGACTGACGTGGGTGCTCGTTCCGGCGCACGTCAACGAGTCCACCGATCCCGTCGACCACACCGGTGGGCTGATGTCGGTGGTTCTCGTCGGTTCGCTCGTACTCGGAATCAACTTCGTGCCGGTCGACGGGATGAAGACCGTTGCCGTGTCCGCGCTGGTGATCGCACTCGCATCCGGGCTCGCCTTCGTGATCCGCCAATTGCGGGCGCGTAATCCGCTGTTCGATCCGAAGGTCGCGCGGCGCCGGATCTTCTGGGTGGCCGCGGTCGCGGGCATCATCGTGTTCGGCACGTTGATGGGCACGATGTACATCAGCCAGCAGTACCTGCAGAACGTGCTCGGATATTCGACGCTGGCGGCCGGCTCCGCGGCGCTTCCCGCGGCACTGGTCATGGTGCTGGTCGCACCGCACTCGGCGAAACTCGTCGAGTCCCGGGGGTCCCGGTTCACGTTGTTGTCGGGGTACGTGGCGATCGTGGCGGGGCTTGTCGTCGCACTGCTCCTCTGGGACGAGGACGCCCACTACTGGGTGGTCGCGCTCGGATTCATGTGCCTGGGCGCCGGGGTGGGTCTTGCAGGGACCCCGGCCTCGCATTCACTGACCGGTTCGGTGCCGGTCGCTCGCGCCGGTATGGCGTCGGGCACCGCGGATCTGCAACGCGACCTCGGCGGCGCCGTCGTGCAGTCGATCCTGGGTGCCCTGCTCACGGCCGGGTACACCGCGTCGCTGACGGCCACGATCTCGGCGAGCCCCCAGGCGGCGTCGGTGAGCGATCAGACGCAGGCCGCGCTGGAGAAATCGTTCGCCGGCGCGGTCGACATTGCGGATCGATATCCGCAGTACGCGCAGCAGATCATCGCGGCGGCGCGGCAGGCATTCCTGGACGGCGACACCCGCGCGTACGTCGCTGCCATCCTCATCGTGCTGATCGGCGCGGCGCTGGTGTTCTTCGTGTTCCCGAAACGGGAGGCCGAGACCGCGTTGCTCGCCGGCTATGCGGCGGAAGACACGGGGATGGGGTCGGGACATCCCCCGAGCGATGACGACCGGTTCCGGGACGGGCGCACCGGGCCCGACGTGGCGGGAGGTTCAGGGTGAATCCCCGATGCGGGACCGACGCGCACCGACGATGATCCGGACATGGCCATCGCGGAGTGGTGGCGGGGAACCGAGCGACGAGACCCGGGCCACGACACCTGACGGCCCGTGCCGGCGCGGGCGCTGTACACTCGTTCCCTTCGTCTCCGGACGGAGTACGCGGGAGCGATGATCCATGCCGAAACACACGCAGGCCGTTCAGCGGGTCACCACCGTCCGGGTGCGTCGGAGCCGACCGTGACCGAATGGGTGCAGATGCTGGTGACGATGGCGGACGGCCCTCGACAGCAGGTCCACGGCACGGTCGTTCCGTACCGGAACTCCGAGGAACCGTTCCACTACTACCTCGGTACCTACGGCGAAGAACCGGTCTTCCTGCCGTATCACCGTGAAGGGCTCCGCCTGTATCGGTGGGGGCGCCGATCCCGGATCGAATCGCTCGGCGGCGGAGTGCTGTTCGTCAGCGACGGTGACACCGCGTGGGATTTCACGTCCGATCCGCACCGACCGCGCTGCACCGCGCTGCACCGGGTGCATTCCTTGGGTTCGGACCGCTGTCTCGTGGTCACCCCACGCGTCGAGCATTGGGTCGGCAGTCATCACGCTCGCCCGGCGGGCCCGGTCACCGATCTCGAGTTCCTCGGCCGCTCCTGCTGGTCGGTGGATCTGGCTGCGGGGGAGAGGCGCGGCCGGCCGCGATCCTCGCTGCGGCTCGTCGTCGACGCCGACACCGGCACTGTGCTGGCGCAACATTCGGGTGACGGTGTCGACGGTGCCGCCTACACGGACCTGACCGTGGACGAGTCGCCCGATCCGTCGCTGTTCGTGTGGAGCGGGCCGGTCGTCTCGGACGAGGAATCCCGGGACCGCGCCGGTAACGGCGGCCACTCCGTCACCCGGCACGAAAACGACCTGCAGTGGTTCCGGGAGAACGTCACCGCCGACCCTGTCCTGGTCCCGATGCTGTCGGACTTCACACCGAGCCTCGTCGACCGGGTCGACCGGGAATCCGGTGATTTCTCCGCGCTGCTCGGTGCGGACGAGCGCACCGGCTGGCTGGTTCGCCGGCGCCGGTCGTCCGAACCGTGGCCGGTGAAGGTTCACGGGAACCAGATCGTCTGGTCCACCCGGGATTTCGACTGGGCCTTCCAGTGGTACCGCGGAACTCTCGGTGACGACGGACTCGCGTTGCTCCAGCGGCAACTGCATCCGGACGAGCCCGCGGAGGGCGCCCCGCACATCGTCTTCGCTGGCTCGAACGGTCCATGACCGGACACGGCGCCTCTGGGGCGCTAGCCTGGGACAACCCGAAGGAAGGACCGTCACGATGGCCGACGCAGCGAAATCCGGCGACGATACGCACGACGAGGACGAGCGGCGTGCGAAGGTCAGGGAAGCGGGACCGGCCGATCATGGCAACGACGGGGGCATGGCAACCCGCGAGAACGCGCCCGAGATCGCCGAGGGTTCGAACGACGACTGATCATCGAACGAGGTCGCATGAGTTGGGCATACCGCCTCGCATACCGTGTCGGCTTCACGCCGTGGGAACACGCACTGGGTCCGCGCGGCGCACATTTCGATGCGCTTGTCGAGACGGTGGCCGGTCCCGGCCGGGCTCTGGATGTCGGTTGCGGTAGCGGGGAACTGTCGATCCGGCTGGCACGACGTGGCTGGGACGTCACCGGAATCGACAACGTGCCCGCGGCGATCGAGACGGCGACCGCCGCGGCTGCCGCCGCCGGGGTGGCGGTGAGGTTCGTCGAAGGCGACGTCACCGCGATGGCCGACGTGGTCGGGGCCGGCTACGGTCTGCTCGTGGATTTCGGTTGCTTCCACGGGCTTACGGGCGCAGAACGCGCCGCCTACCGCCGCCAGGTGGATCGGGTGTCCTTGCCGGACGCGACGCTGATGATGTTCGCGTTCGAGCCGCACTTCCGGGGGCCGTTGCCGCGCGGCACCGATCGTGCAGAGATCGAGCGGATCTTCGCCGGATGGTCGGTGGAGGACGAGGTGTCCGTGCGGGCTGGATTCCACGCGAAGTGGTATCGGCTGGTCCGACGCTGACCGGTGCGGTCGAGTTCTCGCGGGGCACCTCCGTGGAGAAATCTGCATGGTACGGAATGCAGGGATAAACCGAACTTTGGTGTGGCTGCAGCGGAGGGCGTCACCCGTTCGCCCGGACCTGGTTCGGCGACCGCGAACGCGAGGTGTTCCGGAGTGTCCTCGGCGTCGCGGACGACACGTGGATTCGCGGGCTGGGATGGGCGCTCTGGAAGGCCCTCATCTCACTCGACGATCCACGCGGAGGAGTCCGCGCATGCTCGACGCCCTGCGCCTTCTCCGCGATTGCGACGGAGAATCCCGATGAACCGCGCTCGGCGATGTTCCACGAACCCTCTCTGTCGTGGTGGGCCAAGAGATTACGCTGCCTGCCGGTCCTGGTCGTTCTCGGCGAGCCGGGCCAGCCGTTGCAGATCGTCGGCCAGTGCGTCACGACGATCCCGGTGAGCCTTGACGAGAAGCCAGTAGACCCGGTCGAGGCCGGGGGCGACGTGCAGTACGTCGTACGACTGCACGATCCGTGTGCCGGTTCCGGCCGGTTCCAGATCGATTCGCCACTCGGTACTGTCGACCTTCCCCCACAGGCCCACCGTCTTCCACGCGAGCGTCCGCGGGGCGTCGACCGCCGTGAACATGCACGAGCGACTCCAGACGAAGACGCCGGACCGGTTGGTTCCCCGGAAACGAACGCCCGGTGCTGCCCGCCTGCCGGTCCTGCGCCAGTGTGCGGCTCGGCATTCGTGACTCCATTCACCGGTTCGGGTCACGTCGGTGATGATGTGCCACAAGGCTTCTGCTGGAGCGGTGGTGATCGCCTCGGAGCGTCCGTGTCGTGCAAGGGTGCCCATCACGTACGCTCCTCGATCGATGCAACGTGCAGCGCCGGCACGGTGGAGGCCGGACCGTCGCCCCACCGCAGCGCTGCCTGCCTGCGATACCTGCGGGCGAAGCCGTGGAGGATGAGGAATCGGGGTACGGCGGGCACGACGCTCAGGATCGCGTCGCGATCGGTGGGGGTCGCCCCGTCGATGACCCAGTGTCCCTCCATGCCGAGTTCTGCGAAACGCTTGGGCGCGACGAAGTACTCGTGTTCGATTGCGCGATATTCCGCGGTGGTGATGGTGGCCGCGACGACGGGCATCATCTCGAGTTCCTCGCGGCGCAGGTGCGGCAGCAGCACGTCGTCGAGGCCACTCAGGGTGGTGAGCAACCGTTCTCGTGCCGACGGGTCGTCGCCGTACGCCTGCGCGGCTTCCTCCACCGCAGCGAGAGCCGGTGCGATCCGCGCGTGGTCGGCCTCCATCCGATCGAGCAGCGCACCGGCCGACCGGTCGCGCTCCCGGATCAACGGCCACAGTCCGGCGTCCTCCCCGGCGTGGTGCCGGTGCAGGAAACGGCACATCCAGAGGACGTGCGCGGCGATCGCCCGGCGACGAGAGTCGTCGGGAGGGGGCGGATCGTCGAGCACCATGCGCGTTCGTCGCAGATCACGACGCAGTGCGCTGTGCACGATTCCCATACTCCGTGTGTCGGCGGGCTCGTTCCGGTAGGTGTTCATGGCCCGCGCTCCTTTCAGTCGTCGAGGGTCAGCAACCTGACGATCGTGTCGGTGAGCCACTGCTCGTACCGGGCACGGCTCCACCCTGCGCTGCCGGTGAGGAGGTCGTAGACCTCCACCGTGATCACCGCCCAGAGTCCGTCGCCTTCGAGCGGCGTGAGTTCACGGCCGGCGATGGCTGCTCCTGCGATGTGGACGGTCTGCCGCTGGGCCTGCCGGATCTCGTCGAGCCGGGAGGCGAGCGCGGGGTCCGCTGCCGCTCCCTCACGCAGCGCGCGTTGCAGTCCCACGGTGCGCCCGTTCACGGCGGCCACCAGTGATGCGGCCGCGGCGGCTCGTTGCAGGTGGCTTCCGCGGGACAGGGCGGCGAACTCGGGGCGGTCCATCAACGCCACCGGCCGGTCGTCGCCGACGACCGCGAAATCGATCACCTGGCCGAACAGCCGGGGCTTGGAACCGAAGTTGCTGTACACGGTCTCGAAGGAGACGCCCGCCGTGCTTGCGATCTCGCGCATTGCGACGGACCAGCCCCGCTCGGCGAACAGGGCTGCGGCGGCGTCGAGAACCCGGCGGCGGCTCTCCTCGGCCTGGCGGCGCCGGAGCGTCACGTCGTACCGCCGCGCCTTCGGGGTGGTCGATGCATTCCCGCGTCCAACCGCGTTCGTGCTCACCACTACATTGTGTAACGCCCTTATTTTCAATACAAGTGTTTGTGGCGAATTACAGTGGTGCTGGCGGAGCCGGCGGGCGCGCGTCCTTCACAGCGACTGTGCCCACCGCCCGATATCGCCGCGTTCGAGAGCCAGTGCCAGCAGGTCCGGAAACCGGTCGGGTGTGCACGCGAATGCCGGGATGCCGAGCGCGCCCAGCGCGGCCGCGTTCTCCCGGTCGAACGCCGGGGCGCCGTCGTCGGACAGGGCGAGCAGCACCACCACCTGCACGCCGGCGTCGCGCATCGACGCCATCCGGCTGAGCATCTCCGCGCGGATCCCGCCTTCGTACAGGTCCGAGATCAGCACGAACAGCGACTCGGTGGGCCGCGTGATCAGCGATTGGCTGTACGCGATCGCGCGGTTGATATCGGTGCCGCCGCCGAGCTGCGTGCCGAACAGGACCTCCACCGGATCGGCCAGCTTGTCGGTCAGATCCACGACCGCGGTGTCGAACACCACCAGCGACGTGCGCAGCGCCCGCATCGACGCGAGCACCGCCCCGAACACCGACGCGTACACCACGCTCGACGCCATCGAGCCCGACTGGTCGATCGCCAGCACGACGTCGCGCTGCACGGCCTGCGAGCGGCGGCCGTAGCCGATCAGCCGCTGCGGCACCACCGTGCGGTACTCCGGCAGGTAATGTGCGAGATTCGCGCGGATCGTCCGATCCCAATCGATGTCGCGCAGCTTCGGATTCGACGTCCGTGCCGACCGGTTCAGTGCTCCGGTCACCGCGGACCGGGTGTGCTGGGCGATGCGCGCCTCGACCTCCCGCACCACTTTCTCCACGACCATCCGTGCGGTCGCGCGGGTCGTCTCCGGCATCACCTTGTTCAGGCTCAGCAACGTGCCGACGAGATGCACGTCCGGTTCGACGGCGTCGAGCAGTTCCGGTTCGAGCAGCAGTTGCGTCAGTCCCAGGCGCTCCATCGCGTCGCGCTGCATCACCTGTACCACCGAGGTGGGGAAGTATGTGCGGATGTCGCCGAGCCACCGCGCCACCCGCGGTGCCGAACCGCCCAGGCCGGCGCTGCGACGTCCGCTCGGATCGGGATCGCTGCGATCGTAGAGCGCGGCGAGCGCCCCGTCCATCGCCTCGTCGTCGGTGGAGCGCAGTCCGCCGGTGGATTCCTCGGCGGCGTCGCCGAGCAGCAGCCGCCACCGACGCAACCGTTCCGTTTCGTCCGATGATGTTGTCATGCAGGAACTCCCAGGATCAGCGCGGTGGCTTGTACGGCGCGTGCCCCGCGGTCGGCGTCGACGGAGGTGACGGTGGTGCGCGTGCGCTCGCCGCCGCGCACCACCGCGCCGAGTGTTCGGCGCTCGGCGGGCGCGAACGCGCCGAACGTGCGACGCAGAACCGGCAGCACGTCCACGAAGTTCTGGTCCGGCAGTGCCGACACCCAGTCGTCGATCAGTCGCAGCAGACCACGATCGTGCATGAGCAGCACCGCGCCGCCACCGACGAAACCGTCGATCCACCGGGCCTTCGCGCCGGGATCGATGCCCACCGACAACGCCCGCGACACCCGCAGCGCGGTGTCGTCCTCATCGATCCGGCCCATGTCCCGCAGCAACCGCACGGTCCGGCCGGTGAGGACGCCGTCCACGTCGTCACGGTCCGCGATCACCCGCAGGGTGACGAGCCACCGCTCGGTCGTGCCGGGATCGTCGCGCACAGCGATCGCGGTGTGCACGTCGTCGACGGCCGTGCGCAACGCGTCCGTGGCGTCGGAATCCAGGCCGGTCGCCGCGGCGGGCAGACCGGCGCAGATTCTGGCGAGCAACGCGTCGGTGACATGGCCGAGGGAGGACAGATCGGTGCCGCGCACATCGCCGTAGCGCAACGTGCGGATGAGCGCCGGCAACGCCGACATCAGGTGCAGCACATCGTGATCGAGCGCGGCCGCGGCGTCGAGCGCGGCGAGCACGTCGGGAATCGATGCGAGCAGATCTGCGAGCAGCGCCTGTTCGAGGGTATCGGTGACCTCACCGAGAGTGGCCTCCGGTCGTCCCACTCGATCGAGGACGACCGCGTGCGCCGCCGATTCCACCGTGGTGCCCCACCGTGAGGCTTCGACGATCGCGACCGACAGTTCCGGATCCCACCGCAGCGTCCACGACTCGCGGAACGTGCCGGTGGAGCGGACCGTGCTGGTCGCGGCCTTCGCCCAGTCGATGCCGAGCAGCGCGAGGCGGTGCAGCAACCGCGACCGCTGCAGATCGTTGTCCTTCCGCAGATCCAGATCGAGATTCTTGTCGACCGGAGACCGCTTGAGCCGCAGCGTCTTCGAGTGGGCCTGTAGATCCGCGTCCAGCGGCACCGTCGGAGTGTCGTCCGGGATCTCGCCGAGCGCCTCGCCGACCACGAGTCGGCGCGTCACCAGATCGAGCAACACGTCGTCGCCGTCGCACAGCACCGACCGGGTCGCCTCGGTGACCTCGGTGAGGCCGGGCAGCGGCCGGTCGCGCAGCGCGGCCAAGGTGTCGGCCAGGCGGGTGGCCTCGATGACGTGCGCGCTCGACACGGGCAGGTCCTCGCTGCGCAGTTCCCGCGCGACCCGCGTGAACCAGCGCTCGATCGTCCGGTCGTGGTGGGTGAACAGGTGGTGGTACCAGCCGGGCGAGGTGATGCCCGCGCCGTATCCGGAGGCCGACGACAAGCGCGAATGTGTCCACGGCACCCACGTGAGCGACGCCTTCACCTTCGGCAGGCCCTTGAGCAGTCGAGCGTCGGGGGCTGCGGGGCCGAGCTTGCCGGACAGTGCGGGCGCGTGCATCGCCCCGCACACCACCGCGATCTTCTGGGCGCCGGCCTTGATCGTCGCGCGCAGCACCTGACGCATGTGCGCCTCGCGTCGCAACGTGTGCTCGTCGATGCCCATCGTCTCGCGCAGCGCCGCCATCGCCTCGGTGATCGCGTCGAATCCGTCTGTGTGATCGATGCTGTCGTGCTCGGCGCCGTTCTCGGGACGCCGGGTCCCGGACTCGACGACCGCATCCCACCACTGTTCGAAGTCGTCGTAGCCGCCGGCCGCGGCGAGTGCGGCCAGCGGATCGGGACCCGGGTCGCCGGCCGGTCTGTCCGCGGCGAGGCTCAGCGCCGCGGGAAGGTCGCAGAACCGGACGTCCGCGTCGTGCAGGATCGCCCACTGCAGCGCCTGCCATTCCGGGGAGAACGTGGCCAGCGGCCAGAACGCGGCCGTCGACGGGTCGCCGGTCGCGTACCCGAGCAGCGCGACGGGCGGGCGCATCTGCTCGGACGCCGCCGACGCCACCAGCGGATCGGCGTCGGCGGGGCCCTCGATGAGCACGGTGTCCGGCTCGAGTTCGGCGAGCGCGCGCAGCAGCGCGCGGGCCGAGCCCGGACCGTGGTGCCGGATGCCGAGCACCCGGACCTGTGCGGTGGGGGTGCTCACCCGGCGACCTCACGGCACGCCCGGTAGAAGTCGGCCCATTCGGGGCGGCCGCGGACGACGGCTTCGAGGTACTCGTCCCACACCACCGTATCGGCGACGGGATCCTTGATCACCGCGCCGAGAATGCCGGCGGCCACGTCGGCCGAGCGCAGCACGCCGTCCCCGAAGTGCGCGGACAGGGCGAGGCCGTTGGTGACCACCGAGATGGCCTCGGCGGTCGACAGCGTGCCCGACGGCGACTTGAGTTTCGTGCGGCCGTCGGTGGTCACACCGCGACGCAGTTCCCGGAACACCGTCACCACGCGCCGGATCTCCTCGGCCGCCGGGGCCTGCGGCAGTTCGAGCGCGGAACCGAGCTGCGCGACGCGTCTTGCGACGATCTCGACCTCGTCGTCCTCGCTCGCGGGCAGCGGCAGCACCACGGTGTTGAATCGGCGGCGCAGCGCCGACGACAGGTCGTTGACGCCGCGGTCGCGGTCGTTGGCGGTGGCGATGACGTTGAATCCCTTCGTCGCCTGCACCTCGATGCCGAGTTCGGGGACCGGCAGCGTCTTCTCGGAGAGGATCGTGATCAGCGCGTCCTGCACGTCGGCGGGGATGCGGGTCAGTTCCTCGATGCGGGCGACCGCGCCGTCGCGCATCGCCGTCATCACCGGCGACGGCACCAGCGCGGCGGGGGTCGGACCCTCGGCGAGCAGCCGCGCATAGTTCCAGCCGTAGCGGACCGCTTCCTCGGCGGTTCCGGCGGTGCCCTGCACCAGACGCGTCGACGTTCCCGAGATCGCCGCGGCCAGGTGCTCGGACACCCACGTCTTCGCGGTGCCGGGCACACCGAGCAGCAGCAGGGCGCGATCGGTCGCCAGCGTCGCGACCGCAACCTCCATGAGCCGGCGCGGCCCGACGTACTTGGGGCTCACGACGGTGCCGTCGGCGAGTTCCCCACCGAGCAGATACGTCACGACCGCCCACGGCGACAGCTGCCACGACGGTGGGCGGGGCCGGTCGTCGACGCGAGCGAGCGCGGCCAGTTCGTGCGCATACTGCTGCTCCGCGTGCGGTCGCAGCAGGTTCTGCTCGTCGATGACGTTGTCGGTCAACTCAACTCCTCGTGAAGGGTTCGGCGAAGTTTCAGGATGTCGGCGACGGTCGCGAAGCGGTTGAGCCGGACGAGATCGTCGGTGCGGGTGGCGGCGTCGTCGAACAGATCGACCAGTTCGAACGGGGCGCGGCGCGCGAGCAGATCGGTCAGGGTACGGAAGCCGGGTGAACTCGGTGCCGCAGCGGTGTAGAGGACGGTGAGGACCTTCCGCGCGATGTCGGCGGGCCACGGCGCGGGCAGCGCGGCGATGTGGTCGCCGTGCAGCAGGTCCTGCCCGGGTATCCGGCGCAGGTGTTCGACGAGCACCTCCCGGGGCGCGTGCCCGGCGATCCGGGAACCGGGCCGGTCGTCGTGCTGCAGCAGTGCCGCGGCCCATGCGCTGTCGCGCTGGTGGTCGACCGCGGTTTCCCATCCGAGCCGGAGGACGTCGCGCAGCCGCCCGGATACCGCGAGATCCGGTACGGCAGCGATCCGCGCGCCGGATTCGGTCCACGCCGTCAGCGGTGCGGACGCCGCCAGTGCCCATACCCGGGCCCGGTCGCGGGCGTCGTCACCCGTGTACACCCGATTCGTGCGGGACGTCTCGGCGGAACGCGGCAGGGGGTCGTCGAGACCGTCACGCGCGGCCGCCGCGTCGAGCACGTCCGGCACCGTGAATTCGAGGATGCCGTCGTGTACCCGGGTCCAGTCCTGCACCCGCTGGGTCATGCGGCGGCCGAATGCGGAGCCGGGGAGCCGGCGCAACAGTTCGAGCGCCACATCGCGGACCTTGCGGCTGCGGTCGTCCAGCGCGGTTTCGAGCAGATCCTCGTCGTATGCCCCCGATCCGGTCGCGAGTTCCGCGAGCAGGCTCTGGCGCGCCGAGGCCGTCTCGGACTTCCACGACGCGGCGAGCAGCTCGGTCGCGGCAGCAGGATCCTGGGCACGCAGCGCCCGGAACCACCGGCGCCGGGCGGCGGCGGAACCGTGCTGCCACACCGACGTGTCGGTCGTGTCGGGCGCCACCAGCTCGGACCAGCGCGGATTCTGCTGCGCCAGCCAGCGTCCCCGCGGTCCGAGCAGGACGGCCAACCTGTCCCGCTGCATTTCGTCGAGCGACGACGCGCGCTCGAGCAGGTCCACGACGATGCCGTGCGGAGCGCGGAAACCCTGTGCGGCATCGAGCCATTCGCCGACCAGATCGGACCGCACGGTGAGCAGCGCGCGGAGCCGCTCGGCCGCGGCTGCGGGCAGCAGTGGCCGGTCGTCGTCCGCGGCGGGCGCGGGCAGCGGCCGCGTCGCCGGAACCGCTCCGCCTGCGACGAACGCGCATTCCAGTGCCGCGGCACCGAGCAGGCGGTGCTCGACGGGCGTGGCGAGCGCGCCGGCCGCGTCACGGGTGTGCAGCAAGGAGATCGGGGGTTCGGTGCGGGCGGTGCCCAGCAGGGCCGCCGAGGTGAGGGCTTCCAGTCCGGGCGAGCTCACAGCGCGACCGCCTCCTGTCCGGGTTCGAACACCGATGCCGGCGAGATCTCGCGCCCGTCCCAGTCGCCGCACACCGTCACCGGGTGACCGCCCGAGACGGCGAGCAGGCGCCAACGGCTGTCGAGATCGCCGGCCAGTGGCAGGGCGCGTTCTGCCCGGTCGACGAGGAACCACCGATCCTCGACGACAGTGGGCGTGACGGCGCCGAGCAGCACCGGCCACGCACGGATCCACGGGTCGGTGCCGAGTGCGGTGGCGTAGTCGCCGAGTGCGCGGTCGAAGTCCGTCGCGGGCAGAGTCGTGAACGGTTCCGGGGCGCCGTGGCGGGCTCCGATCACCGCGCGCAGCGGCGCGGCGCCGGGGTAGAAGTGCAGATCGGCGTCGACGAGAGTGCCGGGTACCGGTGCCTCGGCATCGAAACGTGTTGTGCCGTGCGAGAAATCGAGCACTATTGCCCATCGTCCGGATTCCCGGCCACGCAGCCACAGTTTGCGGGTGTAGACGCGGTTGTCCTCGGTGGTGCGGCTCGCGACGGCCTGCCACCGGTCGCGGACCGCGGGTGCGCGGCGCACCTCGTCGGCCCGGGTGGAGAACCCGAGGTGGGTGTGCACCGAGCGGACGAGGGGTTCGGGCAGGTCGGGGAGCGCCCGGAAGGCTCGGATCAGCAGGTGCAGGCGCGCGTACTCGCCGAGAACCCGTGCAGGCCAGTCCTCCCGGGTCGCGACGACGGACGGCAGTGCACGCAGCGATCCTGCCACGCCGGGGATCTGCGCGTCGACCATGCGGCCGGCGATCTCGTCGTAGGTGGCGTAGCCGTGGTCGACGGCGCCGAGTCCGTTGCGGATGCGGTCGGTCAGCCAGCGATCGAGGTCGTCGAGTCCGGCGGCGGCACGCTCCACCCGTCGCCGGACCGTCGCCGGGTCGGGTTCCTTCGGCGAAGGTTCCTCGGAAGTAGTTGCCTTCGAAGATTTTTCGGCACGACTGTTCAGCCACGTGGTGACGGTGTCGGGCGCGGTCGCTGCGGGGACGGTTCCCTCGGACCATTGCATGAGCAGGCCCAGGGCGTGCTTGCAGGGAAACTTCCGGCTCGGGCACGAGCAGCGGTAGGCGGGGCCGGCCAGGTCGACCGATGCCAGATAGTTGCTCGAGCCGCTGCCGCGGCACACACCCCACAGGGCGTGCTCGCTGCGTCCGGTCTCCGTCCATTTCGAGGCCAGCCCGCGGGCGGCCGTCACCGATGACGGATCGGGGGCGGCCGCGGCGATCTGCGCGGGGGACCAGGGTGTCGTCACGTCGGAGGAACGTACGGGAGGGGTCCGACAGGACGCCAACCGTCAGTGCGTCACGTGCTCGGCGAGCCGGCGCCGGATGCCGTCGACGAACAGGTCCAGGCCGAAGTCGAACCGGACCGCCGGGTCGCCGTCGAGCAGGTCGTCGTCGGAGGTCCCGGGGGTTTCGGTGGTCACGTCGGGGGAGACCGGGGACCGCGTGAGTGCGCCGAACTCGGCGAGCTGGAGGCGCGACTGCTCGTCGACGGTGTGGCCGAGCACATAGTGCAGGAGCGCGAATCCGGCGAGTTCGGCGTGTGCGCGGGACAACCCGGCGTGCTGTGCGGTGGCGACGAAACCGTCGCGGGCGCGGGAGGTGGTCAGCCGCGACGCGTAGCTGGAGGCGACGAGTTCGGCCCCGTCGCGGTGGGCGAGCAGCGCCGCGCGGAAGCGGTGCGCGAGTTCGGCGAGCGCCTCGTCCCACGCGCCGGTGGTCGGGGGTGCGTCGACACCGTCGAGGATGCGGTCGGCCATCGCGCCGAGCAGCGTCTGCTTGTTGGGGAAGTGCCAGTACAACGCGCCCGGCTGCACGCCGAGCGACCCGGCCAGCTTGCGCATCGTCAGGTCGCCGAGGCCGTACTCGTCGAGGACCGCCATCGCACCGTCGAGGACATCGCCCCGTCGCAGCTGCACGTGTTCGCTCCCTCTGGTTTCGTGCCGGTTTCCCTTTGACAGTAGTCGACCGCCGCCCTAACCTGAACGGCGTTCAAGTGAACGGTGTTCAAGTTCGTTTCGCCCGCTACTCCAGGAGATCCACCGTGACCAAGGCACTTGCCCCCACCGAAATCCTCGCGGTGGCCCGCGAACAGGTGCTCGAACGCGGTGAAGGCCTGCACCGCGACCAGATCCTCGAAGTCCTGCAGCTACCCGACGAGAGCCTCGAGGACCTGCTCACCCTCGCCCACGACGTGCGGATGAAGTGGTGCGGACCCGAGGTCGAGGTCGAGGGCATCATCAGCCTCAAGACCGGTGGCTGCCCCGAGGACTGCCACTTCTGCTCGCAGTCGGGACTCTTCGCCTCCCCGGTGCGCTCCGCGTGGCTCGACATCCCCAGCCTCGTCGAGGCCGCCAAGCAGACCGCCAAGACCGGAGCCACCGAGTTCTGCATCGTCGCCGCGGTCCGCGGCCCCGATGCCCGGCTGATGGCACAGGTCGCCGCGGGTGTCGAGGCGATCCGCAACGAGGTCGACATCCAGGTCGCCTGCTCGCTGGGCATGCTCACCCAGGAGCAGGTCGACCAGCTCGCCGCGATGGGCGTGCACCGCTACAACCACAACCTCGAGACCGCGAGCTCCTACTTCCCGAACGTCGTGACCACCCACACGTGGGACGAGCGCTGGGAGACGTTGCGCATGGTCCGCGAAGCCGGCATGGAGGTCTGCTGCGGCGGCATCCTCGGGATGGGCGAGACGCTCGAACAGCGCGCCGAGTTCGCCGCCGAACTCGCCGAACTCGCCCCCGACGAGGTCCCGCTGAACTTCCTCAACCCGCGGCCGGGCACCCCCTTCGGCGACCTCGAGGTGCTGCCCGCGTCCGATGCCCTGCGCGCCGTCGCCGCGTTCCGTCTGGCGCTGCCCCGCACCATCCTGCGCTTCGCCGGGGGGCGCGAGATCACCCTCGGTGACCTGGGTGCCAAGCAGGGCATCCTCGGTGGCATCAACGCCGTCATCGTCGGCAACTATCTGACCACGCTGGGGCGGCCCGCCGAATCCGACCTGGACCTGCTCGGCGAGCTGAAGATGCCGATCAAGGCCCTGAGCGAGAGCTTCTGACATGTTCGATCCGTACACGGGCGCCGCGCTCGACGGAGGTGCCGGCCCGGCCCGGCCGCGCGCCGCGCAACTCGGTCTCGAACCGCCGCGATTCTGCGCGCAGTGCGGCCGCCGGATGATCGTCCAGATCGCACCGGACGGCTGGTGGGCGCGGTGCTCACGTCACGGCACGATCGACTCTGCCCTGCACGAACAGCGCTGAGCATGCGACGAGGCCCGGAGGGAAACTCCCTCCGGGCCTCGTCGTCGTCCCGCTCAGCTCAGCGCTGCGGCGGAACCGGGGTGGTCGTCGTGGGTGCGACCGTCGTGGTGGTGGCGGTCGCCTCCGACGTGGCCGGCGCGGTCGCGGGCGTCTCGGTGATCGTCTCCGGGATCGTGACCGGGGTGGTCGCCGCCGGATCGGTTGCGACGGGCGCGACGGCCGGGTCGGTGACCGGTGCCGGCATCGTGGCGGACTCGGGTGTTCCGGCGGTCCCGGTCGGCGGCGTGATACCGGGCTCGGTGGTCGCGGATTCCGTGGTCGCGGACGGGGTCGTCGCCGGTGTCGCTGTGGTCGTCGTCGGTGTCGCGGACGTGGTGTCCGCGGTCACCGCGAGCGCGTCCTTCGCGGTGGCCTTGGGCAGTTCACCCTTATCGGCCTGCTCGGCGAGGTGGGTGAGCCACTGCGCGGCGTACTCGGCCGAACTCAGCGGTTTGCCGTTCGCCGCGTCCGCGTCGCGCCAGTAGTCGAAGTGATGTCCGGTGACCTCGCCGAGGGTCTGCTGGTACGGATCGCTCAGCGCGACCGGGATGGTGTTCGCGTTGTCCGCGATGAAGCCGATGATCTCGTTGCGCACCTTGGCGGGCAGGTAGACCAGGTTCTCCGCCGCACTGAGGTTCAGTTCCGTGTCGGCGGCAACGTCCGTCGGCTGGGCCGGCGTGTAACTGGGATCGGACACCTTGATCAGGACGTCGAGGAACGTCTCGTCGGACTGCATCCAGTTGCCCTGCGATGCGATGTCGTCGAACGCGAGCATCGCCACGCGGCCGATCGTGACCGCCAGGTCCTGCCCGGTCGCGAGGGTGAGGCCTTCGTCCTGCAGTCCGTCGACGTTGAGCTGCCGGCCGACGTTCGCGGCGAGCTGGATCAGCGCGATGTTCTCCGGGGCGTCGCACGTGAAGTCGCCGTCGGAGCAGAACGAGGCGATCTTGCCGTCCAGGGCGCCGAACCCGCCGCTGGTATCGGTCGCGATGCCGCTGCCGTCGGCGCTGATGTTCCCGGACTGGTATTCGCGGTCGTAGCCGTCGGGATTGCGGAAGGGGTCGCTCGCACCGGGGAACGGGCCCTCGCCGGCGGTGCGTCCGGCGTCGGCGAGGATGACGACGCCGACCACGGAATTCGGGTCGATGATGTCGTACGAGCCGTCCGCGTTCGGGGTCTGGTTGCCGATCTCCATCGCGGCCCGGCGGGCCACGTCGGCGCCTTCGCTGTAACCGACGATCGCGAACTGGGTGTCGGGGCATTCGGCGCGGATCGCCTGCATCACCGACTGGGTGTTGTCGACGCCCGCCTCGACCGCGTCCTCGTAGGACGCCATGTGCGCGGGGTACTCGATGTAGAAAGCGGCATAGTCCTTGCCGGCGTCGCGGGGGGCGTTGACCACCGGATCGACCCAGTGGCTGTTGTAGTCCCCGGACATCGCCGCGGGCAGCGTCGTGCCGTCGGGCGTGGTGAGCATGGCGTGCTTGCCGTCGCGGGGGCTGTCGCCCCGGCCGCCGATGGCGATGCTCACCATGTCGTGGCACTCGTTGGTCATCGCGACCAGTGTGGTGTCGGTCCTGACCGGCGTGTCGGTCCCCGTGACGGCAACCGCTACGAGAGCCGCCACCCCCAACACTGCCGGTGCTGCCAAGCCCGCTGCGATCCGTCGTCGATGCGACGCCGTCTGCTCTGCCATATCCGTCCAATCCGGTTGTGGTCTCCCAGCGACCACCCGCAATGGGTGCCCCCGCGTCACAGGACATGTCGGCCGGTCGTCCGACGGCGTTACATCCCGGTTTCCCGTCGCGTCCGTGAACCCGGGTGCCGGGAACCGGTATTCGGTCCGACCGGCCGGATGTTCCTCCCGCCCGTCGGTCACGAACGGCCGCGCGGGATCGGGTGTGAGCGGGGCTGGGACGTCGCGG
>NZ_LRRH01000068.1 GCF_001646785.1 Rhodococcus phenolicus
CTCCTCGCGTCCCTGCGATGGCCTCGCGGCAGGATGGCCTTCGGGGAACGTGAACTGGATGTCATCGACCGAAGCGTCGAACAGTTTGACAGTGAACGGCAGCGGCAGCTCAATGAGTTGACTCAGGGCCGCATACCCGCCGAACGGCTCGGGAATCTGGCGGTGAGAATAGTGGCTGAGATGCCCTCCGAGGTTGCCCACTTGGGTGTCTGTGACAGTAGTGCCCCATAGAGTGGTGTAACCCGGTGACCAGCACCACAACCGACAGCGTGTCGCTGCTGGACGTGAAACGGTCACCGCGTGATCCTTCGAGTCAACCTTCCACAGAATCCTCGAACGGAGTCATCACGATGACCGCACCCCACATTGTCGACCCTGCGGGTGTATTGCACCAAGCCCTGACCGACGCGTCTCCCGACCTGATGCGCGAACTGCTACAAACCATGATCAACGCCCTGCTGTCCGCCGAAGCCGACGCGGTCTGCGGCGCCGAATGGGGCCGACAGTCCACCGAACGAGTCAACCAGCGCAACGGATACCGACGCCGCCCGCTCGACACCCGCGTCGGCACCATCGACGTCGCCGTCCCCAAACTCCGGTCCGGGACGTATTTTCCCGAATGGCTCCTCGAACGCCGTAAACGCGCCGAAGCGGCATTGATCACCGTGGTCGCCGACTGCTACCTGGCCGGGGTCTCCACCCGCCGGATGGACAAGCTGGTCAAAACCCTCGGCATCAACGCACTGTCGAAGTCCCAGGTCTCACGCATGGCCGAAGACCTCGACGAACAGGTCGCCGCGTTCCGGCAACGCCGACTCGATCACGCGGGCCCGTTCACGTTCGTCGCCGCCGACGCATTGACGATGAAAGTCCGCGAGAACAAGCAGGTCGTGAACGCAGTCGCGATGGTCGCCACCGGAGTCAACGCCGACGGGCACCGCGAAGTGCTGGGCCTGCACGTGGCCACCAGCGAGACCGGGCCGGCATGGAACACCTTCTTCGCCGACCTGGTCGCCCGCGGTCTGAGCGGGGTCCGGTTGGTCACCTCCGATGCACACCGTGGTCTGGTCGATGCGATCGCGGCGAACCTGCCCGGTGCTGCGTGGCAGCGATGCCGGACCCATTACGCGGCGAACCTGATGGGTGTGTGTCCGAAGAGCATGTGGCCGGCGGTCAAGGCGATGTTGCATTCGGTCTACGACCAGCCGACCGCCGATGCGGTCGATGCCCAGTTCGATCGTCTTGTCGAGTACACCGAGGACCGGCTCCCGGCGGTCGCCGAGCACCTGGGCAATGCCCGCCAGGATCTGTTGTCGTTCAGCGCATTTCCGAAGGATGTGTGGACTCAGGTGTGGTCGAATAATCCGGCCGAGCGTCTCAATCGAGAGATCCGACGTCGGACCGATGCGGTGGGGATCTTCCCCAACCGTGACGCGGTCGTCAGGTTGGTCGGTGCTGTTCTGGCCGAGCAGACCGATGAATGGACGGAGGGCCGGCGGTATCTCGGGCTCGAGGTGCTGGCTCGTTGTCGTGCTGTGGGCACCGCGCCGGAGAGTGTCGGGGAGGTGGTTACGGAACCTGCTGCCGCGATTCCTGCTGCATAGTCAGGACAGGAGAAGGGATCACCGTCCTACACCACCTTCTGGGGCTTGACCTCTGCGGCCGTCGCCTGGACCTCGACTACCGGGCCTCCGCCGCGCCGG
>NZ_LRRH01000069.1 GCF_001646785.1 Rhodococcus phenolicus
GAGGATCGCGGGACGGGCGATGGTGTCGATGAGTTACGCTACGGGGAATGGACTGCGCACACCACCCGCCCGTTCGACTTCCTGGCAGTGTGTTCCGACGAGACGGTCGCCGAGCCGGATGCCGCGGTCGCGAACACCAGCGATCTGGGTTTTCCCGTAACCACCGAACCGAAAGAAATAGTGATCCCTCCCGGGATTTCCGGAGGGCTCCTCTCAAGGGAGGATGAAACCTATGGCAGCAGGATCGAAGCGGTACTCGGCTGAGTTGAAGCGAGACGCCGTGGACATGGTGGCCCAGTTGGTGGCCCACGGGTCGGCGGAGTGGCCGGCGATGCGCAAGACCGCAGATCTGTTGGGGGTGACCTCGGCGGAGACTGTCCGTCAGTGGGTTCGTAAGGCCCCGGCCGCTGATGCGGAAGGCGCCTCGAGGGCCGACAACGAGGAGATCCGCAGGCTCAAACAGGAGGTCGCCGAACTCAAACGGGCCAACGGCATCCTGAAAGCGGCGTCGGTTTTCTTCGCGGCCGAAATCGACCGGCCACACCGGTAATTGTGGACTTCATCCGCACCCACCAGGGACATCGGGTGGGTGCGGATGGTCTTATCTGGGGTGTCGATTCGATGTGCGCCGTGCTCTCTGAGCACGGCTGGCGCATCGCCCCGTCCACATACTACGACCACATCAACCGCGGGCCGAGCGCCCGTATGCTCGCTGACGCGCAGGTCATCGATGCGATCTTCATGCTCCGCAAGAACAAACCCCTGACCCGCGTTCTGGGCTCACGAAAGACATGGATAATGCTGCGCAGCAACGGATTAGATGTCGCCCGTTGCACGGTTGAACGGGTCATGCGGGAGATGGGATGGCACGGCGCGATCAAGAAGAAACGGGTGCGCACGACCATCCCTGACGCGGCGGCCAAGCGGCCGACGGATCTGGTCGACCGGCAGTTTTATGCCGCGGCACCCAACCGCCTGTGGGTGGCCGATTTCACCTACTGCCGCACCGAATCCGGTTGGGCGTACACAGCCTTCGTGACTGACGTGTTCGCCCGCAAGATCGTCGGCTGGAAGGTGGCCACGGAGATGACGGTGAACTTGGTGACCGATGCGATCAACAATGCGATCGACAACAGAAAACGTTGCGGGGTAGTCGATTTGAGCAAACTCGTCCATCATAGCGACGCCGGATCGCAGTATACTGCCATCGTGTTCGGGCAGCGATTGGCCGAGGAAGGGATCGCGGCCTCTATCGGCACCGTCGGGGACAGTTTCGACAATGCCCTGGCCGA
>NZ_LRRH01000070.1 GCF_001646785.1 Rhodococcus phenolicus
CATCATGTCGCACGCCGTGGTGGGGACGTGCGGTTCGTCAAGTGCTCCCGCATGCTTGCCGACCTCGCCGGCGGGCATGCCGACCGCACCATCGGTCAGCGGATGCGCGAATACACCCGGCCGCTGGTGTTGATCATCGACGACTTCGCGATGCGCGAGCACACCACCACCCAGTCCGACGACCTCTACGATCTGGTCTCGGACCGGGCGATCGCCGGCAAACCGCTGATTCTGACGAGCAACCGCGCACCGAAGGACTGGTACCCGCTGTTCCCGAACCCGGTCGTCGCCGAGTCGCTCCTCGACCGGCTCATCAACACCAGCCACCAAACCCTGATGGACGGACCGTCCTACCGACCCCGCAAACGACCCGGGCACCGCACCGCCGGCGCAACCTGATCCGCACCCCCGACTGCGCGGGCTACCCTCGACTCAGCACGCCCGAGCATGGGGAATTGCGTGACGGACACCCCTGGGGAATTACGTGACGGTCGACAAGAGAGGGTCTCCTCGTGGATATCAGTCCGAGGTTTCGGATCGTTGTCGGAGTGGACGGTTCGCGGCAGTCGCTGCTCGCGCTCGAATGGGCACTGTCCGAAGCGCGCCTGCGGCAGGGACGGCTACGGATGGTCACCGGATGGGAGTTCCCCGCCTCGACGGTCGGGATAGACGCACCGGCATGGGGACGGGACTCGTGTATGCGCGTTGCCGAACAGATCCAGCGCAAGGCGTTGTCCAAGGTCGATGTCGAGGGCGTGGAGATCGACCGGCAGGTGGGAGAAGGGTCCGCGGCTGCGGTGCTGCTTGCCGCCGCCGATGCGGATCTACTCGTGGTCGGATCTCGTGGACACGGCGGTTTCAGACGGCTGCTGCTCGGTTCGGTCTCCAGCCAGATCGTTCACCATGCCCGATGCCCCGTGCTGTTAGTGCGACCTCGGCCCGTCCGGCCCTCAGCGACCGACCCGGACACCTGAGCGGCCATCACCGGTTTCTTGAGCAGATCTTCACGAAAACGAGGGCGAAGAACGCATCCAGGCCAGGCACCGTGGACATCACAGAAACCGGGACCGTGCGCCGCCGCGCACAGACCGGCCCTGCGGGCCCTGTGCGGGTATCGGCAGCCGATGCGCGGACACCGACAGAGGAAGGGTGGTTGCGATGATGTTCTGGTACGGCGACGGCATGAACGGTTGGGGTTATGTGCTCATGACCGTCGGGATGGTGGCGTTCTGGGCGCTGGTGATCGTCGGCATCGTGATGCTGGTGCGCGCCGCAACCCCCCCGGTCGACACCGTCGCCGTCGGCCCATGCACCGACACCGGAAGAGATTGTGGCCATGCGTTTTGCTCGGGGAGAGATCGACGAGGACGAGTACCGGCGCCGTCTCGACGCCTTGCACACCCATCGTCCCGGCCCGGCGGCGTAACCGCTGCGCTTGCCCTCGCCCCGCAACCCTGCACACCGGAGGGGTGCAGGGTTGCGAGGCGACGGTGTCAGCGGCGGTAGTGGCGACCGGCGGAGTCGTCGGTGACCGGGCGGTCGAGCACGTAGACCGAGAACCAGACGATCAGCAGACGATCAGCAGGGACACCAGCACCAGCGCGATCTCGTATACCGCGATCTCGTATACGAGGACCACACCACCGCTCCTACGGCCACGACGCCCGCCCACCCTGCCCTCGGTCGGTGCCCACTGGTGCGCCGGCACCGACCGAGGGGTCAGCGGCGCAGGATGGTGGGAGTCGGCTCCGGCGCCGGGCGCGGTACCGGCTGCTCCTGTGGTGGGGACGGCAGTTGCAGCCGCTTGAGCATCAGCGCGTTGACCGCGACGATAAGGCTCGAGCCGGACATCGACAGTGCCGCGATCTCCGGGCGCAGCACCAGCCCGAAGGCGGGTTCGAACACGCCGGCGGCGATCGGCAGCGCAATGGTGTTGTAGCCGACGGCCCAGCCGAGATTCTGTCGCATCTTGCGCAAGGTGCCCCGGCCGATGCGCAGCGCGATCGGCACATCCAGCGGGTCCGACCGCATCAGCACCAGATCGGCGGTTTCGATCGCGACGTCGGTGCCGGCGCCGATGGCGATACCCAGATCCGCCTGCGCGAGAGCCGGGGCGTCGTTGACACCGTCGCCGACCATCGCGACCTTCCTGCCGCCGCGTTGCAGTTCGGCGATCTTGTCGGCCTTGTCGCCGGGCAACACCTCGGCGATGACAGTGTCGATGCCCAGCTGTCCAGCGATGCGGCGGGCGGTGGCCTCGTTGTCGCCGGAGAGCATCACCACCTCGATGCCGAGTTCGTGCAGCGACGCCACCGCCTCAGCCGAGGTCTCCCGGGCGGCGTCGGCCAGGGCGATCACCCCGACGCCGCGGCCGTCGACCGCGACGAGGACCGCGGTGCGTCCCGTCGAGGCCAGCTCGTCGCGCCGGTCCATCAACGCGCCGAAGTCGACGTCCTCGGCCACCATGAGCTTGCGGTTGCCGACCGCCACCCGCAGGCCCGCCACCTCGGCGACCGCGCCATGGCCGGGTACGTTGCGGAAGTTCTCCACCCGCACCGTGGGAACCCCGCGGGCGGTGCCGTAGCGCACGATCGCGCCCGCCAGGGGATGCTCGGATTCGTGTTCGACCGCGGTCACCAGGGCCAGCAGCTCGTCCTCGGGCAGACCGTCGACGACGACGTCGGTGACCTCCGGTTCGCCCTTGGTCAACGTGCCGGTCTTGTCCATCACCACCGTGTCGATCCGCGCCGAGGTCTCGAGGGCAGTGGCGTTCTTGAACAGCACGCCGCGCTTGGCACCGAGGCCGGTGCCGACCATGATCGCGGTCGGGGTCGCCAGCCCGAGCGCGTCGGGGCAGGTGATCACCACGACGGTGATGGCGAACAGCAGCGCCTTCTGCACGTCCCCGTCGACAAGCCACCACACCAGGAAGGTGCCCACGCCGCCGATCAGGGCGACGAGCACCAGCCAGAACGCGGCCCGATCGGCCAAGCGCTGACCGGGAGCCTTCGAGTTCTGCGCCTCCTGGACCAGGGCGACGATCTGCGCGAGGGCGGTGTCGGAGCCGACCTTGGTCGCCCGCACCCGCAGGGTGCCGGTGGTGTTGATCGACGCACCGATCACCTCCGAGCCCTCGGCCTTGGACACCGGCAGGGACTCCCCGGTGACCATCGATTCGTCGACCTCGGAGGTCCCGTCGGTGACGATTGCATCGACCGGGATCTTCGCCCCCGGGCGGATCAGCAACAGGTCCCCGACCACGACCTCGGCGGTGGGAACCTCCACCGGCTCACCGCCGCGCAGCACCACCGCCCGCGGTGGGGCGAGTTCGAGCAGAGTGCGGATGGCGTCGTTCGCACCACCGCGAGCACGCATCTCGAACCAGTGCCCGAGCAGCACGAAACTCGCCAGTACGGAGGCGGCCTCGTAGAAAACCTCGCCGCCGCCGGTCACGGTCACGCCCACGCTGTAGAGCCAGCCGGCACCGATCGCGACGGCGACGAGCACCATCATGTCCAGGGTCCGGGCCTTCAGCGCCCGGTAGGCGCCGTCGAAGAAGATCCAGGACGAGTAGAAGATCACCGGCAGGCTCAGCACCAGGGTGAACACATCGTCGCGCAACCCGAACGGCGCCGGCACCGTGAAACCGAACATGTCGCGGCCCATCGGCGACCACAGCATGATCGGGATCGACAGCAGCAGCGCCACCAGGAACCGGTTGCGCATGTCGCGCACCATCGCGTCCATCGACATCCCGGCGTGCCCGCCGTGACCCATCATCTCCTGCTCGGTGTGCCCGCCGGCCATCTCGTGCCCGGCATGGGGGCGGTGTTCCTTCCCGGCAGGACCCTGCTGTTCGACGTGGCCGTGCGCCGGGTGCGGACGAGGTGCGGGTGCGCCCGGGCCGGGAGCCGGTTCGCTCATCGGGTCGCACACATGCTCGGGCACCGAGCGGCCGGCGCAGTGGTAGCCGCAGTCCCGCACCCATTTCGACAACTCCACCACCGACGTGCGGCCGGGATCGTAGGTGACGGTGGCGGTCTGGTTCACCGCATTCGCCTCCACCGCGGACACCCCGGGTCGGCGCAGCAAAACGGATTCGATGGCCGACGTCGACGTCGCCCAATGCAGGCCGCCTACCTCCAGCACGGTGGTTCGGTTCATACGATCCGGTCCCTCCCTCTCAGGGCAGGGGACGCAATGGCCGTCCCTGCACGGTGTTGGTGCTCCGATACCGGCACCGGTACACGGTCGCCGACCGTGTCCGAGTCTGCCCCGCCCGATCCCGGCATCTCCTGGTGGTTGGATGAAGATTCGTTGAAGAACTCCGGGTCCCGGTCAGGGTCCGTGCTCGTCCGAATGCTCCCCGCCGGGCCCCTCCTCGGTGCGGTGATCGGCGGTGTTCGGGGGAAGCGGCAACTGGATGCGGCTGCCGGCAGTCGTCGGCGGGAGGGGAGAGAAACTGACCCCGTTGGGTCGCTCGCCCACCGGCACGGTCGCCACCACGGACAGGCCGGGCAGATCGACCACGGACACCGTGTCGTCGTAGGTGTTCGTCACCCACGCACGCGTACCCGAGGGGTCGATCACCACCCCGTGCGGACCGACTCCGGTGCCGATCGCGCCCCGGACCGTCATCTCGGCTGTATCGATCACCGACAGGGTATTGCCGGGCTGCTGCCGGGTGCCCTGGTCGGCGGAGACCACGGTCTTCTCGTCCGGGGACAGATACAGCTGCACGGGCGCGGCCGGCACCGGAGCGGTACCCACCACCCGGCGGGCAACCAGATCCACCTTGACCACCGCGGCGGGCTCGGTGGTCCCGGCGTAGGCGAACCGTCCGTCGCCGGTGACCGCGACCTGGGCCGGGCCGGTGCCGACAGGGATCGCGCCGGTAACCTGATCGGTGGCCGGGTCGATCAGGTGCACTACTCCTGCCGCGGTGTCCGCGACGACGATCACCGACCCACCGGACGCGGGCCGCAGACCGTGCGGCATCCCGCCGAGCTCGATCCGCCCTGCCGGCCGCAGGCCGGAGGTCTCGAACACCGAGACGGTGCCGTCACCGGCGTCGGTGACGTACACCTTGCCGTTGGGTGCCTCGATGACGTGTGCCGGCGCCGCACCGGTGGGCGCAGCGGCACGCACCGTATAGGTGGCCGGATCGATCGCGATCACCCGGTCGTCAGCGCTGACGGTGTACACCGTCGCGCCGTCCCGTGCGACCTGCACGTTGTGCGGAGAGTCCACCCCGGTCACGGTCGTCACCACCTCGTCGGTGGCCGCGTCCAGGACCGTGAGGCTGTCACCGCCCTCGTCGGCAACCCACACAGACCCGGGCACCGTCTCGGTCGGTCCGGACGGCACCGCCGTCGAGGCCGGATCCGGGCTGGGACCGCCACCGTCGGAACATCCCGCCAGCGCCACCACCGCGACAACGACCGTGGCGGTCACCGCACCGCGGCGGCGGCGCCGGTGTCGCAGAGGCGGTCGGGGCGCAGCCGCCTCACCGCTGGCGTTCACCGTGCACCTCTGGCACAAGCTCGGCCGCGGTCAATGGCGGTGACCGCCGGGTGAGAACATCATCATCGCCATCATGGCCGCGCAGGCGAGGGCGAAGACCAACCCGCCGACGCTCGCACTTCCGGTCAACACCAGTGCCCCGGCGATGATCAGCATCGGTACGCAGCAGGCGAGCATCATCCAGCGATGGCGGCCGTGTCCCCCCGTGCCCGTCGGTTCGGTGGGTGGAGTCGAAGGCGCTGATTCCTGGGGACGCCAATCGTGTTCGTTCGGTTCGTTCATCGCGATCCCGTCCTCAACGATGCCGGCACGTAGCCGAGCTTGTGGTACAGCGGGCAGTGTCCGGTCGCTCCGGTGACCAGCAGGTCCACCCCGGCCGCCAGCAACAGCACCGCCAGCACCATCGTCCATCCGGTGGCGCCGGCGACGAACAGTGCGACGGCACCGCCGACTCCGAGGCTGCCGACAACCATCCGTCCCACGCGTTCGGCATCGGTGATGTTCACTCTCGGTACCTCAGCCATCTCGCCTCCTCGGATTCCCGATGTGCGGGAGGGGTGTATCGCGGACCGCACACCGATGACTCTTCCGATCCCAGTACGCGTTTCGGCTGGCGGTTCGGTGAAGATCGGTTGAAGATTCGGAGCCGGGCTTCGGCGGTGCCCATTGTTCAGCCGCTGTGGTGGTCACCGTGGCCGCCGGAAAGCGTCGTCACAGGCAAGCTCCGGTGCTTCAGGCACGGTAGGACAGGGTCGTCATCATTCCGGCTTCCTGGTGGTAGGCGTTGTGGCAGTGCAGCGCCCACTGGCCCGGGTTGTCGGCGTCGAACTCGATTTCCACGGTCTGCATCGGGCGCACCGTCACGGTGTCCTTGCGGGCTCCGCCGTCGACCAGGGCGAAGGTGTGGCCGTGCAGATGCATCGGGTGGAACATGTCCGACATGTTCCGCAGCCGCATCCGTACCCGTTGTCCCTGGGCGACGGTCAGCGGGGCGGTGTCGGGGAAGGTGGCGCCGTTGAGTACCCACCGGTACGGGGCCATCGTGCCGCCCATGTCGACGCTCAGGTAGTTGTCGTGGGAGCGTCTGGGCAGCCGCACCGGCTCGGGCGGGGACAGGGCGGTGCCCAGCAGCACCTGCCGGTCCAGCTCGACGGGCCGGGTATCGGTGGTGGCGGTGCCGGCGGCGGTGCGCACCACGGCCACCGCGTGGCCGGGTTTGCCTTCGGCGGCGGCGTAGAGCGGGAACACCCCGTCGGCGAGGGTGACCAGCACATCGAACCGTTCGCCCATGCCGATCAGCACCGCATCGGTGTCGACCGGCGTCACGGGGAAGCCGTCGCTGTGGGTGACGGTCATCGCATGTCCACCGAGGCCGACGCGGAAGGCGGTGTCCGAGGCGGCATTGACCAGCCGGATCCGTACCCGCCGTCCCGGGGCGGCAGTCAGGGTCACCGGATCCGCGGGGGTGCGGCCGTTGAGCAGGTAGTACGGGTAGTTCACGTCGCCGGCGCCGCCGAGCAGATCCGAGCGCATCGACTCCCCACCCATCATGCCGCCCATCGAGCCGTGGTCCATCATCGCCCCCATCCCACCCGTACCGGGGGCGGGATCACCGGGGGTCGACATGCCGAGCTCGCGGGCAACATCGTCGGGTGTGCGGCCGGTGCCGTCGACCCAGTCGTCGAGCACGACGACCCATTCGTCGTCGTAACCGCCGGGCTCGGCCGGGTCATCGATCACCACCACCCCGTACAGGCCGCGGTCGAGCTGCAGCCCGCTGTGCGAGTGGTAGAAGTAGGTGCCCGGATGTGGGACGGTGAATTCGTAGGTGAACGACTCTCCGGCGGCAATGGGCTCCTGCGTGAGCCCCGGGACCCCGTCCATGTCGTTGCTCATCGCGATGCCGTGGAAGTGGATGCTGGTATCGACCCCGAGCCCGTTGTCGACCCGCACCTGCAGCAGATCCCCGGCCCGGGCCCGCAGCAGCGGACCGGGCAGCGTGTCCCCGTATCCCCACGTCGAGACCACCGGACCGCCGAGATCGACCTGTACCGGCCGGGCGGTCACCTGCGCGGCGACCACCGCCTGCCCAGCGGTACGGCGCTGAGCCTCGAGCCGGCGCACCACCTCGGCGCCCGGTCCGACCGGATCCCCGGCGACACCGGGGCGGGCACAGCCGGCCAGCCCACCGAGGGCCAGCGCCCCGGCGGCCGCCGACGCACCGAGCAGAAAGCTACGGCGGGATATCTGCACCACACAATCTCCTGGATCAACTCACAACGACAACGCACGACGCTGCCCGCTCCGCTGCTACGGTGCCGGCGCCGCTCACGGTTGGGGACGCAGCGCCCGCCGCCGGGCCCGGTACTCCTCGGCGTCGATTTCGCCCCGGGCGAATCGGTCGTCGAGGACGCGCAGCGGATCGGCCGGCGGGGGCGGGGTGCCGGTGCGGAACATCGCCGCGATACCGAAAACCACCAACGCCCAGAAGCCGATCATCACCAGCGCCATGACCATCCAGCCGACCCAGCCCATCGCGCCCGCACCCCACATCACGGCTGCTCCCTTCCTCGACAGGCTCGCGACCCAGTCTGGGCGCGTTACCCGATGCCGCAGGTGGGGGTTTGATGAAGGTTCGCTGAAGAACGTCGCCACAGGCCCGCCGCGACAGCCACGATGGGACCATGACCTCCGGTTCCGATCAGCTCATCCCCGCACACACGGTGACCGCGCCGGTCCCCCCGACCGGTCTGCGGGCACTGATCGTCGAAGACGAAATGGCGCTGGCCACGGTCGTGGGCACTTACCTCGAACGCGCCGGCTTCGAGATCACCCTCGTGCACGACGGGATCGACGCCGTCGACCGAGCCCGGCAGGTCGATCCGGACGTCGTGGTGCTCGATCTGGGGCTACCGCGCCTGGACGGGATCGAGGTGTGCCGGCAGCTGCGCACGTTCTCCGACGCCTATGTCGTCATGCTCACCGCCCGCGCCGACGAGATCGACACCCTGATCGGACTGTCGGTCGGCGCCGACGACTACATGACCAAACCCTTCAGCCCCCGCGAACTCATCGCCCGCATCCAGGCCATGCTGCGCCGCCCCCGACCCTCGACCGGCGACGGCCGCACCCCCGCCCAGACCGGCCCGGACAGCGGGCGCCGTACGTTCGGGTCGTTGACCCTCGACCCGGCCGGCCGCGAGGTGTGGGTCGACGGCACCCCGATCGCCTTGACCCGCACCGAATTCGACCTTCTCGCCGCGCTGTCCGCACACCCCAATGTGGTGTTCACCCGCGCCCAGCTCATCACCACGGTGTGGGGACCGAGCTGGGTCGGCGACGAACACCTGGTCGACGTACACATCGGGCATCTCCGCCGCAAACTCGGCGACGACGCCACCCGCGGAGTGTTCGTGCGCACCGTGCGCGGGGTCGGATACCGCATGGGAGCCGGACAATGACCACACCACCACCCCTGTCGGCGCCGGGCCCTCGACCCGGGCGCCGCAGTGCCGGATTCGGTAGCCGTCTGCTGGCCGCGCAGACAATCGTCGTCGTCGGCGGCGCGATCAGTGCCTGGCTGGTCGCCGCCGCCGTCGCCCCGGGACTGTTCCACAACCACCTCGAGCAGGCCGGTATCGAGCACGTCTCGACCGAGGCGGCGCACGTCGAGGAGGCGTTCACCTCGGCGATGATCATCTCGTTGGCCATCGCGCTGATGGTCTCGGTGCTGATGGCGCTGGCGGTGAGCTGGTATTTCACCCGCAGGGTGCAGCGCTCGATCACCGGTGTGGCTGCCTCGGCCACCGAGATCGCCGGTGGCCACTACGACGTGCGTCTGCCCGGGCCCGGTCTCGGGCGCGAATTCGATCAGCTCGCCGAGACGTTCAACCAGCTCGCCGATCGACTCGATTCGGTGGAAACCACCCGGCGTCGCATGCTCTCGGACCTCGCGCACGAGATGCGCACCCCGCTGGCCACCCTCGATGCCCATCTCGAGGCGCTCGAAGACGGCATCCGGGTTCCCGATGCCGAGATTTTCGAGATCCTGCGGTCGAGCACCGCCCGGCTCGGTCGGCTCGCCGAGGACATGGGCGCGGTCTCTCGTGCCGAAGAGGGCCGGCTGTCCTTCACGCCCGTGCCCACCGACACCCGTGCCCTTGTCGATGCCGCGGTGCGCGTCGCCACCGACCGCTACGGCGCCAAGGGCGTCGCCCTGGTCGAAGACCTTGTCAGTCCTGCCGTGGTCACGGTCGACCCGGACCGGATCGGGCAGGTGCTGGGCAATCTGCTCGACAACGCCCTGCGGCACACCCCTGCCGGGGGCACGGTCACCGTCGCCGCCACCGTCGTCGACGGCGGGGCCGAGATCACTGTCACCGACACCGGCGACGGCATCGCCGCCGAGCACCTGGGGCATCTGTTCGACCGGTTCTACCGTGCCGACCCAGCCCGTGGACGGCAAGAAGGCGGTAGCGGCATCGGGTTGACCATCGCCCGCGCCCTGGTCGAGGCCCACGGCGGTACGCTGACCGCCTCCAGCGGCGGGCCCGGAACCGGCGCCCGATTCACCGTGCACCTGCCCACCACCGCCGCCGCAGGCAACCGCAGCAGCGCACGTACCGCCCCTCCGCAGGGCACCGCGCACACCGGCACCGGTCTCCAGGGGCGGAGATGAAGAAACTCTCGCTCGACGCGCTCGCCCGGCACCTGACTGCGCATGCCGCTGCCGCCCCCAGCGGCCGCAGCGCCGAGACCGTCTACGGCGGGCACGAACACGTGCTGCGGCAGACTCTCGTGGCATTGCAGGCTGGACAGTCCATGGCCGAGCACGTCGGTCCCGGTGAGGCCACGGTGTACATCCTGCGCGGGCGCCTCCGGGTCGTCACCGACCGGATGAGCTGGGACGGACGCAGCGGGGACCTGATCGCCTTACCCCGCACCCGGCACCGGATCGACGCCGTCGTCGACACGGTCGCCCTGCTCACCGTCGCCAAATACTGACCTTGAGGTGGGTTCAGAGCCCGGTGCCGGGCCGCCGGGGGCTTGCCGGGGACCGGCGGAACAACCAGGCCGCCACCGCGGTGAGCCCGACCAGCCACCCCAGCGCAGCCAGCAACGGTCCGGCGGTGTCGAAACTGTCGGTCAGCCCGCCGTCGAGGATCATCCGGGTCGCGCCGTAGCCGGGGAGTGGCTGCGCCCACTGCGGCGGCTGCGGCCGCAGCATCGGGCTCTGCCCTATCCCCAGATCCAGGAACGGCACCAAGAAGACGATGAACACCCCGCCCACCCGTCCGAACAGCGGCCCCAGACACACCCCCACCAGCCCGTAGGTCCATGCCAGCAGCAGATTCCCGGCCGCGTACAGGCCCCACTGACGAGCATCGAACGCCGCCGCGGTGACCAGCAACGACGAGGCGGTCACCACCACTCCTGCCACCGCGATCACCGTCAACCGGACCCCCAGCAGCACCCCGGCACCGAAGCCGGCCCGAGACAGTCGTCGATCGCCGCTGCGCGCATCGAGTACCACGAACAACCCCGCCAGCGCCGACAGCGACGCGATCGCGAGGGGAGTCATGGTTCCGGCATGCACGTCCGGTAGCCAGAACACCGCCGTCACCGGTCGTCCGTCCTCGACCAGGGAGAACATCCCGAACTCGGGGACGGTCATCGCCTTCGACAATGCGATGAACACGATCGGCACCACCACCAGCAGCACCCACAGCACCGGGTTGCGGCGCCAATCCCGCAACCCCATGACCAGCCCCACCACGAACCGGTCCGCCCGTCCGGTCCGCCCGCTGCGCCCCTCGCGGCGGCGTACCCCGCCGACCGTGGTGGTGACCACCACGGCCCCGATGACCAGAGCCGCGACCATCCACACCAGCGCCCATCCCAGGTCCCCGACCTTCCCGCCGTGGCGGGAGGGCACATCGACCATCCACAGCGTCACGAAATGGGTGGGAAACCCGCGGGTGGCCACTCGCTGCGCCGAGCCGATCGCCGGTCCGAAGAACACGTCGACGATCCAGACGAAGAGGATCAGCACGGTGCCGTTGACCGGATTGGGCACCAGCGCCCCGACCACCGCCCCGATGGCCAGGTAGATCACCGCGAACATCACCGTGCCCACCGTCACCCGCACCGGAGCATCGAGGCCGACCCGCACCGCCAGCGCCAGCAACGCCACCGCCGAGACCAGCACCGCCAGTATCAGGCCGGTGCCGAGCCGGGCCAGCACCAGCCGCCCTGTCGCCAGGCCCGCCGACACCAGTCGCCGGTCCGCCGCCCGGGCGGCAGTGATCTGGAAGTACATCGCGATCCCGGCCAGGAAACCCGCCGCCCACCCGGCCGTCGCCGTTTCCACCGCCGGTCCGCCCGCACCCCCGAGCAGCCTGGCCGCATCGGTCATCGCTCCGGCCGCGACGATCACGAACACCACCGGCACGACCACCAGCACCAGCAGATTCACCGGGTTGCGGGCATAGTCGGCCAGGAACCGGCCGCTCAGCGCCCGGACATCGCCGGCCGTCGACCGCAGGGTGGGGGCGAGGGTCATCGCGGCACCGTCCTACCCTCCCGCAGATCGACGATGCGATCGAACCGCTGCTCGTCCGCCACGAAATGACTGATGATCAGCACCGAACGGCCCGCCTGCCGACGCTGCGCCACGATGTCCCAGAACCGCAGATAGGTGTCCCAGTCGAACCCGGCATACGGCTCGTCCAGCAACAACACCTCCGGATCGGCCAGCAGCGCCAGCCCCAGGTTCAATTTCGCCAGCGTCCCGCCCGACAACCGATCGGCACGGGTACCGGCATAGCGTTCGAACCCCAACGCGGCATACAAGTGGCCGCGGGAAAGATGCGCGGCCGCCGGGCTCATCCGGTACGCCCGACCGAACAACTCGAAGTGCTCGTCGCAGGTGAGCCGGTCGTAGACCACCGGTTGCTGCGGACAGTAACCGAGTCGCCGTGGCCGGCACACACTGCCGGCATCGGCCCGCAAATCCCCGACGAGAATCTTCATCAGCGTCGACTTGCCCGAACCGTTCTCCCCGACCAAGCCCACCACCTCCCCCGGGTGCAGCACCAGCTGCGCCCCGCGCAACACCGGAGTGCGGTTCCGCCGCGGCCACCAGCCACGACCGAAGCTTTTCTCGATCCCCTCGGCCGTCAGCAGCGGGTCCTGGGCGAAACCGCCCGACTCAACTGCGGATTCCGCCGAATCGGATTCGGATGCGGTCATCTCTCACCTCGGACACTCGAAGGCGCACGCGCCCCCGGCGCCTTCTCCGGCCGCCGGTGCGGCGGGTGCACCCACGGTAGGTGCCCATTGCTGTAGTCCGGCACGAGATCCCGTGAAGATCTGTTGAAGAAACCACACGATCCTGGCACCGCCGCCCTGCCTGACGCGCTGCCACCATGGAGCATGGATGGATCCGGAGTGAAAGCCGCGAGCCCTGTGCACCCAGGCCTACTGTGGATACAGGGCCGGAACACCGATACCCCGACCGGTCCGACTCGTCGATAAAGGGCGGATTCCGATGATGCCGTACGGGAATTGCGGATGGGGCACGAACGCGGGTTGGGGGCTGTGGCTGTTCGGTGCGCTGTTGTTGATCGGGTTGGTGCTGCTCATCGTGGTCGCGATCCGACTGCTGTCCCGTGGCCCCTCCGGACTCGGCGGTCACCTCGCTACCGGCCCCGGGTACTACCCCGGTCCTCCCTCGGCTCCCGGGGGACCGGGGGGTGCCCGCGGAATCCTCGACGAACGCTACGCCCGCGGTGAGATCGACGCCGAGGAGTACCGCGAGCGGCGACGCACGCTCGAGGGCACCGATTGATGGAACCGATCAGTCGTCGCCGAGCGTTGCAGCTCGGTGGTCTGGGTCTGGCAGCCGCCGCTGTCGGTGGGGTGGGGCTGGCCTGGCAGGGCAACCGAGACACCGGATCCGGCGCAACGACCGCCACCGGATGGTCCGAGCCGGCCACCCTCGCGAGCACCGGCGGAGAACTCTCGCTTGCCCTCGAGGCCGCCGCGGGCCAATTCGCTCTGGCCGGGGCCCGGGTGCGCGGGTTCGGGTTCAACGGTGGCGTGCCAGGACCGACGATGCGGGTACGGGCCGGTGACCGGATCCGGTTGCGCCTGCGTAACCGGTTGCCCCAACCGACGAATCTGCATCTGCACGGCATGTATCTCTCCCCGTCAGGCAACGGGGACAATCCGTTCGTCCGGATCGAGCCCGGCACGGACTTCGACTACGAATACCGGCTACCCGGCGATCACCCGCCCGGGGTGTATTGGTATCACCCCCACCACCACGGTCTGGTGGCCGAACAGATATTCGGCGGCCTGTACGGGGCGATCGTGGTGGAGGACACCGATCCGGTGCCGCTGACGCAGGAGCGGGTGCTGGTGATCGCCGATCTCACGATCGATGATTCCGGGTCCGTCGCGCCGGCGTCGATGATGGACCGGGTCCTCGGCAGGGAGGGCAACCTGGTGCTGGTCAACGGCCAGAATCGGCCGACGGTCACGGCCCGGCCCGGTGCCCGGGAGCGGTGGCGGATCGTCAATGCCTGCGTCAGCCGATCTTTGCGGCTTAGGTTGGACGGGCAGCAGATGCAGTTGGTGGGCGTGGATTCGGGCCGTTTCACCCAACCGCATCCGGTCGAGGAAATCGTGCTGGCCGCGGGGAACCGCGCCGATCTGCTGGTGTCGACCGTGGGCGGATCCACGCCGCTGCGGGCCCTGCCGGTCGACCGGGGCGTGATGGGCATGATGGGCATGATGAACGGCGGTGGCATGGGGATGCCGGGGATGGGCGGACCTCAGCCTGCCCCGGATCCAGCCGGTGTGGTCGTGGCGACCCTCGAGGTCACAGGTTCCCCGGTCACCGAGATGGCACCGGTTCCCCGGCAACCGGTCCCGCGGGACCTGCGCAACGAGACGGTCGCGGCGGCCCGGACATTGAACCGCCCCGGCATGTCCGGAGACTGTCTCAAACGGTCAACTCGGCGGGTTGCCGAGCTGCGATCCGAGCGTAGTAGGCCGCCTCCAACTCGGCCGGCGGGACGTCCCCGCAGTACTCGTAGAGTCGGCGATGATTGAACCAGTCGACCCACTCGGCGGTCGCGATCTCGACCTCGTCGACACCCTTGGGGTAGCCGTAGCATCCGCCGGAAATCGGGCGGATTTGGCGTATCCGACTGGTGGGCACGGGGTTTCGAGTTCGGCATGCGCTGTCGACTGGTTGGTGCTTGACTGCCGATGATGATGTTGGTCGGTGCTGGTGGAGGCTGGGGTCGTGGCGACGCGGATGTTCGCGGACGAGGAGTTGGAACGACTGCGGGGATTCCCGGAGATCAGCCGCGAGGAGCTGTTCCGGTACTTCACGCTGACGCCTGCGGATCTGGCGTTCGTGGATCCGGGCCGGGGCCGGGGCCCAGCCGAGCGGCTGGGCTTGGCGATCGCGTTGTGTACGCTGCCGTGGCTGGGATTCGTGCCGGATCGGCTGGTCACGGCTCCGCCGGTGGCGGTGGCTCGTGTCGCCGAGCAGTTGCGGTTGGATCCGGTGGTGATCGGTGCCTACGGCAGGCGAGCCAAGACCCGCACCGAGCATGTGCGCCTGGCCGCGCGGTACCTGGGATGGCGTGCGGTCGGTGCGCTCGAGTTCAAGGAGCTCGATGAGTTCCTGCTCGCGCGGGCGATGGAGCACGATTCCCCGACTCTGCTGTTCCGGCTGGCGTGTGAGTATCTGATCTCGGCGAAGGTGATCCGGCCAGGCCCGGTCACCGTGGTCGAGCGGGTCGCCCACGCCCGCCACCAGGCCCAGACCGAAACCTATGACCGGCTCGCTCACGAGTTCACTGCGGCGCGGTGCGCGGAGTTGGACGGCTTGCTTGTCACCGACGCTTCGCTGGGGATCTCGCGGTTGCGGTGGCTGTCGACCGGGCCGGTGGAGGCCTCGGCGGCCGCGGTCCGCGCCGAGGTCGACAAGCTGGGTTTCCTGCGCGGGTTGGGCGCTGATCGGCTGGATATGTCGGTGCTGCCCGCCGAGCGGCGCCGGTTTTTGGCCACGATGGGCCGGCGCCTGAGTCCGCAAGCGCTGCAACGTCGGGATCCGCAACGCCGGTATCCGATCCTGCTCACGGTGCTGGCCCAGTCCGGCACCGATGTCCTCGATGAGGTCGTGGCGTTGTTCGATCAGGCGATCTCGGTGAAATTCGGTGCTGCCGAACGGAAGATGCAGCAGCGGCTGGCCGAACGAGGGAAGACTGGAGAGGACCGTCAGGCGCTGCTGGACGATCTGTTGGAAATCGTCACCGACCCCGGCGTTCCGGATGAGGAGATCGGTGCGCTGATCCGCGGCGAGAAGATCGGGTGGGAGCGCCTGCGCGCGGCGATCGCCCAGGCCAAGCCCAGGTTGCCGCGTGATCACGGGCATCTGGCGGCGTTGGATTCCTCCTACAACTACCTGCGTCAGTTCACCCCCGCGGTGCTCGAAGCGGTGCGCTTCTGCGGCGGTACCGCCGCGACCGAGTTGCTGATCGCGGTGAACATGCTGCGCGAGTTGAACGCGACCGGGCGGCGCAAGGTCTTCGATGACGCCCCGACCGGGTTCGTGCCGATGAAGTGGCGCGGCTACCTCGACGAGGCCCGCAAATCCGGCAGCGCGACCGCGTATCGGCACTACTGGGAGTTGTGTGTGCTGCTCGGATTGCGTGACGGGTTGCGCAGCGGGGATGTGTTCGTGCCGGGCTCGCGCCGTTACGCCGACCCGGCCGCCTACCTGCTCACCACCGGGCAGTGGGAACCGCAACGCGTTGAGTTCTGCGGCCTGGTCGGGCGATCCGCCGATCCTGGCGTCGCGCTGGCCACCGTGGTCGCCGAACTGCACGACGCTCTCGGTGAGCTGGAGGAGGTGCTGGCCGGCGGGGACGGCCCGGTCCGGCTGGACGAGGGCGGGGATCTGGTGATCTCGCCGCTGAGCGCGGAAGATGTTCCCGCCGAGGCGATCACGCTCAAGGCCGAGCTGACCGAAATGCTGCCGTTCGCGCCGATCGTGTCGCTGCTGATCGAGCTGGACAAACGCACCGGCTACCTGGACTGCTTCACCCACGCCGGCGGTCAGGCCACCCGGACGCCGGAGCTCAAACGCAACCTGATCGCGGTACTGCTGGCGCACTCGACGAACCTGGGGTTGACCCGGATGGCCGAGGCGTGCGGAATCACCTACGACATCCTGGCCTGGACCGACGAGTGGTATGTGCGCGAGGAGACCCTGCGCGCGGCCAACCTGGTACTGGTCGGCTACCACCAGCGGCTGCCGCTGACCGCGGTGTTCGGCGCCGGAACACTGTCGTCGAGCGACGGGCAGCGTTTCCCGACGCGCGGTAAGTCGACCACGGCGCGGCCGTTGAGCCGCTATTTCGCCAGCGAGGGCCTGTCGACCTACACCCATGTCAGCGACACCCACGCCACCTACGGCACCAAGGTCATCGTGGCGACCAAACGCGAAGCCCACTACGTGCTCGATGAGATCCTGGGCAACGCCACCGATCTGCCGATCACCGAGCACGCCACCGACACCCACGGGGTCACCCTGGTCAACTTCGGGTTGTTCGACCTGCTCGGGATGCAGCTCTCGCCACGGATCCGGGATCTGGGGCGGATCACCCTGTACCGGCCGGGCCCGCGCGCCGAGGCCGAGGCCCGGTTCCCGCACGCGGGCCCGCTGATGACCCGCAAGGCCAACCTGGGTTTGATCGCCGAGCACTGGGACGATCTGCTGCGGTTGGCCGGATCGCTGAAGTTCGGGCACGCCACCGCGTCGCTGTTGGTCGGCAAGCTGTCGGCGTCGGGGCGGCAGAACACCCTGGCCGCGGCGCTCAAGGAGTACGGGGCGCTGCGGCGCACCATTTACGCCGCGAGATACCTCTCCGATCCGGACTACCGGCGCAAGATCTCGCGGCAGCTCAACAAGGGCGAGTCGCTGCACGCGCTGCGCCGCGACCTGCTCTATGCCCATGAGGGGATGATCCGGGCGCGCCACCTCGAGGACCAGACCGAGCAGGCCTGGTGCCTGACCTTGACGACCAACGCTGTGATCGCCTGGACCACAGAGTATTACGGGTTCGCTGTCGAGCAGATGCGCCGGACCGGGCAGCGTATCGATGACGAGGTCCTGGCCCACATCAGCCCGGCCCACAGTGCCAACATCAACTTCTTCGGCGCGATCGAGGTCGACATCGACGCCGAGCTGGCCCAGCTGGGCCCGACCGGGTACCGGCCGCTGCGGGTGCGCGACACCTTGTTCTGACCGCGCGGAACCGGGGCCCGTGGTTACGGCGTGGCGATGTCGATAGCGGTGTCTGCTGGCGTGGGTGTTCGGTGGGCGGTGAGGAAGTTGTCGACGAGCCGGGTGCAGTCGTCGTGGTCGATGCTGCGTAATCCGGTGAGACGGGCGAACACGATCGGGCCGAGGAGTTCGATGATGGCGAAGGTGGTGTCGAGCTCGCCGAGCATCGCGCGGGCCTCGGGACTGGTGAGGATCTGGTCGAACGGGTGGCGGTACTGCTCGATGACGCGCGCGCGCAGCGAGGTGACCGCGGCCGGGTCGGGGTGGTCCTCGCCGATGGAACCCATCGCCAGCCAGGCCAGGGTGGTCATCTGCACCGGAGCCTGTTCGATGAGGTCGGCCTGGCTGGCGAGCAGCGCCAGGAGCCGCTCACGCACGGGCCCGGTGCCGGTCGGTGTGTCGACCTGGGGAAGTAGTCGTTCGAAAGTCGCCGCGAGCAGCTGGGTGGTGCTGCCGAAGTGCCGGTAGAGGGTGGCGCGGGCGACCTTCGACACGCGGGTGACCGCCTCGACGGTGACCGCCTCGACACCGCCGGTGGACAGCAGATGGGTGGCCGCGTCGAGCAACCGGTTGCGTGAGCGCGCCAGTCGCGGATCGGCCTGCTCGTCGTCCGCGGCGAGCGGGTCGGTCGCCGCCGGGCCTGGGTCGGTCATGGACGCGCCTTCCTCCGAATTCGTGTCGTTGAACTCTTGATATGGGTGAACTCTATCCCACCCCCCAACCACTATGATACGAATGGTCTCGTACAGATACCGTTGGTCTTCAAAGTCGGGGAGGTGCCGGTGGCCACACCCGGAACGGACACTGTCGAGATCGCCCGCTGGACCAGGGCCCAGTGGTGGATGCTGGCGGTGTCGTGCCTGGCGGTGGCGCTGGTGGTCGCGGCGATGGCGGCGTTGTATTCGGCGTTGCCGCAGATCGCGCTTGCGACCGGGGCCACCCAAGCCCAGCTGACCTGGATCGTCGACGGCTACACGCTGGTGCTGGCGTGTCTGGTGCTGCCCGCCGGCGCCGTCGGTGACCGTTACGGGCGCCGCGTGGTGCTGGTGGTGGGGTTGGTGGTGTTCGCCGCCGCCTCGGCGCTGCCGCTGCTGCTGTCCGACCCGGCCTGGTTGATCGCGACGCGCGCGCTGGCCGGGGCAGGCGCCGCGCTGGTGATGCCCTCGACGCTGTCGATCCTCACTGCAGGGTTCGCCCCCGCTCATCGCGGCCGGGCGGTGGGGATATGGGCCGGGGTCGCCGGATCCGGGGCGATACTGGGGATTCTCGGTGCCGGGGTGCTGCTCGAACGATGGTCGTGGCTATCGGTGTTCGTAGGGTTGACCGTGGCCGGGGCGGTGCTGGCGGGGTTGGCGTGCACCATCGCCGAGTCCCGCCAGCGCGAGCATCCGCAGGTGGACTGGGTGGGCGCGGTGGCGGTGGCGGTCGCTGTCGCGGCGATCGTGTTCGCCGTGATCGAGTTCCCCGCGCGCGGCTGGGCCGACCCGCTCGTCGCCGCCGCCGCCGGGGTCGGCGTGGCCGCGACGGCGGCCTTCGTGGTCGTCGAGCTGCGCTCGGCGGCGCCGCTGCTGGATGTGCGGTTGTTCGCCCGCCGTGGTTTCGGTGCCGGGTCGCTGTCGGTGACCATCCAGTTCCTGGTCACCTTCGGGGTATTCCTGCTGCTTGTGCAGTACCTGCAGCTGGTCTTCGGTTACGGGCCGCTGGCCTCGGCGCTGGCGTTGGCGCCGATGGTGGTGCCGCTGGTCGTGATCTCGGTGATCGCGCCGTGGCTGTCGAGCCTGGTCGGGTTACGGGTGATGACCGTGGCCGGCCTGCTCACCATCGCCGCCGGGCTGGTGCTGGTGAGCCGGCTGACACTCGCCGCGCACTACCTCGACCTGCTGTGGCCGCTGCTGATCATGAGCGCGGGCCTGGGATTGTGCACCGCGCCGGCGACCTATGCCATCGTCGCCGACACCCCCGAGGCCAAACACGGGGTCGCCGCCGCGGTCAACGACGCCGCCCGCGAGATCGGCGCCGCGATCGGGATCGCCGTGGCCGGCAGCGTGCTGGCCGCCGGCTACACCCACCGCATCCAGCCCGCCCTGCCCCAGTTGCCCGAGCCCGCCCGCGGCCCGGTCGCCGATTCCCTGGCCGCGGCGCTGCAGGTCGCCGACCAGGCCGGACCGGTGGCCGCACCGCTGGCCGAGTTCGCCAAGGCCGCGTTCGTGCACGGCAGCGGCCAGGCCGCGCTCGCCCTGGCCGCCCTCACCACCGTCGGGGCGATCGTGCTGGCAGTACTGGCCCCCGGCCGCGCACCACGCCGCCGATACATCTCGACCATTTCCCCCGCAAAACACGCTCCCTTCTCGTGAAAGACGCCCGTCATGACGGCCTATCGCACGATCATCGTCGACACCGACGGATCCGACCGCTCCTACCGTGTGGTCGACCACGCCGCCGAACTCGCCCACGCCACCCACGCCCGGCTCCTGATCATCTGCGCCCGCCACCACATCGACGCACGTGAGCTCGGGGCGGACCTCGACCGGCTCGGACCCGACGCCTACCAGCTACGCGGCACCACTCCCACCGAGGCCATCCTGCGGACCGCCCACCAGCACGCCCTCGCCCACGGCGCCACCGACATCGAAACCCACATCCTGTCCGAACCCGCCCCGCACGCGCTGCTGCACCTGGCCGCCGCCACCGGCGCCGACCTCATTGTCACCGCCGATCCCCACCGGCCACCGCTGCTGGCCCGGCTGCTGACTACCCCACCGATCGAGCTCGCCCGCAAAGCCCACTGCGACATCCTCTTCACCACCGCACGGTAGACACACCCCACAGAAAGCGCCCATGACCGAGAACACACCCAGCACCCATACACCCGAGCTCCGACAGGTCCCGGACTGGATTCCCGCCTTCCCTGTGCTCGCACCCGACTCCGCCGACCTGCCACCCCACCACGACCACTGCCTCGGCTGCGGACCGGCCAACCCCCACGGCCACCAGCTACGCGCCCGCCGCGACGCACACGGCGTCCACGCCCACCACCGCTTCGACTCTCGCCACGTCGGCGCCCCCGCGATCGCCCACGGCGGCGCGGTCGCCACCGTCCTCGACGAACTGTTCGGACTCTTGCTCTACACCGTCGGGGAACCCGCGGTCACCCGCCACCTTGCCATCGACTACCTCGCCCCGATCCTGCTCGACACCCCTTACACCCTCCGCGCCCACATCCACGCCCGCGACGGCCGCAAACTCCACCTGCAAGCCACCATCGAAAACGACCACGCCCACGTGATCACCACCGCCACCGCCCTGTTCCTCACCGTCGACGTCAACCACTTCCTCACCCACAACACACCCCCACACACCGATAACACCCCCTGACCTGTTCCGTAACCGGATCGGCCACCGGAACACCACTCAGAGCCAACGTCGGCCCAGCTCACCGGTGTTCCGTAGAGGTGTTCCGCTGACTGTGCCGGTCAACCCCCGCTATCTGGAACACTTTCGGCATGGGTGAGCCGTTCCGCGTCGGATACTGCCGCTGCTCCACCGACGAACAAGACGTCGAGATCCAAACCGAGCAGCTATTGGCGCTCGGAGTGCCGCGTGAGCGGATCTTCATCGACAAAGGGTTCTCCGGGACCACCCGCAAGAACCGGGCCGGGCTCGACAACGCACTCGCCGCCGTCACCTCCGCCGCGGCGGCCATCGACGGGCGACAGGTAGTGCTGACCACGCCGAAGTTCGACCGATTCGCACGCAACATGGCCGAAGCAGGCCAGACCCTGACCGAACTGCGCGAGCGCGAGGTGCTGTTCGGACTCGGGAGCTCGATCTACGACTGGAACGACCCGTTCGGCAAGCTCTTCCTGCAAACCTTGGCCATGGTCGCCGAATTCGAGGCCAACCTCAACCACCTACGCACCCGCGAGGGCATGGCCAAGGCCCGCGCGAAAGGCAGGCTCAAGGGCAAGCAGCCGAAACTTCCTCTCACGGCACGGAAAACAATCCACCGCCGCTACCACGACCCCGCCGACGACGCGAGCCTGGCGGACCTGGCCGAGGAATACAGCGTCGGCCGCTCCACCATCCACCGCATCGTCAGCAGTGCTGCACCACGAGCCTGAGAATTCACCAGCCTGTCGTCAGGATCCCGCTACTTTGCACTTCCTGACAACCTTGGGTTGCGGGCCCTTACGTCCCACACGAGTTCTGGCCCGAATCGGATCGTCGGCGAGCTGGGCGGATACGCCGCGCCCGCCAGGAGCCGGTGGCGAGACAGACGATCGTTTCGACCCAACAGGCCGAGCGGATCACCGACCGGGCACTACGCCATATCCGCCCGATTTTCGGCAAATGCTACGGCTACCCCCACGGCACGGAAAACAATCCACCGCCGCTACCACGACCCCGCCGACGACGCGAGCCTGGCGGACCTGGCCGAGGAATACAGCGTCGGCCGCTCCACCATCCACCGCATCGTCAGCAGTGCTGCACCACGAGCCTGAGAATTCACCAGCCTGTCGTCAGGATCCCGCTACTTTGCACTTCCTGACAACCTTGGGTTGCGGGCCCTTACGTCCCACACGAGTTCTGGCCCGAATCGGATCGTCGGCGAGCTGGGCGGATACGCCGCGCCCGCCAGGAGCCGGTGGCGAGACAGACGATCGTTTCGACCCAACAGGCCGAGCGGATCACCGACCGGGCACTACGCCATATCCGCCCGATTTTCGGCAAATGCTACGGCTACCCCCCCTTCCAGGGCTTGCGCGGCTTGATCAGTTCGGTCTTGTACAACCCGTTGACGGTCTCGGCGAGCGCGTTGTCGTACGAATCGCCGGTGCTCCCGATCGATCCCACGATCCCCGCCTCGGAGAGGGCATCGCCGAACCGGATCGACGTGTACTGGCTACCGCGATCGTTGTGATGAACGAGATCAGTGAAATCTGCTGTACCGTAACGGGTTCGTGTCCACACTGCCTGCTCGAACGCGTGCAGCACGAAGTCGGTCGTCATCGACGACGACACCGACCAGCCCAGGATCCTGCGCGCGTACGCGTCGATCACGAACGCCACGTATACCCACCCCGACCAGGTGCTGACATACGTGAAATCGGCAACCCACAGCCGATCCGGAGCCCCCGGGGTGAACCGGCGGCCGACCAGATCCTCGCGGTCGTGCCCACCCTCTCGTGCGATCGTGGTCCGTTTCACCGTCCCGCGCACCGCCCCGGCCAGCCCTTCGTCACGCATCAGGCGTTCGACGGTGCACCGGGCCACCGCGATACCCTCACGATTGAGTTGCAGCCACACCTTCCGGGCCCCGTACACGCCGTAGTTCGCTGCATGAACTCGACGGATTTCGTTGATCAACAAAGCATCCCGATACTCCTGCGCGGTCGCCGGGCGGTTGCACTGCTCGTAATATGTCGATGGGGCGATCCGGCATCCGTGCGCGGTCAGCACGGTGCAGATCGACTCGACACCCCACCGCAGACCACCGGGTTCACGCCGGTCGGCGTGAACCCGGATGAAGTCCACGATCAGCCGTGTGGCCGGTCGAGTTCGGCCGCGAAGAAAACCGACGCCGCCTTCAAGATCGCGTTCGCCCGCTTCAGCTCGGCGTTCTCACGCCGTAGCCGCCGCAACTCCTCGGACTCGGTCGTCGTGACACCGTCCCGGGACCCGTCGTCGACCTGTGCTTGCCGCACCCATTTCCGCAGCGTCTCCGCCGTGGTGACCCCGAGCAGAGGAGCGATCCGTCGCATCGCTGCCCACTCCGACTCATCCTTCGGACGTTCCGCGACCATCCGCACCGCCCGAACCTTCAGCTCCGACGGATACCGCTTCGTGGTGTTCCCTGGCATGACTCCAACCTTCCCAACAATCGGAGTCTCCGGACTCACCGGGGCGGTTCACATTCACCTTCGGCACAGGAATGGGCACGGGTATGGGTATGGGTATGGGTGGGATGCGATTCACGATCGACGGCCGCGAATACGATCCCGACCGCACCGACCACACTGTGCGGATCGGCACCGTCGAGGAATGGACCCTCGTCAACGATTCGATGATGGATCACTCGATGCACCTGCACGTGTGGCCGATGCAGCCGCTTGCAGCACACGGCCCGACCGAGGAGCCGAGCCGGCAGGACGTGGTCACCGTCCCCGCGCGGAGCCGGGTGACGGTGCGGGTGGCGTTCGACGACCATCCCGGCCGCACCGTCTACCACTGCCACATCCTCGACCACGAGGACAACGGCATGATGGGCGTCATCGAAGCACGCTGACCTCCTACGAACGCCCCCGGATCAGCTCAGTCGCAGTGGAGCAGACCGAGATCGAGGCTGCGCCCCCAGACAACGAAGCCCCGGGCGGACCGGATCCAGCACCGGCGCGAGCATCGCCAACCCCGTGGCGGCGGTGTCGGCCGGGTGCCTCATGTGCGGGCGTCGGCCGCGGCGACCGGGACCAGGGTGGCCGGGGTCGCGGCGATCGGGGCGCGGGTGCGGCCGGCGCGGACCCCGTTGGCAATGACCACGATCTCGGCGACCTCGTGCACCAGCACCACGGCGGCCAAACCGAGGACACCGAACAGGGCCAGCGGCATCAGCACGGTGATGATCGCCAGCGACAGGCCGACGTTCTGCAGCATGATCGTCCGCGAGCGACGAGCATGCGCCAACGCTTGGGGCAGATGGCGCAGGTCCTCGCCCATCAGGGCGACGTCGGCGGTTTCGATGGCGACGTCGGTGCCCATCGCGCCCATCGCGATGCCGAGGTCGGCGGTAGCGAGGGCCGGTGCGTCGTTGACTCCGTCGCCGACCATCGCGGTCGGGCTTGCGGCACGGAGGGTTTCGACGATGCGGGCCTTGTCCTCCGGGCGCAGGTCCGCGTGCACTTCGTCGATCCCGACGTCGGCGGCCAGGGCGCGGGCGGTGCGGTCGTTGTCTCCGGTGAGCATCGCGACGCTGTAGCCGTCGCGGCGCAGGCCGGCGATCACCTCGTGAGCTTCGGATCGGAGCTCGTCACGGACGGCGACCGCCCCGATCACCGTTCCGGCGCGTTCGATCAGGACCGCGGTGGCGCCGGCGTGCTGCATCAGCTCGATGTCGGCGGCGACCGGGCCCGGCTCGATCCAGCCGGGTCGACCGAGCCGAACCGATGTGCCGTCTATGCGGCCGGTCAGGCCGGAGCCGGTCACGGCATCGACATCGTCGGCGGGCACGAAACGGTCGACGGCGGCGAGAATCGCTTGGGCGAGCGGGTGTTCGCTGCGGGCCTCCAACGCTGCGGCCACCGCGAGAACGTCGTCGCGGGTGGCGCCGTTCGCGGTGGCGACGTCGATCACCGCGGGCTGGTTACGAGTGAGGGTGCCGGTCTTGTCCAGCGCGACGGTGCGGATGCGACCGAGCGCTTCGAGGGCGGCACCGCCCTTGACCAGGACTCCGAGCTTGGACGCGGCGCCGATCGCGGCGACGACCGTGACGGGAATCGCGATCGCCAGCGCGCACGGTGAGGCGGCGACGAGCACCACCAGGGCGCGTTCGATCCACACCCGCGGATCACCGGCCAGGCTGCCGACGGCGGCGATGACCGCGGCGACAATCATCACGGCCGGAACCAGCGGCTTGGCGATCTTGTCGGCCAGGCGTTGCGCCTCGCCCTTGCGGGACTGTTCGGCCTCGACGATCCGCACGATCTTGGCCAGCGAGTTGTCCTGCGCGCCAGCGGTGACCTCGACCTCGAGGACGCCGGTGCCGTTGATCGACCCGGCGAACACCTCGTCGCCGGGACCGGCTTCGACGGGCACCGATTCGCCGGTAATCGCGGAGGTGTCCAGCGCCGTGCGCCCGGTGCGGATGATGCCGTCGGTGGCGATCCGCTCCCCGGGCTTGACGATCATGACGTCGCCGCGATCGAGCTCGGTCGGCGGCACGGTCTCCTCACGGCCGCCGCGGAGCACCGTGGCGGTGTCCGGTACCAGGGACAACAGGGCGCGCAGGCCGCGACGAGTGCGGGTGACCGCGTACTCCTCGAGGCCCTCACTGATGGCGAACAGGAACGCGAGCATGGCGGCCTCGCCGACCTCGCCGAGCAGCACCGCACCGACGGCGGCGATCGTCATCAGGGTGCCGACCCCGATCTTGCCCTTGGCCAGCCGCTCGAGCGTGGACGGGACGAACGTGTAGCCGGCGACGATCAGCGCGGCCACCTCGAGGCCCATTCCCAGAGCATCAGGTCCGCCGGTCACGCGGACGATCAGGGCCGTGACCAGCAGAACACCGGCCGCTACGGCGGCCCGGATCTCGGTGATCTGCCACAGCTTTTCGGGTTCGTGTTCCTCCTCGCCCTCGGGTCGGGGTTCGTCGTGGCCGCATCCGCACGCGTCGCTCATGCCGTCACCCCCGTGCCGGTGTCGGTGCCGTAGTTCGGGCACAACGCGACCGCGTTCCCGGTCGCGGCAAGCAGTGTCTCCGCAGAGGTGAGCAGGTCCATCAACTCAGGGCGGGCCAGCGAGTAGAACACCTGCCGACCCTGCGGGCGACCCTCGACGAGGTTGCAGTCCCGAAGACACGCCACATGCGCCGAGACCGTCGACTGCGCCAACCCCAACTCGCCAACCAGATCGGCCACCCGAGCCTCACCCTCAGCGAGTCGCCGCACGATCGTCAACCGGGTTCCGTCCGACAGGCTGTGAAACAGCGCTACCGCGGCGTCGAGGCTCGATCCCGCACAGGCCGCAGACAAACATGGATCATTGATCGTCATATAGCGATGATAGCGCTATGCGGCGATGATTTGCATTCGTCGATGGGTGTGCTGTTTGCGGATCGTCGAACAGCACACCCATAGCGGTGGGTTGGCGAATCCGCCGTCAGTTTCAGAATTCCGCTGCACGTAGGGCCGTCGTGCTATGCAGACACCTTCCGGGTGTGACGGAGCTGGCAGGTCTTCTGGACTATGAGTGGCTGAGCTTGGCGGCCTGCGCTGATCAGCGTGTGCCAAACGCGACTCACACCCGCCCTCACTACGCGCCCGGGGCACACCACCTCGGGTTCTTCGCTGAGTCGAAGCCGCCGACCTGAGGAAAAGGCCAGTACGAACGCTGCTCGGCGCCAACGACGGGTGGCGGCAACTCGTCAGAGTCCTGGCTCTGTGAGCTTTGCTCCTTTGACAAGATCTCGTAGGCAACGTACCTTCTTCTATGTAAGCCCCAAGGCTCCCGGCAGGAAACTGCGCAGGCCCCTTGGGGCAAAACTCTTTTCAGGGCCTTTGTAAGATTCCCCGTATGACGTGCCCTGGATCACTCCCTCTTAAGACACTGGTGTCTGATGCCAGGTACGACCGGTATATGAGGGCGTCGGGCCACGATCCGGTGCAGGCCAACCGGCGATACGTGTTCAACGCCAAGGTAAGTTCGGCGTTCCTCGCCCCGATTGCGCTGACTGAGATTGCTATTCGCAACTCGATGAACGTAGCGATCTGCAGTCATCTGGGAGTCCCGTTGTCTGAGGGATGGCATCGCGATGTGCTCTCTGATCGACCACGTGTGCACCTGCTTGAACAGGACAGAGGCAAACTGCAGCGCGTATTGCAGAAGCTCGACCGAAACGGATTGACGGATCCCACAGGAGATGATGTTGTCGGTGGCACGAGTCTGGGGCTGTGGGTTTCGCTTGCCAGCGAGGGACGTTCACGAGATCGTGAGTATGACTACTTCCGTCTGATCTGGCAGCCGTACCTGTACCGAGCATTTCCCAATTCCCCCGATGTGCGTAATAAGCCCAAGCCACTCCGAGCGTCACTTCGGGAGTTCGAACGGCTCCGCAACCGGATCGCCCACCACGAGTACATCCTGAACATGAATCTTCCGCACCAGATGACGAACATTCTCGATCTCGCGGGCGCCGTGGATGCTGATCTCGCCGAGTACATCCGCTCAACGCACAGCGTCGACAAAACGTTGCGGCTCTACCGCGCTTTCATAGCGGACGGCGTGTGCACACTGTAAAGGCCCCGTCGAATGCCGCTTATTCGTCCGGAGAGCCCATCACCAGCCGCAGGAAGGCAACCCGAAGGGTAAGGCTCTGCTGACTGGGAGCCATCCAGATGCGATCAATGTCGGTAGGCGATGGCACATTGGAGGTGTGACCGATGCTGATCTGCTACGGAGCCTGCGTGACCGTGTCCTCGACGAGTCCGAGCCACTGGCCTCACTTCTGCGGACCTGCTTGATGCTCGGGGCAGCGACCGGATCTGCAGACCTGCGGACATGGGCGGGTAGGGAGCTACGAGGGTACGGCGACGAAGAAGATGTCCCCTCCTACCGCGAGCTGGTGCTCCCGCTGTTCATCGACAGCGTAAGTGGCAATTGGTGGGCGAAAGGCCAAGCGATCTCGCCGCTGCAGATCCCGCAGAAGTACCGACAGCTTATTCCCGAGAAGGTTGCGTTCAAGCAGTCGGTCGAGGAGCTTGAGGCGATGGCTACTGCAGAGGATTCGACTCTGAAGATAGCGATGCAGGGCTTTCCGGCGCTTGCGGCGTGGTGGAGCAACGACCTGCCAATGTTTCAGGACATCCAGGCGCTCTACTACCAGGTCGGACGCGCTTCACTGGCGGGGATGGTCGGCATGGTTCGCACAACTCTTGTAGAAATGGTGGCTGACATGACGAAGGACGTGCCAATGAACGAGCTTCCATCGAAGAGCCAGGTTGACTCGGCCGTCCAGGTGAACGTGTATGGGTCCCAGGACCAGTACACGACGAATGTCGGGACGAACGCGGGCGTGATCGGGCAGGGCGCCGGTTCTCAACAGACGCAAACGAACAACGGTGTATCGCCAGATCAGTTCTCGGAGTTGATCGCGCAGATGCGGGCAGCTCTTGACGAGGTATCTGACGACGACGATCGTGCTGAGGTCGAGCAGGCTATCGACGACTTCGAGGAGGCTGTCACCTCGGGTGCGGAGCCCGAGAAGGTACGCCGTCGCGCGCGCGTACTTCAGCGTGTGGGATCCGCGGTTGGTGGCGTTTTGCTGTCGGCCGCTGTTTCGGAGGGCACCCAGTTTGCTCTGCAGGCCGCAGGCGTCATGTAGACCGAAGCTATTGGCTGGTTGCGGACGCATTCGGGTGTGCTCCATCGCGGAGTTGCTACGTTGGTAGCCAGGCTGCGTCGATGGATAGTGCCAGCTGGAGTGGGTTGGTCCATCACTTCAGGTGGCGGTACAGCGTCGTACGACCAACCCCGAGGATCTCCGCGATCTCGGTCTGACTCATCCCGTTGTCGCGCATCAACTTCGCCTGCCTGATCTTCTTCTGCGTCATCTTCGGTGGTCGGCCCCCGACCCGGCCGCGGGCACGGGCCGCGGCAAGGCCGGCCGAGGTGCGTTCGCGGATGAGATTGCGTTCGAACTCGGCGAGCGCACCAAAGATCGAGAAGATCAGCTTGCCGCCGGCTGTCGTGGTGTCAATCGATTCGGTCACTGAACGGAAGCCGATGCCACGCTCCTCAAGATCGGTGACCACTTGAAGCAGATGCGGCAGGGACCGGCCAAGTCGATCGAGTCGCCACACCACTAGGGTGTCGCCGGACCGAAGGTGGGAGAACAAGTCATCGAGTTGCGGCCGGGCGGTCGTGGCACCGCTGGCGGTCTCGGTCCAGATCCGCGAACATCCCGCGGTCCTCAGCGCGTCGCTCTGCAGATCGAGGGTCTGATCGGCGGTCGAGACCCTTGCGTAGCCCAAAAGTTCGTTCACAGGCTCGCAGTGTTCCATAACTCACTGACAGAGGAAGTTTTGAACCATCGGTTATGGACACGAGTTTCGGAACATTCGTCGCGCCTGGTCGCTCGATTCAACCGCAGATGTTTCATATACGTTCGTTTTCGGAACGAGCACGATTCCTCGGGCCGATCCTCAAACAGCACACCCACAACCCGTCCCGCATCCGATCGAATCCTGCGGAATCCGGCGCCCGACCCGTCCTGGATAACCGTCCTGCATGTTGGTCTCGTATAGGCGACCTAAACCGCATTATCGTCGTCTCATGGACGGAATCTTGATCGGCTACGCCCGATGCTCCACCCGCGGCCAAGATCTGCGAGCGCAGCGCACAGCCCTCAAACGGCTCGGCGTCGCCGACGACCGGATCTACACCGACAAGGGCTATACCGGACGCAACCGAGAACGACCCGGTCTCCGGGAAGCCCTCGCTGCCTGCCGGGCCGGCGACACGCTCGTCGTCGCGAAACTCGACAGGTTGGGTCGCTCCGCCGTCGATCTGCGCGCCATCGCCGACGAGCTCGAAGCGAAAGGCACCCGCCTGAACATCGGCGGCTCGATCCACGACCCGACCGACCCGACAGGCAAACTGTTCTTCGGCATGTTGTCGCTGATGGCCGAGTTCGAGTCGGACCTGATCCGGGCTCGGACCCGCGAGGGCATGGCCGAAGCGAAGAAGGCCGGCCGACTCAAGGGCAAACAGCCCAAACTCTCCGCATTGCAGCGCAAACGGCTGCTCGCCGATCACGAATCCGGCGACTACACCGCCGCCCAGCTCTGCGAGATCAGCGGACTGTCGAGATCGGCGATGTACGCAACGCTGCGGCGCGCACGCGAAGAAGTCACAGTCTGACAGTCAGCGGTCGCTCAAGCCGGGCGTATCACGTGGACGTTGCTGATGTCCCAGAAATTCAATAGCCCCGGTGATGTAGCGACAGACGATGTCTGTGCCAGTGATCGCTCCGGGGCTTTCGCCCGAAACTATACCTGGCTCGGCGTGTGAACTGCAACAGGACACGACCGTCCTACCTCGTTATTGCTGCTGGTCGCGGCGCTTTCTGCGCGCATGTGCAGCGAGCGATGTCATTGGAGGTGGGGGGAATCCGGGTCTGGAGGCAAGCACCGGGCCAACTCGGGAGATCGAATCGAGCCATGCCTGAGCTCTAGGGTCGATATAGCCTGCCAGCAACAAGACGTCTTCGTGCTTCTGTAGGGCGAGGTCCAACCGAAGCGGTTCGTGGTGTGCGACCCTGTTCCGCAGTTCGTAGACCCGCTCCACAGCGTCCTCGAAGATCGCGAAATGGTTGGTGGATCGGCGACTCCCCGGCAACCCCAGCAAACCGTGTCGCACTCGATTCCATACGTCGATCTGATGAGCATTGACGAACAGGAATCGCCAGAAGTCGAACGAGAGCCCTGCAACGACCCGATCGGCGGTCGCAGGGTAACCACCGCGGGTTATCCGGTTCCGGGCCTTCTGAATGGAACGGCGAGCGTTGTTGTTCAGCGCCACATACTGCGGATCATCAAACCAGGGAGTTCCCGTCGGGCTGACGTGGCGAGCCGTCAGTTCACGGTGTACCACATTGCGCAGAAGTACCTCGACGTGGCAGATCAACTCCATGAAGGCGGCATTGAGTTCGACAGCCCAGGCGTATTCATCTACGACTCTGGAGTCGGCTGTTCGCTGCGCATAGGTGTTGAGTCGGGGCGGCGATACCCACAGCTCCAGTTCACTGCGCTGCACCTTTCGAAGCATCTGTTGATCTTAGGGGCGGCGCTGGTCAGGGTGATGAAACGGGTGGAGCGCCGGATCGGTCCGACGCTCCACCCACGAGACGTCTAGGTCGAGGTGCGCTGCTGAATCAACTGGCGGGTGATGGTGAGGACGCTGCTCGCAACGCCGATACCCACAGCCCAGTCGAACATCCAGCCGGCGAGAGTGCCAGCCAGTACAGCAGGAACGGCAGCAGACCAGACCCTCCACCCGCTGTGAGCTGGGGGATTGGGATTCCGGGGAGACCTCGGGGGAGATACGCTCATAGACGACCCTTCCGATTCGTACTCGTGCGGAGCATGTTGTGAGGGACGTAGCCTGCCTCGAAGTCGCGCCACGACTCGGGGCAGCGCCCCTTTTCTGTGGCGCGATCTCACTCTTTCAAACGCGTTTCTCCCGACACCAGGGTAAATGCAACACTTAAAGATGAGTGCCCGCTAATCTGCGGTTATGTCACGGGGACCGGGGGTGCGGCAGCGCCAGATTCAGTACGCAATCTGCAAGTCGATCAACGGCGGCGGATGCACGTTCGATGAGTGCGCGGTAGGTGAGCACAAGCTCGACGAGGATGGGGACGAGTACGAGTACAAGTTCGACGAGTGCAAGTCCTTCGAGGGATACACACACCAGTCACGGTGGTTCACCCTCAACATGTGCGGCCTGACATCAGTCGCCTCGCCACGGTCCGAACGGGTCTCGATGGCACGCGCAGTGCATCGCATGGAGGAACAACAGATCCTCGAAACCACCACGACGAACCCCTACGACTTCCCCTGGCTGCCCCGCAGGGCGCAGGACGTCGTTCGCGGCAACGTGTCACCGGGGCGGAAACTCTGGTTCCGCCCGATCCCGAACGAGGACGTGCGAGTCGTCGAGCAGGCGCTCTGGGTCAACGATCCCGACGAGCTGAGTGACGACTGGGATGGGACCAGCATCGACAGGCTCCCGGTCAGCGACGTGCTCCGCACGACACTGATTCCCTGGCGATACCGAAGCGCAGACGACAACGAGCTGGACGCATGGGCGCAATACCGGCGAGCGGAGAGAGCGTTTCCCGCTGTCTTGCTCGAATGGATTGCATTCGGGACTCAAGGCTGGGTCGATCCGGCCGGCTCGGTGAAGTGGTCATCGAGGTCGCCGAGGCCGGCGGCGCCGCCGCGGAAGCGTCCGGGCAATCTTCGTGACGACCAGCTCGACCCGAAGCTGCCGTCG
>NZ_LRRH01000071.1 GCF_001646785.1 Rhodococcus phenolicus
GTGGGAGGGTGGGGCGGCAGGAGCCGCGGGGTGCGGTCGCCGGGTGCTCAGCGGGGGCGCGCCGACCGGCGGCCACGCAGCCGCAGTCGGCTGTAGGTGAACAACGCCAGTACCACACCGATGAGCACCAGCATCCCCATGCTGAACAGCCACCACGAGGCGACGTGCTGCCAGAGGGGGTCGCTCTCGGCCGTCGGATCCTTCGCTCGGAGGTCGACGGTCGAGGCGGCTGCGGCGTAGCCCCAGCGGGCCGCGAACAGCCAGGACAACTGTTCGAGCACCATCCGGCCGGTGATCGGGATCAGGCCTCCGCTCATCACGAGCTGCACCATCACCGCCACCACCAGCATCGGCATGACCTGCTCGCTCGACCGGGCCACGGCCGACAGGGCCAATCCCAGCACGACGCACGCGCACGTGGTCATCGCGACGTCGACCACGAGCTCGATGCCACCGAACGGGATGAGTGCACCGGAACCCGGAATTCCCTTGCCCGCCATGACCACCAGCACCAGCACGATCGACTGGACGAGCGCAGCCGTGCAGAACACCAGGATCTTCGCCGCCAGATAGGCGGACGGCTGCAGACCAGCCGCGCGTTCACGGAAGTAGATCTGCCGCTCGCCGACGAGGTCGCGCACCGTCAGCGACAGACCCATGAAGCACGCACCGAGGATCAGCAGAATGAGAATGAACGACAGCTCGCCGGGTTCCACACCCGGCGCCGGGAAACCGAACCCCGCGTCGCCCGGCACCAGGATGGTCAGCCCGCCGAGGACGAACGGCAGCACCGACAGAAAGATCAAATATCCGCGATCCGCCCTGACGAGACGGAACTGTCGTCGCGCCACCGTGCCGAGCTGACCCGTCCGGGACGTGGGTGCCGGTCGCCCCAGCGGACGTCGTTCCTTCGGGGGCGGTTCGTCGAGCGTGGAGCTGCGGGCAAGGTGATCGGCGTACACGGCGTCGGGTTCGGCCGCGACGCGGGCGAAGATCTCCGCCCAGTCGGTGCTGCCCAGCGCGGAACCGACGTCGGCGGGCGGTCCGACATACGCGGTCCGTCCCCCCGGCGCCAGGAGCAGCACCTGATCGCACATCTCCAGATACGACAGCGAATGCGTGATCACCAGGATCACCCGGCCCAGGTCCGCGAGGCGGCGCAGGGTGGACATGATCTGCCTGTCCAGGGCCGGATCGAGTCCGGAGGTGGGTTCGTCGAGGATCAGGAGCGACGGCCCGGTCAGCAGCTCCAGCGCCACCGACGCCCGCTTGCGTTGCCCGCCGGACAGCCGATCGACACGGGTGTCGGCATGCTCGGTGAGCTGCAACTCGGCCAGCACCTTCGCGATCACCTCGTCGCGGTCGGCGCGTGTGGTGTCCGGCGGCAGCCGCAGTTCCGCGGCGTAGCCGAGCGCCTGCCGCACGGTGAGCTGCCGGTGCACCACGTCGTCCTGCGGGACGAGCCCGATCCGGGAACGCAACGCCTGATACTCCGAATGCAGGTCGTGGCCCTCGAATTCGACGATCCCGTCGGTCGGGCCGGTGGTCCCGGAGACGATCCTGGCGACCGTCGACTTGCCCGCCCCGGACGGGCCGATCACGGCGGTGAGTGTGCCGAGAGGCGCGGAGAGGCTGACGTCGTCGAGCAGCCGCCGCCCGCCCGCGATCGTCAGGCCGACGCCCTGCACGCGCAACCCGACCGTGGGTGAGGGCTCGTCCTGTCGCGGGACGAGGTTGTCACCGTGTACCACCAGATCGGTGTTGCCGATGGTCACGACGTCACCGTCGTGCAGCAGCGTGCGGGTCACCGGTTCACCACCGACGAACGTACCGTTGACGCTGCCCAGATCCTCGATCTCGAGACCGGAAGGGCCGGTGTACAGGGCAGCGTGCGTGCGGGAGGCGAGCACGTCGGAGACGACGATGTCGCAGGTCCGGTCGCGGCCGACGGTCCGGCCGCCGGTGTCGGGCGGACGCGGTCTGCGACGAGGCGCGGGCCGAAGGTCGTCGGCGCGGATCGTCCGAAGCTGCTCGACCAGGCCCTTCCGGGTCCGCGTCGCGGACGGATCGGCCACGACGAATCGCACCGACGGCGCGGTGTAGGGGCCACCGCAGTGCACGACGACGGAATCGGTCAGCGCGACGCGTTCCACGCGGTGACCGTCGACGAACGTGCCGTTCTTGCTGCCCGAGTCGGTGAGGTACCAGCCGTCGTCCCATTGCAGCCGGACGTGTTCGCGGGAGACCACCGGATCGGTGATCGTGATCTCCATCGTCTCGTCCCGGCCGATACGCACCTGGTCGGGCGCGTCCACGACGGTGCGGCCCCCGTCCCACTCGATGACAACCCGGCCGTTTCCCGTGCTCATCGCCCAGGCCTCCCGTTCAGTGTTCGGGTCGCAGCACCAGACGGATGCCACGCGCGTCGCCGGCTTCGAGCCGGCGGTGGGCTTCACCGGCAGCGCTCAGCGGCAGCTCCTCGACGTTCCGGGGGCGCAGCACCCCGTCGGCGAGCAACGTGGTGACGTGCTGTGCGGCCTCGGCCAGTTCATCGGAGGTGGCGTTGCTGATCGCGAAGCCGATCAGGCTGCGGTCGCGGGGATAGAGGTCGCCGGCCCGGCATTCGAGCTGCCGGTCCATCCCTGCCATCACCACGATCCGCCCGCGCGTCGCGAGCAGGTTCAACGTGGTGGCGAGGTCGAGCCGGCCGGAAGTGTCCACAAGCACGTCGATGCCGTCGGAGGCGGCGGAGCGCAGCCGACCGGCCAGATCGGGAGCTGTGTAGTCGAGTACCTCTGCCGCGCCGGACGATCGGCACCACTCGTCGTCGTCCGCGCGGGCCGAGACCAGGACGCGCGCGCCGGAGCGGGCGGCCATGACGGTCAGCGCCGACCCGACGTGTCCGGCGCCGCCGGCGACGAACACCGTCTCCACAGCGCGGAGACCGGCGTGGGTGTACAGCGCGAGGTGCGCGGTAGCCGCGGGGTGCGCGACCGCGACCGCGACGACCGGATCGACCCCGGCCGGCAGCGAATACACCCGGTCCGCCGGTGCGGTGGTGTACTCGGAGGTCGGACCCTGGCGGCCGTCGTGTCCGAGGCTGTTGCACCACACACGGTCGCCGACGTTCGGCGTCGTCACCTCGGCGCCGCGGCCGACGACGGTCCCGACGACATCGCGGCCGATCACGAACGGGAACGTCAGCGCGGTGGGGAAACGGCCGGACCGGACGAACGTGTCGACGTTGTCCACCGCGACCGCTTCGACCTGCAGCAGCACGTCGCCGGGGCCGCACCGGGGGACGGGCAACATGCCGTAGCGGATCGCGTCGGTGCCCCCGAGCGATTCGACATACGCCGCGTGCATCTGTTCCGGGCCGGACACCATTCGATGGTACCGACCGGGCCGGTCGAGGCCGGGCGGTTCGACGAGCCTTCTCGGACACCCGGTCAGCGCAGCGGATACTGGTGCCGTGAGCACACCATTGTTCGCGGCCGAACCCCTGGCCGGGCTCACACTGGCTGCCGCGCAGGCGGCGTGGTTGGTCTCGGAGGTCCGCATCGGGCGGCGGAACCGGATGCCTGCGCCGGATCGGATCGGACGCGGGAGCGGTCTGGTCGTCGGGATCGGCCTCGTCGCGGTCTACGTCGGCGGGCCGATGCTGAGCCTGACCGTCACCGCGGCGACGATCACCACCGGTGCGGTGATCTGTTTCGTTGCGGGCCTGGCGATTGCGGCGGCCGGTCAGGCGCTGCGGCTGCGCGCGGTGCGAGAACTCGGCGCATCGTTCACCTTCGAACTGCAGACGGTCGCGGGCCAGCGGGTGATCGACACCGGGCCGTACGCGCGGGTCCGTCATCCGTCGTACACCGGAGCGCTGATCTGCGCGCTGGGTTTCACTGTGGCCTATACGAATTGGCTGGCTCCGCTCACGGTGCTGGTGCTTGCGGCGGCGTATATGGTGCGGATACCGGCGGAGGAACGCATGCTCGTCGCCGCGCTGGGGGACCCGTACCGGCGTTACATCGACCGCACATGGCGGCTGGTTCCGCACGTGCTCTGACCCGGCCGCCCCCGGTGGCCGGGGTCGCCTAACCGTCGTGCTCGGGGACGGTACGGTCGCGGTACGTGCTCGGGTTGAAGCCGAGAACCCGACGGAAGTCCGCGCACAGATGGGCCTGGTCCGCGTACCCGAGTTCGGCGGCGACCTGTCCGATCGGAACAGCCGGATCGTCGCGCAGACGCTGGGCGGCTTCCTGAAGCCGGTAGCGGCGGATCATCGCCAGCGGAGTCACACCGACGTACCGCTGCGCGAGACGCTGCACGCTGCGCACCGAGATTCCCAGCGCGCGTGCCAGGTGTTCGACGCGGATGACCGTGAGGTCGGTGGCGATCGTCTCCTCCATCGTGTTGGCGAGCTCGCCGTCGGCGTCCGGCGGCCCGAGACGGTCGGTGATCCACCGGGCGTACGCCGCGGTCGCCCGAGCGCGCCGCGCGTCGTCGTCGGCCGTCATCGCCGCCGTCACCGCCCGGTGTAGTTCCGGTGCATCGTGCGGGATCTGCCGGTCGCGAACCGCGCACGGGTCGCCGACGAGCGACGGAATCGCGGCCGGCCGAAGCAGCGCACCGACGGCCCAGCCGGACCCGCTCAGGTCGCGGTGCGATCGTCGGGTCGTCGGTCCGGAGAGCGTCACCCAGCCGGGTTCGACGGTCAGATTCGACGCGGGGAACGCCAGGATCTCCTGCCGTGACGTCCGGCCCGGCGCGAGCCGCCACTGCGGAATCCAGAACCACCGCACCAGACCTGCGAGTTCGGGGGGTGGCGGTTCGCGATGGAACGTGGGCAGGCGCGCCGGATACAGGACACCGCGTCGGTCGCCGTTCGTCACGCCTGTCCTTTCCCGAGTGCTGTCGCGAATCTACAAGCCACCCCCGACAGAGCGGTCCTACCGTCGTGACATGAGCGAAAACACCATGATCAAGGCCGGGGTCACCGGCGACCACACGACCGACGGCATCCCGCACGGATCCACCAGCCTGACGCCGTTCATCACTGTCCCGGCGGCCCGCGACGCAATCGAGTTCTACCGTTCGGTGTTCGGTGCCCGTGTCGTGGACGTCACCGAACTCGGTGGCGTCGTCGTGCATGCGGATCTGGATTTTGGCTGCGGCCGAATGCAACTCGGCGAGCCGAACCCCGAATACGGGCTCGTCGCCGCGCCGGCGGGGGACGCCGACTGCTATTCGATCGGTCTGTACTGCCCGAATGTCGACGAGGTGGTCGCGCACGCCGAACGAGCCGGCGCCACCGTCCGTGAACCGGTCGGCACGTTCGTCTCCGGGGACCGGTTCGCGTCGATCCGCGACCCCTTCGGGGTGCGATGGTCGATCATGACCCGGGTGGAGGACCTGTCCGAGGAGGAAAGTGCCCGACGGGTCGCCGAGTGGGCGGCCGAGCAGTCGGCCCCGGATGCCGGCTGACCTGCCGTATCCGCCCGGTCCCGGGGATCACCACAGGTCGAATGCGCTGTCCGACACGGTGAATCAGTGTAGTCGCGCGGCGCAGGTGACGCCCCGGTCCGGGTCCACGGCGCAGGTGAATCCGGCGGTGGTGAGGCTGCGACCGTAGGCGAGCGGCCGCGCGGTCTCGCCGAACCTCAGGAACAGGGTGTCGCCGGCGCTCATGAAGGCGGCCTCGTCGCCTGCGGTGGGGGCCCGGGAACGACGACGGTGCATCCGGCGACAACCGCCACCGCGACGACCCGCGGCAGGACAGCCACACCCCCGTGTCTCATGCCGACATGGTGATCGAAGTGTCCGGCTCGGTGGCATGCGGGGATGGTGTCCCCGAGGTCACGCCGCCAGCAGGCGATCCAGCGCCGCGTAGCTCTCGCTCAACCCGTCGGCCATGCCGCTCTGCATCATGCCGTCGCGTTCCTCGGTGGTGTGGAACAGGCTCTCGGTGACGATCCTGGTGCGGCCGTCGCCGAGATCGGCGAACGTCGCGGTGTCGATCGAGACGTAGCCGGGCATGCCGTCCCACTCGAAGGTCTGGACGATGCGTTCCTTCGGGGTGATCTCGCGGAATCGTCCTTCGAATCCGTGGGTTTCGCCATCGGAGTGTTCGACGAACCGCCAGTGACCGCCGCGCTCGAATTCGAACTTCTCGACGTCGAGCCGGTTCCCGCGGCCCCACCAGCGGGCGAGCTGCCCGGGGTCGGAATGGGCCGCCCAGACCCGGTCGAGCGGGGCGTCGAAGACCCGCTCGACGCGGATTGCGCGGTCGCTGGGGGTGGTGACGGTGACGGTGGTGTTCTGGGTGGTCATCACAGCTCCTTCGTGTCGTCGAGAAATGCGGCGAGGCGGTCCATGCGGTCTTCGATCGACTGCCGGTGGCCGCGGATCCAGTCCGCCTCGCGGTCGAGAGGGTTGGCTCCGAGCGTGCAGTACCGCACGCGGCCCTTCTTCTCCGTCAGTACCAGGCCGGCCTCCTCGAGGAGTCGGATGTGTTTGGTGATGCCGGGCAGGCTCATGTCGAATCGTGCGGCCAGGTCGCTGATCGAGGCGGGACCGTTCGTCAGATGTTCGAGGATTCCGCGGCGGGTGGGATCGGCCAGCGCCGCGAACGTCGAATCCAGATCCGAATACTGAACCATTTGGTTAAGTGTTGCATCACGGCTCTTCGGAGTCAACACTCCGCGCTCGCGTATTCGCGGACCGTTCACCCGCTCGTTCCGCACACGTGACCGCACCGACGGGTGAATCCGGCACGCTGACAGCATGGCGACGCTCGTTCTCGACTCCGTGTTCGGCTTTCTGCAGGACAGCGGCCTCGCCGGATCTCCGGGTGAAGCCGCGGCCCTGCTCATGGAGGGCCTGGTGCGGATCAATCACCTGCCCGTGCGCAACCCCCGGACCCACCTCGTCTCCGGGGACGTCGTCTCCGTCGCCGGAGACCACCGGCACGCGGTGTTCACGACCCCGGCCGAAGTGCGGTGCACACAATCGCTGCGCACCCGGCGAGCGCGAGGCACACTGGTCCGCGTGACCGGTCATCCGCTGCCGAAGACCTCGGCTCCCGCCCAGCGCGCATTCGACGACATCGGCGTCGCGACCCTCGAAGATCTCACCCGCTACACCGAACACGACCTGCTCGCGCTGCACGGCGTGGGGCCGAAGGCCGTGCGCATCCTGCGGGAGGACCTCGAACGCCACGGTCTGCACTTCGCGTGACGAGCGGTTCGATTCCCCGACCGTGGTCGTAGTGACGCAGTAGCGTTCCCATCCATGCCGAAGAAATTCGAGTTCACGGCAGTTCTCGACCATCCGGCGGGAGATGTGCACGCCGCGCTGATCGATGAGCGGTACTGGCGTGACCGGGTCGCCGCCAGTCCCACCGCGACCGTTCGGATCGAGAATCCCCGCGGTCCCGGCACGCTGCGTGTCGTCGTGACCGAGCGGACCGAACCGTCCGACATCCCCGCGCTCGTCCGCAGCGTCGTGCGCGGACCCATGGTGCTGGAGCGCACCGACGAGTGGGGCGCCCTGGGCGCCGACGGCGCGACCGGCCTCATCGCCGGTGCGGCCACCGGCATCCCCGTCGACTTCCGCGGCACCTCGCAACTGCGGCCCACCACCGACGGAACCGTCCTCGACCTGTACGGGGAGGTGACCGTGAAGATCCCGCTCCTCGGCGGGCAGATCGAAGGACTGGCCGCCAAGATGATCGGCCAGATCATCGAGAAGGACCGTGCCGCGCTCGCCTCCTGGCTCACCCGCTGACACCCGGCCACCGACCGCCTGCCCGGGGGTCACGCGATCGTGCTCGATGTCCGACCGGTGTGATAGACCGCAGAGGAACACCGGACGACTTCGAGGAGGACACGCGTGCTGACGCTGCACCGCGCCGAGCGCGCCGACATCCTCGCCGACACCCTGGCCGGATTGCTCGCCACCCCACCGGCCGACCCGTTCGCCCGGGAGGTCGTCGCGGTCCCGGCCCGCGGAATGGAACGTTGGCTCACCCAGCGGTTGTCCACCGCGCTCGGCACGACCGGAGGCGACGGCGTCGCCGCGAACATCGACTTTCCCTCGCCGGCCCGACTGGTCGACGAAGCGCTGTCCGCGGCCTCCGGCACCACCGCCGACGACGACCCGTGGCACCCGTCGCGCGTGTTGTGGGCACTGCTCGCCGTGATCGACGAGTGCGTCGGCGAGCCCTGGTGCGCGGTGCTGTCCCGGCACCTCGGGCACGGCAGCGACGACTTCCGTGCCGGTCGCCGCTACGCGACCGCCGCGCACCTGGCCGAGCTGATGCGCAGCTACGGCGCCCAGCGGCCGCAGATGCTCGTGGACTGGGCGGCGGGCCGGGACACGGACGGCACAGGTGCACCGCTCGGTGAGCACCTGCTGTGGCAGGCCGAACTGTGGCGTCGCCTGCGCGACCGCATCGGCAGCGACAGCCCGGCCCAGCGGCTCGACGCCGCGTGCTCGCGGCTGCGCGCCGAACCCGGTGTCGTCGACCTGCCGGAACGGCTGTCCCTGTTCGGGCCGACCCGGCTGACTGCGGTGCAGCTCGCGGTGCTGTCCGCGCTCGGCGAGCGCCGCGACGTGCACCTGTGGCTGCCGCACCCGAGCCCGGCGATGTGGGAGGCGCTCACCGGAACGCCGCGTCGTTTGCGGCGCGCGGACGACGACAGCGCCCTCGCCGTGCGTCATCCGCTGCTCGCCGCCCTTGCCCGCGACGTCCGCGAATTCCAGGCCCGCCTGAGCGACCTCGACGGCGCCGACGTGCACCACCGCTCGGACGAGCCCGCCGGCACGCTGCTCGGCCGGTTGCAGGCCGACATCCGCGCGGACCGGCCGCCGGTCGCCGGTACCGCATCCGCCGACGGCACCGTGCAGATCCACGCGTGCCACGGCCCGACCCGCCAGGTCGAGGTGCTGCGCGAGTCGCTGCTGCACCTGTTCCGCGAAGATCCGACGCTCGAGCCTCGCGACGTGATCGTCATGTGCCCCGACGTCGAGACCTATGCCCCGCTCGTCCACGCCGCGTTCGGGCAGGGCGTGGCCGGGCATCCGGGCCACGGCCTGCGGGTGCGCGTCGCCGACCGCGGCCTGCGCCGCACCAACCCCGTCCTCGCCGTCGTCGCGACCCTCCTCGACCTCGCCGATGCCCGCGTCACCGCGAGCCAGGTCCTCGACCTGGCCGCGGCGCCGCCGGTGCGGCGCCGGCTCGGATTCACCGACGACGACCTGGAACGCCTGCAGGAATGGACCGTCGAGACCGGCGCCCGGTGGGGCCTGGCCAAGGGCCAGCGCGCCGCGGTCGGCCTCGGAGACTTCCCGCAGAACACTTTCGGCACGGCACTCGACCGGCTCCTGCTGGGGGTCGCCGCCGACGAGTCGCAGAGCGAATGGCTTTCGCTCGCACTGCCGTTCGATGATGTGGACAGCAACGACATCGACCGCGCGGGCCGATTCGCCGAGTACATCGACCGGCTGCACTCGGTGCTGCACAGTCTCCGAGGTCCCAAACCCGCCACCCGGTGGTCCGCCGACCTGACCCGCGCCGTCGACCTGCTCGCCGATGTCGCGCCGGGCGACAGCTGGCAACTCGTCCAGGCGCACCGCGAACTCGCCGCCGCCGTCGAACACAGCGGTGGCGCGCACCTCCGCCTCGCCGACGTGCGGTCCATGCTCGCGAGCCGGCTGGCGGGCCGGCCCACCCGGGCGAACTTCCGCACCGGTGAACTCACGGTCTGCACGATGGTGCCGATGCGATCGGTGCCGCACCGTGTGGTGGTGCTGCTCGGGCTCGACGACGAGCACTTCCCGCGCGGCACCCACATCGACGGCGACGACGTCACCTCCCTCGATCCCGTTGTGGGGGAGAGAGACCCGCGCAGCGAGGACCGGCAGCTGCTGCTCGACGCGTTGATGTCCGCGCGCGACCGGGTGCTGTTGTTCCACACCGGTGCCGATCCGGTCACCGGAGCGCCGCGGCCACCCGCCGTCCCGCTCAGCGAACTGCGCGACGTCGTCGCCGCCATGACCGGCACCGAGACCGGGGGTGAGCGAAGTGACGGGGGCGAGCGAAGCGACGCGGGGCCCGGCGCCATCGTGACGCGGCATCCGTTGCAGCCGTTCGATGCCCGCAATTTCCGTGCGGACGCGCCGTTCAGCTTCGACACCGCCGCCCTCGCCGGGGCCCGGGCCGCGGCGCGGCCCGATCCCGAACCGCCGCGTCCGGTCGGCGCGGCGTGCACGGCCCTGGCGCCCCGGCCCGTGGACGGTGACATCGACCTCGCCGAGCTCGTCGCCTTCCTCACCCACCCCACGCAGGGGTTCCTGCGGCAGCGGCTGGGCCTGCGCATTCCCGAACTCGACGAGAACATCGCCGACGCCCTCGACATCGAACTCGACGGACTCGCCCGCTGGAATCTCGGTGAGCGCATGCTCGAGGCACGTCTGGCCGGTGTCGATCCGGCCGATTTCCGCGCCGCCGAGTGGCGCCGCGGCACCCTGCCCCCGGCGGCGCTGGGCGAGCACGTGCTCGGCGACGTGACCCGCACCGTCGAAGAACTCGTCGCGACGTGCGGGCCGGTGCACGCAGGCCCCGCCGACACGGCCGATGTCGTCGTCGATCTCGGTGGGGGTCGCCGCCTCACCGGTACCGTCGGCGGTGTCCACGGCACGACCATCGCGCGGAGCACCTTCTCACGGCTGGCGCCGAAACAGCGGATGACGGCGTGGGTCCACCTGCTCGCGGTCGCCGCGTCGGGTCGTCCCGGCACGTGGCAGGCGGTGACCACCGGCCGCGGCCGTTTCCGCACACCCGCCTGGCGTTCCACCCTCACCGCGCCGGCGGACGCACACGAGCAGCTCCTGCGGTTGGTGAGCCTGCGCGACCGCGGACTGCACAGGCCGCTGCCGATCACCACCGGTGCCTCCGCCGAATACGCGAACCGGCGCTACCGCGGCGACTCTGTCGAGATGGCCCTCGAATCCGCGGGCAAGGAGTTCGGCGGTGCGTTCGGCGACGGCAAGGACCGGCACCTGACGTACCTCTACGGAACGGGAGTGAGCCTGAGCACGCTGACCGCTGCCGTGCCGCTCGACGACGAACGCGCCTGGCACGACGATCCGACCCGTTTCGGAGTCCTCGCGCGGCGCCTCTGGGAACCGCTGCTGGCCTCGGAAATCCAAGGGAGGCCGTGATGACGGCGCCGACGTCGCCGGCAACGGCGTTCGACCTGCTCGGCCCGCTGCCGCGCGGCACCACCGTGCTCGAGGCCAGCGCCGGCACCGGCAAGACCTACGCGATCGTCGGCCTGGCGACCCGGTTCGTCGCCGAAGGCCACGCCGACCTGTCGGAACTGCTGCTCGTGACGTTCAGCCGCGCCGCCACCCAGGAACTGCGCGAACGCACCCGGGAACGGTTCGCCACCGTCGCGGCGGCACTCGCCGACCCGGACGCCGCGCGGAGCAGCGGCGACGAACTGATCCGATATCTGGCCGACGGCGACGTCGCCGCGCACCGCACCCGGCTCCGGCAGGCCCTGTCGAACTTCGACGCCACGACCATCGCCACCACCCACGGGTTCTGCCAGCGCATGCTCGACGAACTCGGCATCGCGGGGGAACGGGAACCCGACGTGGTCCTCGTCGAGGACGTCGGCGACCTCACCACCGAAGTCGTCGCGGACCTCTACCTGCGTACCTACGGGCGGGTCGAGAGCGCCCCGATCGGTCTGTCCGAGGCGACCGCCGCCGCGCGCGCCGCGGTCTTCGACCCGCAGGCCGACCTCGTCCCGGAGGGCGCCGAGGGCACCCCGGCGGGGGAGCGGGTCGCGTTCGCCCGGGCCGTGCGCGCCGAGGTCGAACGTCGCAAGCGGGCGGTGGGTCTGCGTGACTTCGACGATCAGCTCGCGCTCCTGCACCGGGTGCTGGGCGATCCCGAACACGGCGACGCGGCGTGCCGGCGCATCCGCTCGCGGTTCGCGGTGGTGCTCGTCGACGAATTCCAGGACACCGACCCGAAACAGTGGGAGATCCTGCGTCGCGCCTTCCACGGGCACACCACCCTCGTGCTCGTCGGCGACCCCAAGCAGGCGATCTACGCCTTCCGCGGGGCAGAGGTCCTCAGCTACCTCGAGGCCGTCGCGGTCGCGGACAGTCACCTGGAACTGACCACCAACTGGCGCAGCGACGGCAACCTGCTTGCGGCACTGCGCCGGTTGTACGGCGGTGCCGCACTGGGTGACTCGCGGATCGTGGTGCATCCGGTCGACGCAGCGCAACCGCCCTCGCGCCTGACGGGTGCACCGCCGATCCGGATGCGCTACCTGCCGCGCACCGGAGCCGGACCCTACGGCAGTTCCGGATTTCCCACCGTGGGGGCGCTGCGGTCGCGGGTCGCGCGTGATGTCGCCGCCGCCGTCGTGCGGCTGCTTGAGGACGGCGCCACCGTCGACCACGGGCGGGGACCGAGCCGAATCGAACCGGGCGACATCGCGGTGCTGGTGCGCACCCACACGCAGGTGTCGCTCGTGTACGACGCGCTGGTGCGTACCGGCGTGCCGTGCGTGCTGGCCGGCGGTACCAGCGTGTTCGCGACCCCCTCCGCGCAGGATTGGCTGTGGCTGCTGCAGGCGCTCGAGCAACCGCACCGGTCCGATCGGGTGCGGCTGGCCGCGCTGACCTCCCTGCTCGGCTACACCGTCGACGACGTCGACACCCGCGGTGACGAGTTGGTCGCCGAGGTCGGCGGCAGGCTGCGGGAACTGTCGACGGTGTTCGCGCGGTCCGGTTTCGCGGCGTTGTTCGAACGCCTCGCGGCGGTCGGCGGACTGGAGGCGCGGCTGCTCGCGTCCGCGTCCGGCGAACGCGCCCTGACCGACGTGCGGCACATCGCGCAGTTGCTCGATCGTGTTGCCGCCGAAGAATTCCTGGGGCCGGCCGCGCTGACGCGCTGGCTCGAGGAGCGGATGCTCGATCCGGGTACCGGCAGCGCCGACCGCAGCCGCCGGCTCGACAGCGACGCCGCGGCCGTGCAGATCCTCACCGTGCACGGCAGCAAGGGTCTCGAATTCCCGGTGGTGTACGTGCCGTTCGGGTGGGATTCGGCGAAACACCCGAACCCCGATCCGTTGCTGCTGCACGAAGACGACCGGCGCATCCTCGACGTCGGCGGCGAGGGCAGCCCCGGATACGGGCAGCGCCGCGCCCGGCACGACGAGGAGGCTGCCGGGGAGGAGTTGCGGCTGCTGTACGTCGCGCTGACGCGGGCACGGTGTCACCTCGCGCTGTGGTGGGCGCCGTCCTACGGCACCGGATCGTCGCCGCTGCACCGAATGCTCGCGGGCCGCGTCGACGGCACCGCCGACCTCGCGCCCGGCGTGAAGGTCCCCACCGACGCGGCCGTCGCCGACCAGTTCGCCGCATGGTCCGAGCGCGCCGACGGGCTCATCGTCACCGAGGCGGTCGGCCCGGGCCCGATCCCGGTGCCGGCCTGGAGCCGCGACCGCGACCGCGACGAAACGCTTGCCGCGGCCCGGTTCGACCGGGTTCTCGACGAGCACTGGCGGCGCACGTCCTACTCGGCGCTGACCGCCTCCGCGCACGACAATCCCGGTGTCGCAAGTGAAGTGGAGAATCCGGACAAGGACGACGAACCGGAGGAGCCGCCGCTGCCGGCCGGTGGCGAACGCGAAGGGGAGCCGGCGGTAGCCGTGATCGAGTCGCCGATGAACGAGCTGCCCGGCGGCACCGTGTTCGGCACCCTCGTGCACGCGGTCCTCGAGGTCGTCGACACCAGCGCCGCCGATCTCGGTACCGAACTGCTCGAGCGCTGCCGCGACGTGATCGCCGCGCAACTCTCGGAGGTCGACCCGGAGGCACTGGCCGCGGCCCTGCTGCCCGTGCTGCACACCCCGCTCGGCGACCTCGGCACCACACTCGCCGGAATCGCGCCGTCGGACCGGCTGGCCGAGCTCGACTTCGAACTGCCGCTCGCCGGCGGGGACACCCCGGTCGCGGCGACCGTGACACTCGACGCGGTCGGTGCCCTGCTGCGCCGGCACCTGCCCGCCGACGATCCGATGTTGCCCTACGCGGATCTGGTACGGACGCTCGATCCGATTCCGTTGCGCGGCTATCTCACCGGCAGCATCGACGCGGTGTTGCGGGTGCCCGGCGCAGAGCGGAGTGCCGCGGAATGCCGCTTCGTGATCGTCGACTACAAGACGAACCGGCTCGCGCCCGGCGAGCTGACCACCGAGCACTACACCCGCGATCGGATGGCCGCGGAGATGCTGCGCGCCCACTATCCGATGCAGGCGCTGCTGTATTCTGTTGCGCTGCATCGATACCTGCGGTGGCGGCTGCCCGGCTACGACCCCGCCGCCCACCTGGGCGGTGCGCAGTACCTGTTCGTGCGCGGCATGGTCGGACCCGACACCCCGGCCGGGGTCGGGGTGTTCGACTGGACACCGCCGGCCGCCCTCGTCACCGAACTGTCCGACCTGCTCGCCGGAAAGGACCAGCCGTGATCGATGTCCTGGTGGCCCAGCGCGGCAAAGGCGCACTGCGCGCGTTCAACGAGGCCGGTGTCCTCGCCGCGGCCGACGTGCACGTCGCCCTGCGACTGGCGGGTCTCGGCGCCGAACCCGACGAAGGTGTTCAGCTCGCCACCGCACTGGCGGTGCGGGCCGTGCGGTCGGGTTCGGTGTGCCTGGACCTGACCCGCCTGCGGGATGTCGGTGTCGACGAGAACGCCGAGGTGGATCCGGCCGCGCTCCCGTGGCCGGACGACGACGAGGTCGTCGCCGCGTTGCGTCGCAGCCCCCTGACCACGGGATCTCCGACCGGTCCGCTGCGCCCGCTGCGGCTCGTCGACACCGACGCCGGGCCGCTGCTGTACCTGGAGCGCTACTTCCGGCAGGAACAGATCGTGCGGCGTGCCCTGGACGAGCGGGGCCGCGACTATCCGGACATCGACGCGGGCCTGCTCGTGCAGCGGCTCGACGAGTTGTTCCGCGACCCGGCCGACCCGTCCCGCCCGTCGCCGGCGCCGGACCGGCAACGCGTGGCCGCCGCACTTGCCGCGACCCACTGGACCACCGTCATCGCCGGTGGTCCCGGTACCGGAAAGACGCACACCGTCGCGCGGATCCTCGCGTTGCTCACGTCGCTGCACGGACCGGGCGTGCGGATCGGCCTGGCCGCGCCCACCGGCAAGGCGGCGGCGCGACTGCAGGAATCGGTGCGCGACCAGGCCGGGACGCTCGGGCTGGCACCCGACGTCACCGCCATGACCCTGCACCGGATGCTCGGCTGGCAGCGCGGCCGCACCCGGTTCCGCTACCACGCCGGCAACCACCTGCCGTTCGACGCGATCGTCGTCGACGAAACCTCCATGGTGTCGCTGACGATGATGAGCTGCCTGCTCGAGGCGGTGCGGCCGGACACCAGGCTCGTGCTCGTCGGCGACCCCGACCAGCTCACGTCCGTCGATGCCGGAGCGGTCCTCGCGGACCTCGTGGCGCGACCCGTTTCCGGCACCCCCAACCCGGTGTTCGTCGACATCGCCGCACGCGACCTGGCCGCCGCCGACGACCCGGACGAAGCCGCGTTCGGTGCCGGGGAGCGGGAACGGCTGCGCGGCAGTGTGGTCCGCCTCAGCCGCGGCAGGAGGTTCGGTGGGGCCATCGCGCGACTCGCGGTCGCGGTGCGCGACGGCGACGACGACGAGACGATGCGGATCCTGCGCAGCGGTGTGCCCGAGGTGTCCTTCCATGCCCCCGGCGACCTGAACGCCCTGCACGACGATGTCGTCCGTTCGGCCGAGGAGGTCACCGCCGCCGCGGTCGCGGGCGACGCGCACACCGCGCTGGCCCGCTTCGAGACCCACCGGCTGCTGTGTGCGCACCGGGACGGCGAGTACGGGGTGCAGCGCTGGGCCCGGCAGGCCATGGAATGGATCGGTGCGGCGTCCGGTCGTCGCCTCGACCCGGAGCACTGGTATCCGGGACAGCCGCTCATGGTCACCGCCAACGACCACGACCTGCGCATCTACAACGGCGACACCGGGGTCGTGGTCCGCCGTGAGGACGACACGCCGGTCGCGGCGTTCGCACGCGGAAAGGAGCCGTTCCTGCTGCATCCGAGCCACCTGTCGGCGGTGCAGACGGTGTATGCGATGACGATCCACCGCAGCCAGGGCAGTCAGTACGACACCGTGTCGGTGGTGCTGCCCGACGCGACGTCGTCGCTGCTGACGCGGGAACTGCTGTACACCGCGATCACCCGCGCCCGGACCCACGTGCGGATCATCGGCACCGAGGACGCGGTGCGCGCCGGCGTGGGCCGGCAGGTGCTGCGCGCGAGCGGGCTGCGCCGCACCATTCTCGCCGAGAGCTGACGCGCAGCGGCGCTCTCACGACGACGGGTTGGGCCGGACGAACCGCTCGTCGATGTCGGCGACCGACCGCGCACCCGTCAAGGCCATGGTGAGGTCGAACTCGGCGATCACGTTGCGGATCACCTCCTCGACCCCGCGCCGGCCCGCGACGGCCAGCCCGTACATGTAGGGCCGGCCGAGCAGCACCGCATCGGCGCCGAGGGCGAGCGCGACGAACACGTCGGCGCCGCTACGGATTCCACTGTCCAGCAGGACGGTCGGTTCCCGGCCGATCGCCGCCCGGATGTCGGGGAGCGCATCGAGCGAGGCGATCGACCCGTCGATCTGCCGTCCACCGTGATTCGACACCACGATCGCGTCGACGCCGAGGTCGACCGCGCGTCGCGCATCGTCGGGATGCAGAATCCCCTTGAGCACGATCGGCAACCGCGTGCGCTCGCGTAACGTCGCCAGGTGATCCCAGCTCAATCCCGGATTCGAGTAGATGTCGAGGAAGGTCTCCGCGGCGGCACGCGGCACAGGGGAGCGCAGATTGTCGAGGAACCGGCCCGGATGGTTGCGGGTCATCGCCAGCAGCGTGCGGATCGCGCCGAGCGTGACATCGGGCCGTTCCGTGACGGTTTCGCGGAGCGCGTCGATCCGCTGCCGGACGATGTCGCGGAAACGCCCGTCGGACGTGTACTGGGCGATGCCCTCCCCCCGCGCGAACGGCAGCGAACCCAGGTTCAGGTCCTGCGGGCGCCACCCCAGCATCGTCGTGTCGAGGGTGACGACGACAGCCTCGGCGCCGATCGCCTCGGCTCGGTGCAGCAGGCTGTCGACGAGCCCTTCGTCCGAGCTCCAGTACAGCTGGAACCAGCGCGACGCGCCGCCCATCGCGGCGGCGCAGTCCTCCATCGGACTGCAACCCTGGTTGGAGAAGATGTACGGCACACCCGTCGCCGCGGCGGCCCGCGCGATCGCCAGGTCGCTGTCGGGTGCCATCAGCGCGCCCGCGCCGACCGGCGCGAGCAGCAGCGGCGACGGCAGCACGGTGTTCACCACCGTGGTGCGGAGATCACGTTCGGTGACGCCGTGCGCCATGCGTGGCACGATGGCCCACCGGTCGAACGCGCGCCGGTTGTTGCGCATCGTGCGGCCTTCCCCGGCCCCTCCCGCGACGTACGCCCAGGCTCGCTTCGAACTGGCCCGGCGCGCGGCGCGTTCGAGGTCGGTGAAGGCGGTCGGCACAGCGGGCCGGCGGCCGAGCGCACCGTCGCGATAGACGACGCCCTGACGTTCCCGGCCGGGGCCGGTGGCGGGGGAAGCAGCGGTTTCGGTCACGTGTTCTCCTGAATGGTGGGAACTGGTATTCGGTCTGTCCGGGTGGTGGAACCCTCACCCGGAGGGGAGGAGCGCCCGCACCGCGTCGATGGTGTCGGCGTCCGCGGCGTCCTTGTCGGGGCGGTACCGCAGCACGCGCGCGAACCGCAGGGCGACCCCGCCGGGATAGCGCGGGCTCACCTGGACTCCATCGAGTTCGATCTCGACGACCAGTTCGGGACGCAGGTAGACGGTGTGCGCGTCGCGGGACCGTTCGTGCCGGGGGAATTCGTCGGTCTGCCAGCGCAGCAGCGCGTCGGTCAGGCCCTTGAAGGTCTTGCCCACCATGATCGGTTCACCGCCGCCGGGGTCGCGGGCACCCAGATGGAGATTCGACAGGAATCCCGTGCGCCGGCCGTATCCCCACTCCGCGCCGAGCACCACCAGGTCCAGAGTGTGTTCGGGTTTGACCTTGAGCCACGTGCGGCCCCGGCGGCCGGCCGCGTACGGATCGGCGAGTGACTTGACCATCACACCCTCGTGACCCGCCGCGAGCGCAGCATCGAAATGTGCTGCCGCCGAGTCGGAATCGGGTTCGATCAAGGACGGGATGCGATAGGGCGATGCGACCGATTCGAGCGCGGCGATCCTGTCGGTCAGCGGTGCGTCGAGCAGGTCGGCGCCGTCGAGGTGCAGGCAGTCGAAGAAGTACGGCCGCAACAGCAGATCGTGGGTGCTCCCGGTCCCGAAACGGCTCATCGTCTCCTGGAACGGGCGTGGCCGTCCGCTGTCGTCCAGCGCGAGGGTTTCGCCGTCGAGCACCACACTCGTGCACGGCAGGGATGCGACCAGTTCGACGAGTTCCGGTACACCGGAGGTGATCTCACGCAGAGTACGTGTGTACACGCGGACCTCGTCGCCGTGGCGGTGCACCTGGATGCGGGCGCCGTCGAGCTTGTACTCGACGCTCACCGCCGATCCGAGCGTGGCGAGCGCATCGGCGAGCGAGCCAGCGGGGGAGGCCAGCATCGGCCGGATCGGCCGCCCCACCTCGAGCCGGAATACACCCAGCGCCTCCACGCCACCGGTGAGAGCGGCCGATGCGGTCGCTGGGAGGCGGCCGGACAGCATGAACGCCCGCCGCACCGCCTCGACGGGAACCGACGAGGCCGCGGCGACCGCGTCGGTCATCACCCCTTCGAGCGCACCCTGCCGCAGGTCGCCGGTGAGCAACCGGACGAAGAAGCGCTGCTCGTCCGCGGTCGCGGCACCGAACAGGGAGGTCAGCAGGGCCCGCCGTCGTTCCGTGGATCCGGCACCGGTGGTCGCGGCGAGAGTCGTGAGGGTCGCGTCGAGTTCACCGACGGACAGCGCCGGGCCGGGCGCCGGATCGATGTCCAGTCCGGTCAGGGTGCGCCATCCGACCCCGACCCGGCCCTGCCTCACCTCTCCCGACAGCCACGCGACGACCGGTTCGACCTCGTCCGGTTGCAGATCGGCCAGGACCTCGCGCAGCAGCGCGACCTTCTCCCGCCGTGAGCGGGTGGCACCCACGGCGTCCGACACGGCGACGATCCGGGACACACGCACAGTCCGACGGTAGCCGTACCCCGGGTGGAGGGTCCGGATATTCGGTGCGGCCGGGTGTCGGTTCTCCGCTCGCCGGGGGCGGCGGGTTCCCAAAGGGCCGCGGCGGTGGGATCCTCGGAATCGGAGACAGCGGTGGACTGGTTCGATGCGGACGGTTACACGTGGGGCCGGATGTTCTTCACACGGGGACTCGCGGCTCTCTACCTCGTCGCGTTCCTGGTGGCGTTCAACCAGTTCCGCGCGCTGCTCGGCAGCGAGGGGCTGTTGCCGATCCCGGACTTCGTGCGGGCGGTGCCGTTCCGGAGCGCACCGAGCATCTTCCACCGCCACTACACGGATCGCTTCTTCGCGGCCGTCGCGGTGACCGGAGCCGCGCTCGCCGCCGCCACCCTACTGGGTGTCACGGACCTGCTGCCGCTTCCGGCGACGATGCTCGTGTGGTTCGTGCTGTGGGCGCTGTACCTGTCGATCGTCAATGTGGGACAGACGTGGTACTCGTTCGGATGGGAATCCCTGATCCTCGAGGCCGGTGTGCTGGCGATGTTCCTGGGCAATGCCGCGACCGCACCGCCGTTCGTCGTGCTGATCCTGCTGCGGTGGCTGCTGTTCCGCCTCGAATTCGGTGCCGGCCTGATCAAGATGCGCGGCGACCGCTGCTGGCGTGACCTGACGTGCCTCTACTACCACCACGAAACCCAGCCCATGCCTGGGCCGCTGAGCTGGTACTTCCACCACCTGCCGCGACCGCTGCACAAGGTGGAGGTCGCCGGCAACCACGTCACGCAGCTGGTCGTGCCGTTCGGGTTGTTCCTGCCGCAACCGGTCGCCGGGATCGCCGCCGCGATCATGATCGTCACCCAGTTGTGGCTGGTGGCGAGCGGAAACTTCTCGTGGCTGAACTGGATGGCGATCATCCTCGGGCTGTCCGTGCTGCCGGATTCGTTCTACGACGCGGTGCTCCCCGCCGGTGCGTCCCGCAGCTACGCGGACACACCGACGGCGTTCGTCGTGATGGTATCGGGCCTGGCCGCCGTGGTGGTGGTGCTCAGCTACCGGCCCGTGCAGAACATGATCTCCCGTGGGCAGAAGATGAACGCCAGTTTCAATCGCTGGCACTTCGTGAACACCTACGGGGCGTTCGGCAGCGTGACCCGGGTGCGGCGGGAGGTCGTCGTCGAGGGCACCGCGAGCGAGCACCCGGACTCGGACACGGTGTGGAGGGAATACGAATTCAAGGGCAAACCGGGCGACGTGCGGCGCCGGCCACGGCAGTTCGCGCCGTACCACCTGCGCCTGGACTGGCTCATGTGGTTCGCCGGGATCTCCCCGGACTACGCGGCCCGCTGGTTCCCGCCGCTCATGGCGAAACTGCTGCAGAACGACGAACACGTTCTGAAACTGCTGCGCCACAACCCGTTCCCCGAAGAACCACCGCGTTACGTGCGGGCCCGTTTGTTCCGCTACCGGTTCTCGACACGCGCGGAACGGCGCGCCACGGGCGCGTGGTGGGTGCGGACCCCCATCCACGAGTTCTTCTATCCGGCGCGGCTCGCGGAGGTACCCGGGAATCGCGCCTGATCATCCCAGTCCCGATCGATGACTTTTCGTCCCCCGGCCGGTCTGTGTATTCGACGATGGAGACCCCAGGCAAGGAGACGACGATGCCCAAGATCACCCCGTGGCTGTGGTTCGACATGAACGCACAGGAAGCGGCCGAGTACTACATCACGGTGTTCCCCAACTCCCGCATCCTGAACGTGACCCACTACCCCGAAGGGACGCCCGTGCCCGCGGGCACCGTCCTGACCGTCGACTTCGAACTCGACGGAACCCTGTTCGGCGGACTCAACGGCGGTCCCCAGTTCCGGTTCAGCGAGGCCGTGTCGTTCTCGATCGACTGCCGAGACCAGGACGAGGTGGACCACTACTGGAACGCCCTCACCGCCGACGGCGGCGAGGAATCCCAGTGTGGATGGCTGAAGGACAGGTTCGGGGTGTCCTGGCAGGTGGTGCCGCGCCGGCTCACCGAACTGATGTCCGATCCGGATCCGGAGGTCGTGGGGCGGGTCAGCGACGCCCTGATGAAGATGCGCAGGATCGAGGTGCCGTTGCTCGAGGCGGCCGCCCGGGGCTGACGACCGCGCGGGACCGTCCGCGCGCACGCGCTGCGACGGGTGCTGCCCGCGGGCGGTACGTTGCGGTTCATGACCACGCGCGCCCAGCGGCTCGACGAACTGCCGTTCACCCGTAGACACGCCAAGCTGGTGCTCGGCTCCGGCGTCGGCTGGGCGCTCGACGCCATGGACGTCGGACTCATCTCGTTCGTGATGGCCGCGCTCGCCGTGCAATGGAACCTGAGCAGCACCCAGCTGTCGTGGATCGGCTCGATCGGCTTCGTCGGCATGGCCGTCGGGGCCGCGCTCGGCGGCCTGCTCGCGGACCGCATCGGACGCAGGCAGGTGTTCGCGACGACGCTGCTCGTGTACGGACTGGCGACCGGGGCGTCCGCGCTGGCCGGATCGGTCGCGGTGCTGCTGGTGCTGCGGTTCGTCGTCGGCCTCGGGCTGGGCGCGGAACTGCCGGTCGCATCGACGCTGGTCAGTGAATACGCGCCGCGCAAGGTCCGCGGTCGCGTGGTGGTGGCGCTCGAGGCGTTCTGGGCGGTCGGCTGGATCCTGGCCGCCCTCATCGGCTACTTCGTCGTACCGATCGGCGACGACGGCTGGCGGTGGGCGCTGCTCGCCGGAGTCATCCCGACGTTGTACGCCGTGGTCGTGCGGCTCGGCCTGCCCGAGTCGGTGCGGTTCCTCGAACGCAAGGGCCGCTACGTCGAGGCCGAAGCGGCCGTACGCGCGTTCGAGAAGTCGGCGGGCGTGGCCGTTCCCACCCCCGCACCCGAGACTGCGGTCGCCGAGCCGGAGCCCGTCGTCCCGGAATCGATCTGGTCCCCGAGACTGCGGTCGCGCACCGCCGCACTGTGGACCGTGTGGTTCGGCATCAACCTGTCGTACTACGGCGCATTCATCTGGTTGCCCAGCCTGCTGGTCAACCAGGGTTTCGACCTCGTCAAGTCGTTCGAGTACACGCTCATCATCACGCTGGCGCAGCTGCCCGGCTACGCGGTCGCGGCATGGCTGATCGAAGTGTGGGGCCGCCGCCCGACCCTCGCCACGTTCCTCGTCGGATCGGCGGTCGCAGCCGCACTGTTCGGCCTCGCCGGAAGCCCCGCCACGATCGTCGCAGCCGGAATGATGCTGTCGTTCTTCAACCTCGGGGCGTGGGGCGCCCTGTACGCGATCGGGCCCGAGCTGTATCCGACCTCGGTGCGTGGAGCCGGCACGGGCGCCGCTGCCGCGTTCGGCCGGATCGCGTCGATCCTCGCGCCGCTGATGGTGCCGTGGCTGTTGCACGGCGGCAACGGCCTGGTGTTCGGGGTGTTCGCCGCCGCGTTCGCCGTCGCCGCGGTCGCGGCGTACACCCTTCCGGAGCGGGCCGGGGCGGTCCTCGACGCCTGATCCGAAGGCCCGTCGCCGTGGGGGTGGCGTGCGCGCGTGCGTCCGAGCGAATGTATCCCTCGTCTCCGTCACTCGATCGAGTGTGCCTTTCGCTCGGAATCGAGGCGGGTCTGCCGTGAGCGGACGAACGGCGCCGTCCGCGTCGGGGGCGCTGAAACTGATCCCATGATCGAATCAACCCAGACGTATCGGGACCAACTGGCCGACAGACTGTTCCGGCACAGGACGCTGCTGCTCACCGGCGAGGTGAACGACGAGATGGCCGAGCGGGTGTGCGCCGAACTCGTGCTGCTCGCCGCGGCGGACGACGAACGGGACATCGTTCTCCACATCAACTCGCCCGGCGGATCGGTGCTCGCCGGCCTGGCCATCCACGACACGATGGCACTCGTCCCGAACGACGTGGTGACCGTCGCCGTCGGCTTCGCCGCCAGCATGGGACAGGTGCTGCTCGCCGCGGGGACCAAGGGCAAGCGGATCGGCCTGCCGCACAGCCGGATCATGATGCACCAGCCGTCGGCCGGATTCGCCGGCACCGCCGTCGACATCGCGATCCAGGCAGAGAACCTCGAGTACATGAAGCGGCAGTCCCAGCAGATCCTCGCCGACGCCACCGGCCGGTCCGTCGAGGAGATCGAACGTGACAGCGACCGCGACCGCTGGTTCACCCCGGAACAGGCCCGTGACTACGGGATCATCGACTCGGTTGCGGGGTCGCTCGCCGAGCTGGCGCCGTTCGCCGCGGCACCTCGGATGGGGTTGTCGTGAGCACATCACCGAGAATGCAGACCCAGTACGCGATTCCGTACGTCGTCGAGCGCACCCCCGCCGGCGAGCGGTCCTATGATGTCTTCAGCCGGTTGCTGAACGAACGAATCGTCTTCCTCGGCACGGAGATCGACGACGGGGTCGCCAATGTGATCATGGCGCAGCTGCTGCACCTCGAGGCCGAATCACCGGATCGTGAGATCGGCCTGTACATCAACTCGCCGGGAGGGTCGACGACGGCGATGCTCGCGGTCTACGACACGATGCAGTTCCTGCGGCCGAAGGTCGCCACGTACTGCATGGGGCAGGCCGCCTCCGCCGCTGCGGTGCTGCTCGCCGCGGGAGCGCCCGGTCGCCGGCACGTACTCGCGCATTCGCGGGTGCTGTTGCATCAACCGTCGGCGCAGGGGCAGGGCACCATCTCCGACCTCGCGTTGCAGGCCGCGGAGGTGATGCGGGTGCGGGCGCAGACGGAGGAGATCCTCGCCCGGCACACGGGACGCGGCACCGCCGAACTGCGCCGCGACACCGACCGCGACCGCATCTTCGGCCCGGAGGAGGCGGTCGGGTACGGGCTCGCCGACCACGTGATCGTCAGCCGCGACGGGTGACGGTCATGCCGCGCACAGTTCGACGCCTGCGCCGGGGACGCTCCGGAGCGCGCGGTGCGCGGTCATCCTGCGGATACCTCGGGCAAGCAGCTGTTCCATGGGCAGACCGAGCGCGTCGCACACCGACTGCAGCATCTCCGACGACGGTTCCTTCCGGCCGCGCTCGACCTCGGACAGGTACTGCTTGGACATGCCGACGGACCGGGCTACGTCGTCGAGGCTGCGGTCCTGGTCGCGGCGTTCGTCCCGCAGGACCTCGCCGTAGACCTGCCGGAGCAGACGACGACCCGGGGCGGACGTGGCCGGGGAAGAGGCGCGCCGGCCGGCGAGATCGACGACGTTCGGGTCCATGCGGTTCATTGTTCCCGGTGTTCGGTTGTCCCGGAACGAGTTCAGCTCTCGACGAACACGATGTCGGTGGTGATCCTGCGTGGTCGGCTCCGCCTGCGCCCGACCGAATGTATCGTTCGCTCGGTTGAACCGCGCGGTGGACGTCAGTTCCCGTTGATGAGCACGACGTCCAGAGCCGCGACCCGATCGGGCTCGACGACCACCTCGATCGAGGCCACCCGCCCGTCCTCGACGGCGAAGACGAACACCGACCGGACGACGCCGCCGGGCGCCCACGCGGCGCCGGGCATGCCGTCGACAAGTGCGGCCTGGGCGGCCCGGGCGCGGCCGGAGAAGGCGGTCGCGACCGCGCGGGCGCCGTGCAGTTCGCGCTGCAGGCCCGGTGCCCCCGCCGCGGCACCCAGCCGTGCCGACGCGACGGCGGCGTCGTCGGCGAGCAGGCTCACCTCCGGATCGAGCAGAGCCAGCAGGTCGTCGAACCGCCCTTCGCGGGACGCGGCGAGAAACGCGTCGACGACCCGCCGACGGCGCGACAGATCCGCCGGGGCGACCGTGGCACCCTGCACCCGCCGCCGCGCGCGGCTCGCGAGTTGCCGGGTCGCGGCCGGTGCCCGGTCGACGATCGGGGCGATCTCGTCGAACGGCACCCCGAACATGTCGTGCAGTACGAACGCGAGGCGCTCGGCCGGCGCGAGTGTGTCCAGGACGACGAGCATCGCGACGCCGACGGAATCGGCCAGCACCGCTTCGTGTTCGGGTCCGGCCGCGGGTTGGGGGAGGACCGGCTCCGGACGCTCGGGATCGTCGAGCGACACCTCGGGCCGGGCTCCGCGGGCCCGCAGCTGATCGAGGCACACCCGGCTCACCACGGTCGTCAGCCAGCCGGCGAGGTTGGCGACCTCACTCGTGTCGGAACGGCTCAGCCGCAACCATGTCTCCTGGAGTGCGTCGTCGGCGTCCGGCCCCGAACCCAGCATCCGCAGCGCCACGGCCCGCAGGTGCGCGCGGTGGGTTTCGAACTGCCGCGCCAGAAACTCTTCGTCGCTCACCTGTCACATCCTTCCGCCCGGTTTCGTCGATGAAGTGACGAACGGCCACAACCGAATGTGACAAGGAGCGAACGATGCAGTCTCGAATGAAGAATCCGGTCATGGTCCTGCCCGCGGCGATGCAGGCGATCCTCGCGCTCGGACAGTCCACCGACAGCGTCGATGTTCCCACGCGGACACTGCATCTGATGCACCTGCGGGCCAGCCAGATCAACGGCTGCAGCGTGTGCGTGGATCTGCACCCACGGCTCGCGCTGAAGGACGGCGAGACGACCGAGCGGCTGTTCGCGGTCGCCGCGTGGCGCGAATCCCCGTACTTCACCGACGAGGAACGTGCCGCGCTCGCCCTGACCGAAGCGATCACGCGGCTCGCGGACAGGCCGGATCCGGTTCCGGACGACGTGTGGGACGCGGCCGCCGACCTCTACACCGAGGAACAGCTCGCGGCGCTGATCGTGCAGATCGCGACGATCAACGTGTGGAACCGCGTCAACGCCTCGGTCAGGCAGGTGGCCGGCGATGTTCCGGCCTGACGGGGGTCGTCGGCTCAGGTCGTCTCCCGGACGATGATCTCGGACGGGGGCTGGGTCCACGGTCCGGCGTCGAGGCCCAACGAGATGCGCGCGGCGCGGCGACCGTAGGCCGTGGCGTTGATGCGGACCGTCGTCAGGGCCGGCTCCAGCAGGGCCGCGTGGCGTCCCTCGTCGAAACCTATGACGGCGAGGTCGCCCGGAACGCGGTGGCCGGTCCTGCGCATCGCCGCGAGCACCGCCAGCGCCACGTTGTCGTCGAAGGCGGCGACCGCGGTGACGTCGGTGTCCTCGACGAGGCGGCGGACGACCTCGGGGTCTCCTCGCCCGTCGGGAGTCGTGTGAAGACGGATCACCTCGAGCGTGAGCCCGAGTGTCTCCGCGGTTCGCTCCGCGTGCGAGATGCGGGCGTGGCCGATCGCGCCCGCTCCCTCGGCCGGGAGCACGAACGCGACGTGGCGGTGACCCCGCTCGCCGAGGTGGCGCAGCTGCGTGATCGTGTGGAACGCCAGCCCCACGTGATAGCCGTTCGTCACACCCGAGACGGGGTCGTCCTCCTCGGTGCCCGTCGCCACTTTCGTGAGGTCGAGGACGGCCCGAGGTGACACCGTCGCGAGCACGGAGTCGTCGATTCCGCCGGCATCGGTGGTGACCAGCAGGACGTGATCGTGTCTCCGGAGTTCCTCGGACATGCCGGCGACGACACTGTCGAGACTGTTGCCCGCCACGAGGGAACCGATGTGGAGCAGCACGATCCGTGAACGGCCCGATCGCAGGGTGCGGGCCACACCGTGCGGGGTGTAGCCGAGCTCGGCGACCGCCCGCCGGACACGCAGTCGCGTGGCCTCGGTGATCGTCTGGCCGGGGGTGTCGTTCAGGACGTAGCTCACGGTCGCGGTGGAGACGCCGGCGGCAGCGGCGACGTCGCGCATTCGGATCCGCCCGGCCCGGTCGCCCGACGATGCGCTGCGTGCTCCTCTCACCATGGTCGGATACTAACGCTTAACCGATTAAGTACCTACCGTTGGCGAGGGTGGGCCGGAGAGGACGGCCCGATCGTCACGAAGGAGTCGAACCATGAGGGCATGGCAGTTCGAAGGGGCCGGCAAGCCGATCGCGCTGAACGAGATACCGGAGCCGGAGCCGGGTCCCGGCGAGGTCGTCATCGATGTCAAGGCCGCAGGGCTGTGCCACAGCGATCTCATGTACATGGAGGTCGGTGCGGCGACCATGCCGTTCCTGCCGATGACCCAGGGGCACGAGAACGCCGGTGTGGTCAGCGCACTCGGTGAGGGGGTCGAGGGCTGGGCCGTCGGAGACCTCGTCGGCGTCTGTACGTCCGGCGTGCGTCCGCCTGCCGGCATGTTCACTCACGGTGGGTTCGCCGACAAACTCGTGGCCGACGCCCGCGACCTCGCGCGCGTACCCGAGGGACTCGACCCGGCACTGGCCGCGCTCGCGACCGATGCGGGCATGACCTCCTATCACGCGATCATCAAGGTCGGCGGCGCCGCGGCCGGAATGAAGGTCGGTGTCATCGGCTACGGTGGTCTCGGCCAGATCGGAACCCGCGCAGCGGTTCTCGCGGGCGCCGAGGTGCACGTGGCCGAAACCAAGAAGTCCGTGTGGGACCTGGCACGGGCGGCCGGCGTCGCCGGTGTCGTCGAGGACGCCGCGGAATGGGCCGGTCAGGGATTCGACCTCGTCGTCGACTACGCCGGTTTCGACACGACGCAGCGCGCCATCGACGCGATCGAGCGGGGCGGCACGGTCGTCCAGGTGGGACTCGGCCTCCCGACGTTCACCGTCACCTCGCCGACGATCCTCGGCAAGACCCTCGTCGGTTCCCTCGGCGGAACGGTTCAGGACATCGAGGAGGTTTTCGACCTGCTGCTGGCCCGCGAAATCGAACCGGCATACACCGAGATCGCCTTCGACGAGATCGGTGCCGGGCTCGAACGTCTGGCCCGGGGCGAGGTCACCGGTCGTCTGGTCGCGCGGTTCGGCGACTGAACGGACCTCGCTCGGAGACCCCGGAAACAACGCATCCGCGAACCGATACGGTTCGCGGATGCGTTGAGATGTAACGGATTACAGGCCGGGACGCTTGCCGACCGTGAGGGTGACCTCGCCGGTACCGGCGAAGAAGTCGTTGCCCTTGTCATCGACGACGATGAACGCCGGGAAGTCCTCGACCTCGATCTTCCAGACGGCTTCCATGCCGAGTTCCTGGTATTCGACGACCTCGACCTTCTTGATGCAGTCGAGGGCGAGGCGTGCCGCGGGGCCGCCGATGGAACCGAGGTAGAAGCCGCCGTGAGTGTTGCACGCGTCGGTGACCTGCTTGGAGCGGTTGCCCTTCGCGAGCATCACCATGGACCCGCCGGCCGCCTGGAACTGCTCGACGTACGAGTCCATACGACCCGCGGTCGTCGGCCCGAACGAGCCGGACGCCAGGCCGTCGGGGGTCTTTGCCGGGCCCGCGTAGTACACGGGGTGATCCCGCAGGTACTGCGGCATCTCCTCGCCGGCGTCGAGGCGCTCCTTGATCTTCGCGTGCGCGATGTCGCGGGCCACGACCAGCGGGCCGGTCAGCGACAGGCGGGTCTTGACCGGATGCTTGGAAAGCTCGGCCAGGATCTCCGGCATCGGCCGCGTCAGGTCGATCTTGACGGCGGCACCCTTGCCGGTGCCCGACACGCCGTCGGTCTCGGCGTCGAGCTGCGAATCGGTGACCTCGGGCAGGAACCGGCCCGGGTTGAATTCGAGCTGCTCGAGGAACACGCCCTCGGGGGTGATCTTCGCCTTCGCCTGACGGTCCGCCGAGCAGGACACGGCGATCGCGACGGGCAGCGACGCACCGTGGCGGGGGAGACGGATCACGCGGACGTCGTGGCAGAAGTACTTGCCGCCGAACTGCGCGCCGATACCGATCTTCTGGGTGAGTTCGAAGACCTTCTTCTCGAGTTCGTGGTCGCGGAAACCGCGGCCGGTGATCGCACCCTCGGTGGGCAACTCGTCCAGGTAGTGGGCCGAGGCGTACTTCGCGGTCTTGAGCGCGAACTCCGCGGACGTGCCGCCGACGACGATCGCCAGGTGGTACGGCGGGCACGCTGCGGTGCCCAGGGAACGGATCTTGGCCTCGAGGAACTGCATCATCGAGTCCGGATTCAGGATGGCCTTCGTCTCCTGGTACAGGTACGACTTGTTGGCCGATCCGCCGCCCTTGGCCATGAACAGGAACTTGTAGGAGTTCTCGTGGCCCTTGGCGGTGTCCGCGTACAGCTCGATCTGCGCAGGCAGGTTGTTGCCCGTGTTCTTCTCCTCCCACATCGTGATGGGAGCGTTCTGCGAGTAGCGCAGGTTCAGCTTGGTGTACGCGTCGTAGACACCGCGCGCGATCGACTCCTCGTCGTCCCCGGGGGTGAGCACCTGCTGGCCGCGCTTGCCCATGACGATCGCGGTGCCGGTGTCCTGGCACATCGGCAGAACGCCGGCCGCGGCGATGTTCGCGTTCTTCAGGAGATCCAGGGCCACGAACTTGTCGTTGTTCGACGCTTCCGGATCGTCGAGGATGCTCGCGAGCTGCTTCAGGTGATCCGTGCGCAGGTAATGCGAAATGTCGTGCAGCGCGGTCTCGGTGAGCAGGCGGAGAGCCTCGGGTTCGACCTTCAGGAAGGTGCGGCCGTCGGGTCCTTCGACGGTGGACACCCCCTCGCTGGTCAGCAGCCGATACTCGGTGGGGTCTTCCCCGATCGGCAGCAGGTCCTCGTAGAGGAAGTCGGCCATTGTGTCTCCTGGAGAGGGGCTGGGTTCGGTGACAGGCTAGTCGCGCCGACGCAAGGCCTTGACAACGGGGCGTGTGGCGGACCCGGAATCCGCAACGGTTGTGACGCGCGTCTCCACCGGCGCGAGGCTGGGTTTATCTTCCGTCGAAATCGGCAAATCCGCAGATGACAAGGGTGACGTGACCGGCATCATGCCGGTCCGGCAGCCGAATCCGTACAGTTGCATGGATGGCCGTCGGAACCGGGAGGATCGCACATGACCGTAGATGGTGAGCTGGCACCCGCGCCGGCGATCCGACGATTGCCGTCCCTGGCCTGGCTTCCCCGATTCCACGCCTGGATCGACGTCGGCGTCGTCGTCGCAGTGCTCGTCACCACCAACATGGTCGCGCATTTCACCACCGTGTGGGCCTCGGTCGCGACCGTGCCCATCGCCGCGGTCGTGCTCGTCGCGATGATGCGGCACCGGGGCATGCGCTGGTCGGAACTCGGATTGTCGCCACGACAGTGGAAGCGCGGAACCCTCTACTCGGTCGCCGCGGTCGGACTCGTGGTCGCGGTCGTCGGAGTCGGTATCGCGCTGCCGTTCACCAGGCAGTTCTTCCTGTCCGAGCGGTACGCGACGATCTCCGGTGCGCTCGTCGCGTCGATGATCGTCATTCCGCTGCAGACGGTGATCCCGGAGGAACTCGCGTTCCGCGGTGTCCTGCACGGCGCGCTCGAACGCGCGTGGGGAGCTCGCGGTGTGTTCGCCGCCGGGTCGCTGCTGTTCGGGTTGTGGCACATCGCGTCGTCGCTCGGCCTGACCTCCGGCAACGCCGGGCTGACGGCGGTGCTCGGCGGTGGTGTGTGGGGGCAGGTCCTCGGCATCGCGGGCGCGGTGGTCGCCACCGCGGCCGCCGGGTTCGTGTTCACGTGGTTGCGCAGCCGGAGCGGCAGCATCCTCGCGCCGATCGCCCTGCACTGGTCGCTCAACGGTGTCGGCGCGCTGGCCGCAGCCCTGGTGTGGCACGTGACAGTGGCCTGACCTCGCCGCGGCGCCGACGAAGGGAGGCCACCGGTGGCCCTCGCCGTCTGCCTGCTCTTCGATCCCGACACCGAACACGCACTGCGCCGCCTGTGGGACCGGCTCGAGGACCTCGGCATCCCGACGCTGCGCACCCACACGCACCGCCGTCACGTCCCCCACCTCTCCTACACGGTGCTGCGGACCTTCGTCGTCGGTGAGGTCGCCGCCGCGGTCGAGCGGCTACCGGACGGCGGTCCGATGGTGCTGCACCTCGACGCGCTCGGTTCGTTCCGGCGAGGCCGGATCTGGCTGGCACCCGCGCCCACCGAGGACCTGCTCCACCGGCAACGCCGGGTCGTGGACGCGGTCGTCGGCACCGGCGCCGACCTGCACCGGAACTACCGTCCGGGCAGCTGGACACCACACTGCACGCTGAGCCCGCGCACCCGCCTGACCGACCTGCCGCGACTGGCCGCGGCGATCTACGACGTGCTGCCCGTCGATGCGGTCGTCGACGCGGCGGCCCTCGTGGACAGCACGACGGGAGAGCGTTACGCGCTCCGGATCATTCCCTGAGTGGTCGGTCCCCGGCCGTCAGTCCTCGGGGTTCTCCACCCAGTGCCCGTACGGCGGCGGCCCCTCGCTCTGGATCTGCACACCGAACACGGGTGAGTGTTTCCACACGTACCCGTGCAGGACGTGTTCTTCGGAGGTGGTCTTGTCGACGACGACGAGATCGCCGCTCGGTCGTTCCTCGAGGACGAAGCCGTTCTTGCGTCCGTCCAGAACCCACCACTTCGCAGTGCTCATGATCGGTGCCCTCCGGATCCGGTTCACGATGGGTGCTTCGACGCTACCGCGTCGCGGCGTGGCGCGGCACGGGTTCGGCGGGCGGGAGCTCGGGTCACCTGCCGAGCAGTACGCGGGCGGTCGCGTCGTCGGCGGGGTAGAACGCCTCGATCGCCAGCTCCGACACCGTGACGTCGAGGGGCGTGCCGAACAGTGTGGTCGTACTCAGCAACGACAGCTCGCCGTCGTCGGACCGCAGCCGCAGCGGGACCACGAGCGCGGCGCCGTCGCCGTGGTCGGCGCCGTCGCCGCCGGGATAACCCTCGAGTTCGGCGTGCAGCCGCATCAGCTCGGGGTCGCCGCTCGCCGCGATCTGATGCCGGAGCCGGGCCAGCAGATGCGCCCGCCACTGGCCGAGGTTCGCGATCCGCGGGGCCAGGCCGTCGGGATGCAGGGTCAGCCGCAGCACGTTCACCGGCGGCTCGATCAACGACGGTGCGCAGTCGGCGACGAGCGCGACGACGGCGTCGTTCGCGTCGATCATCGTCCAGTGCCGGTCCACGACCAGCGCGGGGAACGGCATGTGTGACGTCAGGATCCGGCCGATCGCGTCGGACACGGCGGCCATCGGCACATCGCCGAGCCGATGCTCGGGATATGCCGGCGCGAGGCCCGCCGCGAGCAGCAGCGCGTTGCGCTCGCGCAGCGGAAGGTCCAGGTGGTCGCTGAGCTCGAGCAGCATCCGGCGGGACGGCTTCGACCGGCCCGTCTCGACGAAACTGACGTGCCGCGCCGACACCCCCGCCAGGTTCGCGAGAGCCAACTGGCTCAGTCCGCGACGTTCCCGCCAGTGCCGCAGCAACGCACCGGCCGATTCCCGCTGCACAGAGGAGGTCATGGGCTCGACCGTAGAGGGCCGGGGGAGCCGTTGCCATTACCTCTCAGGTAATCGATTCGGGTCACCGGACGCGGCAGGCTCGTCCGTGCACCCACCGACTCGGTGTACCCACCGACAACACCACGGGAGAAACCATGACCGCCTACGCCGCTGCCCATCTGCGTTCCGTCGACTTCGGCCCCGACATCGTGCGTTACCTGCAAGAGATCGACGCGACCCTCGACGAGTTCGGCGGCCGGTTCCTCGTACACGGCGTCGACCCGGAGGTCGTGGAAGGACCGTTCCCCGGGAACCTGATCCTGGTCGAGTTCCCCGACATCGAACACGCCCGCGCGTGGTACGCCTCGCCGGGCTACCAGGCGATCCTGCCGTTGCGGACCGAGAACTCCGACGGCGTCGCGATCCTCGTCGAGGGCGTCGCACCCGGCTACCGCGCGACGAACTTCCTCGCGAAGGTGGACTAATGGGTGGTGTGCCTATGTGGCGCCTCCAGTGGCCACAAAGGCACACCGGCGAGCATCGCCGGCTCCGCGTAGGCGGCGGCGAGCGAGTCGACGGTGTCGTGGGCGTTGAGTCCGCTCGGGTTCGGCACGACCCACAGCGGCACACCACCGATCGTCTCCTCCTGCCGGCCCGCCACCGCCTTGCGGCGGCCGAAAGCGGTGCGGTACGCGGTGATTCCCGCGACCGCGACGACCCGAGGGTCGAACTCCGCAACGACCGCGGCGAGTCGCCCGGCGCCGGCGCGCAGTTCGTCGGCGGTCAGTTCGTCGGCGCGAGCGGTCGCACGCGGGGCCAGGTTGGTGATGCCGACGCCGCGGTCGAGCAGGTGCTGCCGGTCTTCCGGGCTCATTCCCGAGCCGGGATCGATCGGGCGGGTGATGATCCCGGCCCGCAGCAGCGCGGGATAGAACCGGTTGCCGGGGCGCGCGAAATGCGCGCCGGTCGCCGCGGTCCACAGACCCGGATTGATCCCGACGAACAGCAACCGGCACCCCGGCCCGATCAGGTCGGGGACGACGGTGTCGCGAAACGACTCGAGCTCTGCGCGTGTGAAACCCACGGCTCCACCGTAGGCGGTGTCAACCGGCGGGCAGCCAGGCCCCGTGCAGTCCGGCGGGCACCCGGATCGGCAGCCGCACCCGCGCGAGCGGACCCGAGGCCGGATCCTCGGCGGGGAAGACGAGGAACCAGCTCGTCAGGTCCGCACGATCGGTCGCGACGGCTCCCCAGTATCCGGGACCACCGGCCGAGCTCGGCAGGTAGGAGGGTTCGCCCACCCCGAAGCCCGGGGCCCGCCACTCCGTTTCGGAGCCGGCGGTGACGTCGAACCAGAACAGCGCGTCGGCGTCACCCGCGGGCAGTGCCTGCGTGCCGGTGCTGCCGACGGTCGCGACGACCCGGTGTTCCCCGGTGACCAGCCTATCGTCGACTCGGGGGAACTCGATAGCGCGTTCGTGCAGGGTGGTGCGGGTGACGCCGCCGTCGCCGATCACCGCGCGCCGCAACGCACTCGCGTTGGGTTCCCGCGATTCCGCGAAGCCGCCCGGATAACGCCATTCGACGTAGTCGAGTGCGACCGAACCGTCGGGAAGATCGAAGGCGTTGGCGGTGTGCCACATCCAGAACGCGTCGGTGGTGTGCCATCGGACGGCGCTGCCGTCGCGGGGAATCAGCGCGATGCGCACACCCAGATCGGGCTGCCATCGCAGCGGCGACCCGCCGCTGAAGATCTCCCCGAGGTCGAACACGAGCGGCGCGAGCACCAGCACGATACAACGCTGCGTGAGCGCCATGTCGTGGATCATCAGTGCCCGATCGGTGCCCTCGACGGGGGTGGGGCCGCGGGTCACCGTGCCGTCGGCGCCGATCACCGACCAGGTCAGATAGGGGGACTCGAAGGAATAGCAGAACGACACCATCTCGCCGGTGTGCGGATCGATCTTCGGGTGTGCAGTGAGCGCGACGGGAGCTGCGCCGCCGAAACTTTCACGTCCGAGTGTTCCGAGGTCAGGCCCGAGCGCATAGGCGGGCGCGGCCTCCGCGAGGGCGAGCAGCCGGCCGCGGTGCCGGACCACGTTGATGTCGGGGAGGTCGCGGAACGTGTTTGCGAGATCGGGGCCGACCTCCTCGGCGGGCGGGAAGTACGGATCGGTCAGGCCCGACCACAGCGCGCGCCCGGCCTCCTCCTCTGCGACGACCTGCGGCGTGCGAACGAACCTGTTGGTGTAACACGCTGTACCGCCGTCCAATTCGATGCGATGCACCATGGCGTCACCGTCGAGCGGATAGACGTACGAGCCGATCGGGTCGAACCGGGGATTCGGTCCGTTGCGCAGATAACTCCCGTGCAGGTCGGTGGGGAGTTCGCCTGCGACCTCGAGGCCGCGGACGTCGACCTCCTCGCGCTGCGGTGCGAACAGACCGCTCAGGTGCGGGTGGTGTGCCATGTCGATCGGTGCCGGACGGGCCACGGATGTGATCGTAACGGTCGCGGCGGTGTGGTGGTCGGAATCGGATTCGTTCCGGGCCGCCCACACCGATCCGGGTGCGCCGGGCATGCAGGCTCCCAGCGCGATAGAGCAAGCAGCACGAACTCGTCGCCGACGTACGCCTGTAGGCCGGCTCAGCGCCCGTACCTGTCCCACCAGATCCGGGCGTCCTCGGGCAGGGTGCCTGCGTCCTGCGCGGCGCGGCACCAGCCCTGCGCCATCCGCAGGAAGTTCATCGGGTTGTAGGCGTCCTCCTCGTAGCTCCACAACCCGTCGCCCCCGTAGTGCAGGATCGTGATGTTCGCCGCCGCGTGGTGCGAACCGTCGCCCGGATCCTCCATCGGGTTGTCGATCTCGGCGATCACCCAGCCGCGGTCGGTATCGACCACCGACCAGTTCGCGGGAAACGCGGTCATCCGGTTCCCGGGGAATGCGCCCATCGTTCGGATCACCCACTCGCGGATCGCGGCGCGGCCCTCGAACCGGCCGTAGGCGTGTTCGTAGTAGCGGGCGTCCTCGGTGAAGCGGTCCGCGAACAGACCCCAGTCGCCGGTCCGCCGCGCGTCCGCGGACGCCTGCTGGTACAGCGCGAACGCATCTTCGAGTTCGCTGTGACTCCACCCCATGTCGAGACTCACCCCGTTCCGCACCCACCCGGGTGCCCCTCCCGCTGCCGGTACGCCGTGCCCGGCGTGGTCTGCGTCACTATCGCACGACCATGGCCCTCCGCGCCGACCGGTCCCGGGCGATGGGAGCGTGTGTGTGCACCGCCGTCCCCCGGCCGATCCGCTAGGGTGAATCCGACGTGCAGGATCGAGAGCGGTGCGGAGTCATTCCGCACGCGATTGGGGAAGGTGTGCAGCGCCGGAACGTGGTCGGAGCCTCCGCCGAAAGCTCGGTCGACGACGAAGTCGCGCTGCCGCCGTACACGGATCTGTTGTGGCCCACCCTGCAAGCGGTCATCGCGCTCGGCGGGTCCGGCGTCATCGAGGAGATCGACGCCGAAGTGATCGACCGTGCCGGGCTGCCCGACGCGGTGCGGACCGTGCTCCACGGCGACGGCCCCGGCACCGAGATCGAATACCGGGTCGCGTGGGCCCGGACCTATCTCAAGGGCATGGGCCTGCTGTCGAACACCCGCCGCGGCGTGTGGAGCGTGACGGACCGGGGCCGCGCGGTGCGCGAATCCGAGATCAAGCCCATGCAGGTCGCGTACACCGCGGAGAAGCGCCGCAAGCGGCTGGTCCGCAATGCGTCGTCGGGCGCTCAGGTCGTGCCGCTCGTGGCGGCACCCGAGGATCCCGAACTCTGGCGCGAACCGGTCCTGGCCGCGGTCGCGGAGCTGCCCGCCGACGGCTTCGCCCGGATGGTCAGCTCGGTGTTGCGCGCCGCCGGGTTCACGACCCTGACGATCCCCGCGCCCGGTTCCGTGCCGGACACCGAACCCGACGACGCGGACGCCGCGGTCGAGGGCACGGGCGTGCTGAGGATCTCGCTGCTCAGCTTCTCGGTGTTCTTCCGTTTCGTACGCGGACCCGAGCGGGCCGGCGCCGACGTCGTCCGTGAGTTCCGTGCCGCCATGGTCGGTCGCGGCGACAAGGGCCTGCTCGTCTCCACCGGCTCGTTCACCGACGACGCCCGCGCCGAGGCGCACCGCCACGGCGCGCCCCCGATCGACCTGATCGACGGCGACGGTCTGTGCGACCTGCTCAAGGAACACGGTCTCGGGGTGCGCACCACGGTGCGGACGGTCGAGGACGTCGCGCTGATTCCGGCGTACTTCGCCGATCTCTCGGGCCGCTAGGCGGGCAGGTACCCGAGGTCCCGGGTTTCGCGTGTTGCCCCTGTGACGGCTGGGGATGTGGTCCAATACCGGATGGTGCTCACCGACCGAACCGGCCGAATCGAGGTGTGATGAGTCTTTCTCGTCGGGAACTGTTGCGGTATGCGGCGATCGGCTCGGGAGCGGTGTGGCTGTCCGTCGTCGCGGCCCCCGGTGTCGCGCAGGGCAGGGAGGTCCTGGGCACGATCGTCGACTATTCGGCGGATGTGCCGTCGCCGCAGTCGATCCGCGCGGCCGGGCACATCGGTGCGATCCGCTATGTGTCGGATCGCCGTCCGGGTGCCGAGTGGATGCTCGCCAAGCCGCTGACCGAGTCGGAGGCCACGGACCTGACCGACAGCGGGCTCGAGGTGGTCTCCTGCTACCAGTTCGGCAAGGCCGAGACCGCGGACTGGCGTGGCGGTTTCGACGCCGGGGTGAAGCACGCGACCCGCGGTCTGGAACTGCACCGCGCGGCGGGCGGCCCCGACGACCGCCCGATCTACGCGTCGATCGACGACAATCCGTCGCCGCTGGACTTCGCGACGATGATCGCGCCGTACCTGCTCGGATGGCAGTCGGTGATCGGCCGGGAGAACACCGGCGTGTACGCGAACTCGCCGACCATCGACCTCGCCGCCGCGGCGCAGCTGGGCTCGTTCTACTGGCAGCACGATTGGGGCACCCCGAAGGGCTATGTGCATCCGCTGGCGAATCTGCACCAGCTGCCCGGGCAGAAGGATGCGATCGACGGGATCGGCATCGACGTCAATCACGTGCTCACCGCCGACTACGGGCAGTGGTCTCTCTCGGCCGTGTAGACGCCCCGGTCCTCAGCTCTGGCAGTGTTGCGCCGGATCACTCTCCGTGGCGGTGACCACGAGCGCGGGATGTTCGGATTCCGGGGCGCTGTGGTTGCCCCGCCACGACAGCAGCGACCACCGGGACAGCCCGGACAAGGCGGACCCGAGACTGCCGAACGACCACGACGACAGGGCCGATCCTGCGGAGCCGATCGAGCCGACGGACAGGATCGAGCCGACGCTGCCGATCGACAGGATCGAGTAGGCGGATCCGATGGACAGGATCGAGCCCTCCGAGCGGATCGACAGGATCGACCGGCGTGAGCCGATCGAGCGGATCGAACGGGTCCGGTCGGTGCTGCAGCGATGTCGTGCACCGCAAGTGGTGTGGGCCATGCTCCGGTCTACCACGTCGTGGCGGCCGATCGAAAGGGCCCGGAAACGACGGGACCGCCGGGGCGTGTGCCCCGGCGGTCCCGATCGAAGAAGGGTTTCGTGTCAGCGCACCGTGACCAGTCCGATGGTCGGCAGGAAGGTGCACGAGCGCGGCTCGGCGTCCGGCTTCTGGGTGGTGATACCGCCCGAGATCACGGCGACGACGTTGCCGGATCCCGTGTCGGCGATCGCGCTGAGCGTGGCCGGGCCGTCCGGATTGATCTTCGCCTCACCGGTGAGCGGCTGCGAGCCGGTCCGGCCGTTGGAGACGTTGAGCCAGCTCACGGTGAGCGGGCTCTCCTGCGTCGGGGCGAGCGGTGCAGTGCCCAGGGCCGTGAACACGAACCCGGTCTGGCCGGCGGCCGGTCCCGGAGGAGGCAGGTGCGACGGCCCGCCCACGGCGAGCGCGGTGCCGACCGAGTCGGCGCCGTCGCCCACGCAGTCCTGGCCGAGGGTCGGGTACAGGAACTGCGAGATGACCACGGTGTTCGGATCCGGGATTTCAGGGCCGCCCCCGCCACTGCCGTCCAGGAACGTGATGACCCGATTGAGCGTCGCCTTGACCGAGTCGGGGAGCTGCGAGTTCGCGAGCAGCTCCTTGGCCTGCGCGAGAAGGTCGTTCTTACCGTCGTCAGCGACGTCGGAGGGTCCCGCAGCGGCGCCGACGATCGCGGGGGCGAGGGACGCGAGGGCCTCGATCTCGTCGGGATTCGCGACCTGGTTGGCGAGAAGGTTCGTCAGCGTCTCGATGGACAGGTCCGCAGGCACCACGACGCCAGGCAGACCGTTCGCGATCTGGGCCAGATCGGGAATGGCCGGGGCCGGTGGAAGCGGTTGCGCGACCGCGTGCGTCGGCACGATCAGTCCCGCGGTGGCGGCGAGTGCGCACGTGATGAGCGCCCGTCGCATTCCTCGAGTACGAAGCACTGTTCCCCATCCTTGTCGTTGACGCCCCCGACGGCCCTGCGGGCCACCGCGAGCTGACGGCTCGAGGAGACACTCTATGTAGGCCCCCCGTTCGGTACAAGCCATAGCGCTTGATTTACGCCGGCGGCATGACCTGCGGGAAGTGTAGTCACAGTGTCTTCCGAATGGTGGTATCCGGTAGACCGTAACCCCTTGCATGCGTTACAGCTGGTGTTGGAGATAAAACTGTTACTCCTGGGACCAGCGTTTTCGGAGCGTCCGTGCCGAGCCGATAGTCTGTATCCCCGGTCCTCGGGTGAGCCGGGGCCCCTCGGATGCTCCGGGCCCTCCCGGATGTGCCCGGGCCGACGACGACGGGAGGCTGCGCCGCAGTGCCACACCCTGTCCGCCCCCCGCGCAGTCCGAATACGCAGAGGCCGGGTTCGCAGCGCCTGTGGTGGTGCGCGGCACTGCTCGTCGTGTCCGTCACCGCCCGGCTGCTGTGGGCATTTCTCACTCCCAACGGCTTCAACCTCGTCGACCTGCACGTCTACGTCGACGGCGCGGCGAGTCTGCAACAGGGCAACCTCTACGACTTCACATACTCCCGGGACACCCCCGACTTCCCGCTGCCGTTCACCTACCCGCCCTTCGCGGCGATGGTGTTCTTCCCGCTGCACTACCTGCCGTTCTCCTTCGTCGGCCTCGCATGGCAACTGCTCACCGTCGCCGCGCTGTTCGGCATCGTCCGGATCGCACTCGAGCTGGTCGTCGGTCCCGACGCGCGCAACGCGCGGTGGACCTCGGTCGCGCTGGCGTGGACCGCGATCGGCCTGTGGACCGAACCGGTCCGGATGACTCTCGACTACGGGCAGGTCAACGTCTTCCTGGTGCTCGGCATCATGTTCGCCGCGCGCAGCAGCCGCTGGTGGGTCTCGGGCGGTCTCGTCGGGATCCTCGCGGGAATCAAGCTGACCCCCGCGATCGCCGGCCTGTACTTCCTCGCGCGCCGCCGCTGGTCCGCCGCGGTGTTCTCCGCCGTCGTGTTCTTCGCGACCGTCGCGCTGAGCGTGCTCGTCCTCGGCGAACAGGCCCGCCTCTACTTCACGACCTTCTTCGGCGACGCCGACCGGGTCGGCCCCGTCGGATCGGTGTGGAACCAGTCGCTGCGCGGCGCACTCAGCCGCATCGTCGGCTACGACGTCGGGACCGGCCTGCTGTGGCTGGTCGCGGTCGCCCTCTCCGCGGCGCTCGCCTACGCCGCGTGGCGGGCACTCGGCCCCGACGACCGGCTCGGCACGCTCGTCGTCGTCCAGCTGTTCGGGCTGCTCGTGTCCCCGATCTCATGGGCGCACCACTGGGTGTGGGTCGTGCCGATGCTGGTATGGCTCGTGTACGGACCACTCGCGCAGCGACGCGGAACCCGCCTGATCGCGGCAGCCTGGGCGGTCGCCACGCTCATCGGAGTGCCGTGGCTTCTCGGCTGGGCCCAGGACTCCATCTGGGACATCTCACGACCCGCCGTCCTGTCGTGGCTCGGCGCGGCGAACGTCATCGGCGCACTCGTGGTCTACGCCTGGATCATCCACACCGGGCGGACACAGCCGCCCCGCGAACCGGTCACTGCCCGGCCAGCGAATCGATCCGACGGGCGAGAGCCGGATCCGACGCCGTGATCCCGCCCGCGGAATGCGTGGACAACGTGTACGTCACCTTCCGCCAGCGAATGTCGATGTCGGGATGATGATTCGCCTCCTCGGCGACCTCGGCCACCCGGGAGACCAACGCGACGGCGTCCGGAAAAGTTGCCGATTCGATGGTCCTCACCAGAGAATTCCCCACCCGGGACCAACCCGGCAGTGCGGCGAGGGCAGCATCGATCTCGGTGTCGGAGAGAAGCTCGGCCATGACCCATTCTGGGACGATCCAGCCCGTGACCGCAACGACGAGGAGCAGCCGATGACCGAGCGCCCGGGAGAAGTGGTGGCCGCCGCGCTGTTCCGCGACGGACTGCTGCTCCTCGCGCAACGCACCCGGCCCGCCGAACTCGCCGGCCTGTGGGAACTACCCGGCGGCAAGGTGGAACCCGGCGAAACCGTCGAGGATGCGCTGCGCCGTGAGCTGCGCGAGGAACTCGGCGTCGACGTCTCCGGCGGCGAACGCATCGGAGCGGCGGTGCCCCTGCCGGACGGCCGGATGCTGTGCGCCTACCGCGTCGAACTGGTCGCCGGTGTGCCCGCCCCGCTGGAACACTCCGCCCTGCGGTGGGTGGACGCGGCGGAACTGGCGACGGTACCGCTGGTACCCAACGACCGGGAATGGCTACCGGACCTGCAGGAACACCTGCTGCGCAGAAGCTGACGATGCGCTCAGGCCGCGCGGGCCTTCTCGAGTCGCTTCTTGAGTTCCTTCTTGCTGAGATCCTCGTGCTCGATCTTCTTCATCCGCATGATCACCACCGGGCACTTGATGCACCGGGTCTTCTTGCGGCAGCACTTCTTCTTCGGGGTGAGGCTCGCGATCTTGCTCACCTTGACCTTGCCCATCGCGTGCCCACCTGTGCCTTCCACGGACGTGTTCGCGGTCACCCGACCGTGGAAGGCAGGTTAGCATTCCCTTACCGAATTTCGGGGGAGCCGTGCACCGGGAAATTTCCGCGTACCACACAGCGAGGAGCAGCCGACTCCTTGACATCGCGCGACGCCTGCACCTGTCTTCCCACACCGTCCAGGACCATCTGAAGGCGGTGCCCACGAAGAGGGGGTCACGAGCCGACGCGAACTGATGTCGACGGTCTTCTTCGATCGCTACACCGGCCGGAAGAACAGCGCGGTCGGGTGGGACGGCTGGTTCGACGACGCGGTCCCGCGCACCGAGTAGACGTGTCGAACATCACCCCTGGCGGCTCGAGCTGGGGCGATCGCGACTCGTCGGCGTGGGCACGCTCCGGCGGCCTGTAAGATATACGAGGCCGCAGTGCCTGCGCGGGCCGGTTCCGGTCGCGTCGGGTGTCTCGCATTCGCGTCGCGGCCACCGAGACGAAACGCCGTACGGGCGAGGTGCCGACCGGGTCCAGTGCCGTGTGGCCGGACTACAGCCAGGAGAGCCATCGCGTGAGCACCGCTGATTTTCGGAACGTCGCCATCGTCGCGCACGTCGACCACGGAAAGACCACCCTCGTCGACGCCATGCTGCGCCAGTCGGGCGCCTTCGCCGAACGTGCGGAACTCGTCGACCGGGTCATGGACTCCGGCGACCTCGAGCGCGAGAAGGGCATCACCATCCTCGCGAAGAACACCGCCGTGCACCGCCACCACCAGGACGGTTCGGTGACGGTCATCAACGTCATCGACACCCCCGGCCACGCCGACTTCGGTGGCGAGGTCGAGCGCGGCCTGTCCATGGTCGACGGCGTCGTGCTGCTCGTCGACTCCTCCGAGGGGCCGCTGCCGCAGACCCGCTTCGTGCTGCGCAAGGCGCTCGCCGCGTCGCTGCCGGTGATCCTGGTCGTCAACAAGACCGACCGGCCCGACGCCCGGATCGCCGAGGTCGTCGAGGAGAGCCAGACGCTGCTGCTCGACCTCGCCTCCGACCTCGACGACGAGGCCGCCGAAGCCGCCGAGCTCGCCCTCGAGCTGCCCGTCCTCTACGCCTCGGGTCGTGAGGGCAAGGCCAGCCGGAAGCAGCCGGAGAACGGCCAGGTTCCCGACGCGGAGAACCTCGACGAGCTGTTCGAGGTGCTGCTCGAGTGCATCCCCGCACCGAAGGGCGACCCCGAGGCCCCGTTCCAGGCGCACGTCACCAACCTCGACGCCTCCGAGTTCCTCGGCCGCCTCGCGCTGCTGCGCGTCCACAACGGCAAGCTCCGCAAGGGCGACACCGTCGCGTGGATGCACGCCGAGGGCGTCAAGAACGTCAAGATCACCGAGCTCCTCAAGACGGTCGGCGTCGACCGTCAGCCCGGCGACGTGGCCGTGGCCGGCGACATCGTCGCCGTCGCCGGTATCCCCGACATCATGATCGGCGACACCCTCGCCGACGTCGAGAACCCGGTCGCGCTTCCGACCATCACCGTCGACGAGCCGGCCATCTCGATGGTCATCGGCACCAACACGTCGCCGCTCGTCGGCCGCGTGAAGGGTCACAAGCTCACCGCCCGCATGGTGAAGACGCGCCTCGACACCGAGCTCGTCGGCAACGTGTCGCTGCGCGTGCTCGACATCGGACGCCCGGACGCATGGGAGGTGCAGGGCCGCGGTGAGCTCGCCCTGGCTATCCTCGTCGAGCAGATGCGCCGCGAAGGCTTCGAGCTGACCGTCGGCAAGCCGCAGGTGGTCACCCGCACCGTCGACGGCAAGCTGCACGAGCCCTACGAGGAACTGACCATCGACAGCCCCGAGGAGCACCTCGGCGCGATCACCCAGCTCCTCGCGAACCGCAAGGGCAAGATGGTCCAGATGACCAACCAGGGCACCGGCTGGGTCCGGATGGAGTTCATCATCCCGTCGCGCGGTCTGATCGGTTTCCGGACCGACTTCCTCACCGAGACCCGCGGCACCGGTATCTCCAACGCGATCTTCCACGGCTACGCACCGTGGGCCGGCGAGATCCGTGCCCGCCACACCGGTTCGCTCGTCTCCGACCGTGCCGGTTCGGTCACCCCGTTCGCGATGATCCAGCTCGCCGACCGCGGCACCTTCTTCGTCGATCCGGGCGCCGACACCTACGAAGGTCATGTCGTCGGCATCAACCCGCGCGCCGAGGACCTCGACATCAACGTCACCCGCGAGAAGAAGCTCACGAACATGCGCTCGTCGACGGCCGACGTCATGGAGACGCTCGCCAAGCCGATCGAGCTCACCCTCGAGGCTGCGCTCGAATTCTGTGCCGTCGACGAGTGCGTCGAGGTCACGCCGGAAGCGGTGCGCGTCCGTAAGGTGCATCTGTCGGCCACCGACCGCGCCCGCGCCCGCTCGCGCGAGAAGGCCCGGAACAAGTAGAAGTCCGGACGGTGGTGCCCCGGACGAACCGGGGCACCACCGTCCGAGGCCGTTTCCGACGGAGGGAGGCTCGGTTGTTGCGTTCGCGCGTCCGGAGACGGCGGTGGCCACTGATCATCGCCGGTATCACTGCTCTGGCCACGGGGTTGTCCGGCTGCACCGCCGATCCGCCCCCGCCGATCGAACAGACCGAGCCGACCCCGACCCCGGCACCCGTGCCCAAGCGCAACACGGTCGTCGTCGCGATCGACGACATCGGCGCCGGGTTCAACCCGCACCTGCTCGCGGATCAGTCGCCGGTCGGCAACGCCGTCGCCGAACTGGTGCTGCCGAGCGCGTTCCGGCCCGTGCCGAATCCCGAGAACCCGGCGCTGGTGGACCGGGTTCCGGACGAGTCGGTGCTCGTATCGGCCGAGGTCACCTCCGAGAACCCGTTCACGGTCACCTACCAGCTGCGCACCGACGCCCAGTGGTCGGACAGCGCGCCCATCGCCGCCGAGGACTTCCGCTACCTGTGGCAGCAGATGATCACCCAGCCCGGGGTCGTCGACCCGGCCGGCTACCGGCTGATCGACGATGTCGCGTCGTCCGGCGGCGGCAAGACCGTCACCGTGACCCTGCGCGAGCCCTATCCGGCGTGGCGTGAACTGTTCACCGATCTGCTGCCCGCACACCTGGTCAAGGACACACCCGGCGGATTCGCCACCGGACTGGCCGAGTCCATCCCGGTGTCGGGCGGCCGGTTCTCCGTCGAATCGGTGGACCGCGGCCGCGGCGAGATCCTCCTCGAACGCAACGACCGCTTCTGGGGACTCCCGGCGCGACCCGACGAGATCCTGCTGCGCCGCGGTGGCACCGATTCGCAGCTCACCGATTCGATGCGCACCGGCGACGTGCAGGTCGCGCAGATGCACGGCGGCTCGGCTCTGCTCGCCCAGCTCGGTGCGGTTCCCGGCGTCCGGGCCGGCACGCAACTGCAACCGCGCACCCTCGACCTGGCCCTCAACGCGCGCACCCCCGAATTCGCCGATCCGCGTGTGCGCCGCGGCGTGCTGGGCCTGCTCGACCCGGACCTGCTCGCCACCGTCGCGGCGGGAACCGAATCCGCGGTCGTTCCCGCCCGCGCCCAGGTGCTTGCGCCTTCGGACCCGGGTTACGCACCGTCCATGCCGCCGCGACCGACCCGCGAACAGGCGCTCGGACTGCTCGCCGAGGCCGGGTACCTTCCCGCGGCGCCGTCGGCGCCGGCCGAGGATCCGGGAGATACACCGGCCGGCGCCGTGACGACCACGTCCGGGCCCGCGACCACCTCGGCGGAACCGGCGCCGGCACCCGAGACCGAAACCCAAGGGCTGCTCGTCCGCGACGGCGCACCCCTGAACCTCGTGATCGGTGTCGCCGAGGACGCCGGCGTTCCTCTCGCGGTCGCGCGCACCGCCGCCGACGTCCTGCGCGGCGCCGGCATCCGCGCGACGGTGACCGCGCTGCCCGCCGACGAACTGTACGGTGAGGCTCTCGTCGAAGGCCGCGTGCACGCCGTCGTCGGCTGGATGCGCGCCGGGAACGATCCGGCGACGGCCGCGCTCTCGCGGTTCGGGTGCGTCCCGCTCCCGGCCGCCGAGGCCGGGGAAGCGCCGTCGCCCGCCGGTGGGTCGGCACCCGACCCCGCCGTGCCGACCGCAGCCGAACCGACCACGGCCGAACCGACCACCTCCGCCGCGGAACAGGCCCGGAGCGACCTCGTGAAGGCGCTGGTCGAGGCCCCGAGCAATCTGAGCTCGGTGTGCGACCCGACTCTGACCGCCGGCCTGGACGCCGCGATCCGCGGTACCGGCGACGTGCACGAGATCCTGACGGACGCCCAGCCGAAGCTGTGGGATCTCGCCGTGAACCTGCCGATCGTGCAGGACCGTACGGTCGTCGCGGCCGGCCCCGGAATCGACGGCGTATCACTGGCCGGCGCGGTACCCGCGGGTGTCGTCGCCGACGCCGACAACTGGTGGAGGACCACACCGTGACCGACGCTGCCCGCCGGCTGCTGCTCGTGCATGCCCATCCCGACGACGAAACCCTCACCACCGGCGGTGTCATCGCCCGGTACGCGGCCGAGGGCGCCGAGGTCACCGTCGTGACCTGCACCCTGGGCGAAGAGGGTGAGGTCATCGGCGACGACTGGGCGCAACTCGTCGCGGACCGTGCCGATCAGCTCGGCGGCTACCGGATCCTCGAACTGACCCGCGCGCTGGCCGCGCTCGGTGTCGCCGCGCCGCGCTTCCTCGGCGGCGCGGGGCGCTGGCGGGACTCCGGCATGGCGGGCACCCCGTCGGCGGAGAATCCGCGAGCCTGGGTCAACGCGAACCCGGACGAGGCGGTGTCCGCGCTCGTCGCCGTCGTCCGGGAACTGCGCCCGCACGTCGTCGTCACCTACGACCCGGTGGGCGGCTACGGACATCCCGATCACATCGCGGTGCACGAGAGGGTGACCGCCGCGGTCGAGGCCGCCGCCACCGACGCGTATCCGGAGGCGGGGGAGCCGTGGGCGACACCGAAGCTGTACTGGACGGTGACCGAGGACAGCGCCCTGCGGGACGGGCTCACCGCACTCGGTGACGTCCCCGCGGGGTGGGCCGTACCGAGGGCCGGCGAACTGCCGAGCGTGCCGGACGAGCGGGTCACCACGGTCGTGGACGTGAGCGCGGTGCTCGACGCCAAGCGGACCGCCATGGCCGAGCACGCGACCCAGGTGATCGTCGCGCCCGGCGGCGCCGCGTTCGCGTTGTCGAACCTGATCGCGCAACCGGTGTTCGCGGAGGAGCACTTCGTGCTGGTGCGGGGCACGCTCGGGGCCGTGGACGGGTCCGGCCGGGAACGTGACCTCTTCGCCGGCCTGACGTAGGGTGACCGCAGTCACCGGGAAGGTGACGACGATCACACCCGGTCGCAAGGTGACTCTGATCACAGTCGCCGGACGGCCGGACTGCGCACAGGGAGGTGCGGATGTACAACTGGTCCGTCCAGAACCAGATCGTCGCGTTCGTGGATTCGTTGCGGCCGTACGCCGATCAGATCCACGCCGACTACTACCATGCGCTGTACAGCTTCGCGGATCAGCAGAGTCACCTGCTGACGATGCTCGGCTACCCGCCGGTTCCCTGATCGGGACCCTCGCGATATGCGCCCCCGATGTGCGCGGGAGCGGTCCGTAGGCGCACTATCGACACCATGACGGTCGATCCCGCCACCGCAGCACCCGACGCGCCCATCCCGGCCGGCGACGCCCCACCCCGGACGGGGGTCGTGGCGTTGCTCGTCGTCGACGGCCTGATCTGCGCGGTGCTGTCCGTGCTGTTCCTCGGCATGTACATCGGGTCGGTGCCGTTCCCGATCTCGATCCTGGTGGCCGCGATCGTGAATCTGCTGCTGGTGATGGCGGTACGAACCGAGACCGGATCTCTGGGGAAGTCGACGTGGCCGCTCGTGGCGTGGACCGTCGGGTTCGTGTTGTGCCTCGCCGGTGGGCCCGGCGCCGATCAGCTCGCGGTCGCGGACTGGCGGATCCTGCTGCTGCCGATCGCGGCGCTCGGCCCGGCCGGCATGTACCTGTTCAGCGCGCGGATCAACGCCATCACGAACGCAGTCCGGCAGTCTCGGCCGCAGAAATGAGTACGTCGGTCAGCATCGCCGGGGTCAGCCGCCCGGTGAACGTGTTCTGCTGACTGACGTGATAGCACCCGTGCAGGTGCAGGGGAGCACGGTCCGCCGATGCTCCCGCCAACTCGACGTGCGCGCCGTGCCCGAATCGCGGGCGAGGACGCGGGATCACCCAGCCGGCGTCGGCGAGAACCGGCAGCAGTGCCTGCCATCCGAAACCACCGAGCACGATCACCGAGCGCAGGGTCGGGGTCAGCAATGTCAGTTCCCGATCCAGCCAGTGGCGGCACGTGTCGCGCTCGACGGTCGTCGGCCGGTTCGCGGGCGGTGCACAGTGCACCGGTGACGTGATCCGGGTGCCGCGCAGCACGAGACCGTCGCCGGGGCGCGTCGCCGTCGGCTGTGATGCGAGTCCCGCCTCGTACATCGCGGCGTACAGGAAATCGCCAGCGCGGTCGCCGGTGAACATCCGGCCGGTGCGGTTGCCGCCGTGCGCGGCCGGGGCCAGACCCACGATGAGCAGCGCCGCGTCGGCCGGGCCGAAGCCCGGCACCGGACGACCCCAGTACTCCTTGTCGCGGAATGCGGCGCGTTTGTCGCGGGCCACCTGCTCGCGCCACGCCACCAGCCGTGGGCAGGCCCGGCAGTGCACGAGCCGGTCGTCCATCTCGGCGAGCGTGCGCAGATTCTCGTCGGGTGGCCACGTCATCGCTGCCTCCCCACCCACACGTCGCCGGCACCGGGGGTGACGGCCTCGACCAGCGCCCACGCCCGGTCCACCGGGAGATCCAGGACCTCGTAGTGCCCGACACCTGCGGGGGTCGCGGCGACGACGGTCGCGACCCCGGCACGACGCTGGAAGAACGTCTGCCGCACGGTCCACCCGATGATCCCGTCGGCTTCGAGGCACACCCGCTGCCGGTCCAGCGATCCGCTGCGGGTGATCAGCCAGCCGGGCCGGACGGCGTGTCCGAGGCTGCGGTACCGGTCCCATGCCAGCACCACCGCGACCGGGACGAGCAGGCCGGCACCGATCCACACGGCCGCGGGCACCGTCCGGCCGGTGACCGCCGCCGCGACGGCCGCGGCCGCGAGTACGGCGAGCACCGGCCCCGCCGCCCGGGTGTAGCGGCGTCGCCGCGCGGCCGGGCCGTGCGGCTCCAGCGGCGTCTCCGGCAGTGCCGGGTCGCGCACCACGGCCGTCGCGACGCGATGCGCCTCCGCTGCCGGAGCCGCGGGTAGCAGCAGTGACGATTCGCCGCGCTCTGCCGCGACCCCCGTCATGATCGCGTCGAGACGGGCGCCGCCGGCGATCCGCAGCGCGAGCGGTTCGCGCAGCACCGCGCCGCGCAGCCGCGCCCGATCCAGGGTGGAGTGCCGGACCCGCAGCAACCCGTGGCCGATCCGCAGCGCGTGGCCGTCGTCGGTGACCAGCAGATTCCCATAGAGCAGCAGGTACCGCACGCAGGCCGCGGCACTCGCGATCGCGAGCAGCACCACGACCGCGACCGCGACCGCGACGACGGGCCCGGCCGTGGTGGCCCACGAGATGCCGCGTTGCACGGTGCCGGACTCGGCGAGGGTTTCCCCGATCCCGTACTGGAACGCCAGGCCGACGACCGCGGCCACGGCGACGAGACCGGTTGTGGAGAACGGCGCGTAGCGGACCCAGGACGGTTGCAGGCGAGCCACTTCGATTTCGGTGCGGGCAGCCGGTGTGGTCGTGCCGACGGGGTCCTCGGGGGCGGGGTGAGCGGACAGCAGCGCTTCCCGCAGTGCCGGCACGGCGCCGATCGCGAGGCCGTCGAGTTCGAACCGGTTCCGGTCGTGGCCGCCCCCGGTGGCCTGGCCGGTGCCGATCCGCACCGACGCGAGCCCGAGCAGCCGGTGCATGACGCGACGATCGACGTCGACCGACCGGATCCGGCTGCGCGGAATCGACAGCACCTGCCGTTGCAGCAGCCCGCGACGCAACTCGACGTGCGCCGGGCCGATCCGGTAGGTGGTCGTGAACCAGCGCAGCACACCGATGACGACGAGCACCGCGGCGACCGCCAGCCCCCACCCGTGATTGCCGCTGCTGCTGCCGACGATCACCGACACGGCGAGCACCGGCAGCAGCCGCAGGATCTCCTGGACGGGGTGGATCAACAGCATCCGGCGGTCCAGGCGCAGCCACGGCTGGTCGGCTTCGGCGGCGAGCGCGGCCGGGCTCTCCGATTCGGGGGGTACGGATTCGATGCTCACGTCGCGTCGACCCCGTTGCGGCCGGCGATCTCGGTGAGCCGCGCCGCGGTGGCGTCGGCGACCGCGACGTCCAGTGCGGTGATCTCCACGGCGCCGGCCGACGATGCGGTGGTGACGGTGACCGTGGCCAGACCCAGCCACCGGTCGATGGGCCCGCGCTCGGTGTCGACGGTTTGGATCCGGGAGATCGGGGCGATGCGGCGTTCCTGCGTGAACCATCCGGATCGGGTGTAGACGGCGCTGTCGCTGATCTCCCAGCGGTGCACCCGGTATCGCCAGACCGGGACGATGCCGATGTGGGTGGCGGCCAGCGCGACCGTTGCGACCGCGGCCGCGAGGTGCCACGGGCCGTGACCAGCGTCGACGATCGCCCACACGATCTGTGCGGCGACGATCGGTATCCACAGCAGCGCGGCGTTCACGGCCCACAGCACCCGGGCCTTCGGGCTCGGCCGCCAGGCCGGATCGTCCATCCGCGCCGGGACCGGTGGAACGGTCCGGGCGCCGGGGCTGCCCGTGTCGGAATCCCGTCTCAATTCGTGCTCCTCGTCGCTGCGGCGGTAGCCCCGAGTATCGCGCAGTGCCGAGGCCGGGGCTCACACCTTCGATTCGGCGGGTGATTCCGCTCCTGCGTCCGCGGACTCCGGCGACCCTGCCCGGCGTCCGGGAATCGTCAGCGTGATCGCTGCTGCAACGAGAGCGGACACGAGGCCGATCGCCAGGATGGCGAGGAAGCCGGTCTCGGAGGGGACCGGGTGACCGGCGAACTCGACGGTCAGGTGCGCGAGCACCACCCCGGTCACCGCGGCGGACACGGTGTTCCCGATCGAGCGGATCAGCGTGTTGACGCTCGTGGCGGACGAGATCTCCGATGCCGGCACCGCGCCCATGATCAGCGCGGGCAGCGCGGCGTAGGCCAGTCCGACCCCCGCGGCGATGCTGCACGTGACGACCAGCAGACCCCAGGACGAGTTCATCGCGATCAGGGACAACCCGTATCCCGCCGCGATGACCAGGCAACCCGCGAACAGCGTGACCCGGGGGCCTCGGAAGGACATCAGGCGCGCGGCCAGGGGAGCGGCCGCCATCATCACGATCCCGGCGGGCGCGCACCACACGCCCATCGCCACCATCGACTGGCCGAGTCCGTGGCCCGTCTCCGCGGGCAGCTGCCGGATCTGTGGTACGACGAGCGACTGGATGAACAGTGAGAAGCCGATCACGGCGGTCACCGTGTTGGTCAGGAGCACCTGTCGTCCCGATGCGACGGCGAGGTCGACGAGCGGATCGCGGGTCCGCCGTTCCCACAGCGCCCACGCCGGCAGGACGACGATCGCACCCGCCGCGAACGCGAGGGTCACCCCGCTCGTCCACCCCCAGTCCCCGCCCTTGGACAATGCGAGCAGCAGGAAGACCAGGCCCGCACCCAGACCCACCGCCCCGAACCGGTCGAAGCGACGACCGGTGGCGTGCGCGGGCGTGTGGGGCACGAACCAGCGGATGAGCACGGCGATCAGCACGCTGAGCGCGCCGACGCCCCAGAACAGGGCGCGCCAGTCGGCGTGCTCGGCGACCACCGCGGCGAGCGGCAGACCGAGCGCGCCGCCGATTCCCATAGACGCGCTCATCATGGCGATCGCGGAGGGCAGCCGATCGGGCGGCACCAGTGACCGCAGTGCACTGATCCCCAGCGGGATCATTCCGAATCCCATTCCCTGGAGCGCCCGGCCGACCAGCATGGGCGTCAGGGATGTCGCGACGGCACACACGAACGAGCCCAGGACCAGGGGAATCGTGCAGAGCAGCATCACCCGGCGGGCGCCGAGGAGATCGCCGAGTCGGCCGGTCACCGGAGTGATCACCGCGCCGGCCAGCACGGTCACGGTGACGACCCAGGACGCGTTCGCGGCGCTCGTGTCGAGGAGGAGCGGGAGCTGACCGAGCAGCGGTACCACCAATGTCGACATGAGGGTGGTGACGACGCCGGCGAATGCGAGTCCGCCGACGACGAGGCCGGGGCGGGTCGAGGGCACGGGACTGTCCACGCGGATTCCTTGCCTGTGAGGGAATTTCGGCGCGTCGGTGGAACCCCGACCCTCCGAGGCTATGACGCGCGTCACGTACTCGGCCAATATCGTTCTCGGCGTTCGGTCATGCCGAATCGCTATGGCCGACAGAACTCCGGGCCGATAGAACGCCGGGCCGATAGAACGCCGGGCTGACAGAACGCCGGGCTGATAGAACGCTGCCATGGACACTCACCGGCTCAGGTACTTCCTGAGCATCGCCGAGCACGGATCGATGTCGCGGGCGGCGAACGTGCTCGGAATCGCGCAGCCGGCTCTGAGTCGTCAGGTACGCCGGCTCGAGGACGACCTCGGTGTCACGTTGTTCGTCCGGACCTCCCGCGGAATGGAGCTGACCGAGGACGGCGAACGACTGCGCGCGAGCACCGCCACACCGCTGCGCCAACTGGAACTCGCCCTGCAATACGCGGGGTCCCCGTTGGCGCGCATCGAGAGAGGACTGCGGATCGGCCTGACGGAGACGGCCGCCGGCATTCTCGCGGCTCCGCTGCTCGGTGGTCTGGCCGCGGCGTTTCCCCGGGTGAACTTCTCCGTCACGGTCGCGAACACGGGACGACTCGTCGACGAGTTGATCCAGGAGACCCTGGACACCGCGATCATCCATTCGGTCCCCGACGACCGCTTGTTCTACAGCGATCTGCTGGTCGAGGAGCTCGTCGTCGTCGGGGGGCCCGCATCGGTGCTCGACCCCGCGTGTCCGATCGAGTTCTCCGAACTTTCCGAACTGCCGCTCGTCCTCCCGGCCTCCTCGACCGGGATCGGCAGTGCTCTGGTGAACACCGCGCTGCGCCGGAACGTCACGCTCACTTCCCGGTTCGTGACCGATTCGGTGCAGGCGACGAAGGATTTCGTCGAGGCGGGACTGGCCTATTGCGTCCTGCCCGTGTCCGCGTGCGGAGTCGAGCTCGAGGCGGGCCGGCTGCGCTACGCGCCGCTTCGTGACCCGGCGCCGACGCAGCGCCTCGGTATGGCGGCCACCGGCAGGCACAAGCTTCCCAGGGGGTTCTCGATCAAGGTCGGACTGATCATCAGGGACGAGATCGCCCGACTGGTCGGGTCCGGCCGGTGGCCCGCTCGGATCCTGCCCCCGGCTCCCCGGCCGTGATCGCCGGGCCGGGATGGCGCACAGCCGTTAGGCTCGGTCGTACCCGGCCGGTCCGGTACGCGGGCCGTCCGGTCGAGACGAGGAGGACTGTGATGCCCGGATCAGAGCGCCCCGACGAGTTCGCCGGACTGCCCGAGGCCGACCGCATCGAGCAGGCCACCGACGTCTACGACGACGACGCCGACGACGAGGTGGTGCCGGAAGAGGTTCCGCTCGAGGTCGACCCGGGGGACGCCGTCGAGCAGGCACTGACGGTGCCCGAGGACGAGGACTATCCCAGGGAGTGAGCACCCGGAGGTGGCACACGTCGCACCCGTGGCGCATGATCGGCCAATGACCCGCTCCACTGACGACGACGCTCCCGTCACGATCCTTCCCATGCCTTCGGTCCGCCCCGGCGCCGCCGGCCGGGCCGAGGAACGGGCCGTGCCGGGTATGCGGCGCGCGTTGCGGCGGGCCCGCGACGGAGTGACCCTCAACGTCGACGAAGCAGCGGTGTTGCTGCAGGCGCGCGGCGCGGACCTCGACGACCTGTGCGCCTCCGCGGCACGGGTTCGGGACGCCGGCCTGCTCGCCGCCGGGCGTCCCGGCACCGTCACGTATTCGCGGAAGGTGTTCGTGCCGATCACCCGGCTGTGCCGGGACAAGTGCCACTACTGCACGTTCGTCACGGTGCCGGGCAAACTGCGCGCGGCGGGGCACGGCATGTACCTCGAACCCGACGAGATCCTCGAGATCGCGCGGCAGGGAGCCGAACTCGGCTGCAAGGAGGCGCTCTTCACACTCGGAGACCGCCCCGAGGACCGGTGGCCCGAGGCGCGGCAGTGGCTCGACGAGCGCGGCTACGACTCGACACTGGACTACGTGCGGGCGATGGCGATCCGGGTGCTCGAGGAGACGGGCCTGCTGCCGCATCTGAACCCGGGCGTGATGAGCTGGGCGGAGATGTCCCGGCTCAAGCCCGTCGCGCCGTCGATGGGCATGATGCTCGAAACCACCTCCGAGCGGCTGTTCACCGAGAAGGGGCAGTGCCACCACGGCAGCCCCGACAAGGACCCGCAGGTCCGTCTGCGGGTGCTCACCGACGCCGGTCGGCTCTCGGTGCCGTTCACCACCGGCATCCTGGTCGGCATCGGCGAGACGATCACCGAACGCGCCGAGTCGATCGCCGCGATCCGTAAGTCGCACAAGGCATTCGGCCACATCCAGGAAGTCATCGTGCAGAACTTCCGGGCGAAGGACGACACCGCGATGCGCGAGCACGACGACGCCGGGCTCGACGAGTTCCGGGCCGCGATCGCCGTGGCCCGTCTGGTGCTCGGCCCCGGGATGCGCATCCAGGCGCCGCCGAACCTCGTCTCGCACGACGAATGCCGGGCACTGCTCGCTGCCGGCGTCGACGACTGGGGCGGGGTGTCGCCGCTGACCCCGGACCACGTCAACCCGGAGCGGCCCTGGCCCAATCTGGACACGCTCGCGCAGATCAGCGCGGACGCCGGGTTCACCCTCACCGAACGGGTCGCCGCGCAACCGCAGTACGTGCTGGCCGGTCAGCCGTGGATCGACCCGCGGATCGCGGCCCACGTGCACGCGCTGTCCGATCCGGAGACCGGGCTCGCACAGGACGTGATCCCGTCCGGGCTGCCATGGCAGGAACCGGACATCGACTGGGAGTCGTCCGGGCGCATCGACCTGAATTCCGAGATCGACGTCACCGGCCGCAACACCGAGCACCGTTCGGACCTGGGCAGCGCCTTCGGTGACTGGGAGACCGTGCGCGAACAGGTCCTCGCGCTCGGCGCGAGCGCGCCCGTGCGGGTCGAGGGTGATGTCCTCGCCGCGCTGCGCTCGGCCGAACGCGACCCCGCGGGTTGCTCCGACGCCGAGTACCTGGCACTGGCGACGGCCGAGGGGGCGGGACTCGAGGCGGTCGTCGCGCTCGCCGACACGCTGCGCCGCGACACCGTCGGCGACGACGTCACCTACGTGGTGAACCGCAACATCAACTTCACCAACATCTGCTATACCGGCTGCCGGTTCTGCGCGTTCGCGCAGCGCAAGGGCGACGCCGACGCGTTCACCCTGTCCGCGAGCGAGGTCGCGGACAGGGCGTGGGAAGCACACGTCGCCGGCGCCACCGAGGTGTGCATGCAGGGCGGTATCGACCCGGAGCTGCCGGTCACCGGCTACGCGGACCTGGTGCGCGCGGTGAAGGACCGGGTGCCGTCGATGCACGTGCACGCGTTCTCGCCGATGGAGATCGCCAACGGTGTCTCGCGCAGCGGCATCTCCACCCGCGACTGGCTGATCGAACTGCGCGAAGCGGGCCTGGACACCATCCCGGGCACCGCCGCCGAGATCCTCGACGACGAGGTGCGCTGGGTGCTCACGAAGGGCAAGCTGCCCACCGCCGAATGGATCGACGTGGTCACCACCGCGCACGAGGTGGGGCTGCGGTCGAGCTCGACGATGATGTACGGGCACGTCGACCAGCCGCACCACTGGGTGGGGCACCTGAACGTGCTGCGCGGTATCCAGGACCGTACCGGTGGTTTCACCGAATTCGTGCTGCTGCCGTTCGTGCACCAGTCGTCGCCGCTGTATCTCGCGGGCGCGTCCCGGCCGGGCCCGACGATGCGCGACAACCGCGCCGCGCACGCGCTGGCCCGGATCATGCTGCACGGACGCATCGACAACATCCAGACGAGCTGGGTCAAGCTCGGTGTCGCCGGGACGCAGGCGATGCTCCAGGGTGGCGCCAACGACCTGGGCGGCACGCTGATGGAGGAGACCATCTCCCGGATGGCCGGATCGCAGCACGGATCGGAGAAGACCGTGGCCGAACTCGTCGCGATCGCCGAGGGAATCGGCCGACCGGCCCGGCAGCGCACCACCGCATACGCCCATCGCGGACTCGGCGTCACGGTCCGGTAGTCTTCCGGCGTTCGACGAGCGGCGTGCGTTGCCAGGTCAGGGCACCCTAACGCGCAGGCCTGCCCGGTCGCCGGAGGATACTGGACTGCGGTGGTGTCCGAGCACGCCACGATCGAAGAACCGCGCAGGCCGCCGGGGATGCCGGGCCGGAGGGCCGACAGAGAGGCAGGGAGAGCAGCAGTGACGTACACGATTGCGGAACCGTGTGTGGATGTGTTGGACAAGGCATGCATCGAGGAATGCCCCGTCGACTGCATCTACGAGGGTGGACGCATGCTGTACATCCACCCCGACGAGTGCGTCGACTGCGGTGCGTGCGAGCCGGTGTGCCCGGTCGAGGCGATCTTCTACGAGGACGACGTGCCGGACGAATGGTCCGGGTACGTGAAGGCGAACGTCGACTTCTTCGACGACCTTGGTTCGCCCGGCGGTGCGGCCAAGCTCGGCAAGGTCGACTACGATCCGCCGTTCGTCAAGGCGCTGCCTCCCATGGGCGAGGAATGAGTTGACCTCCACCGTGACTCCACGCGCACGCCGATCGGTGGCGAGGACCCTGCCGGACTTCCCCTGGGATTCGCTCACCGGCGCCAAGGAGAAGGCGGCGGCGCATCCCGACGGGATCGTCAACCTCTCGGTCGGCACGCCGGTCGACCCGATTGCGCCGTCGATCCGCGAGGCGCTCGCCGCGGTGTCGGAAGAGCCCGGCTACCCGACGACCCACGGCACCGCCGAACTGCGGGCCGCCGCCGTCGACGCGCTGGCCCGCCGCTACGGCATCACCGGGCTCGACGAGGCGGCGATCCTGCCGGCGATCGGCACCAAGGAGATGATCGCGTGGCTGCCGACCCTGCTCGGACTCGGCGCCGATGATCTCGTCGTCATCCCGGAGCTCGCCTACCCGACCTACGAGGTCGGCGGTCTGCTCGCCGGGGCGCGGCTGATCCGCGCGGACGGACTCAACCGGCTCGGCCCCGAGGGCGCGGCGCTGGTGTTCGTGAACTCCCCCTCGAATCCGACCGGCAAGGTGCTCGGCCTCGACCACCTCCGGAAGGTCGTCGACTGGGCCCGCAGCCGCGGCGCGATCGTCGTGTCCGACGAGTGCTACCTGGGTCTGACCTGGGAAGGCGAGGCGCTGTCGATCCTGCACCCGAGCGTGTGCGACGGCGACCACACCGGTCTGCTGGCCGTGCACTCGCTGTCGAAGACCTCCAACCTGGCCAGCTACCGCGCCGGGTTCGTCACCGGCGATGCCGAACTGGTCACCGACCTGCTCGAGGTGCGCAAGCACTCGGGCATGATGCTGCCGCTGCCGATCCAGTCCGCGATGACCGCGGCGCTGCTCGACGACGAGCAGGAGAACATCCAGCGCGAGAAGTACCGGGCACGACGTGAGGTGCTGCTCGCCGCGGTGCGCGGCGCCGGTTTAACGGTCGATCATTCCGAGGCGGGGCTCTACCTCTGGGCGACCCGCGGCGAGGAGTGCCGCGCGACCGTCGACTGGTTCGCCGAACGCGGAATCCTGGTGGCGCCGGGCGAGTTCTACGGCCCCGGCGGTGTCCGGCACGTGCGGATCGCCCTGACCGCCACGGACGAGAGGATCGCCGCCGCCGCGTCCCGGCTCGGCTGAACGCGTTCGGTAACCGGAGCAACCGGTCACACGCAGGTAGATTGACGCTCGTGAGCACCTCAGTCGACGACCCGCGTTCGGTGGTGCTCTACGTCGTGTTCGCGGTGCTCGCGACCCTGCTGGCGATGCGGTGGGCCCGCGTCCGCGACCTCGGCTCGTTCCTGTGGCCCCCGCCGCTCGCCGCGACCGTGCTGTGGCTCGTCGTCGCGGTGCCCTCACTGCTGCAACTCGCCGTCCCCACGCTGAACGAGATGTTCCGCCGCAACCCGGTGCAGATCCGCAACGACGGCGAATGGTGGCGGGTGATGACCTCGGTGCTCGTCCAGGACGGGGGAGTGGTCGCGACCTTCGCGAATCTGCTGCTGCTCGCCGTGCTGGCCGTCGCGGGGGTCCGCGTGTGGGGAGCCGGCCGGGCCGTCGCGCTGTTCGCCGCCGGACAGTTGCTGTGGGGATTGTTCGCGTCGTTCGTGTCGCCGTCCGCCGGTGCCGGCTGCTCCGCGGCGGCCTTCGCGCTGGCCGCCGCGACCGCGGGACTCCGGCTCGCGGTCGGGGCACGCCGGATCGAGCTGGTGGGGTCGCTGGCGATCCTCGCGATCGGCGCGTTGCTGCTGTTGATCGACGACGCACACGGCGTTGCGGTGCTGGGCGGCACACTGCTCGGGGCGGTGCTCGGCACCGTCATGCCGCCGACCCGCCCGGTTCCGATGGCGGCGGTCGGTCGCTGAGCCCGCGGGTTGTGGGAAGGTGATGCCGTGTCTGCACTCCTGTCCTCGCTGAATCCCCTCGCCGTCGCTCGCGGCGACGACGTGCCCGACGCCCTCCGCATCGACGGGCACACGTTGTCGCGCAGCGACATCCTCGGCGCTGCGACGGCCGTGGCCGCGCGGGTCGCGCGGGCCGAGCGGGTCGCCGTGCTCGCGACCCCGACCGCGGCGACGGTCGTCGCGATCGTCGGCGCGCTGCTCGCTGGGGTGACGGTCGTGCCGGTGCCGCCGGATTCCGGCCCGGCCGAGCGGGCGCACATCCTGAACGATTCCGGCGCGCAGGCGTGGCTGGGGGCCGCACCGGAACCGGACGAGGAGGGCCCCCGGTTGCCGGTGATCGCCGTGCGGCTGCACGCGCGGGACTGGCACGCGCTGCCCGAGCCGGACCCGGCCCGTATCGCGTTCGTGCTCTACACCTCGGGCACCACCGGATCGCCGAAGGGCGTGCTGCTGAGCCGCCGCGCGATCGCCGCGGGTATCGATGCGCTCGCCGAGGCGTGGGAATGGACGAGCCGGGACACGCTGGTGCACGGGCTTCCGCTGTTCCACGTACACGGCCTGATCCTCGGGGTTCTCGGGCCGCTGCGGGTGGGCAGCCGGCTGATCCACACGGGGAAGCCGACACCGCAGGCGTACGCCGAGGCCCGGGGAACCCTGTATTTCGGGGTACCGACGGTGTGGGCGAGGGTGGTCGAGGACGAGGAGTCGGCGCGGGCGCTGAGCGGGGCGCGGCTGCTGGTGTCGGGGAGTGCCCCGTTGCCGGTGCCGGTGTTCGAGAAGCTGCGCGAGCTGACCGGGCTGACCCCCATCGAGCGATACGGCATGAGCGAGACGATGCTGACGTTGAGCACCCGCGTCGACGGGGAACGCCGGCCCGGGTGGGTGGGTACGCCGGTGCGTGGCGTGGAGACCCGCTTGCGGGACGAGGACGGCGCCGCGGTCCCGCACGACGGCGAGAGCATCGGGGTGCTGCAGGTTCGCGGGCCGATGTTGTTCGACGGCTACCTGAACCGCCCGGACGCGACCGCGGAATCCCGGACGGACGACGGCTGGTTCGTGACCGGTGACGTCGCTGTGATCGATCCCGAGGGGTTCCACCGGATCGTCGGGCGCGAATCGACCGATCTGATCAAATCGGGCGGATTCCGGATCGGTGCCGGAGAAATCGAGACCGTTCTGCTCGGACACCCGGCGGTGCGCGAGGTCGCGGTCGTCGGAGTGCCCGACGACGATCTCGGGCAGCGCATCGTCGCATTCGTCGTGCCGCGCCCAGGTGCCGCGGAGGTCGACGGAGAAGAACTCATCGATCTTGTGGCGCAACAACTTTCGAAACACAAGCGGCCACGGGAAGTGCGTCTGGTGGAGGATCTGCCGCGCAATGCGATGGGGAAGGTGCAGAAGAAGCTGCTGCAGGGGTAGGGTCCGCTGCCGGGGTGGATGGGCCTCGTCGGCAGCAGAGTCCCGGGCGGGAAATCTGTGACTCGGGGTTGCGCATTCCGCCCCCGAAGGCGGATTGTTTCTGCACAGTAGGTACGTCTACTCATTGGGGGGTTGAACATGTCTGTGACCGATCACGTGCGTCCGACGGTTCCGGGGGGAGGCGAGCCCGCCTTCGTCGTCGACGGAAAGCCGGCGTCGGTACCGCTTCGTGATCTGCCGGCGGTCGCCCGCAAGCTCGTGGCGCACTTCGCCGATCATGTCGCGCCGTGTTCGTTGCGGCCCGGTGACTCGCTGCGCGGCGATGTCACCGAGGTCACCGTCCGGTGCCTGCGCATCGCGATCCACCTGCTCGACGCCGGCGAGCTGCCGTCGGATGCCGACCTCGCCGAACTGCGCAGCAGCGCCGCGCAGTGGGCGCGGGCCGGTTTCCGGCTCGAATACATGCTGCGCATCTACCACGAGGGCATCCGGCTCGGCTGGGAACTGGTGACCGACCGGGCCGGGGAGGGAGACATCGAGTCCGTCGCCGCGGCGTCGCGGTTGTGGATGGCGTTGCTCGAGCGGGTCACCGTCGCAGCGACCACCGGTTTCGTCGCCGAGCTCGACGCGATCAAGCGGGAACGGGACGTCGCCGCGCAGGAACTCGTCACCGCCCTGCTCAGCGGCCAGGACGCCGCCGCGGTCGCGCGACGATCGGGCCTCGAGCTGGCCGACGGGTACACGGTGCTGGGCCTCGCGCTCGCCCGCCACCCGGACTCCCGCAACCCGCACGTGCGGCAGGACGTCGTCGCGCGGCGCACCCTGCGCCGCGTCGAGGTGGAGCTCGAGGCGGCCTGTGAGGGTCGTCAGCTGTCGCTGCTCGGCCCGGAGGGCGGCACGGTGCTGCTCGCGGGTGCGCGCAGCGACGACTCCGTCGCGATGCTGCGCGAACGCATCGAGTCGGTTTCGGGAGTGCCGGTGACGATCGCGCTGGTCCACGCGACGGTCTCCGAGGTCCCGGCGGGGGCGCAGCAGGCCCACGAACTGCTCGATCTCGTCCGCCAGCTGGGCCGCACGGCCGGGGTGTACCGCATGCAGGACCTGGCGCTCGAATACCAGCTCACCCGCCCCGGACCGGCGCGCGAATACCTCGCGCGGGTGCTCGAACCGCTCGACGACACCCCCGAACTCGTGGAGACGCTCGAGACGCACATCGCTCACGATCTCAGCCGCCAGCTCACCGCCCGCACCCTCCACGTGCATGCCAACACCGTCGACTACCGGCTCAAGCGGATCGCGCAGCTCACCGGTTTCGATCCCACGCGGCCGTCCGGACTGCGGCAGCTGCAGGCAGCGATCGTGGCCCGCAGGCTGGAGGCCATCGTCCCCGACCGCGTCGAGAGCCTTACGATGCTGTAACGATTACGTCTCCTGACCGATAGCATGTGACCAGGCTCATATCGGGGTGTCGCTCCGAGGTCTGCATGGGCGGTCGGGGGAGGAGTCGTATGGCGGTGCCCGGCGCACACAAGCGTCGCCCCGCACGGCGGGTCGCGGCCTATCTCGTGGTCGTCGCGGTCCTGCTCGGGCTCGGCGCCGGGGTGGCCGGCGCGGTTCGTGCCTGGCAGGACCGGTGCGATGTCGTCGACGGGTACACCCTCGCCGTGGCACCGGACATCGAGGATGCCGTCACCGATGTGCTTGCCCGCGCCGACACCGGATGCACGCGGTTCGTGGTCTCGGTTGCCGAACCCGGCGACGTCGTGGGCCTGCTCGGAACCGGTGAGGGTGCCCCCGACCTGTGGATTCCCGATTCGGCTTCGTGGGCGGCGCGGGCGTCGGCGATCGCATCGGGCCCGGTACAGACGATCCTCACCCCGATTGCGACGACCCCGGCCGTCCTGGTCGGCCGCGCCGGGGAGATGCCCGAGGTCGCCACGTGGCGTGCCGCGCTCGTCCTGCCCGGCCTGCGCCCGGGAAATCCGCTGCGCACCGGGGTCGCGGCGGCCGCGATCCGGGCGGCGCTGGCGGAAACCGAGAACGACGCGGTCGCGATCGGAACCGTCCGCACCGCGATGGCGCCGCTCGCGCAGCGCGAGAGCGCCCGCACCGACGAGCCCCCGGCCGGTTCGGTCCTGTTCGGCCTGATCGAGTCGGACGGCGGTGTCGGGGTCGGTACCGAGCAGCAACTGCACGAGTACGCCTCGGCCGCCGACGATGCGGCCGGCGCCGCGGCACTCGAGGCCGGGGTGCCGGACAACGGCAGCATCCTGCTCGACTACACGCTGGTGGTGACGTCCCCCGAACCGGATCGGCACCGCGAGGCCACCGCCGCGGCGCAGACGCTCGCGGAGGTGCTCGCGACGCAATGGGCTCGCGACGTCTTCGCGGAGCACGGGTTCCGTGATCCGGCCGGACGTCCCCTGCCCGACGATGCCGGACTCGGGGACATCACGATCATGACCCTGACGGACGAGAGCATCGCGCAGGAGACGCTGCGGGCCTGGGCGGTGCTGGCGCTCCCGATCCGCACACTCGTCGCGGTGGACGTCTCGGCGTCGATGAGCACGGCGGTCGGCGGTTCCACCCGACTGCACCTCACCGAGCAGGCTGCGCGTTCCGGGACCGCGATGTTCCCGGGCAGCGTGCAGGCGGGCCTGTGGGTGTTCGCCGACGACCTCGGCGAGAACGGGCAGGACCACCGCGAGATACTGCCCATCCGGCGCCTCGATGCCACGGTGGACGGGCAGGCGCAACGGGATCTGATGAACTCGCTCAGTACCATCGTGACCTCGGAGGTGAGCGATCGCAGCGCTCTCTACGACACGACGCTCGCCGCGTTCCGGCAGATGCAGGCCACCTACGATCCGCGTGCGATCAACAGTGTGATCGTCCTGACCGACGGCGCCGATGACGAACCCGACGGAATCACCCAGGAAGAGCTGATCGCGACCCTCGAACGCGAGCAGAACCCGGCTCGGCCGGTCGTGATCGTCACGGTCGGGCTCACGGCCGATGCCGACGCGGGTGCGCTCGCGGCGATCTCGCACGCCACCGGCGGAACGAGTTACATCGCGCAGGAACCCGGCGACATCTCCGCGATCTTCGTCAGTGCGCTCGCGGACCGCGCCGGGTAGGCACCGCTCGGTCCGGAGATCGCCGGGTCCGGCTACCGCGACCGGAGGACGCGGTTCGGCCGGGTACGCCGCTGCCACAGCCATCCGAGTGCGGCGATCGCCAGGAACAGCACGAACGTCGACAGCAGTTGGATGCGGGCGTCGTCGTCGAACAGCATCAGGGTGATGAATGCGCCGAGCAGTGCGAGCGTGAACCAGCTCAGGTAGGGGAACGCCCACATACGAACCGTGAGGGTGCCTTCGCGTTCGAACCGGGGCCGCAGACGCAACTGCGCCACCACGATGAAGATCCAGATCGCGAGCAGGGCCGAGCCGACCGCATTGAGCAGGATCTCGAGCAGGGTGTCCGGCAGCAGCCAGTTCAGCAGCACGCTGACGAATCCGAAGAACACCGACAGCAGCACGGCGTTCCGCGGCACTCCGGTGCGGGAGAGCTTGCCCAGGCCGGCGGGGCCGTCGCCACCGCGGGAGAGCGCGAACGCCATCCGGGACGTTCCGTAGACGTTCGCATTGAACGCAGACAGCAGCGCCACCACGACGACCAGCTCCATGAAGCCGGACACGTACGGGATGCCGGCGACGTCGAGCACGGAGACGAACGGCGAATCCTCGCTGTCGCCGGCGACCGTCCATGGCAGCACCAGCACCATGATCGCGATGGAACCCAGGTAGAACAGGCTGATCCGCCACACGACGGTGCGGACCGCGGTCGCGATGGACTTCTCGGGGTCGCGGGATTCGGCGGCGGCGATGGTGACGATCTCGATGCCGCCGAACGCGAACGCGACCGCGAGCAGACCGGCGGCGATCCCGGCGATTCCGTTGGGCGCGAATCCGTCGCCGTCACCGAGCAGATGGGTCGACCCGACCGGTTCGGTCCCGGGCAGCAGGCCGAACACCAGCAGTACCCCGATGACGAGGAACCCCACGATCACCGCGACCTTCAGTGCGGCGAACCAGAATTCGAACTCACCGAAATTTGCGACCTTCGCGAGGTTGACGACGGCGAAGAAGGTGACGAACACCAGCGCGACGACCCATTGCGGCACCCCCGGTATCCACGAGTTCACGATGCTCGCGGCGCCCGTGATCTCGACGCCGAGCACCATGATCAGCATGAACCAGTAGAGCCAGCCCATCGTGAAGCCGGCCCACTCGCCGATGCCGATGCGCGCGTAGTGGGAGAACGAGCCGCTGGCGGGCAGTGCGGCGCCCATCTCACCGAGCATCCGCATCACGAAGATGATCATGATGCCGGCGAGGATGTACGAGACGAGCACCGCGGGGCCGGCGGCGGCGATGCCGACACCGGACCCCAGGAACAGGCCCGCGCCGATGGCGGAACCGAGCCCCATCATCGTGAGGTGCCGGACCTTCAGGCCGGTTCCGAGATCGTCGATATCCGTTCGGGGTGGGTCGGCGTCCGTCACTGCTCTACTCGGGTCACTGCTCTACTCGGGTCACTGGATTCAGTCGTTGGCGTGCAGGGCGGCGTTCAGTTCCACGCCGGTGCCCTTGTTGGGGACGACCTCGACGGCACCGCTGACCGAATTGCGGCGCAGCAGCAGGTTCGACGCGCCGCTGAGATCCTTGGCCTTGACGACGGTGCCGTCCGGGCCGGTGACCTTGGTGCCGGCGGTGACGTACAACCCGGCCTCGACGATGCAGTCGTCGCCGAGCGAGATGCCGACACCGGCGTTGGCGCCGAGCAGGCAGCGCTTGCCGATGGAGATGACTTCCTTTCCGCCACCGGAGAGCGTGCCCATGATCGAGGCGCCGCCGCCGACGTCGGAGCCGTCGTCGACGACCACACCGCCGGAGATGCGGCCCTCGACCATCGAGCTGCCGAGAGTGCCTGCGTTGAAGTTGACGAAGCCTTCGTGCATGACGGTGGTGCCGGACGCGAGGTGCGCGCCCAGGCGCACCCGGTCCGCGTCGGCGATACGCACACCGGACGGCACGACGTAGTCGACCATGCGCGGGAACTTGTCGACCCCGAACACGGTGACGTGGCCGCGGATCCGCAGCCGGGAGCGGACGGTCTCGAAGTTCTCGACGGCGCACGGGCCGAAGTTGGTCCACACCACATTGGCGAGCAGACCGAAGATGCCGTCCAGGTTCTGGCCGTGCGGCCGCACCAGACGGTGCGAGAGCAGATGCAGGCGCAGGTAGACGTCGTGCGCGTCCACCGGGGCCTGGGACAGGTCCGCGATCGTGGTGCGCACCACGACCTGGGAGACCTCGCGAGCCTCGTCGGTGCCGGCCAGCAGCGCCAGGTCCGACGGGATGTCGGTGCCCTCGAGCCGCTGCGTACCCGTTTCACCGTATTCACCCAGCGTGGGGGCCGGGTACCAGGTGTCGAGGACGGTGCCGTCCGCCGCGATGTTCGCGATGCCTACTGCTGATGCTCCCTGTGCACTCACGGTCGAGAAGATTACGCGAGGGCATCCCCCCGCTGCGTTTGCCCTGCGAAAAACCGGCGTTCCGTATCGTGCATCTATGCCCGTACCGCACTTGGACCTGCACGCCGACCCCGTCGAGTTGACCGCTGCGCTGGTGGACATCCCCAGCGTGTCGCAGGACGAGGCGGTGATCGCCGCCGCGGTCGAGACCGCCCTGCGCGAGCAGACGTCGGGGTTCGAGGTGGTGCGCTGCGGCAACGCGGTGCTCGCCCGTACGGACCGGGGGCTGGGCAGTCGCGTGATGCTCGCCGGGCACCTGGACACCGTGCCGATCGCCGACAACGTCCCGTCCCGCCGCGACGGTGACCTGCTGTGGGGCTGCGGCACCGTCGACATGAAGTCGGGCGACGCGGTGTTCCTGCACCTGGCGGCGACGGTCGCCGACCTCGCGCACGACCTGACGCTCGTCTTCTACGACTGCGAGGAGATCGCCGCGCAGTTCAACGGACTCGGCCGGATCGAGAAGGAACTGCCGGACTGGCTCGCCGCGGATGTCGCGATCCTCGGGGAGCCGACGGCCGGGCAGATCGAGGCGGGTTGCCAGGGCACGCTGCGGGTGCGGCTGACCACCGCGGGGGTGCGGGCGCACTCGGCCCGGTCGTGGCTCGGGGACAACGCGATCCACCGGCTCGCCCCGGTGCTCGAGCGGCTCTCGCGGTACGAGGCGCGGTCGGTGGACATCGACGGCTGCGTCTACCGGGAGGGGCTCTCGGCGGTGCGCGTCACCGGGGGTGTCGCCGGCAACGTGGTGCCCGACGCCGCCGACGTCGACGTCAACTTCCGGTTCGCACCGGACCGCACCGTCGACCAGGCCCTGGCTCATGTACGGGAGGTTTTCGACGGTCTCGACATCACGCTCGAGCTGACCGACGCCTCGCCGGGCGCGCTGCCCGGCCTGTCGGATCCGGCGGCGGCCGCACTGGTCGAGGCGGCAGGCGGCCGGTTCCGCGCCAAGTACGGCTGGACCGACGTGTCGCGGTTCGCCGCGCTGGGCATCCCCGCCGTGAACTACGGACCGGGCGACCCGAATCTCGCGCACAAGCGCGACGAGCACGTCCCGGTGCAGCAGATCTCCGAAGTGGCCGCGGTGCTGCGCGGCTACCTGTCCCGATAGCGTGACCCCCATGTCAGACACCGAATCCGGCCGGCGGAAGTCCCGCGCCAAGATCGTTCAACGCGGACCCGTGCAGTTGCGCGGCGACCGCGCGGTCGAGACCACCACGATGGATCAGCGCCTGCTGGACCGTCGCGGACCCACCGACTGGGTGCACACCGATCCGTGGCGGGTGCTGCGCATCCAGAGCGAGTTCATCGAGGGATTCGGGGCGCTCGCCGAGGTGCCGCGCGCGGTCGCGGTGTTCGGGTCGGCGCGCACGCCGGAGGACGACCCCGAGTACGCGCTGGGGCGGAAACTCGGCGCGGCGCTGGTCGAGGCAGGGTATGCGGTCGTCACCGGCGGTGGGCCGGGTGCGATGGAGGCCGCGAACCGTGGCGCCAGCGAGTCGGGTGGGTTCTCGATCGGCCTCGGGATCGAGCTGCCGTTCGAGCAGTCCCTCAACGAATGGGTCGATCTGGGCCTGAATTTCCGGTACTTCTTCGCGCGCAAGACGATGTTCGTGAAGTACTCGCAGGCGTTCATCTGTCTTCCCGGTGGATTCGGCACGCTCGACGAGCTGTTCGAGGCGGTGACCCTCGTGCAGACGCACAAGATCACCCGGTTCCCGATCGTCCTGCTCGGCTCCGACTACTGGTCGGGACTGCTCGCCTGGATCCGCGATGTCATGGTGCGCGACGGCAAGATCTCGCCCGGCGACCTGGATCTGCTGTTCGTCACCGACAGTGTCGAGGAGGCTGTGCGCATCGTCGTGGAGGCGCATCGTGGCGACGAGGCCGAGTCGGTGTACGAGGAGAACGTCTCGTGGTGAACGGGACTCGGGTCGTCCTGTCGGTGTGTGTGTACTGCGCGTCCGGGCCCGTCGACGCCGAGTACCTGGAGCTGGCCGCGGCCGTCGGAACCGAGATCGGCCGACGCGGCTGGCAGCTCGTGTCCGGGGGCGGGAACGTCTCGATGATGGGCGCGGTCGCCGACGCCGCCCGCACGGCCGGGGCACACACCGTCGGGGTGATCCCGAAGGCGCTGGTGCACCGGGAGGTCGCCGATGTCGACGCGGACGAACTGATCGTCACCGCGACGATGCGTGAACGCAAACAGGTGATGGAGGACCGGGCGCACGCGTTCATCGCGCTGCCGGGCGGGATCGGCACCCTCGAGGAACTGTTCGAGACGTGGACGGCCGGGTATCTGGGTATGCACGACAAGCCGGTGGTGCTGCTCGATCCGATGGGGCACTACACGGGTCTGCTCGAGTGGCTCCGGTCGATGGTCGGTACCGGGTTCGTCGCGCAACGCGCGCTCGACGGGTTGCAGGTCACCGCGGAGGTCGCCGATGCCCTGGATCGCTGCGCGATCGGCGTTGTGAGCTAGGGCACCCGGCGCTCTCGCCAGGGTGCTTACTCTCAAGTAGGTTGGGTGGCCGACGACGCCCGTCGACGCTGTGTGCAGGACCTTCCGAGAGGATTCCAGTGACCACCGAGCACAAATCGACCATCTCCCTGCTGGGCCTTGCCGGCCAGCTTCCGGCGATGCTGCCGGACCTCCCCAGCCTGCTGCGCGGTGCGCTGGGACTGACCCGCCGTCCCGACGCCCGCGAATCGATCGGCCTGGTCTTCCAGCGCGTCGCCGAGCGCCGGCCGGACCGCCCGTTCCTGCGGTTCGAAGGGGACACGCTCAGCTACGGAGATGCCAACGCGCAGGTCAATCGTTATGCCGGTGTCCTGGCGCAACGTGGCGTGCAGACCGGTGACGTCGTCGGCATCCTCATGAAGAATCGCCCCGAGGCTCTGCTGATCACGCTCGCCGCCGTCAAACTCGGCGCCGCCGCGGGGATGCTCAACCACAACCAGCGCGGGGACGTCCTCGCCCACAGCCTCGGCCTGCTCGACAGCCGTGTGCTCGTCGTCGGTGAGGAATGCGAGGACGCCGTCGAATCCCTCGACGGACCGCCACAGGCCGACGACGTGCTGCGTGTCGCCGAACTCGACACCCTTGCCGCCGGCGCCGACTCGGCGAACCCCGCGGTCACCGAGCAACTGCAGGCCCACCACACCGCGTACTACATCTTCACGTCCGGCACGACCGGTCTCCCCAAGGCCAGCCGGATGAGCCACTTCCGCTGGCTCAAGTCGATGTCCGGCCTCGGCAGCCTCGGCGTCCGGCTGCGCCGGGACGACACCCTGTACTGCTGCCTGCCGCTCTATCACAACAACGCGCTGACGGTCGCGCTGTCGTCGGTGCTCGCCTCCGGCGCGACGCTCGCGCTCGGCCGGAAGTTCTCGGCCTCCGGGTTCTGGGCGGACGCGAAACGCAACGGCTCGACCGCCTTCATCTACATCGGTGAGATCTGCCGGTACCTGCTCAACCAGCCGGCGCGTCCGGACGACCGCGACAACGACATTCGCCTCGTCGTCGGCAACGGCCTGCGCCCCGAACTGTGGAACGAGTTCACCGAGCGGTTCGGCATCGACCGGGTCGCCGAGTTCTACGGCGCCAGCGAATGCAACATCGCGTTCATCAACGCCCTGAACCAGACGCACACGGCCGGGGTGTGCCCGCTGCCGTACGCCGTCGTCGAATACGACCAGGACACCGGCAAGGCCCGCCGGGCCGAGGACGGCAAGCTGCGCCGCGTCGGCAACGGTGAGGTGGGGCTGCTGCTCGCGAAGGTCACCGACCGCGCCCCCTTCGACGGCTACACCGATCCCGATGCCACCGAAGCGAAACTGGTGCGCGGCGGATTCACCGACGGCGACACCTGGTTCGACACGGGCGACCTCGTGCGCAGCCAGGGGTACATGCACGTCGCGTTCGTCGACCGCCTCGGCGACACCTTCCGGTGGAAGGGCGAGAACGTCGCGACCACCGAGGTCGAAGGGGCCGTCTGCGGGCACGACGCGATCTCCGAGGCCGTCGTCTACGGCGTCGAGGTCCCGGGTGCCGACGGCCGCGCCGGCATGGCCGCGGTCACGTTGCATCCCGGCTCGGAACTCGACGGTGCACGGCTCGCCGACGAACTCTTCGGCTCGCTGCCGGCGTACGCGGTACCGCTGTTCGTGCGGATCGTCGACGAACTCGAGCACACCAGCACGTTCAAGAGCCGCAAGGTGGAGCTGCGCAACGAGGGATTCTCGAAGACCGGCGACGATCCGCTGTACGTCCTCGACGGGAAGGCCGGAGGCTACCGGCTCGCCTACGACGGCTACGTCGACGCCGTCGCCCGGGGAGAGCTGCCTTCCTCGCGATGACCGCGATGACGTCGTGCGCAGTGCGGACACCACCGGTTCGCGCCGCGGCGACCGGTCCTCGACTCCGCGGGTTCCGGGTGCGTGCCAGGATGGGGGCATGATCGGCCCTGCCACCTCCGGCGACATCCCGAGTGGATGCGCCAGCTCCGGCGAGGACATTTCCCGTCGCGGCGCTCGCCCCGAGCAGTCCCGCCCG
>NZ_LRRH01000072.1 GCF_001646785.1 Rhodococcus phenolicus
CACTCCACGGGGCACTATCGTCGGCGAGGTAGAGACGTAGCCACACGAACGACTCCTGGCTGGCCGGCAGCCATTGTTCAGCGCGGGTTCCTTTGCGAGTCACTCGGATCAGTTGTTCACCCCAGTCGATGTCGACTGGCCGAACCCGCAGGACTTCCGAGGCTCGGGCTCCATTGCCGACGACCAGGGACAGCAATGCCCGATCACGATTCGAGCGCAACACATCGAACAACTCCTTCCACTGTTCATCCGTGAGGGCACGAGGTTGCTGCTTGGGCAGCTTCGGGTTGTACCGGATGCGCCCGGCCGGGTGTGGTGAGCAACTGTCCGCAGGGTGTACCGCCGACCACGGGCTGCGCCGATCCAGCGGAATCGGGTTGAGTACCGGGCCTTGCCCTGTTTCGTTCCAGAACTCGTAGAAGGCCCGCACCACGGCATTCGAGTGCCGGATGGTCCGTGTCGCGTATCGGTCGTCGAGGTAGCGCTTGCGGGTGCGGGTGTTGACCGTGCCTGCGGTCTTCTTAGATTTCGTGCGTGGTGCCCGTCGTGGCTTTGGTGCCTGGGTCAGCCACAGCACCAGATCCCGGCCCTCGGCCGGGGTTGCCTTGTCCCAGTCGACCTCGAGCACGCGGAGCCATCGCCACCACCGCAGCAGGCCGTAGGCGTAGCTGCGCACGGACGCCGGGCTGTGATCGCGCGCAACACAATCAGCGAGATAACGCCGAATCGGATCGACCACCTCGTCCGCATCGTCGTAGACGAGCCAGGGCACGATGCCACTGCCTTGCTCGACGCGGCCCCATTGCGGCAGTCTGATCGATCCGATATTCCGCTGTATCTCGTCGGACAACGTCCATCACCTCTCGTGTTTGAGAGATGTCTACGGGGCGGTGCAGCAAGTCCGGTGTCGGCGGCACGGCGTGTCGCTGCTTAGTCCGGTCAACAGATCGTTGTTCCGAGCGAATGTATCCCTCGTCTCCTTGGATCGACTGAACGATACATTCGCTCACAAGGGGGGTCGGAGAGGGAGGGCGGGCCGAGAACGGCGCGAGCCGGGCCGGCCGCCCCGAAGGGCAGGCGCGACCCGGCTCGCATGAGAACCGTCTTTCGGAGAAAGGCGGAGTGTGCCGAGAAAGCTGAGGCTACTGCCCGAACGCCTTCTCGAGGATTTCCTGCTGCTCGACCGCGTGAACCTTGCTCGAGCCGGACGACGGCGCGGACATCGCGCGACGCGAGACGCGCTTGATGCCGGCGAGCTTCTCCGGCAGCAGTTCCGGCAGGGCCAGACCCAGGAACGGCCAGGCACCCTGGTTGGCCGGCTCTTCCTGCACCCAGAAGAACTCGGTGGCGTTCGGGTACTGGTCGAGGGTCTCGGCGATGCGGCGACGCGGCACCGGGTACAGCTGCTCGATGCGGACGATCGCGATGTCGTCGCGATTCTCCTTCTGCTTCTTCGCCAGCAGCTCCCAGTAGAGCTTGCCGGAGGTCAGCAGAATACGGGTGACCTTGGTGCGGTCGGCGGTGCCGTTCTCGTAGGGCACCTCTTCCAGCAGCGAGCGGAACTTGCCCTGCGTGAAGTCCTCGACGTTGCTGACCGCGGCCTTGTTGCGCAGCATCGACTTCGGCGTGAACACCACGAGCGGGCGGCGGATGCCGTCCAGGTGGTGACGACGCAGCAGGTGGAAGTAGCTGGCCGGAGTCGACGGGACCGCGACGGTCATCGAACCCTCGGCGCACAGCTGCAGCCAGCGCTCGATGCGACCGGAGGTGTGGTCCGGACCCTGACCCTCGTGGCCGTGCGGCAGCAGCAGCACGACGTCGGAGAGCTGGCCCCACTTCGCCTCACCGGAGGAGATGAATTCGTCGATGATCGACTGCGCGCCGTTGACGAAGTCGCCGAACTGCGCCTCCCACAGCACCAGCGCCTCGGGGTTGCCCACCGAGTAGCCGTACTCGAAGCCCAGGCCCGCGAACTCGGTCAGCGCCGAGTCGTACACCATGAAACGGCCGCCGTTGCCGGCTTCCGAGGCGAGCGTCGCGAGCGGGTTGTAGTCCTCACCGGTCTTGCGGTCGATGAGCACGGAGTGACGCTGGGTGAACGTGCCGCGACGCGAGTCCTGGCCGGCCAGGCGCACGAGGGCGCCCTGCTCGGCGAGCGAACCGAACGCGAGCAGCTCCGCGAACGCCCAGTCGATGTGACCCTCGCGGGCCATCTCGCGGCGCTTCTCGATGACCGGCTTGACGCGCGGGTGCACCGAGAATCCCTCGGGAACGTTCGCGAACTGGTCGCCGATGCGCTCGAGCACCGACTTGTCCACGGCGGTGGTCAGGCGAGGCGCCGGGGTCTGGTCCAGCTCGACCGACTCCGACGGTTCCGGGGTGAACTTCTCGAGTTCGCGGACCTCGTTGAACACGCGTTCCAGCTGGCCCTGGTAGTCGCGCAGGGCGTCTTCGGCTTCCTTGAGCGAGATGTCGCCACGGCCGATCAGGGCCTCGGTGTAGCTCTTGCGGACGCTGCGCTTGGTGTCGATCACGTCGTACATGGCCGGCTGCGTCATCGACGGGTCGTCGCCCTCGTTGTGACCGCGGCGTCGGTAGCAGATCATGTCGATCACGACGTCCTTGTGGAACTTCTCGCGGAAGTCCACGGCGAGCTGCGCAACCCACACGCAGGCTTCGGGATCGTCGCCGTTGACGTGGAAGATCGGCGCGCCGATCATCTTCGCGACGTCGGTGCAGTACTCCGACGACCGCGAGTGTTCCGGCGCGGTCGTGAAGCCGACCTGGTTGTTGACGACGATGTGCACGGTGCCGCCCGTGCGGTACCCGCGCAGCAGCGCCAGGTTCAGCGTCTCGGCGACGACACCCTGACCGGCGAACGCGGCGTCGCCGTGCAGCAGCAGCGGCAGGACGGTGAAACCGCCCTCGCCCTTGTCGAGGATGTCCTGCTTGGCGCGGACGAGACCCTCGAGAACCGGGTTGACGGCTTCGAGGTGCGACGGGTTCGCGGTCAGCGAGACCTTGATGTCGTTCTCGCCGAACATCTGGATGTACGTGCCCTCGGCGCCGAGGTGGTACTTGACGTCGCCGGAGCCGTGCGCGGCGGCCGGGTTCAGGTTGCCCTCGAACTCGGTGAAGATCTTCGAGTACGGCTTGCCGACGATGTTGGCGAGCACGTTGAGACGCCCACGGTGCGGCATCGCGATCGCGACCTCGTCGAGCTGGTGCTCGGCGGCCTGGTCGATGATCGAGTCCATCATCGGGATGACCGACTCGGCGCCCTCGAGCGAGAATCGCTTCTGGCCGACGTACTTGGTCTGGAGGAACGTCTCGAACGCCTCGGCGGCGTTGAGGCGGCTCAGGATGTACTTCTGCTGCGCGACCGTCGGCTTGACGTGGTGGGCCTCGACGCGCTCCTGCAGCCACTGCTGCTGCTCGGGCTCGAGGATGTGCGTGTACTCGATGCCGACGTGGCGGCAGTACGCGTCGCGCAGCACCGACAGCACGTCGCGCAGCTTCATGCGCTGCTGGCCGTGGAACCCGCCGACGTTGAACTCGCGGTCAAGGTCCCACAGCGTCAGGTCGTGCGTGGTGACGTCGAGATCCGGGTGCGAGCGGAACTTGTCCTTGACGAACTGCAGCGGATCGGTGTCGGCCATCAGGTGACCGCGGCTGCGGTACGCCGCGATCAGCTCGAGCACGCGGGTGCTCTTGTCGACCGCGCCCTCCGGCACGTCCTTGCGCCAGCGGACCGGCTCGTACGGGATGTGCAGGGTGTGGAAGATCTCGTCGTAGAAATCGTCGGAGATCAGCAGCTGGTGAACGGTCTTGAGGAATTCACCGGACTCGGCGCCCTGGATGACGCGGTGGTCGTACGTCGAGGTGAGGGTCAGCAGCTTGCCGACGCCCAGTTCCGCGATGCGCTCGTCCGACGCGCCCTGGAACTCGGCCGGGTACTCCATCGCACCGGCGCCGATGATGGCGCCCTGGCCGGCCATGAGGCGCGGCACCGAATGCACGGTGCCGATGCCGCCGGGGTTGGTCAGGGAGATCGTCACGCCCGAGAAGTCTTCGCCGGTGAGCTTGCCGTCGCGGGCTCGGCGGACGATGTCCTCGTACGCCGAGTAGAACTGCGCGAAGTTCATGGTCTCGCAGTTCTTGATCGCGGCGACGACGAGCGAACGCTGTCCGTTCTTGCCGGGCAGGTCGATCGCGAGACCGAGGTTCGTGTGCGCCGGCGTCACCAGGTTCGGCTTGCCGTCGATCTCGGCGTAGTGGTTGTTCATGTTCGGGAATGCCTTGATCGCCTGGATCAGGGCGTAACCGAGCAGGTGCGTGAACGACACCTTGCCGCCGCGGGTGCGGGCGAGGTGGTTGTTGATCACGATCCGGTTGTCGAACATCAGCTTCGCAGGGATGGCGCGAACGCTGGTGGCGGTGGGGATCGAAAGCGAGGCGTTCATGTTCTTCGCGACAGCGGCGGCAGCGCCGCGAAGAACCTTGTTCTCCTCGGTGGCGGTCTTGTCGGAAGAGGTGGCAGCGGGCTTCGGAGCAGCGGCTGCGGGCTTCGCGGCGGCGGGCTTGGCAGCGGGGGCTGCGGCCTTCGGCGCGGGAGCGGGAGCGGGGGCCGGCGCGGGCT
>NZ_LRRH01000008.1 GCF_001646785.1 Rhodococcus phenolicus
CCAATATTCGGTCTGACCGGGTGAAGGTTCCCCTCACCCGGGAGGGCGGGGGCGAGAGGGCAGTCGACCACGCCGCCGAATCCGGTTTCGGCGCGCCGACGCACCTGCCACCGGTGTTCACCGAGTACGTGCAGAACGTCACGCTGTATCCGGGTGACGTGATCTTCACCGGGACCCCGGCCGGTGTCGGCATGGGCCGCGACCCGCAGCGGTTCCTGCAGCCCGGCGAAACCCTCGACACGCGGATCGAAGGCATCGGCGAGATACGGCAGCGATTCGTCGCAACCCCCGAGCTCACCGGGTGATGGGAGCCTTCGGCCGGTCAGACCGAATATTGGTTCCCATCACCCGAAGCCGGGCGATACCGCTACGGTCGGTGGGCACCCGACGTGGCGAGCACCCACGCGAACTCGAACGCGACCTCGCGCCACTTCTCGTAGCGACCGGACACGCCGCCGTGACCGGCGCTCATCTCCGTCTTGAGAAGCAGCGGTGCGTCGCCGGTCTTGGTGGCGCGCAGCTTGGCGACCCACTTGGCCGGTTCGACGTAGAGCACCCGGGTGTCGTTGATGCTGGTGATCGCGAGGATCGCCGGGTAGTCCTTGGCCTCGACGTTCTCGTACGGGCTGTACGAGCGCATGTACTCGTACACCTCGGGGTTGTCGAGCGGGTTGCCCCACTCGTCCCATTCGATCACCGTCAGCGGCAGTGACGGGTCGAGGATCGAGGTGAGCGGGTCGACGAACGGCACGTTCGCGAGGACGCCCGCGAACAACTCCGGGGCGAGGTTCGCGACCGCCCCCATCAGCAGACCGCCCGCGCTGCCGCCGTCCGCGACCAGCCGATCCGCGGCGGTGACCCCGGTGTCGATCAGGTGCTGCGCGCACGCGACGAAGTCGGTGAAGGTGTTCTTCTTCGCGAGGGTCTTGCCGTTCTCGTACCAGTGCCGGCCCATTTCGCCGCCGCCGCGGACGTGCGCGACGGCGAACACCATGCCGCGGTCGAGCAGCGACAGCCGCGCCACCGAGAAGCCCGGGTCGATGCTCGCCTCGTACGAGCCGTATCCGTAGAGCAGCGTCGGTGCGGGACCGTCGGCAAGGTCCTTGCGCCGCACGATCGACAGCGGGATGCGGGTGCCGTCCTGCGCGACCGCCCAGTCGCGGTGCTGCTCGTACGCCGCCGGGTCGAACTCGCCGAGGACCGGCTGGGCCTTGCGCAGCAGCATCTCGCCCGTCTCGACGACGCGGTCGTAGACGCGGCTCGGGGTGATGAACGACGTGAAGCCGAGACGCAGCGTCGGCTGGTTCCATTCGGGATTGGCGCCGGGGCCGACGGAGAACAGTTCCTCGTCGAATTCGAGTTCGGTGAGTTCGCCGTAGCCGTCGTCGGTCAGCGGCCACACCGCGAGCCGGGTCAGTGCCTCACGCCGGTAGCCGAGCACGAGGTGTCCGGCGAACGCGTCGACGTCCTCGAGCCGCACGTCGTCGCGATGCGCGATGAGGGTGCGCAGCGCCGACGGGTCGTCGACGGGTGCCTCGGCGAGCACGAAGTTCTCCGCCTTGGCACCCGTTTCCGGGTCGATGTCGTTGTGCATCACGAGGAACCGGTCCTCGCCCGCGACGACCGCGTGCTCGGCGCCGTACTCGACGCCTTCGCGCCGGGGCAGCAGCACACGGAATTCACCTGTGGGATTGTCGGATTCGAGAACCCACCCTTCGGTGGTGATCTTCGATCCGATCCAGATCATCAGGTACTTCTCGCTGCGGGTCGAGCCCACCGACACCCAGAACCGCTCGTCGGGTTCGTGGAATACCTTCACGTCCTCGGCGCGGCCGGTGCCGAGGCGGTGCCGCCACACCGTGTCCGGACGCCACGACTCGTCGACGGTGAGATAGAAGACGTGGCTGTGGTCGATCGCCCAGGTCGCGCCCGGTGCGGTGCCCGGGATCTCGTCGGGCAGCAGCTCACCGGTGACCAGGTTCTTGAACCGCAGCGTGTACCGCTCGTCGCCGACGACGTCGGTCGAGTACGCGAGCAGCGTGCCGTCGTGGCTGATCGAGAACGCGCCGACGGAGAAGAAATCGTGGCCCTCGGCTTCGGCGTTGCCGTCGAGCAGGATCTGCTCGCCGGGCAGTTCGACGCCCGGTGCCGGTTCCGGCGGGGTCCAGTCGTCGGGCCCGGCGATCGGGCAGCGGCACTGGATTCCGTACTGCTGCCCTTCGGCGGTGCGGGCGTAGTACCACCAGTCGCCCAGCCGCGTCGGCACCGACATGTCGGTTTCCTGTGTGCGCGACTTGATCTCGTCGAAGATCTTCCCGCGCAGTGGGGCCAGGTCCGCGGTCTGCTGGTCGGTCCACGCGTTCTCGGCCTCGAGATAGGCGACGACCTCGGGGCTCTCCTTGTCGTGCAACCATTCGTACTCGTCGACGAAGGTGTGCCCGTGGTGGGTGCGTTCGAACGGAACCGTCTTGGCGACGGGCGGAGCCGTCAGGGGTGCCGATTCCGGCATCAGTGTCCCCCGATCCAGTCGTCGAACGACAACCCGGAGATCCGCTCGTACGCCTCGATGTAGCGGGCGCGGGTCTTGTCGACGATGTGCTGCGGCAGCGCAGGCGGCGGGGTGTCGGACTTGCGGTCCCAGCCGGATTCGGGTCCGGTCAGCCAGTTGCGGACGATCTGCTTGTCGAAGCTCGCCTGCACCTTGCCTTCCTCGTAGTCCTCCGCGGGCCAGTAGCGCGACGAATCCGGGGTGAGCACCTCGTCGGCGAGCACCAGGTTGCCGGCCTTGTCGAGGCCGAACTCGAACTTGGTGTCGGCGAGCATGATGCCGCGTTCGTACGCGTAGATCGAGGCGCGGTCGTAGATGTCGAGGGTGTCCTGACGCAGTTTCATCGCCAGGTTCAGGCCGACCTTCTCGGCGACTGCCTCGAAGCTGATGTTCTCGTCGTGATCGCCGAGGTCGGCCTTGCTGGCCGGAGTGAAGATCGGCTCGGGCAGCCGGCTCGACTCGACGAGACCCTCGGGCAGCTGCACGCCGCACACCGAGCCGGTGGCCTGGTAGTCGAGCAGGCCGGAGCCGGTGAGATAACCGCGGGCGACGCATTCGACGGGCACCATCTGCAGCCGCTTGACGACCAGCGCCCGGCCCAGGAGGTCTTCGGGGATGCGCTCGTCGTCGGGTTCACCGGCGAGATGGTTGTTCGCGTCGAGCAGATTGAAGAAGAACACGCTCATCGCGGTGAGGACCCGGCCCTTGTCGGGGATCGGGGTGGCGAGCACGTGGTCGTAGGCCGAGATCCGGTCGCTGGCCACGAGCAGCAGGTGCTCGTCGTCGATGACATACAGGTCGCGGACCTTGCCGCCGGCGAGGTGGGAGTAGGACTCGAGTGAAGGACGCACGGTGCCACCCTAGTGCTCGGAGCCGACATGCACGGCAGGCCGGTGACAGATCTCCCATCGGCCGCACGGGCCCGGCACGATTCCGCCGACCGGGAGAAAACCACGCGTTCTCCCGGCAGGCGCTCCCGGAAGGGGGCGAGCAGCCGCGCCGAACATACGATGACGATGCTCGGTGAGAGCACCACGATCGAGGACGGGAGCACGATGGCGGCGCCGGCACATGTGGACGTCGGGTTCCGCTCGGAGCGCGGCCCGATCCTGCTGTCCCTGATGCTCGCCACCGCCCTGGTGGCACTCGAGGGCACCATCCTCGCGACCGCGGTCCCCACGATCGTCGCCGATCTCGGCGGATTCACGCAGTTCCCGTGGCTGTTCTCGAGCTATCTGCTGACGCAGGCGGTGCTCGTGCCGGTGTACGGCAAACTCTCCGACGTGTTCGGCCGCAAACCGGTCCTGCTGTTCGGTATCGCGTTGTTCGCCCTCGGGTCGTTGCTGTGCGCGCTGGCGTGGAGCATGCCCGCGCTGATCGCGTTCCGGGCGGTACAAGGAATCGGTGCCGGCGCTGTGCTGCCGATGGCACAGACCATCGCCGGCGACATCTACACCGTCGCCGAACGCGCCAAGGCGCAGGGTTACATCGCGAGTGTGTGGGGCATGTCGTCGGTCGTCGGGCCCGCGGTCGGGGGGATCTTCTCCGACTTCGTGTCCTGGCGCTGGATCTTCTGGGTGAACCTGCCGCTGTGCGCGCTCGCCGCGTGGGTGCTGATCCGCAGCTTCGACGAGACCCGCGCCGACGACCGGCCGGAACGTTCACGCATCGACTGGGCGGGGGCCACGGTGCTGGCCGGCGCCGCCGGTCTGCTCATCCTCGGACTGCTGGAGGGTGGCCAGGCGTGGGCGTGGGCGTCGGTGCCGAGCATCGGGATCTTCGCGTGCGCGCTCGCGTTGTTCGCGGTGTTCGCCCTGGTGGAGAAGCGCGCCGCGGACCCGATCCTGCCGATGTGGGTGCTCACGCGGCGGGTGCTGCTGTCGACGAGTGCGGTCGCGGCACTGGTCGGGGCGGTGGTGATGGGGCTGACGTCGTACGTTCCCGCGTTCGTGCAGGGAGCACTCGGGACGACAGCCCTGGTCGCCGGTTTCACCCTGGCGACCCTGACCATCGGCTGGCCGATCGCGGCGTCGCAGTCGGGACGGCTGTACCTGCGCGTCGGTTTCCGGGCCACCGCCCTGATCGGCGCGGTGCCGGCGATCGCCGGCACGGCCCTGCTGACGCGGCTCGATGCGCACTCGCAGATCTGGCACGTCGCGGCGTGCTGCCTGCTCGTCGGGCTCGGCATGGGACTGATCGCCAGCCCCTCGCTGATCGCGGCGCAGGCCAGCGTCGGCTGGTCCGAACGCGGCGTCGCCACCGGCGCGAACGCGTTCGCCCGCGGTCTGGGCAGCGCGGTCGGGGTCGCGGTGTTCGGGGCGCTGGCCAACGCGGCGGCCGGTGGTACGGATGCGCCGGACGCCGGGCAGGTCGCCGCGTCGATCGACCCGGTGTTCACGGCGGTACTCGTCGCGACGCTCGCTCTGGCCGTCGCCGCGGCGACGATCCCGCGACGCCCGGTCGAGGCATCCTGATCCGATCCTGTCCGCACGAAGCCCGGGCCCACGCGACCGCCGGCCGTCCGTGACGCGGGACGACCGGCGGCGCCGAGGGACCGTTCCTCCGTTCAGCAGGTGATGTCGCCCTCCGGCACGGTCAGGTCGACGAGGTACGACACGACCGGACTGTCGATGCACCACTGCCCGGTCAGCACGACCCCGTGCTGGGTGCCTCGGTAGGTGACGAGGACACCGCCGAGTTGCTTCGCCAGGTCGACGCCGGCCTGGTACGGCGTCGCGGGGTCCTCGGTGGTGGACACCACCAGCACCGCGGCCAGTCCCGACACCTCGACGGTGTGCGGGGTGCTCGTCGGCGGCACCGGCCAGAACGCACACGGGTCGAGTGGTGCCCGACCGGAACCGTGACCGTCGTCGAGGAACGGCGCGGCCTCGCGAAGCCGGGTGTCGAGCTCGCCGAGCTCCGCCCGGTCCGTGGAAACCGGATCGTCGACGCACCGCACCGCCGTCAGCGCTTCGGCCGAATTCGAGTAGGCGCCGTCGGCGGAGCGGCCCTCGTATATGTCGGCGAGTGCCAGCAGCGTGTCGCCGTTGCCCGCGGCCAGTTCGTCGAGCCCGGCCATCACCGGCTCCCACAGGTCCGGCGAATACAGGCCCGCGATCACGCCGGTCATCGCGTCCGGATAGCTCAGGCCACGGGGGTCGGCGGTCGCTGCCGGCCGGTCGACGAGCGGATCGACGAGTTCCCGGAACCGCTGCACCGCGCCGGCCGGATCGGCGCCGAGGGGGCATCCGGCGAGTGTGGTGCACCGCGCGGCGAACTCGTCGAACGCCTGCTGGAATCCGGTCATCTGCTGCAGTACCTGCTCGGCGGAGTCCTGCTGGGGATCGAGCGCGCCGTCGAGGACCATCGCGCGCACGTTCTGCGGGAACTGCTCCGCGTAGACGGTGCCGAGCCGGGTTCCGTACGAGTATCCGAGGTAGGTGAGCTGCCGGTCGCCGAGCGCCGCACGGATGACGTCCATGTCCCGAGCGACATCCCGCGTGCCGACGTTCGCCAGCACATCCGTGCCGGTCCGTTCGGCGCACTGCGCCGCGAACTCCTGCGATTCCTGTTCGGCGGCGGCGACACCCTCCGGGCTGCGGTCGAGGTCGGCGTCGGTCCGCTCTTCGTCCTTCTCCTCCGCGGTCAGGCACACGATGGGTGGGGTCGACGCCCCGATGCCGCGCGGGTCGAACCCGACGACGTCGAAATGTTCGGCGAGCGGCGTACCGGAGCCGACGACGGCCATGCCGAGCCCGGAAGCTCCGGGTCCGCCCGGATTCACGAGCAAGGAACCGGTCTTCTCCCCGGTCGCGGGCACACGGGACACCGCGATCTGCGCGGCCCGCCCGTGCGGATCGCCGTAGTCGACGGGGACGGTCACCTTCGCGCACTCGAGTGCGCCCAGGTCCGAGCCGTCGGTGGCGAACCCGTCGCACGAGCCCCACTCGATCTGCTGGGTGTAGAAATCTTCGAGTCCGGCCGGGATTTCCCCGGTCTCGGATTCCGCTTCGGGTTCCGACGCCGTGGCCTCGCCCGGCCCGACGTAGCCGGCCACCAGGAACGCCGCGGCTGCCAGGGTCACTGCGGCGGCCGCCCGCCGCAGCGGATGCGTCTCGGAGAACTGTGGAGCCACCATGCGATTCGCCTGCCCTTCAAGATGTTCCGGGCGGACCTGCCCGAAGGCCCGAAGCGGAGCCTTCGGGTCCTTCGAGCGTCGCGTCGGCAGGCGGGCCGGACCAGCAGCCCTGGGTGGCGACTGCGGCACCCCCGGTGTTACCGGGAGATACCGGAATGCGGGGCGGTCAGGAACGCGTGAGCAGGGTGCACCACTGTTCGAGATCCGGTGCGGAGGCCAGCGACACGAAGTCGATGTCGGCGCCTGCACCACGCCAGTGTTCGACGAGTGCCATCAGGCGTACCGAGTCGAGTCCCTGGTCGACCAGGCTCGCCGCCGGGTCCAGTTCGTCGAGTTCCACCTCGAGGATGCGCGCGGTGTCGGCGAGAATGGTGCCGCGATCCAACATGTTTCTCCTTTGCTACGAACGTTCCGGCAGTGCCGCGAGTCCGGTGTCGATGGATTCGAGTGCGAGCAGCGCGGTTTCGTAGGTGGCGGCGTTGGCGTGCCGGACCGGGACGAGGTTGCCCGCTCGAACCGCGGGCAGATTCTGCCACAGCGGCGAATCGAAGACGGCCTGCAGTTCGGGCGGGACCGACCCGTCGGCGTCGACCCCGTAGACGATCACGTCGGCTTCGGCGAGGTTGGCGGGCATCTGCTCGAGCGACAGGTACTCGCCGTGGACGTCCTCGGGATCGGCCGGTTCACCGGGGAATTCGAGTCCGAGGTCGTCGAACAGGTTGGTGGTGTACGAGGAGGCGTACTCGCGGAAGAACTCGCCCGGCTCGATTCCGCACGCGCTGCACAGTCCCGCGAATTTCAGGTCGCCGAGGGGGCCCGCATAGGCCTGGGAGATCTCGGCGGCCCGGGCCTCGTAGTCCTGCTTGAACTCGCCGTAGGCGTCCGCCACGCCCGCGGCATCGGCGTACTGTTCGCCGAGTTCGCGCCATTGGCCGGGGTCGGTCGGACCGAGGAACACGACCGGAGCGAGAGCCTCGAGCTTGGCCATGTCGAGTTCTTCCCTGGCGCGGGCCGGGACCCCCAGGATGATCAGGTCGGGCCGGGCCGCGGTGACGGCTTCGTAGTCGAGGGCGGCGACGGAGCCGTCGGGTGCGACCTTCGGCAGGGCCTCGTACGCGGCGAGTGTCTCCTCGTCCATGTTCTCGATCTCGCGGGTCCATTCGCACACCGCGGCGAGGTCGGCGCCGGCCTGGATCAGCGGCAGGGTCGCGTAGCCGCACGCGACGATGCGCTGCGGGTCGGCGGGGATCTCGACGGCGCCGTTCTGCGCCTCGAAGGTTCGTGTGGCCGCGGCGTTCTCGGCCTCGTCGCCGCTGTCGCTGCCGCAGCCGGCGAGACCGACGGTGGTCACCGCAGCCAGACCGAGTACAGCGAGCCTGCGTGCTCCACGTGTTCTACCCGCCCACATCATTTTCTCCCACATGTCCGTCCGGTCGCCGGGCGCGAACACCCGTTGTATTTTGGTTAGGCTAACCGAAATGTGAGGTGGGTCAAGCTCCCGTTTCGCCCGAATTGCCCGCGCTGGACCCGCAACCCGAGGCGACACGAAAACGGGACGGAACCAAAGGTTAGCCTAACCGTATATGTTCTTGGTTGGTCGTGTGCCCCGCGCGATCGTCCACATCACCGCTACCGAGAGGTGCGTCATGCAGGCACCGGCCCCCGCCGCGCAGGTCACCGGCACGGCACCCTTCGCGCTGTCCCGGCCTCACGGCACGGTCGTCGCCGAGGGCGTCGCCGACCGCTGGTCCGGCGTCGACGACGCCGCCGCAGCACTGCGCGCCGGGACCGTCCGCGCCGTCGTCGGCGCCCTCCCGTTCGACCCGGACCACCCCGCGGCACTGACCGCACCCCGCACCCTGACGCACACGCCCACGCCGATTTCCGCCGCCCCCGAGGCGCTCCCCCCGATCGTCGTCGACGCGGCACTGCCGTCCGAACGCGAGCACCTCGACCGGGTCGCGACCGCCCTGACCCGCCTGCGGTCGGACGACGCGCTCGCCAAGGTCGTCCTCGCCCGCGCCCTGGTCCTGCGCGCCGAACAGCCGGTCACCGCCGCGCAGCTGCTGCACCGGCTCGCCGGAAACGACCCGAACGGCAACGGTTTCGCCGTCGACCTCAGCCCCGCGGGCGGGGAATGGAACGGACGGTATCTGGTCGGCGCCAGCCCCGAGGTTCTCATCCGCCGCCGCGGTGACCGGGTCACCGCACATCCCCTCGCCGGGTCCGCGCCGCGCCACGCCGATCCCGAGACCGACCGCGCCGCCGGCGCGGAGCTCGCCGCGTCCGCCAAGAACCTCGCCGAGCACGCGCACGTCGTCGCGGACCTGCGCGCGAGCCTCGAACCGCTGTGCGTCGACCTCGACATCCCGGACCGGCCGCAACTGACGAGCACCCGCCAGCTGTGGCACCTGGGCACCCCCGTGTCCGGGCGCCTGCGCGACCCGTCCGTCACCGCCCTCGACCTCGCCCTCGCGGTGCATCCGACCCCCGCGATCTGCGGCACCCCCACCGTCGCCGCCCGCGAACTGATCCGGGACCTCGAGGGCGACCGCGGTTTCTACGCCGGCGCGATCGGCTGGTGCGACGCCGCCGGCGACGGCGAATGGATGGTCGCGATCCGCTGTGCCGTGCTCGACGCCGACGGCCGCACCGTCACCGCACACGCCGGTGGGGGCATCGTCGCCGCATCCGAACCACAGGACGAACTCGACGAGACCACAACGAAATTCGGAACCGTTCTCGACGCATTGGGAGTGCACCGGTGAGCACAGCAGTCAGCCTCGTCGTCGGCGCCGCGCAGGGCATCGGCCGCGCCACCGCCCTCACTCTCGCCCGAGCAGGCCACCGCGTCGTACTCGCCGACCGCGACCCCGAGGGACTGCGCAAGACCGCGGCACTGATCGGTGAGCCCGTCCCCGTCTTCCCGGTCGACATCCGCGACAGCGACGCCGTGGATTTCACGATCGACAGCATCGAATCCGATCACGGCCCCATCGCGAAACTCGCACACGTGGCCGGGGTGTTCTCCACCGCCTCGATTCTCGACGGCGACCCCGACGAGTGGCAGCGCATCTACGACGTCAACGTGACCGGCCTGGTGTCGGTGCTGCGCGCCGTCGGCCGGCGGATGCGCGAGCGCCGGGCCGGGTCGATCGTGGTGGTCGGCTCGAATTCGGCGGGAGTGCCGCGCATCGGCATGGGCGCGTACGGATCGTCGAAGGCGGCGGTCTCGATGATCGTGCGTGTCCTGGGACTCGAACTCGCCGAGTTCGGGATCCGCGCCAACATCGTCGCTCCCGGCTCCACCGACACGGCGATGCAGCGGTCGCTGTGGGCGGACCCGGACGACGACGCGGGTGCGCTCGGTGCGATCGCCGGCGATCCCACGCAGTTCAAGGTCGGTATCCCGTTGGGCCGGATCGCCGATCCCGGTGACATCGCCGACTCGATCGAGTTCCTGCTCTCCGATCGTGCCCGGCACATCACCATGCAAGCCCTCTACGTCGACGGTGGCGCGACCCTGCGCGCCTGACCCTTCCCGAAAGGATCGTTTCGTGACAACCGGCCTCCGCCGCACTGCTCTCGCCGACACCGCCCGCCACCCCGAGGAGTTCGCCGAGCTGTACCGCGGGGCGGGATACTGGACGCCCGAGACCTTCGCGCAGTTCCTCCCGGAACGCGCAGCGCTGTTCGGTGACCGGACCGCCGTCGTCGGGCTCGATGCGCGCGGCGCGCAGCGGCGCCTGACGTACCGCGAGCTGGACGAGGCCGCGAGCCGGATCGCGTCGGGTCTCGCGGCACTCGGTGTCCGTGCCGGGGACCGCGTGGTCGTGCAGCTGCCGAACATCGTGGAGTACACCGAGGTGGTGTTCGCCGTTTTCCGGCTCGGCGCACTGCCGGTGTTCGCACTGCCCGCGCACCGCTCCGCCGAGATCGGGTTCTTCTGCCGGTTCGCCGACGCCGCCGCATACGTCGTCGCCGCGGAGAACGGCGGATTCGACTACCGGGGCCTGGCCCGCGAAGTGACCGCCGCCCTGGACGTGCCGCCCGCGGTCGTGATCGCCGGGGACGCAGCGGAATTCACCGCCCTGGATGCGCTGCGCGCGCACGATCCACTTCCCACCGCGGACGTCGATCCCGAATCGGCGGCCTTCCTTCAACTCTCGGGTGGCACGACGGGCACGCCGAAGCTGATCCCGCGCACCCATTCCGACTACCTGTACTCGGTACGCGAATCCGCCCGCATCTGCGGAGTCGACGCCGGCACCCGCATGCTGGTGGTGCTGCCGGCCGCCCACAACTTCCCGATGAGCTCCCCCGGCATCCTCGGCGTGCTGCACAGCGGTGGCACGGTCGTGCTGGCCCCGGATCCCAGCCCCGACACCGCGTTCTCACTGATCGAACGCGAAGCGATCACGATGGCCTCGCTGGTCCCGCCGTTGGCGATGGCATGGCTGTCCGCGCGGTCCCGCAGCGAGCACGACCTGTCGTCGCTGCAGGTCCTGCAGGTCGGCGGCGCGAAGTTCCCGGCCGAGGCCGCCAAGCGCGTCCGTCCCGAACTCGGCTGCACACTCCAGCAGGTGTTCGGAATGGCGGAGGGGTTGGTGAACTACACGCGCCTCGACGACGACGAGGACACCATCGTCACCACCCAGGGCAGGCCGATCAGCGTGCACGACGAGATCCGTGTCCTCGACGACGACGGCGCTCCCGTGCCGGCCGGCGGCACCGGCCATCTGCTCACCCGCGGCCCCTACACGATCCGCGGCTACTACAATGCGCCCGAACACAATTCGACCGCGTTCACGGACGACGGCTTCTACCGGACCGGCGACATCGTCCGCGTCACCGAGCACGGCTACATCGTCGTGGAAGGTCGCGCCAAGGACCAGATCAACCGGGGCGGCGAGAAGATCGCCGCCGAGGAGGTCGAGAACCACCTCATCGCCCACCCCGCCGTCCTCGACGCCGCGGTCGTGGCGATGCCCGACCGGTACCTCGGCGAACGCACGTGCGCGTTCGTCGTCACCGAGGGCGAGGCCCCGAAAGCACTCGCGCTCAAGGCTTTCCTTCGCGAACGTGGACTGGCCGGATACAAGATCCCGGACAAGGTGCACTTCGTCGACGCATTCCCGGTGACCGGCGTCGGCAAGATCAGCCGGAACGAACTGCGGCACGCCCTGGCCGCGACCTTCGAGAACTGAACCGCCCCAACCTCAGAAAGCGAGATCATGGCCCTTCCGAAGTCCGTGTCCTACCCGCTGCCCGACGAACAGCCGGCGAACGTGGTGCCGTGGACGATCGATCCGGATCGTGCGGTGCTGCTCGTGCACGACATGCAGGAATACTTCGTGCGCTCGTTCGACCGCACGGCCGACCCGCTCGCAACGGTGGTGCCGAACATCGACCGGATCCGCGATGCCGCTCGTTCCGCCGGGACGCCGATCGTCTACACGGCCCAGCCGGGAAACCAGGATCCCGCCGATCGCGCTCTGCTGCTCGACTTCTGGGGACCGGGCCTGACGGCCGATCCGGCCGAGACCGCGATCATCGATGCCCTCGCCCCGCACGAGGACGACATCCTGCTCACCAAGTGGCGCTACAGCGCGTTCATCCGCACCGACCTGCTCGAGCGGATGCGCGCGTGGGGCCGCGACCAGTTGATCGTCACCGGGGTCTACGCGCACATCGGTTGCCTGACCACCGCGCTCGACGGGTTCATGAACGACATCCAGGTCTTCTTCGTCTCCGACGGCACCGCCGATTTCTCGCGGCGCGAGCACGTCGACGCGCTGAACTACGTGGCCTCGCGGTGCGCGGTCGTGCTGCCCACCGGTGAGGTCACCGAAGCGCTCGCGCAGGCGGGCGTCGCCGGGAGTCTCACCCCCGCGCGGGCCTGACCTACGCGGCGACGCGCTCGTCGCGCCGCATCGCGAGGTCGGCGTACCGGCCACCGCGTTCGAGCAGGTCGTCGTGGCTGCCGCGTTCGACGATGCGGCCGCGGTCGAGTACCGCGATCTCGTCCGCCGCGCGCACCGTCGAAAGTCGATGCGCGATGGTGATCGTGGTGCGGCCGCGGCGGGCGGCGTCGAGCGCCTGCTGCACGGCCCGTTCGGTTTCGTTGTCGAGGGCACTGGTCGCTTCGTCGAGCACGAGGATGCGCGGGTCGCGCAGCAAAGTCCGGGCGATCGCGAGTCGCTGCTTCTCGCCACCGGAGAAACGGTGCCCGCGGGCGCCGACCAGCGTGTCGTAGCCGTCGGGCAGTGATTCGATCAGGTCGTGGATCTGCGCGGCGCGCGCGGCATCCTCGATCTCGGCGTCGGTCGCGTCGGGCCGGGCGTAGCGCAGGTTCTCGCGAACGGTCGCGTGCAGCAGGTAGGTCTCCTGCGAGACGACACCGACGAGTGCGGCGACGTCCGGGAGCGGAAGGTCGCGCAGGTCGACACCGTCGATCGTGACGCGACCGGTCGTCGGGTCGTGGAGCCGCGCAACGAGCGAACCGAGTGTGGTCTTGCCGGAACCGGTCTCGCCGACGAGAGCGAGCTGCGCGCCGGCCGGGACCTCGAGATCGATGTGGTCGAGCGCGTTCCGGTCCGCACCGGGGTAGCGCAGGCTCACGTCCTCGAAGCGCACCGCACCGGTGACCCGGTCGAGGTCGAGCCGGACGGGGTCGGCCGGTTCGTCGATCTCCACGATCAGGTCCAGGTATTCGAAGATGCGGCTGAACAGCGCCAGCGACGCGGTGACGGACACGCCCACGTCGAGCAGGCTCATGAGCGGCCGGAACAGCGCGGCCTGCAGGCCGGTGAACGCGACCAGGGTGCCGATGGTCATGCCGCCCGAGGTCGCGGGCAGTCCGGCGACGAGATAGAGCACCGCGGGGATGGCGGCGAACACGATGTTCATGGTGGCCATGCGCCACCGGCCCGACAGCTGGGCGTGGACCTCGAGGTCGGCGAGTTCCGCGGAGGTGTCCGTGAAGCGGCCGGACATCGACGGTCCGGTACCGAGCGTCTTGGACAGGAGCACTCCGCTGATGGACAGGCCCTCCTCGATCTGCGTCTGCATGTCGGCGAGGCGACGCTGCTGACGCGCGGTGACCTCGCGGCGCATGAGCGCGACCTTGCGGGTCAGCCAGATCGCGGGCGGCAGCACCACGAGCGACAGCAGCGACAGGCGCCAGCTCAGGACGGCCATCGCGACGGCGGTGCCGATCACGGTGGTGATGTTGGCGGCGATCGACGTGGCGGTGGAGGTCACCACGTTCTGCATTCCGCCGATGTCGTTGGTCAGCCGGGACTGGATCTCGCCGCCGCGGGTGCGGGTGAAGAAGCCCAGCGACTGACGTTGCAGGTGGGTGAAGACGCGCGTGCGCAGGCCGTGCATGATGCGCTGGCCGACGGTGGTGGAGATCCAGGTCTGGGCGACGCCGAGCACCGAGGAGGCGACGGTGACCGCGAGCATGCCTGCGACGACCCACAGCAGCAGCGGCACGTTCCGATCGGGGATGGCGTGGTCGATGGCCGCGCGGACGAGGAACGGGCTGGCGAGGGAGATCACGGACGAGGTGACGATGAGCGCCACCACGACGGCGATCTGCCAGCGGTAGGGAGCGAAGAGCGCGCCGATGCGGCGCAGGCTGACGGGTGAGTCCTGGAGCTGGCGTCGATCGAGGGGGTCGACCTTGCCCCGTCGTCCGGGGCCGGGACCGCCTCCCGGGGGGAGGTGCATCATGAACACCACCTCCTTCTGAGTCGATGGAATGTAGTGAGGTTGCCTCACTAAGAGGTAACCGTCAAGTGGGGTAGGCTTCATTCCATGGCCGATTCCCCCGCCACGTTGCGCGATCTGCTGATCACGACCACCCGCACGCTGCGACGACGCTGGCACCGGACGCTCGAACCGTGGCAGTTGTCACCTCACGAGCACCGCGCGCTGCGCGTCGTCGGCCGATCCGACGGGACGCCGCTGCGATTGGGTGAGGTCGCCAAGGCGCTGCGGATCGTGCCGCGCTCGGCCACCGAGGTGATCGACCGGCTCGAGGCCCGCGGACTCACCGAGCGTCTCCCCGACCCCGCCGACCGGCGCGCGGTGTGCGTGCGGTTGACCGGCGCGGGCCGGGACTTCGCGCGGCAACTCGACGCGGCCCGCGACGCCGAGGCCGACGAGTTCTTCGCCCCGCTCGACGATCGCGACCGCGCCGATCTCGCGCGGATCCTCCGGAAGCTCGCCGAACCGTGACCGGATCCGGAGCGACGTCGATGACCGATCCCCTCCCCTTCCCCGTTCCGCGGCCACGGCGCGAGGTCGCGCCCGGTGCGGTGCACGTCCCCGGCTGGCTCGACCTGGACGCGCAGCGTCGGCTCGTCGTCGCGTGCCGCGGCTGGGCGCGTGGCCCGGTCCCGATGCGGCGCACCGCGCTCCCCGGCGGCGGGCGCATGTCGGTCTCGACGGTCTGCCTCGGCTGGCACTGGACGCCGTACCGGTACACCCGCACCGCGATCGACGTGAACGACGCACCCGTGGCACCGATTCCGGAGTGGCTGGCCGACCTCGGTCGCCGGGCGGTGGCCGAGGCCTATCTCGACGCCGGTGCCGCCGACGGCTACGAACCCGACGCCGTGCTGATCAACTTCTACACCGGCGATGCCCGGATGGGCATGCACCAGGACAAGGAAGAGCGGGTGAACGCGCCGATCGTCTCCCTCAGCATCGGCGACGCGTGCACCTTCCGTTTCGGCAACACCACGGACCGGGGCAGGCCCTACACCGACGTCCGGCTCGAGTCGGGCGACCTGTTCGTTTTCGGCGGACCGTCCCGCTTCGCGTACCACGGTGTGCCGAAGGTGTTTCCGGACACCGGAGATCCGGGGTCCGGATTGGCGAGCGGTCGCCTCAACCTCACGATGCGGGCGACCGGACTCGGCACCCCGGCCGGATCATGACCTACGACACACCCGCATTGGTCCATTCGGACGACAGGGTCTGATCACAACCCTGGGTACGCTGCGACTGTTCGATGTCATTGCGTACAGGGAGGTTCGGCATGAGCGGCTTCGACGGAACAGTTCGCCGAACCGTCGGTGTGCTCACAGCTGCCCTCGCGATCGGCGCGGCCTCCACCCTCCTGACACCGGCGCTCGCAGCCGGGACGCCGGCGCAGCCCGGGACCTCGTCGTGCCCGGAACGATTCGTGCTCGCGGTCGACGGCACGAAGAACGTCAACTCCGCCGATTCCCTGGACCCGGAGTCACCGCTGGCGCAGATCTCCGAACGCTACCGCCGGCCGGGCACGGTCGTCGAGCACATCCGCTATCCGGCGGTGGTCGTACCGCTGCCGGACTCGGGCTCGAGCAAGGGGTCGGACGGTGTCGCCTACGACGAGTCGAAGGCCATCGGGCACAGCCGGTTGCGCGAGGCCGTCGCCCGCGATCACGGAGCCTGCCCGGACTCGGAGATCGTCGTCCTCGGCTATTCGCAGGGAGCGGCGATCGCGGGCGATGTACTGGCCGAGATCGCCGCGGACGGCTCGGTTCCCCCGGATCGGATCCGGGGCGTGCTCTACGCGGACCCGCGCGACGAGAAGGGCGTCGAGTCGCAGTTCCCCGGGCAGGTGCTCCCGGGCATCACGCTCACCGGTGGCCGGCACGACTTCGGTTCCATCCGGGTGGACCGCATCTGCCTCGCGGGCGACGCGGTGTGCGACGCGCAGACACCCGCCGACGGCAAGGGCTGGCTGGTCGAAGACCTCGCCGGATACCTTCTCCTGCACACCGACTATCCCGACTACGATCGCTGAACCGTCTGCGTTCCCGGGATCGCACACCGGTCCCGGCGACGGTCGTAGGTGAGGTCGCACAGCTCGATCACCCGGCCCAGCGTGAGGTGGCGGCCGTCGCTGCCGGCCGCCCGCGAGAAGCGTCCGTCGGGACGCACCCACACGCGGATCGCGGATGCCGCCTCCGAACCCTGAGCGAAGGCGAACTCGACGACGTCATCAATCACGTTGGATAGGCCAACCTGAACCAACTCCGCGATGTGGAGTCGCCTCGGCCGCGACTCGATCCGGCCATCACAAGTTCGTGCACTAACTGTTGGGTATCCTCGACGAAATGAGCTCCGACACCGCCGTTCCGTACGTACCGACCCGCGCGGACGACCCCTTGGCGCTCGACCGTCAGGTGTGTTTCGCCCTCGCCGTGGCCAATCGTGCCGTGCTCGCGGTCTACCGGCCGATCCTCGAGCCGCTCGGCCTGACCCACCCGCAGTATCTGGTGATGCTCGTTCTGTGGGAACAGGCGCCACTGTCCGTCAAGGAGATCGGCCGGGTCCTGCAACTCGACTCACCGACGCTCTCGCCCCTGCTCAAGCGCCTGCAGGCGCTCGGGCTGCTCACCCGCACGCGCAGCACCACCGACGAACGGCAGCTCGTCGTCGACCTCACCGACGAGGGCCGCGCACTGCGCCTCCGCGCCGAGGCCGTCCCCGGCACCGTCGTCGAAACACTCGGTGTGGACGTCTCCGAACTCGAGGAGTTGCACGCGGTCCTGAGCCGCGTGAACGCCGCCGCGCTCAGAGCCGGAGCATTACAGCACAAGTGACGCGGGTGCCCTGCACACCCGTCGGACGGCCGCGCACGCGACCGCCCGACGGACCGATGTCAGACGGAGCCGAGTGCGACGGACGCCTCACCCGTATAGACGAGGAACGTCAACGATTCCTGGAAGTACAACCGGACGGTCTCGCTGTCGTGCGACAGGTACCCGATGGACAGGTCCTGACCGATCTGCAGGTCGAAGTCGCCGCCGCGGGTGCTGAGCACGAACGCACCGTCGATCGCGGGCGCCCAGATGATGTCGCCGTCGATGAGCCGGCGGATCTGCTCCCGGATGGGGTAGCCGTGATCGGCCGTCTCGCTGACCTTCGTGAACTCGTCGGCGCCGAGCAGCACCGAGTACGGGCCGCCGACACCGGCGAGACGCAGCTCCGACAGTGCCTGGCTGATCGCCTCGGGGATGTCGCGCGGATCTTCCGGCAGGTGCAGCGGCGGGTTCGACGAACTCGCCCGGATCCCTTCGATACCGGCCGCCGCGTACCCCTCGAAGATGGCGCGGTCCTCCGCGAAGGCGATCTTCTTCGCGGCCTCCTTCACCGGATCCCAGTCGGAGTCCTGCGCGCCGCGCTCGACGTTGTCGATCTCCTCCCGCGACAGCGTGAACGGCACACGCAGCTCGACGAGCGGTGCGACCCGGTGCCGCCGCGACTGCACACCGTCGGCGGGCGCGGCGATCGTCTCGGTGCGGCCGAGGCCCACGGCCGCGAAGTCGGCGCCATGGGGGCCGGAGAAGTCCACCACCGTACGGCCGGCGACGTGCCGTTTGAAGGTGCGGATCGCCTCCTCCTCGATCGACGCCCACGCGGCATCGGTGATCGGGGCGAGGTCGCGGTAGAGGTTGTTCATCGTGTCGAACTCCTTCTCAGGGTGCCGATTCCGAGTGACCCGTCGACGACGGGCTCCGGGCCCGTTTCGGTGTCGGCGGTCGGGTGTGGGGCGGGGAGATCCTCCAGGAATTCGGCGGACGGGCAGAAGAACAGCCCGCCGGTGACCGCCGTCGAGAAATCGAGGATCCGATCGTGGTTGCCCGGCGGATCGCCCAGGAACATGTTGCGCAGCATCTGCTCGGTGACGTCCGGCGAGGCGGCGTAGCCGATGAAGTAGGTGCCGAACTCGCCGCCGCCGACGCTCCCGAACGCCATGTTGGCCCGGACGATCTGCCGTTCGTTGCCGTCCGCGTCCGTGACGGTGTTGAGCGCGACGTGCGAGTTCGACGGTTTGGCGTCGTCGTCGAGTTCGATGTCGTCGAGTTTGGTCCGCCCGATCGCGCGTTCCTGCTCCTCGACCGTCAACGCGTTCCAGGACTCGAGATCGTGCAGGTACTTCTGCACGATCACGTAGCTGCCGCCGGCGAACTCGGGGTCCTCGTCGCCCACGAGGGCCGCGGCGACCGCGTCGTCGTCCTCGGGGTTCTCCGTGCCGTCGACGAACCCCAGCAGGTCGCGCCGGTCGAAATAGCGGAAGCCGTGCACCTCGTCGACGAAGGTCGCGACGCCGCGCAGCCTGTCATTGATCTTGGCGGCGAGTTCGAAACACAGATCCTGCGAGGACGCCCGGATGTGGAACAGGAGGTCGCCGGGGGTCGACGGAGCATGGTGCGCACCGCCGTGGAGTTCGGTGAACTCGTGCAGTTCGGCGGGCCGGGGGCCGTCGAAGAGCCGGTCCCACAGCTGGGAACCGACACCGACCACACAGGACAGCCCGCCGTCGGGGATCCGGAACCCCACCGCTCGCCGTAGGCCGGCGAGGTCCTCGAGGAGGTCACGGACGTCGGATTCGCCGCCGTCGTCGACGGTCGCGACGAGGAAGATCGCCGCTTCTGTCAGCGGCGTCAGGATCGGTTGCGCACGGGCCACAAGATCACCGTAGAGCACGGGGCCGGACGAATCCGTCCCAACTCCCCTTCCGCGGCACCGCCTTCGGTTCCGCTACGGGGCGAGCGCGTCCCGGATCGCCGCGGCCGTTCCGTCGAGCACGCTCCGGTTGGGGGTGCGCGGCACGGCGCGCAAACCGAAACCGTCCCCGCGCCGGCGCGGGATCACGTGCAGGTGGACGTGGAAGACCTCCTGACCGGCGGCCTCCCCGTCGGCGAGGAAGAGGTTCACACCGTCGACCGGCAGGGCGCCCGAGCGCAACGCGGTGGCGATACGCCGCCCCGCGTCGAAGACCCGGGATCCGTCCTCGGGGTCGAGTCCGCCCAGTCCCGGCGCGTGACGCTTCGGAACCACGAGCAGATGCCCGGCCGTGAACGGCCGAATGTCCATGAACGCGATCACATCCGGCTCGTCGAGCACCACGCTGGCCGGGGCGTCGCCCGCGACGATCGCACAGAACACGCAGCCGGTCACGGCAACCGGGTCACGTTCACGCGACACCCGGCACGGACGCCGGACGACGCACCACGTCGAGGATGCGCATCAACTGCGCTTCGACTTCCGGGCGATCCCGGACCGCGTCGTCGCTGTGCGCGAGGTAGAGCATCGCTTCCTCGATCGCTGCCAGCAACAGGTGTGCCAGCACGGGCGAGGCCTGCTGGGACTCTCCGTTCTCGCGGGCGATCGCGGTCAGCGTCCGCTCGATCCGGCCGATCGTCGAGTTGCGGTGGGTTTCCCGCACCTCGGTCCAGCCGAGCACGGCCGGCGCCTCGATGAGCAGCAGCCGTCCGGTCGCCGGGTCGTACACCGAGTCCAACGCCGCCATCACCGTCCGGCTCAAGCCCTCCCACTTGGTCGCCTCGGACTTGTGGGCACCGAGGGTCGCCTCGGCCTCGAGCTGAATCCGCTCGATGACGCCGCGGAACAGCTCCCGCTTGTTCGCGAAGTGGTGATACAGCGCGCCGCGGGTCACGCCCGCCTGCACCACGATCTCCTCGGTTGCGGCGGCCGCGTAGCCGTCCCTCAGGAAGATCTCCTGGGCGGCGTCGAGGAGTGCGGCACGGGTGCGCGCCGCGTCTCTGATCCGCCCGGAGTTCTCGTGCTTGTCGGACAATTTCTTCTCCCCTGTTTTTTCTGTTACCCGATCGAACGTCCCCCCGGGCGTGCGACGCGGCTGGTTCAGAGAATGGGAGCCGGCGTGTACTTCGCCGCCTCCGGATAGCGCCCGACGAGTTCCTGCACGGCGTCCACCACGGACGTCACCTGTGCTTCGGCCGCACCGACGAAGGCCGAGCGGTCGGCGAGCGCGGCGTCGAGAGCCTCGCGGTCGAGCGGCAGACGCTCGTCGGCGGCGAGACGGTCGAGCAGATCGGGTTCGCGGCCCTGCTCGCGCATCGCGAGCGCCACCGCGACCGCGTGCTCCTTGATGACCTCGTGGGCGGTCTCCCGCCCGACACCGGCCCGCACCGCCGCCATCAGCACCTTGGTTGTGGCGAGGAACGGCAGGTAGCGGTTCAGTTCCTTCTCGATCACCGCAGGATAGGCGCCGAACTCGGCGAGCACCGTCAGGAACGTCTCCATCTGGCCGTCGATCGCGAAGAACGCGTCGGGCAGCGCGACGCGGCGCACCACCGAGCAGAACACGTCGCCTTCGTTCCACTGGGCTCCGGCCAGCTCCGCGGCCATCGACGCGTAACCGCGCAGCACCACCTGCAGACCGTTGACGCGCTCGCACGACCGCGTGTTCATCTTGTGCGGCATCGCCGACGAACCGACCTGCCCGGGCTGGAAGCCCTCGGTGACCAGCTCGTGGCCGGCCATCAGCCGGATCGTGTGGGCCAGCGACGACGGACCGCTGCCGACCTGGACGAGCGCGGAGAGCACATCGTGGTCCAGCGACCGCGGGTATACCTGCCCGACGCTGGTGAAGACGTGGGAGAAACCGAGGTGCTCGGCGACCTTCTGCTCGAGCTGCTCGAGCTTGCCGGCGTCCCCGTCGAGCAGGTCGAGCATGTCCTGAGCGGTGCCCATCGGGCCCTTGATGCCGCGCAGCGGGTAACGGTCGACGAGTTCCCGCAGGCGGGTCAGCGCGATGAGCAGTTCGTCGGCGGCGGACGCGAACCGCTTGCCGAGGGTCGTGGCCTGCGCGGCGACGTTGTGGGAACGACCGGCCATGACCACCGCCGAGTACTCGGTGGCACGTTCGGCGAGCCGCGCAGCGATCGCGACGCCGTGCGCGTGCACGTGTTCAAGCGACCGCAGTACCTGCAGCTGCTCCACGTTCTCGGTCAGATCGCGGCTGGTCATGCCCTTGTGCACGTGCTCGTGTCCGGCGAGCGCGTTGAACTCCTCGATGCGGGCCTTCACGTCGTGGCGGGTGACGCGCTCGCGAGCGGCAATCGAGTCGAGATCGACCTTGTCGACGACACGCTCGTAGTCGGCGAGCGCCTCGGCCGGAACGTCGATACCCAGCTCCGCCTGTGCCCTCAGCACCGCCAGCCACAACTGCCGTTCGAGCACGATCTTGTGCTCCGGTGACCACAGTGCCCGGAGGTCGGGGCTGGCGTATCGGGTTGCAAGGACATTCGGGATCAGGCTCACAACCACACAGTTTACGGGTCCGGGGCTACGGATCCGGTTCGGCAGGCGGCGCGACGCTCCCGACGACATCGAGCAGGATGCCCCGCGCGAGCCCGCGCGGATCGGGATCGAGCTCGCCGAGTGCGCCGAGGACGGCACCGTCGACGGCCGCGACCAGCCTGCGGATCTGCGTCGGCTCCACAGTTCGGCCGCATCGTTCCAGCAGGTCGGTGAGCAGTTCGTCGATCTGCCGGCGGGCGTGCAGCTGGACGTCGCGCAGCTCGGTGTGCCGGGCGGTGGCGACGCAGCGCTCGTACCGGGAGATCAGTTGCTCGCGCTCGAGCTCACCGACACCGCGCGGCCCCACCAGCAGGTCGACGATCAGCTCCGCGGTCGACTCCAGACTGCGGTGGAGGGGGGTCACCTCCTCGACCCGCGCACGCATCAGGTCCAGCTCGCGACTGGAGTTGTACTCGAAGGCGCACACGACGAGCTCGTCCAGGGATTCGAAATAGTAGGTCGTGGACGCGAGAGGCAGGCCCGCCCGGTTCGCGACGGCGCGGTGGCGGACCGCGTCGATTCCTCCCTCGAGGATCAGTTCGGCTGCCGATTCGACGAGCGCCTGGCGGCGCCGCTCGCCTTTCGGTGTGGCAGCTGTCGTCACCCTGTCATCGTGACAGTCCGGGCCGTTCCACCAGGGGAAAACGGCCGGACGCACGACCTTCGACTCACGGCACGGCGTGCCGTCGGGACGAGTGCAACCAGGCGCCCAGGCGCTCGAGGGCGGACTCGATGTCGGCGGTCGCCCCCGCGAACGACAACCGGACCGTCTCGTCACCCCGGACGGTGTCGAAGTCGATGCCCGGGGCGAGTGCGACGCCCGTGTCGTGCAGCAGTCGCGAACACCATGCGGTGGAGGTCTCGCCGGGCCGCAGCAGGTGCGCGACGTCCGCATACACGTAGAACGCGCCGTCGGCGGGGGCGAGCTTCGTGATGCCCATCGCCAGCAGTCCCCGCAACAGCAGGTCTCGGTTCGCGGCGTAACGCGCGACGTGCCCGTCGAGTTCGGCGCGCGCCTCGGCACCGAATGCCTCGATCGCCGCGTACTGCGAGATCGACGGAGGGCACACCGTCATGTTCGACGCCAGCCGCTGCAACGGCCGCTGCAGGGACTGCGGCACCAGAATCCAGCCGAGCCGCCAGCCGGTCATCGAGAAGTACTTCGACACCGACCCGACGACCGCCGATTCGCGGGAGGTCGACCACGCGGTGGAGGTGGCCGGTGTGCCCGGGGTCGCGAACTCGATGCCGTGATAGATCTCGTCGGAGATCAGCAGGGCACCGTGCTCGTCGCACCACCGCGCCAGCGCGGCCAGCTCGGCCGGTTCGATCATGGTGCCGGTCGGGTTGGCGGGGCTCGCGACGATCAGACCTGCGGGCGGGGTGTCGAGCGCGTCGAGCATCGCGACGGTCGGCTGGTAACGGGTCTCCGGGCCGCAGTCCAGCTCGACCACGTTGCACCCGAGCGCCGCGAGCGTGTTGCGGTACGCCGGATATCCGGGCCGTGCGACGACGACGGTGTCACCGGCGTCGAACGCGGCGAGGAACAACAGCGTGAACGCACCCGACGAACCGGTGGTCACCACGACGTCGTCGGCGCCGACGTCGATGCCGTACCGGTCACGGTGGTAGCCGGCGATCGCCTCGCGCAGCGGCAGGATCCCGAACGTCTCGGTGTAGCCGAGCAGTTCGGCGTCGATCGCACGGTGGGTCGCGCGCAGCACCGGCGCGGGTGCCGGCGTCGACGGTTGCCCGGCGGCCAGCGACAGGACGTCGCCGTGCGTGCGCTGACGCTCGGCCGCGGCCTTCCACACATCCATGACGTGGAAGGTCTCGATGTTCGATCGCCGGGATTCGTTACGCACCCTGCCGACGGTAGTCCCCGCCGGCCGGGCGACGAGCACGAGGTCAGACGGTGATGCGCCCCTCGACGGCGGCGAGGCCGATGTCGGTGCGGAAATGACCGCCCGGCAGCTTGATTCCGCCGAGCGTCGCGTATGCGTGGTCACGGGCCGCGCTCAGGTCGGCACCCACTCCGACCACACTGAGCACGCGACCGCCGGCCGAGACGACCCCGCCGGCATCGCCGACCTTGGTCCCGGCGTGCAACACGCCCTCGGCGTCCGCGCCGGTGATGACGTCGCCCGTGCGGGGGCTGGCCGGGTAGTACTCGGCGGCCAGCACGACCGTCACCGCGGCACCGTCGCGCCAGCGCAGCGGCGGCAGGTCCGCGAGGACTCCGGTGGCGGTCGCATTCAACGCCTCGCCGAGCGGGGACTCGAGCAGCGCGAGGACGGCCTGAGTCTCGGGGTCACCGAACCGGCAGTTGAATTCGACGACGGCCGGGCCGTCCTTGCCGATCGCGAGACCGGCGTAGAGCAGGCCGGAGAAACCGCAGCCACGGTTCACGAGTTCCGCGGCGACCGGCTTGACGACCTCCTCGACGATGACGTCGACGGTCTCGGCCGGCAGCCACGGCAGCGGCGTGTACGCACCCATGCCCCCGGTGTTGGGACCGGTGTCCCCGTCCCCGACGCGCTTGTGGTCCTGCGCCGGCAGCAGCGGCACCACCGTTTCACCGTCGACGAGGCAGAACAGCGACACCTCGGGTCCGTCGAGGAAGGATTCGAGCAGCACCGGATGCCCGTTCTCGAGGATCTCGGCGGCGTGGTCGCGCGCCGCGGCGCGGTCGGTGGTGACGACCACGCCCTTGCCGGCGGCCAGGCCGTCGTCCTTGACGACCCAGGTCGGGCCGAAGCGGTCCAATGCCTCGTCGAGCACGCCGGGCGAATCGACGACCTCGCTGTGCGCGGTCCGCACACCGGCGGCGTTCATGACGTCCTTGGCGAAGGCCTTCGACCCTTCGATGCGGGCGGCCTCGGCGGACGGGCCGAAGCACGCGATGCCCGCGGCGCGTACCGCGTCGGCGACACCGAGGACCAGCGGAACCTCGGGCCCGATCACCACGAGGTCGACGTTCTGCTCCTTTGCGAGCGCGACGACCTGCTCGCCGGAGGCCGCGTCGACCGGGAACTGTTCGGCGATCTGCGCGATGCCGGCGTTGCCGGGCGCGGCGAGCACCGCGGTCACCCCGGGGTCGCGGGACAGAGCCAGGACGAGAGCATGTTCACGGGCACCGGAGCCGATAACGAGTACGCGCACGCAGCACAGACTACGGGACCGCAGGGTCCCGGCTTTCCGGCCGGGCGGGCCACCGGATCCGCACCCCGGAAAGTCGCCGGCGCACGGATTGCCCGCGCGCGGCTGCCCATCCGGGGTGCGGCCACTGCTCGCGACCGGACGCGCGCCGACGCGAAGATCGCGCTTATCCTCCCGGATATGGCTTCCGTGTTCAGCATGATCATCGCCGGCGACCTGCCGGGTCGCTTCGTGTGGCAGGACGACGACGTCGTCGCCTTCCTCACCATCAACCCCCTCAACCCGGGTCACGTGCTCGTCGTCCCCCGCGAGGAGGTGGACCACTGGCAGAACATCGACGACGCGCTCTGGGCCAAGGTCAACGACGTCGCCCGCATCATGGGCCGGGCCGTGTGCGCCGCGTACGACTCCCCTCGCGCCGGCCTGCTGATCGCCGGCCTGGAGGTTCCGCACCTGCACCTGCACGTGTTCCCCGCCTACGACCTGGGTGACTTCGACATCTCGAAGGCCGAGCGCGATCCGTCGCCCGAGGCGCTCGACGAGGCCCGCGACAAGGTGCGCGCGGCGCTGCGGGATCTGGGTTACGGCGCCAACGTCCCGGCCTGAGCCTCGGGGACCGCGGGTTCCACGCGGTCCCGGCCGTCGCCGTGCGGGTCGTCCAGGAACTGCGCCAGATGCATCCACGACGTGGTGCGCGCGGTGGGTCCGGTGAGCAGACCGAGGTGACTGCCGGGCGCGGTCGCGAACCGGACGGCCGCGTTCGGCAGGACTCCGGTGATCGCCTCGACGGACGGGACCGGCGCGAGGACGTCCTCGGTGCCGGCGAGTGCGAGGACCGGCGCGGTGACCGCGGCGAGATCGATCGTGCGATTCCCGAAGCGTGCCTTCCCGGACGCCAGGTCGTTGGCGACGGTCAGGCGCATCCCCATCTCGTGGAACAGCTGTCCCGGGTAGCCGAACATGCCGGCCTGGAACCGGTCGACCGATTCCATCCGGGCCAGCTGGTCGGCGTCGGTGATGTTGCGGACGATGAACCACGGCCGCCGCAGTTCCCGTTCGAGCGCGGTGGCCCGATAACCGATCTGCACGAGCGGCGCCGGGACCCCACCGAGGATGCGTGAAACCCCGGCCAGCACGGGATCGCCGACGTATCGGCCCGCGATCCGGGCGAGCGCGACCAGCGGGATCTGCGCGTAGTCGATCGGGGTGCCGAACGCGGTGATCGACCGGATCGGAAGCTCCGGGTGCGCGGCGGCGGTGAGCAGCCCGAGCGTCCCGCCGAGGCTCCACGCGACGAGGTCGACGTCGCGGTTGCCGCTGAGCTCGGACACCCGGTGGATCGCCTCGGGCACGATGTCGTCGATCCACATCTCGAACCCGAGGTCGCGGTCGTCGTGGTTCATCGGCCCGTAGTCGAGGACGTAGACACTGCGGCCCAGGTCGACCAGGAACTGCACGACGCTCTGGTCGGGCATCAGGTCGTAGCAGCTCGACGGTGCGGCGAGCGGGGTGACGAGCAGCACCGGGTCCCCGGCCCGATCCGGGCCGAACCGGCGCAGGGTGCGGTGCGGGCCGTCGCCGACGATCACCGACGGGGTGCGGTGCGGCGGCGCGATCCCGTCGGAGACGAACAGCGACCACGCGTTGCCCGCAGCGCGGAATGCGATCTCGGTCGCACTGCGTGCCATGTCGGTGATGCCCATCGTCGGTGTGCCTCCAGGGTTGCGCGGCCTGCTCCGCAGACACGGTAACGGAGGAACTTACCGAAGAGTCAGTCCACCCGGCGGCGCGGCAGCAGCACCCGGAACGTCGCGCCGTGCCCGACCTCGCTGTCCACCTCGACGGTGCCGCCGTGTGCGGCGACCAGCGCCGCGACGATCGACAGGCCGAGTCCGCTGCCACCCGACTCGCGGGTGCGCGAACTGTCGACCCGGTAGAAGCGTTCGAACACCCGCTCCCGATCCGCTTCGGCCAGGCCGGGCCCGGTGTCGGCGACCTCGAGCACCGCATCGTCGCCGACCGTCCCCACCCGCACCGTGACCGCCGCATCCGCCGGGGTGTGGGTGATCGCATTGGTGACGAGATTGTCGACGACCTGCCGCAGCCGCACCGCGTCGCCGAGCACCTCCGGGGTTCCCGGCCCGTCGATGATCCCGACTCCGATCGTCCGGTCCGGTGCGACGGCACGGGCACCGTGCACGGCGTCGGCGGCGAGCGCGAGCAGATCCACCGGCTGCCGCTCGATCGGCCGCTGCGCGTCGAGCCGGGCCAGCATGAGCAGATCCTCGACGAGGATTCCCATGCGCCGGGACTCGTTCTCGATCCGCGTCATGAGCAGATCGGTGTCGCGGCTGGCGCCCTGCCGGTACAGCTCCGAGAAACCGCGGATCGTGGTCAGCGGCGTGCGTAGCTCGTGCCCGGCGTCGGCGACGAAGCGGCGCATCTTCTCCTCCGATCGGCGCGCCGACTCCTCCGACGCGGCGGTCGCGGCGAACGCCGACTGGATCTGCGCGAGCATCGTGTTCAGCGCGACCGACAACCGCCCCACCTCGGTGCGCGGATCCCGCGCGGGTACACGTTCGTGCAGATCACCGCCCGCAATCGCGACCGCGGTGCGTTCCACCTCCCGCAGCGGGCGCAGGCTGCGCCGGACGACGAAGTAGCCGGCGACCCCGAGCACGACCAGGACGGCGGCGCCGATCCCGACCTGCAGCACCACGAGCCGACCGACGGTCTCGTCCGTCTCGTCCAGGCTCATCGCGACGGTGGTGGTGCCGCCGTCCGGGTTGACGGTGGTCAGCAACCGCCATCGGGTGTCGGATCCGTCGACGGATCCGACGGTCACCGGGTCCGGCGCCGGGGCGTCCGGCAGATCCGGCGAGGCCGACCGGTCGTTGATCGTGACCCGCACCGTGCCGTCCGGGTTCGTGACCCGCACGTAGAACGGGCTCGGCGGTCGTTCCGGCCCGACCGCCGGAGGCGGCAGCTCCGGGTGTGCACCGAGCGGCCTGGCCCAGCCGTGTGCGGCGTCGTGCAGGTCGCGGTCGATCCGGCTCAGCAGCGACCCCTGCAGCGCGGACGTCACCGCGACCCCGGACGCCAGCAGACCGAGTCCCGACAACACCAGCAGCGCGGCGACGAGGGTGAATCGCAGCGGGAGCGCGGGCAGGCGGCGCATCTACTTCGGCTCGCGCATCACGTAACCGACGCCGCGCAACGTGTGGATGAGGGGCGTGTCGCCGGTGTCGACCTTGCGCCGCAGATACGACACGTACGACTCGACGACACCGACCTCTCCCCCGAAGTCGTAGTTCCAGACGTGGTCGAGGATGCGCGGCTTGCTGAGCACCGTGCCCGCGTTGACCATGAAGTACCGCAGCAGCGTGAACTCGGTGGGCGAGAGCGACACCGGCTGCCCGGCCTTCCACACCTCGTGGGTCTCGTCGTCGAGTTCGATGTCCGCGAAGGTGATGCGCGACGACCGGTCGGCCTCGGACACCTTCCCGGCGCGCCGCAGGATCGTGCGCAGCCGCGCGATGACCTCCTCGAGGCTGAACGGCTTGGTCACGTAGTCGTCCGCGCCGAGGGTCAGGCCCGAGACCTTGTCCTCCACGGTGTCCTTCGCGGTGAGGAACAGGACGGGGGCGTCGGAGCCATCGGCACGCAGCCGGCGCAACATCCCGAATCCGTCCATACCGGGCATCATGACGTCGAGGATCACCGCGTCCGGCCGGAACGTCCGGGCACGGTCCAGTCCCTCCGCACCGTTGGAGGCGGTCTCGACCTCGAACCCCTGGAACTTGAGGCTCACCGACAGCAGTTCGACGATGCTCGGCTCGTCGTCGACGATCAGGATTCGGGCTTCGGGAACGGTCACGCCGTCCATTGTCTCGGGACCGGCTGCACCGTCGCTGCCGGTTTCCTGTGAGAACGCTGGGAGTGTCGGGTGCCCGTGAGAATGCGGCCGTGCCGGGCGCGCCTCGCACAGGTGTCGGACCGCGGTGTTAACAATGGGGGCATGTCGTGCTCCGCCTGCCTCGCCGAACTGGACCACTGCCACGGAACCCTCGTGGTGCACTCCACCGTCGAGATCGAGTGCACCGATCCGGACTGCATCGATCTGGCCTCGGTCCGCCACAGCCTCGTGATCGACTGCTCGGAACTGTCCGCCGGCTGCGGCTGCACCGAGCTGCGGATGTCCGTGACGGCGCTGCGAGCTTCCTGATCCGGCCGGCCCAGGAAAAGTTCGCTAGACTACAGACCGTCGATCGACATCCGGACGAGCGCACCGTACCCGGCCAGCGACAAGACGGTGCACAGGAGCTCGTCATGGCTTGGATCGTTCTCGTCGTCTCCGGTGTCCTCGAAGCGGTGTGGGCCACCGCGCTGAGCCGCTCGGCCGGATTCACCCGCCTCGGCCCGACCGTCCTCTTCGCCGTCGCCCTGCTGATCAGCATGGCCGGTCTCGCCTACGCGATGCGCACGCTGCCGGTCGGCACGTCGTACGCGATCTGGGTGGGGATCGGCGCGGCCCTGACCGTCGGGTTCGCGATGATCACCGGCGCCGAAGGCGTCTCGGTCGTCAAGGTCCTGCTCATCCTCGGGATCGTCGGCTGCGTCATCGGGCTGAAAGTCTTGCACTGAACCGACTTCCGCGCAATCGCTGCGGTTAGAGTGAGCGCATGAATCTGGCGTCCGCGCTCGCATTCCCCCTCCGGGTCGGCCTGACCGCGGCGGACACCGCGCTCGGACTCGCGGAGTCCGTCATCGGCACGGTCCGCGTGGCGGTCTCCCCGACCACCTATTCGACGCTCGGCGCGGTCGGCCTCACCGACACCCGCGGGACGCTGGGACTGCTGCAGCAGGTGTCGGCGCTGGCGTCGGACGACCGCCCGCTCGCGAATGCGCTGCGTGCGGGTGGTCCCCTCGACCGGCTTCTCGCGCCGGGCGGCGCGGTGGACCGGCTCACCGCACCCGGCGGCCCCCTCGAACGCCTGCTCGAGGAAGGCGGTCCGCTCGACCGGATCACCGCACCCGGCGGACCGCTAGACCGGGTCCTGGCCGACGACGGCGCCCTCGACCGGCTGCTCTCGGAAGGTGGCCTGCTCGATCGGCTCACCGCGGTCGACGGCCCGCTCGAACGCCTGCTCGCGCGCGAGGGCGCGGTCGAGCGGCTCACCGCGCCGGGCGGCATCGTCGACACCGCGATCAAGCCGGGCGGCGTCGTCGAACGTGCCCTCGCAGAGGGCGGCGTGCTCGACGTCCTGCTCTCCGAACGCGGCGCCCTCGAACGCCTGCTCGCCGAAGGCGGGCCGCTCGACCAGATCGTCGCGCTGTCGGAAACCCTCGCCCAGCTGACCCCGGGTGTTCAGCAGATGGGTGCGAGCATCGACCTGCTGCAGGAAACCGTGGAGCTGCTGCGCGGCGCCGTCGGACCCCTCGGCGACCTCGCCGGGAAGCTGCCCGGACGGTGGCTGCGCAGCGGCGGCAAGGGCGAACTGCCCCCGCCCGTCTGACCACGGATGGACAACCGAGCATCCGACACCGAATCGACCGAGGACGGACATGAACGGCAAGAGCCGCAGCACATCGAACATTCGTCTCGGCGTGGCCGTGGCGACGACGGTGCTCGTCACCACAGCTCTGGCGCTGGTCGCGGCGGACATCCGGTCCGGATCCGGGGTCGGGGCGGACGCATGGCGGGCGGACCCGATCGGACCCGACGACCTGGCCGGGTGAGGCGAGCCCGCACACGCAGCGATCGTGGAGCCCCCTGTCGGGATTGAACCGACGACCTTTCGCTTACAAGGCGAGTGCTCTACCACTGAGCTAAGGAGGCAGTGGAGCGCGCTCATCATATAGGCACCGCGCGTGCCGCGCGCCACCGCCCGGTTTGGTTACGGTGGGTTGCATGATTCACCCGGTACAGACCCTGATCCCGGTCCCTGGGGGCGCGCGACGGTGAATGTGCTGAGTGCGGTTCTCGGAAAACTCGTTCTGGATCGCCGGGCGACCGTCGACGCCGTGACCGCGGCGCCGGCACCGCTGCAGCCGATCGATCTGACGGACGATGCGACCGTCGCCGAAGCCCTCGACGTCGCGGTCCGGGTCGGTGAGGTGCTCCTCGCCGCCGGTACGGGCGCGATCGACACGTCGGACCAGGTGCAGTTCGTCGCGGCGACCTACGGGCTGGCCCGGTGCGACGTGGACGTCACCTACAACTCGATCGTGCTGTCGGCACATCGCGGTCCGACGATGCCGCCGGCGAGCACGATGCGGATCGTGCACTACCGGTCCATGGACTTCACCCGGCTCGCGGCGGTGGACCGGCTGACGCGCCGGATCCGGCGGGATGCGATCTCACCTGCCCAGGCCCGCGAGGAACTGCTCGCGATCACCTCCGCCCCGCACCCCTACCACCGGTGGGTCGCGACGTTCGCGTGGTCGGCGATGGCCGCGTCGATCGCGGTGCTGCTCGGCGGTGGCCTGCTCGTCGCGGCGGTCGCGTTCGCGTCGACGCTGGTGATCGACCGGGTGAACCGGTACCTCAACGGGCTGGGTCTGCCGTTCTTCTTCCAGCACCTGGTCGGCGGCATCATCGCGACCGCCCCGGCGATCACGCTGTACGCGTTCCGGGAACAGCTGGGCGTCTCGGTGTCACCGGGACTGATCATCGCGGCCGGGGTGACGGTGCTGTTGTCGGGCCTGTCGCTGGTCGGTTCGGTGCAGGACGCGATCACGGGTGCACCCATCACGGCGTCGGCCCGGTTCTTCGAACTGGTCATGATGACCGGCGGGATCATCGCGGGCGTCGCGACGACGCTGCGGGTTGCCGCCGTGCTGGGTTCGGAACTTCCGGTCATCAGCTATGTCGCGCCCCCGGATCTGACCCAGTTGCCGACGAAGGTCGCGGCCGGTGCCGCCGCGTCGCTGTTCTTCGCGCTGGCCTGTTATGCCGAGCGGCGGGCGCTGACGGCGGCGGCGCTGGGCGGTGCGACCGGCGCGCTGGTGTATCAGCTGGCGCTGGGGTTGAACGTGGGTCCGATCATCGCGTCGGCGACCGCCGCGACGGTGGTCGGCTTCGCCGGTGGCCTGATGGCCCGCCGCGCCCTCACTCCGCCCTTGGTCGTCGCGGTCGCCGGTATCACACCGCTGCTGCCCGGCCTGGCGCTCTATCGCGGCCTGTACGCGATCCTGCAGTCCGAGCTGCTGGTCGGGCTGACAGCCCTGTTCGCCGCGTTCGGGATCGGCTGCGGGCTGGCGGCCGGGGTCACGCTCGGCGAGTGGATGGCCCGTACCGCGCGTTACCCGCGGAGCATGCGCCGGTCGGGTGGGCTGCGCCGTCCGTCGCTGCGCCGGACCCGGGCGCGGCGGACGCGGGCGGATGAGCTCGCCCCGGAAACGGCGAAAGTCACGCCGCGCTTCGTTCGCTTGCGGCGTGACTTTCGGAGAAGCTGAAGGTCAGGCGTTGCCCTGACGAGCCTTCTCGTCGGCTTCCATGGCGTCGCGGAGGCTCTTCGGACGCATGTCGGTCCAGTTCTGCTCGACGTACTCGACGCACGCAGCGCGCGATTCCTCGCCGAACACGACTCGCCATCCCTGCGGGACCTCAGCGAAGGTCGGCCACAGCGAATACTGCTCCTCGTCGTTCACGAGGACGTAGAAACGGCCGTCTTCGTCATCAAATGGATTCGTGCTCATCTCGCCTCACTTGTTGCGTAGGTGTGCTGGTCGGGAATCCTACCAAGGAGCGGGAGCTCGCCATGGGCGCCCGGCGGGTTCGCCCGGCGTCGTTCCAGCACTGCACCGAGGATCTCACCGGCCCGGATCGCCGAGTTCGACAGCAGCGACGCGGTGATGCCGTGGGTCTTCTCGGTGCCGCCCTGCAGATAGATTCCGCCGTCCACGCCGGCGGGGGCGGGCAACCGGTAGTCGCGGTCGACCTGGTGCAACGGCATGTCGGCGGGCGCGAGCTCTCCGAGCAGCGGGGCCAGCGGCGCCGGCGTGAAGCCCGTGGCGAGGACGACGGCGTCGCACACGAGGGTGTCGGTGAGTCCGTCGAGTCCGCTGCGCACCTGCACCTCGATGCCGGTCGCGGTCTCGTCGATGCCGGTGACCTCCGAGGCCCGGCGCATGAACAGGCGTCGCTTGCCCGAGACGCGCTCGCGGTATTCGGTGGCGTAGATCTCGGCGATCAGGTCGGGATCGACGACCGAGTAGTTGGTGCTGCGATGCAGTTCGAGCAGCCGCTCGCGTTCCGCGTGGGGGGCAGCGTGGAGTTCGTCGACGGTGCCCGGATCGAAGATCCGGTTCGCGTAGGGGCTGTCGTCGGCCGGGCTGTACCCGAATCGGTTGAAGACGTTGTGCACCTCGGCGCCGGGGTAGTTGCTGTGCAGGTACTGCACGACCTCGGCGGCGGACTGCCCGGCACCGACCACGACGAACCGCTGGTGCACCGGCGCCGGCATCTCGGCGAGGTGGAACAGGAACTGATGGTTGTGGAAGCAGCGGGCGGATTCGGCGGCCCACTCGGGGATCCGGGCGCGCAGTCCGATACCCAGGACGATGTTGCGGGCGTGGACGACATCGCCGGACGCGGTGCGCACCGCGAACAGCTCCGCGTTGCCTGCACCCTCACGGACGGCATCGACGCCGGTGATCTCGGTGCCGTAGCGGATGTCGGCATCGACTCGCCCCGCCGCCCACTGCAGGTAGTCCTGGAACTCGTGACGCGTGGGGAAGAAGGTCTGGTGATTCACGAAGTCGACGAGGCGACCGCGATCGTGAAGGTACGAGAAGAAGCTGTAGCTGCTCGTCGGATTCCGGAAGGTCACCAGGTCCTTCGGGAATGCGATCTGCATCGTCGCGCCTTCGAGGAGCATCCCTGGATGCCAGGAGAACGACGGCTGCTTCTCGAAGAATCGCGCCCGGACCGGGGACTCGGACGCGGCGGCGTTGTGCTCTTCGATCGCGATGCTCAACGCCAGGTTGGCGGGACCGAACCCGATACCGACGATGTCGAGAACCTCCCCCGGGGCCTCGGATTCGTCGCTGGGTGTGCTGGATCGATCGGTCATCAGTCTCTCTCGTGCTCGGGGGCCACAGCCGCAGGCGGGTTCGATCGACACGGCAAAGATAGCTCAGGCTATCCTTGGTTCGGTGAGCCTACCAATACTTGCGGTTGTGGTGGGGTGCTCCGTCCGGCGTTTCTCCGACAACGGCAACACCCCCGAAACGAGTTGAGCGCGGCGGGATCACGTTCGATCCCACCGCGCCCGGTCGTCGCGAGTCCGTGGCCTCAGCCGGCGAGGAAGTCCAGCACCACCTTGTTCACTGCCTCGGGCCGCTCGAGATATCCGTAGTGACCGGCATCCGGGATCTCCTCGTACACGGCGTTCGGGATCGCGTCGGCAACCTCCTTCGACAGGTACGCCGGGATCATCCGGTCGTCGGCGAACCCGACCGCAAGGCACGGCACCGTCACGGCACGGTAGGCGGAACGCCGATCGAACTCGCGGTCCATCGAGAGCTGCGCCCGCACACCGGCCGACGTCTTGCCCCCGGTGAACTCGAAGACGTCGAGCCAGTCCCGCGCGGTGTTCACGTCCACGAGCGAGGCCGGCGACAGGTTCATCACCGCGGTGACCGCGGCCCGGTACTTGGCCGGCAGTTCGACACCGCTGTCGAACAACTGGCGCTCCCCCTCCGTCAGGGTCAGCTGGAACTGGTCCATCCGGGCGTGCCCGGCAAGGAATACGGCCTTGCGCACGAGATCCGGCCGGGCCAGCGCGAGTTCCTGCGCGACACGCGCACCCATCGAAGTGCCGACGACATACGCCGGCCCGCCGAGCAGTTCGATCAGACCGGCGGTGTCGGCGACGAGGTCGTCGATCGTCATTCCCCCGACGCTCTCCCCCGACGGCGCGATCCCGCGATTGTCGAACGTGGCGACCCGGTACCCGGCCTTGACCAGCGCCGGCACCTGATGCAGGTCCCACACGCGGCCGGGGCTCCCCGTTCCCATGATGAGTACCACGAGGTCTCCGGTCCCCTTGACCTGGTAGTTCAGCGGGATTCCGTTGATCGTCGCGATGGGCATGAAGACCTTCCTCGAAAGATGTCGCTGCGTGACGGCCACGGGGGCACGAGCGCACGGGCCGGGTCCACCGTACCGCGCGGCCCGGTCGCACCGAACGGACCGCGAAAGCCCGCCGGCCGGTGGCGGACGGCCGGCAGCGCGGTGCCCCCTGATCGATACAGACGCCACCCGGCGCGCGGAGCTCCGGGCGCGGCTGGCGTGCGGCTGTTCGATTCTCCTAGAGTCGAAGTACGAATGACCTGCTCGAGCCGAGCAGCACTCCCGGGAGGAAACACCATGGCCGCCGACGTGACCACCGACAACGACATCGCCGACGAGGACCTCGAGCCCGTAGCCGAACAGACCGCACGGCAGGCGCAGCGCGTCGTCGCGGCCTACGCCGAAGACGCCGACGAGTGCCGCATGCTGCTGTCGATGCTCGGCATCGGACCGACCGACAAGTCGAACTGACCGTCCGCTCCGAAAGCCACCCAGCCACACAGGAGGACACGACGTGCCCGTAGCCGATCCGACGACCTTCACCGAATCCGACTTCGTTGTGGTCGCCAACCGGCTGCCCGTCGACCTCGAACGCCTTCCGGACGGCACGACCCGATGGAAGCGCAGTCCCGGCGGTCTCGTCACCGCGCTCGAGCCGATCCTGCGCACCCAACGCGGTGCGTGGGTCGGCTGGGCGGGTGTCGCCGACGCCGATCTCGATCCCATCGTCGACGACGACCTGGTGATGCACCCCGTGCCGCTCAGCGCACAGGAGATCGCCGACTACTACGAAGGTTTCTCGAACGCCACGTTGTGGCCGCTCTACCACGACGTCATCGTCCGTCCCGAGTACCACCGCGAGTGGTGGAACGCGTACGTCGAGGTGAACCGCCGGTTCGCGGAAGCGGCAGCGAAGGCCGCCGCGCAGGGCGCGACCGTGTGGGTCCAGGACTACCAGCTCCAGCTCGTGCCCAAGATGCTGCGGATGCTGCGCCCGGACCTGACGATCGGCTTCTTCCTGCACATCCCGTTCCCGCCCGTCGAGTTGTTCATGCAGATGCCGTGGCGCACCGAGATCGTCGACGGCCTGCTCGGCGCCGATCTCATCGGCTTCCACCTGCCCGGTGGAGCGCAGAACTTCCTGTATCTCGCCCGGCGGCTGGCCGGGCACCAGACCTCCCGCGGCAACGTCGGTGTCCGATCGAAGCTCGGGGTCGTGCAGGTCGGATTCCGCACCGTCCGGGTCGGCGCGTTCCCCATCTCCATCGCGTCCGGAGAGCTCGACGAACAGTCCCGCCGCAAGTCGATCCGCGACCGCGCCAAGCAGATCCGCAAGGAACTCGGCAACCCGAAGCGCATCATGCTCGGCGTCGACCGGCTCGACTACACCAAGGGCATCGACGTCCGGCTCGACGCGCTGCACGAACTGATCGCCGAGGATCGCGTCGACCCGTCCGAGACGGTGATGGTGCAGCTCGCGACACCGAGCCGCGAACGCGTCGAGTCGTACATCCACATGCGCGGTGAGATCGAGAAGATGGTCAGCCGCATCAACGGCGAATACGCCGAGGTCGGCCGGCCGGTGGTGCACTACATCCACCGTCCGGTCCCCCGCGACGAACTCATCGCGTTCTTCGTCGCCGCCGACGTCATGCTGGTGACACCGCTGCGCGACGGGATGAACCTCGTCGCCAAGGAGTACGTGGCGTGCCGCAGCGACCTCGGCGGCGCCCTCGTCCTGAGCGAATTCACCGGTGCCGCAGCTGAATTGCGTCAGGCGTTCCTGTGCAATCCGCACGACCTGGAAAACGTGAAGGATCAGATGGAAGCGGCGCTGTCGCAGCCCCGCGAAGACGGGCGGCGGCACATGCGGGCCCTGCGACGACAGGTTCTCACGCACGACGTGGACCGCTGGGCACGCGCCTTCCTCGATGCGCTCGCGCACGGCGGCGCCGCGGGTCCCGCGCTGATCGCCCCCGCGGAGACACCCGACCAGGAGCTCACCGAGGGGTGAGCCCGGGATCCGGGCAGGTTCGCATGCCCGGTGGACAGCCGCGCGCGTCCGGCAGCGCGCGACCGTCCGCCGCGTGGGCGGATCCCAGGATCAGATCGGGCCCAGCCGGCTGACCAGCCAGCGGCCGTCCTCCTTCTCCAGTTCCACCCGGACCCGGGAACCGCTGCTGACCGCCTCCGGGTTCTCCGAATTGGTGCTGATCGTGTTGACGAACAACATGGCCACGGCGTGGTCCGGTTCGGCCGATACGATCGACGACGCCTGCACGACGGCCTGCACGGTGATCGACTTCTCCTTGGCACCGGGAGCGATCACGTTGTTCATCAGATTCAGGTACTCCTCGCGGAAGTCCCCGGTCAGACCCTCGGCGGCCGCCGCGACCTGCTCGTCGACCTGGTCGTAGCTGTACGCGAGCACGGCGACGGCCTGCTCCTCGGCAGCCTTCACCGCATCGGTGCGGGCCGCCTCGGCGGCGTTGTCCTGGATCTTGCCCCAGGCCAGCCAGCCCACGACCACGGCGAGCACGACGGCGACGGCCACCAGAACACCCGCGACCACCGGCGGGACGCCCTTCTTCGCAGGCGCCGTGTCATCGGCAGGCCGCGCCGCGTCCCCGGCCTGCTCACCGGCCGGGTTCTCCACACTCTCCACAGCGGTACCGGCCGACGCGGGCTCCGCCGCTGCACCGTCCGACGCGGGCTCCGCCGCCGCACCGGCCGACGCGGGCTCCGCCGCGGTGGCCCCTCCGGGGTCGCCGAGGGACCCACCGCTCTTCGCGAGGATCACGGCCTCGTCGTCCTTGCCGTCGTTCTTCCCTGTCCGGTTCTCGTCGCTCACGGTACGAACTCCACCTTCGATGCCAGCAGGCGACCGTTCTCGTCGCAGATCGTCACCCGCAGCCGGAAATCGCGCGGCGCGGCGTCGGACTGGCCGGCGTTGGACACCATCGCGCGCGAGGCCACCAGCGACGACACGCACGGGCCGTCTTCGGTCTGGATACCTGCCTCGACCACCTCCCCGGTGGTGTCGACCCCGGCCTTCTGCACCACTTCCACAAAGGGGCCCTCGCGACCTTCGAACTCGGCCTTGAAGTCCCCGGTGGCACCGTCGAGCAGTCGCTGGACGTCGGCGTCGGCGGTGGCGCTGTGGATCGTGGTCAGGTTCAGCACCGTCTGCCGCGCCGCCTGCAGATAGGCCTCACGTCGCTCGTCGCGGTCGTTGATCGACTGCCGGTCGATCAGCAACCACACCCCGGACGCGATGAGGGCGACGATGAGAACCGCCGCGCCGATCGTGACGGGCCGCGTCCAGGACGGACGCGCCGAAGTGCCCTCCGATGTCTGGTTCTCGTCCGCCATCAGCCTTGCTGCGCCTTCATGTACGTCTCCAAGCTCGTATCTCCCCCCGTGTCCGCGTGGCGGTATACGGTGCCGTCCGGACCAATGTACGTGCCGGTGGCCGGATCGATCCGGCGCGCGGTCACCCCCGCCGGTGCGGCAGCGCCGGACCCTTCGGAATACGAGGCCGGCTGGGGAACGTCCCCCGCGGACGCCACCGGCGTCGGCGGACCGTTCCACGGATTGTCGAGGTACTCGGGCTGGTAACCGGTCCGGCACTCGTCCGGTGTGGGGGCGCGACGACCGGGGTATTCCATGCACGGCACGTTGCGGGCACCGCGCACCGAGTTCGGATCCGATTGGGGCAGTTTGCAGAACAGGTCTCCGGGTGAATCGACCATCGACTCGTCGGCGGGGCTGCGCCACTGATCGGGCGGAAGGAATCCGGCCAGGCACGGCGGCGGATCGTGCAGCTGGAGATGGAAGTCGACGACCGCGCCGTCCTCGGCCGGTCCGCTGCCGGCGGCGGTGATCAGTGCCGTGGTCATCGGCGGGTACAGCACCAGGATCTGCTCGATGCCGGCGTTGTAGATGACACCGACCTCACCGACGCTGACGAGATTCGCGAGCAGCAACGGCAGCGTGGGCTTCAGATCCTGCAGCAGTTGCTCGGCCTCCGCGGCCGCACCGGGACCCTTCTCCATCAGCGCCCGCAGATCGGGGTCGCTGGTGCGCAGCCGGTCGGTGAAGGTCACCATGTCCTGTGTCCAGGATCGGATCGAGTCGCTGGTGACCACCTGGGTGTCGAGGAGCGGACCGAGTTCGTCGAGCAGTTGCTTCGTGGGCGCGCTGTTGGCGTTGGCCTCCTGCACGAACAGCCGCGTCGAGTCGATCAGCCGTTGCAGGTCGGGACCGGATCCGTTGAACGCGTTGAACGCCTCGTCCACGACGGTCTGCAGCCGCGTGTCGCTGATGCTCGCGAGCAGCACGTCGGCCTGGTCGAGCAACGCCCCGACCTCCTGCGGGACCGTCGCCCGATCGACGGGGATCACGTCCCCGTCCGCGAGATAGGCGTCGCCGGAAGCATTCTCGTGCGGAACCAGGTCGATGAACTGCTCACCGACAGCGGACACACTGCGTACCGCGACATCGACGTCGGCCGGGATCTCGAAGTCGCTGTCGATCGACATCTCCGCGTCGACACCGGTCGGGTTGAGCGAAACCGACTCGACCACACCGACGTTCGTTCCGCGGTAGGTGACATTGGAATGCCGGTAGAGGCCGCCGGTCGACGGCAGCTCGGCGATGACCGTGTACCGGCCCACACCGAGCAGCTGCGGTAACCGGACGTACTGCGCCGACATCACGACCAGTCCGATCACGGTGAGGATCGCGAAGATCACCAACTGGATCCGGACGAACTTCGAAAGCATCATGGCGCGGGCACCCCCAGCGGCAGTTCGGGAATGGTGAACTCACCGAGTCCCGGAACGGTCACGGTCGCCGGTCCGGGCGCGGTCCGCGGAGCCGGCGGCTGCAGCGGGGCCTGGAACGGATCGACGGCCTGTCCGGCGAGTCCCGCGTCCTGCCCGAGGATGCCTTCGGGCCCGGCGAGCCGGCCCGCGAGCGGAGTTCCGGTCAGGAAGTTGAGGTCGAGTCGCTCGTTGGTCAGGTCGATGGTCATGGCGAGGTTCGCATAGTCGCCTCGGATGATGTTGTTGATACCGGCCTGCGGGAACGGATACGTGAGCAGCACCCCCAGTACCTGGGTGAGCGAGCTTCCCGAATCGGCGAGTGCTCGCAGCGTCGGGGCGAGCGCCTGCAGGTTCGTGTCGAGATCGGCACCGGCGTTCTCGACGAGCCGGCTTGCGACGGAGCTCATCTCACCGAGCGACGTCAGCGCGGCGGTCAGATTCGTGCGCTGATCCCCGAGCACGCCGAGGGCCTCCGGCAGTTCGTCGAGGGCACGTTCGAGTGTGTCGGTCTGGTCGTTGACGGTCGACGCCAGCCGGTCCATGCCTTCCATCGCCGAGATGATGTCGGTCCGCTGCTGGTCGAGAGTACCGACGAGTTCGTCGAGCCGCGGCATCAGGTCGCGCAGCGAATCCTCGCGTCCGACCAGGGCCGCGTTCAGTTCGGTGGTGATGTCGTTGATCTGAGCGAGTCCGCCGCCGTTGAGCACCACCGACAGTGACGACAGCGTCTGCTCGGTCGTGGGGTAGGCACCGGCTCGTTCGAGCGGGATGACGTCCCCGTCCTCGAGCCGGCCCTGCGGCGGTTCGTCGGTCGGGGCGGCCAGTTCCAGGTGCTGCGATCCGAGCAGGCTGGTCTGCCCGATGCGGGCGGTGGCGTTCGCGGGAAGTTCGACACCGCCGTCGAGCGCCACGGTCACCAGCGCGTGCCAGTCCACGACCTCGATGTTCGCGATGCTCCCGACGGTGACGTCGTCGACACGCACCGGCGAGTTCTGGGAGAGCGTGGTGACATTCGGCATCTCGATCTGGACCCGGTAGGCGCCGTCGCCGCGCCCGGCGGTGCCGGGCATCGGGACCGAGTTCAGTCCGTTCCACTCGCAACCGGACAGTGTCACGGCGAACACCGCCAGGGCCGCGACGGCGGTGAGCCGCCTTGCGCGCGTGGTCATCGTCCTCCTCCCGGCTGCAGCAACGATCCCAGGTCGCCGGGCACGTCGACGCTCGGCAGGCCGGACAGCAGTCCGTCGACCGGGCTCGGTGCGGGCGGCTCCTCCGGGGCGAGTCCGCGTCCGGCCGAGGCCTCTTCGAGCCACGGTTCGGTGTAGTGGATCTGATCCGGGAACGCCTGTACCCCGGCGATCGGGTTGATCAGGTACGGCAGGTAGTTGCTCGACAGTGATGCCAGTACGGGCCCGAGTTGCTGGCGGCACAGCTCCTCGCTTCGAGCGGAGGTGGCGTTTGCGGCGGCGCCGACCGACCCGCACATCCATTCGATCGGGTTGCGGCCGTTGCTGATCGAGAGGGCACCGGTCAGCGAGCCCTGCGCCGGCTTGTAGATGTTGTAGAAGTTCGACAGCGCCGTCGGCCCCGAGTGCAGGACCCGTTCGATCTCGGGTCGTTTGCGGGCGAGGACCTCGGTGGCGTCGGCGAGTCGCTCGACGGATTCGGTGAGGCCGTCGCGGTTGTCCTGGACGAAGCGCTGCACGTCGCCGACCGCGATGTTCAGGTCGGTGAGCGAGGTCCCAAGTTGGTCCGAGCTCGAGGCGAGCACGTCGGACACGGATGCGAGACGGCCACCGAACTGCACGATCTGCTCGTTGCTCTTCGACAGGACGGAGACGAACGCCTGCAGGTTGCGGACGGTGGAGAACAGGTCGGTGCGTCCGTCGGAGAGGGTCCGCATCGTTTCGGACAGCTCCCGCAGCGCCTCGCGCACCGCGGTGCCGTTGCCCTCGAGGTTCTCGGCGGCGGTGTCGATGAACCGGCCGAGCGATCCCTGTGGGTCGAGATCCTCCGGCCCGAGCGCTTCGGTCAAACGCATCAGTTCCGTCTTGATCTCGTCCCATTCGACGGGAGAGGCGGTGCGCGACACAGGGATCGTCGCCTCGTCGGCGATCGCCTCGCCGCCGGCGTACACCGGGGTGAGCTGGATGAACCGTGCCGAGACCAGGCTCTGGGCGATGATCACGGCCTGGGCGTCGGCCGGCACGTCGACCGAGTCGTCGACGACCATGGTGACCCGGGACATGTCGTTGCCCGGTTCGATGGCGGTGATCCGCCCGACCGGAACGCCGAGGACCCGGACGTCGTCACCTTCGTACAGTCCTGTGGTGGAGACGAATTCGGCGTGGATCGTGCGCTTGCCCCAGCCCGGCAGGACCAGCGCGACGACACCGGCAGCGAGCACCGTGACGATCGCAGCGGCGATCGCGGGCACCAGCCATTTCGGGCGTCCCGCCTTCTTCCCGTTCTCCATGGTCGTGTCGCTCATTCGCCATCCTTCTTGATCGACGGCGGGTTGTCCGGAATCACGTCCTCCAGGTCCTGGGGCAGAAGCTCGGGCGCGACGAACCCGTCGACGACCGCCTTCCACCACGGGGCGGGCAGGATGTTCGAGACGTACGCGTTGAAGAACGGTCCGCTCGCGACGGATTCGCCGAGGGAACTGATGTAGGGGCCGAGACCGTCGAGGGCTTCGGCGATGTTCTCCTTGTTCGCCTGCAGGTTCGCGGTGACCCGGTTGAGTACCTCGAGCGTCGGTGCCATCTGGGCCTGGTTGTCCTGCACGAGACCGGTCAGTTGCCGCGACACCGACGAGACGTTGGTGATGAGTGCGGTGATGGCGTCGCGGCGCAGGCTCAGTTCGCCGAACAGGTCGTTCGCGTCGACGATCAGCTCGTTGATGCGGTCGCTGCGTTCGGCGAGGATGCCGGTGACGTTCTCGGCGCGACCGAGCAGTTCCTGCAGCGATTCGTCGCGCGCGTTGATCGACTCCGAAAGCCGCCGCATGCCTTCGAGGGCACCGCTGATCTCGGGAGGGGTGTCCTGCAATGCACCCGACAGCGCATCGAGCGAGTCGTTGATGCCGTCGGTGTCGAGTTCCGACACGGTCGTAGTGAGGTCTCCGAGGGCGTCGGGCAGCGAGTACGGCGCGTTGGTGCGCTCGACCGGGATCGTCGTGCCGGGCCGCAGCACGCCGTCGCCGGACGGCCGCACAGCGAGTGACTTGCGGCCGAGGACGGTGTTGGTCTTGATGTCGGCGCCGGTGGCGTCGCCGAGGGCGATGCCGTCGCGCACGGTGAAGGTCACCAGGACTTGTTGTCCGTCGAGTTCCACGCCGGTGACGGTGCCGACACCGACGCCCGCGAGGCTGACGTCGTCGCCGGCCACCAGACCGCCGGCGTCGGTGAAGTGCGCCGAGTAGTTCAGTCCACCGGAGATGAACGGGAGCTGGTCGTACTGCAGGCCCGCGAGCACGATCGCGGTGCACACACCGAGGCCGATGACACCGACCTGGACTGGGTTGCGTTCACGTGTGGGGCTCATTCGACCTTTGCACACCTTCCGGTCATCTGCTCCGCCGACGTGAAACGGATCGTCGTCCCGTCCGGTCCGGAGAACTTGAACGTGTTGGCGCACAGGAAGAACTGGAAGAAGTTTCCGTACACACCGACACGGATGAGCTTCTTGTAGTCCGACGGCAACCGTTCGAGGGTGCGATTGATGTCGTCCTCACCGAGATCGAGCTGCGTCATGGTGCGGTTGGTCTCGGCGATCACCGACTGCAGGTCCGGCCGGGTGTTCTGCAGCAGCGACGCGAGATCCGCTGTGCCCGCCGCGATCTGCGGGATCGCCGCCCCGATGGGGTCGCGGTCCTCGGCGAGGCCGCCCACGAGCGTGTGCAACCGGTCGATGGTGTCGGTGAACTGCTGGTCGCGCTCGTCGATCGTGCCCAGCACTGTGTTGAGGTTGTCGATGACCTCCCCGATGAGCTGGTCCCGGTCGGCGAGGGAGTTGGTGAACGAGTTGGTGTTTCCGAGCAGCGACACCAGCGTGCCCCCCTGCCCCTGGAAGATCTGCAGCAGCGCCCCCGACAGGTCGTTGACCTGCTGCGAATCGAGTCCCTTGAGCAGCGGCTTGAATCCGCCGAGCAGCAGGTCCAGATCTAGAGCCGGAGCGGTCCGGTCGAGCGGGATGGTCTCCCCGGGCCGCAGCTTCTCGCCGGTGCTGCCGGGACCTTCGAGCAGTTCCAGGTAGCGGTCGCCGACGAGGTTCTCGTAGCGGACGGTCGCGCGGGTGCTCTGGAGCAGCGTGTACTTCGAATCGACGTCGAAATCGACCTCGGCGACGTTGCCGTCACCGATGTCGACACTGCCGACCGATCCCACCGGGACACCGGCGATGCGCACCTTGTCTCCGGACTTCAGGCCGGACACGTCGGTGAACGTCGCGCGGTAACCCTCGCTGCCGGAGAACCGGGCCTGGCTGAACACCACTGCCAGGCCGGCGAAGATCAGAACCATCGCGACGGCGAAGGCCGTGAATTTGATCGTGGTTGGTCTCATGGTCACTGCCCTGCCGCAAGTTCGTCGCCGTACAGGTACTGGAAGATCGTCGGGTACCGGATCCACGCCTCGGTGGACGGCTTGTAGGGCACCTCACCGGTGTTCGCGACCGCGAACTGGGCGTGTCCGTCCCGCTTCGGGTCGAAGTCCGGCAGGCCGTAGCAGTTGGGTCCGCCGCTGGCCCCGACGACGGGGAGGTCCTGTTCCTGGTTGTAGATGGTGGCGCCGCCCATGAAGCTGGTGCTGAGCATCAGCGACGCGTACTTGCCGGTGCCGGCCATCGGCTCGAACGCGATACGCGCGTCGTTGAGTCCGACGATGAAGCACGTCAATTCGGGCGAGTACTCGCCGAGGAGGGTGGTCGTGTCGGTCAGCAGATCCAGTGAGGTCGTCAGCTGGGCCTCGTTCTCGCCGAGGACGTCGCGGCCGGTGGTCGCCAGACCGGTGACGTTCATCAGGAGCAGATCGAGGTTGGCCTGTTCGTCGACGACGGTGTTGCCCACGTCGGTGGCGTTCCCGATGGTGGTCATCAGGTCGGGGGCGGTGTCGGCGTAGACCCCGGTCACGTCCGCTGCGGTCTCGAGGTCGTATTCCAGCTGCGGCAGAGACGGATTCATCGTCACCAGGTAGTCGTCGACCTCCACCAGCGCGGCACCGAGATCGTCACCGCGACCGCGCAGGCCTTCCGAGATCGCACCGAGGGTGGCGTTGAGCTTCTCCGGCTGCACCTGCGCGAGCACGTCGTTCAGGTGCTCGAAAACGGTGTTGAATTCGACGGTGACGTTCTCGGCAGCGATGACCGCGCCTTCCTGCAGCGGAACCGGCGACGGATCCGCCGGGACGATCAGGTTGACGAACTTCGCCCCGAACACGGTGGTCGATTCGATCGTCACCTGCGCGTTCGACGGAATCAGGTGCAGTTGGCCGGGATCCATCGCCAGATCCAGCACCGCACCGTCGGGAGTGTGCTCGATGGACGAGACCCGGCCGACCTCGACGCCACGGAGCTTGACCTTGGCGTCGGGTTCCATCACCAGGCCGGAGCGCGCGGCGGTCACGGTCACCGGGACCGTGTCGGTGAAACCTCCGACGAACTGGGTCAACGCCGCGACGACGAGCACGACGAGACCACCGACCATCCCGAAGGCGGCGAGCTTCTTCTTCCACGAAGGGGTGTCCATGAATGCCGCCTATCCCGACAGGTTGAAGTTGCCGGACATCCCGTATACCGCGAGCGAGATGAGGAGCGTGACGGTGACGACGGCGATCAGGGACGCGCGCACCGCGTTGCCGACGGCGACACCGACACCGACCGGACCGCCGCTCGCGTTGAAGCCGTAGTAGGTGTGGATGAGCATCACCGCGATGGCCATGACGATGGCCTGCACGAACGACCACAGGATATCGGTGGGGATCAGGAAGGTCTGGAAGTAGTGGTCGTACACACCGGCGGACTGACCGTAGAGCACGACCGTCGCGAAACGGCTGGCGATGAACGACGCGATCACCGCGAGCGAGTACAGCGGCACGATCGCGATCATGCCGGCCATCACCCGGGTGCTCACCAGGTACGGGACGGACGGGATCGCCATCACCTCGAGCGCGTCGATCTCCTCGGAGACCCGCATTGCACCGAGCTGGGCGGTGGAACCGGCGCCGATGGTCGCCGCGAGCCCGATACCCGCGATGGTAGGAGCGGCGATACGCACGTTGATGAACGCCGCGAAGAAGCCGGTGAGCGCCTCGACGCCGATGTTGCCCAGGGAACTGAAGCCCTGCACGGCGATGATGCCACCGGTGAACAGGGTCAGGAAGCCGACGATCACGACGGTGCCGCCGATGACGGCGAGCGCGCCGGTGCCCATGCTGATCTCGGCGACGAGCCGGACCGTCTCCTTCGGGTAGTGCATCAGCGCGCGCGGTGCGGAGCCGAGTGCACGACCGAAGAACAGGGCCTGTTCGCCGACGCCGTCGATCGAGTTCGACGCGGCCCGGAAACGTCGGCGCACGCGGGGGAAGCGCCCGGTAATCACTGCCATCTACACCACCACCGAGCAGCTCACCCGGCCGTCAGCTTGATGCCGACGGCCGTGACGAGGAGGTTGACCACGAACAGTGCCATGAACGCGAACACGACCGTCTGATTGACGGCGTCGCCGACGCTCTTGGCACCGCCCTTGACGTTGAGTCCGAGATAGGAGGCGACGAGTCCGGCGATCATGCCGAACAGGCCCGCCTTGACCTGGGAGATCATCAGTTCTCCGAAACCGGTGAGCAGCGTGATCCCGTTGACGAAGGCACCCGGGTTCACGTCCTGCAGGAATACCGAGAACGCGAAACCGCCGAGGATGCCGATCGAGCACACGAGACCGTTGAGGAGCAGCGCGACGACCGTGGAGGCGAGCACTCGGGGCACGACGAGGCGATGGATCGGGTTGATGCCGAGCACCCGCATCGCGTCGATCTCCTCGCGGATGGTCCGGGCCGCGAGGTCCGCGCAGATGGCGGTGGCGCCGGCGCCGGCCACGATGAGGACGGTGACCATCGGCCCGACCTGGGTGACCGCGCCGAGTGCCGCGCCCGCGCCGCTGAGGTCGGCGGCGCCGATCTCGCGCAGCAGGATGTTGAGGGTGAAGCTGACCAGAACCGTGAACGGCACTGCCACAAGGACCGTCGGAAGGAGTGACACCCGTGCGACGAACCAGGCCTGGTCGATGAATTCGCGCCGTTGGAACGGCCGGGAGAATGCGGCGCGGGCGGTTTCCCCGGTCATGGCGAAGAGACCGCCGACGGCGCGCAACGGGACCTCGAGGAGGTCTACCAACGTCTCCCCTCCGTTCGTTGGTTGGGTCGGCCAGGAACCGACATGGGCCTCGATGTGACCCGCGTCATATTAACTAGAACGTGTTCACACTGTCAAAGATGCGCATTGCCGACAATGGCGATATCTGCTGCACCATCACTGCGCCTCGGATCCGGAATGGAATTCCGGTTCGAATAAGTGGATTTACGTGGAGCTTCACAAATCTTGCTGGCATCGGCCCGAAAACCGGCCACCTCGTCGGCCGCCCTGGAACAGATCGGTCACGAATCCGAAAACTGGAACAAGTTTCATTGGAAATCGGAAGTGCCGGAGCATGGTTCGCGGGCGCAGGCGCCCTCGCACATCGACCCTATCCGTGCCGACGGCAGACTGCGGAATATTAACCGAGAAGGACGGTGCCTGTCACTAGCAGTTGCAGAAAAACCTGCGACTGTTGCGCACCGGCCCGGACCGGCACCGCCCCGCGGAGGATCAGAGCTTCAACAGCTCGGAAGCCGAGAACATCCGGGCCGGATCGCGGTCCTCGAAGTAGGCCCCGAGTTCCTGCGCCAGCGCCTCCGGCGTCCACCGGACGTCGGCGTCGAATCGCTGCTCGACGACCGGCGCCGCCATCAACGCGACCATCGGCCCGTAGACGACGAAGACCTGGCCGTTGACGCGGTCCGCGGCGGGCGAGGCCAGGTACGACACGAGCGTTCCGACATGCTCGGGCGAGAGCGGATCGACCTCGACGGCCGGCGCCGCGCCGAACACCGACTCGGTCATCGCCGTCCGGCCGCGCGGGCAGATCGCGTTGGCGCGCACACCGTAGCGCGACAGGCCACGTGCGGCGGACAGCGTGAGCGAGACGATGCCCGCCTTGGCCGCTCCGTAGTTGGCCTGCCCCTCGGGTCCGAGCAGCCCCGCCTCGGATGCCGTGTTGACGATGCGGGCGTACACGGGCGCGCCGGCCTTCTTCGACTCGGCCCGCCAGTACGCGGCCGCATTGCGGCACAGCAGGAAATGTCCGCGCAGGTGCACCGCGATCACGGTGTCCCATTCCTCGTCGGACATGTTGGGCAGCATCCGGTCCCGTACTACACCGGCGTTGTTGACGACGATGTCCAGACTGCCGAACCGATCCTGGGCGGTGGAGACGAGCGCATCGGCAGTGGCACGGTCGGCGACGCTGCCGGGAACGAACGCGACGTCGCCGCCGATCGCGCGGATCTGCTCGAGCGTGTCCTCGACCTCGTCCGCCTCGGCGAGGTCGTTGACGACCACCGTTGCGCCCGCCTGCGCCAGTGCCACCGCCTCGGCGCGGCCGAGTCCCGCCCCGGCGCCGGTCACCACGGCGACCTTGCCGGTCAGGTCCGCCCCACGGGGGTCCGTGACGTCATCGGAACCGGCGCTGCCGTCAACACTCATGAATCGCACTCCTCGCGACCGTGGCGGGCCCTGACGGCCAGCCTCTTCGTACCGGCCGTTCCGGCCAACCGCATCGGGCGCACGGGGCGCCCGGCGTTCCGGCGAACGAAACCGGGGACCGTCGGAATGTAGAACGCGTTCTCATTCCTGGCAAGAGCCGGGCGTCAGACCTCGGTGAGCGCGGCCCGCGGGCATTGGCTGACGGCCTCGCGCGCGTCGGCCTCGCGACCCTCCGGAACCGGGTGGACGACGGTCAGTTCGTCGTCGTCGTTCAGATCGAACAGATCCGGCGCGATTCCCACGCACACACCGTTCGCCTCACACCGGTCGAAATCGACCTTGATATCCATGCCGGACCCTCGCTTCCCATTCGCACCGCGCCTGTCGGACACCGTCGGCACCACCCCGACCGGAGCCTCGACAGCTAGGCTAGAACGTGTTCCATTTCTGTGCAATGATTCGGAAACATTGCCGGACCCGTCCCCCGTGGCGACGATTGGAGCGGTTCGTTGGACATCACCTATACCCCGCAGCAGCAGAAGCTGCGCGAGGAACTGCGCGAGTATTTCGCCGACCTGATGACGCCGGAACGTCGTGAGGCGCTGTCGGCGACGACCGGTGAGTACGGCACCGGAAACGTGTACCGCGAAGTGGTGCAGCAGATGGGCAAGGACGGCTGGCTGACCCTCGGCTGGCCCGAGGAGTACGGCGGTCAGAACCGTTCCGCCATGGAACAGTTGATCTTCACCGACGAGGCCGCCGTGGCCGGTGCCCCCGTCCCGTTCCTCACCATCAACTCGGTGGCGCCGACGATCATGCACTACGGCACCCCCGAGCAGAAGGCGTTCTTCCTGCCGAAGATCTCCGCGGGCGAACTGCATTTCTCCATCGGCTACTCCGAACCCGGCGCCGGAACCGACCTGGCGTCGCTGCGCACCACCGCCGTGCGCGACGGTGACGAATGGGTCGTCAACGGCCAGAAGATGTGGACCAGTCTCATCGCCTACGCCGACTACGTGTGGCTGGCCTGCCGGACGAATCCGGATGTCAAGAAGCACAAGGGAATCAGCGTTCTCATCGTGCCCACCACGGCGGAGGGATTCTCGTACACGCCCGTGCACACCATGGCCGGGCCGGACACCAGCGCCACCTACTACCAGGACGTGCGGGTTCCGGCCTCGGCGCTCGTCGGCGAGGAGAACGGCGGCTGGGCGCTGGTCACCAACCAGCTCAACCACGAACGTGTGGCGCTGACCTCGGCCGGTCCGATCCTCACCGCACTCCAGGAAGTCAGGGCCTGGGCTCAGAACACCACGCTGCCCGGCGGCCGGCGCGTCATCGACCAGGAATGGGTGCAGGTCAATCTCGCCCGGGTCCACGCGAAGGCCGAATACCTCAAGCTCATGAACTGGGAGATCGCGTCCGGCACGGCACCCCTGGGGCCCGCGCCCGCGTCGGCGAACAAGGTCTTCGGCACCGAGTTCGCGACCGAGGCCTACCGCCTGCTCATGGAGGTCCTCGGCCCCGCGGCGACCCTGCGGCAGAACACCCCGGGTGTGCTGCTGCGCGGGCGGATCGAACGCATGCACCGCAGCTCGCTCATCCTGACGTTCGGCGGCGGCACCAACGAGGTGCAGCGCGACATCATCGCCATGACCGCCCTCGGCCAGCCACCCGCCAAGCGCTGACGCCGCCGCCCCACCACGAGAGGACCCCGCAGTGGACTTCACGCTCACCGAGGCCCAGCAGGATCTGGCCGGTCTCACCCGCAGCATCGTCACCGAGATCGCCACCAACGAGCACCTCCGCGAACTCGACGCCGCCGAGGACCGGATCGACCATGCACTCTGGGACGCACTCGCGTCGTCCGGTGTGCTGGGCGCCGCGCTCCCCGAGTCGATCGGCGGCGACGGCTTCGGCCCGCTCGAGCAGATCAGCATCTGCGCTGAGCTCGGCCGCGGTGTCGCGGCCGTTCCCTTCCTGACCTCCGTCGTCGCGTCCGCGACCGCGTTGGCCGAATTCGGTACCGCCGCGCAGCGCACCGCCTGGGGCGAACCGGCGGCGACCGGCGAGAAGATCCTCTCCGCCGCGCTGACCGAGGAACTGAACGAGGACCCGACCACGCCCACCACACGCGCCGAGAGCGACGGCAACGGCTGGATCCTCGACGGCACCAAGATCGTCGTCGACGCGGCACCGATCGCCGACGTGTTCCTGGTCCCCGCCTCCACCGGGTCCGGTGTCGTGGTGCTGCTCGTCGACGCGGACGCACCCGGCGTGACCGTCAACCGGCAATCCACCACAGATTTCGGAAGCGCCGGAATCGTCGAGCTCGACCGCGTGCGCGTCGGCGGGGACCGAGTTCTCGGCACCGACGGCGTGGCGGTCGCGACCTGGTTGCGCGACCGGACACTGCTCGGGTCCGCCGCCTACCAGTTCGGCGTCCTCGAACGCGCCCTCGAACTCACCGCCGAGTACGGTCGCGAGCGCGTCCAGTTCGACCGTCCGATCGGCAGTTTCCAGGCTGTCGCCCAGCGCCTCGCGGACGGCTACATCGACGTCAAGGCCGTTCGGCTGACCCTGTGGCAGGCCGCATTCCGGATCGCGGCGGGGTTGCCGGACACCGGTGAGCTGCGTACCGCGGCGTTCTGGGCCGCCGACGCCGGCCACCGCGTCGCCCACACCGCCGTGCACGTGCACGGGGGCGTCGGGCTCGACGAGGACCACCCCGTCCACCGCTACTTCCTCGCCGCCAAGCACCACGAGTTCCTGCTCGGTTCGGCGACGACGCAGCTGCGTTCGCTCGGCGCCGCCCTCGCCTCGGCACCCGCCTGATCCGGTCCCGCTCGTCGAGATGTCACCTGTACTCCGGCTCCGGCCTGCCCCGAGGATGAACCCATGACGGAAACACCCACGGTGACGGCACTGCTCACCGCGATGTCCGAGGTCGATGACCGGGGGCTGCGTTTCGAGGACCTGTCCTTGTCGTGGCGCGAGCACGTGCAGCTCGGCCACGACCGGGCCGCGCTGCTGCGTACGCTGCTCGATCCGGACCGGCCGCGGCACTTCGGGATCCTCATGGACAACGTCCCGGAGTTCTCGCTGCTGCTCGGCGGCGCCGCATTCTCCGGATCCGTCGTGGTGGGACTGAACACGACGCGGCGCGGCGACGCCCTCGCCCGCGACATCGCGCTCGCCGACTGCCAGGTGGTGTTCACCGAACGGACGCATTCGCACCTGCTCGAGGGGCTCGATCTCGGCGACGTCCGGATCATCGACGTGGATTCCCCCGACTGGACCGACCTTCTGGCACCACACCGTGATTCGAGTCCCGACATCGCGTCGGTCTCGCCCGACGATCTGTTCATGCTGATCTTCACGTCCGGCACGAGCGGTGACCCGAAGGCCGTGCGGTGCACCCATGCGAAGATCACGGCCCCGGGCCGGATGCTCGCGGAGCGGTTCGGGCTCGGCGCCGACGACGTGGTGTACCTGTCGATGCCGTTGTTCCACTCGAACGCCATGATGGCGGGCTGGGCGGTCGCGCTCGCCGGTGGGTGCGCCGTGGCCCTGCGTCGACGGTTCTCCGCGTCCGGTTTCCTGCCGGATCTCAGGAAGTTCGGTGTCACCTACGCCAACTACGTGGGCAAACCGCTCTCGTACATCGTCGCGACACCCGAGACACCGCTCGATTCCGACAACCGGTTGCGGATCATGTACGGCAACGAGGGCACCGCGCCTGCGATCGCCGAGTTCCACCGCCGGTTCGACGCGGTCGTCGTCGACGGGTTCGGTTCGACCGAGGGCGGGATCTCGATTCCCGCGACCCCCGGCGCTCCGGCCGGGTCGCTCGGCAGACTGCCCGACGACATCCACATCCTGCACCCGGAGACCGGAACTCCTTGCCCTCCTGCCGAGTTCGACGATCTCGGCCGAATCGTCAACGCCGACGAGGCCACCGGCGAGCTGGTCAACGTCCGCGGGGCCGGACAGTTCGCCGGGTACTACAACAATCCCGAGGCCGACTCCGAACGTGTCCGGGACGGTCGTTACCACAGCGGCGACCTCGGCTTCCGCGACGCCGAGGGCTTCGTGTACTTCGCAGGCCGCAGTTCGGGCTGGTTGCGGGTGGACGGTGAGAACATCGGTGCGGCCCCCATCGAACGGGTTCTGCTGCGCTATCCCGGGTTCGCGCAGGCATCGGTGTACGCGGTGCCCGACCGATACGTGGGCGACCGGGTGATGGCCGCGGTCATCCCCACCGCGGACGGTCCGTTCGACCCGGTGGCGTTCGCGCGGTTCCTCGACTCGCAGCCCGATCTCGGTCCCAAACAGTTGCCGACGCTGATCCGCGTCTGCGCCGACTTCCCCCGGACCGCGACGTTCAAGGTGCTCACCCGATCGCTGAGCGCCGAGCGCTGGCACTGCGCCGACCCGGTGTGGCTGCGCGAGCGCGGTGACGACGAATTTCAATTGCTGACAGAGGAACTGGCGGTATCGCTCGAATCGGACACCACCCCGGCCGGGTAGGCAGCCGACTTCTGCAATCCCCTGCCGCTCCACATACCCTGGAAATGTTCGGGTGACGTGCACGCCGGCGGCGTACACGGACCGTCCTCGCGTCCCGGCGATGGGCGGCATCGGTCGATCAACGCCCTGGGCGTCGGACAGGTACTCGGTACCTGACCCGACGCCCAGTCGCCGCCGATGCAGCCGTCGCTGTTCGGGATACGGAACGGGTGCTTCCCCGCGCCGCACCGGCAGGATCAGGCGTTCGCAGCCTCGTTGAACTCTTCGAGGGTGCCCGTCGCGTCGAGGTACTCCTGCACCCACCGCTCGATGACCGCGGCGGACTTCTCGACCTTGGTGAGCTGACCCACGACCTGGCCGACAGGGTTGAACGCAACGTCGACGGTCTCGTCCGGGTACTTGTGGGTCGCGGCGACCGCCATACCGGACACCATGTACTGCAACGGCATTCCCAGCGGCTCGGGATTTCCTTCCTTCTCCCACGCCTCGGTCCAGTCGTTGCGCAGCATGCGGCACGGCTTGCCGGTGAACGAACGGCTGCGGACGGTGTCGCGACTGGTGGCCTTCGCGTAGGCCGCCTGCTGGACGGCGGTGTTCTCCGCCTCCTCGACCATCAGCCACTGCGAGCCGGACCACGCGCCCTGAGCGCCCAGCGCGAGTGCGGCGGCGATCTGCTGGCCGCTGCCGATACCACCCGCGGCGAGGACCGGGATCGGCGCGACCTCCTTGACGACCTGCGGCCACAGAACGATCGAACCCACCTCACCGCAGTGGCCGCCGCCCTCGCCGCCCTGCGCGATGATGATGTCGACGCCGGCGTCGGCGTGCTTACGGGCCTGCGCGGGCGAACCGCACAGCGCGGCGACCTTGCGGCCCGCATCGTGGATGTGGGCGATCATGTCCGCCGGCGGAGTGCCCAGCGCGTTGGCGATGAGTGTGACCTTCGGATGCTGCAACGCGATCTCGACCTGAGGGGTCGCGGTCGCCTCGGTCCATCCCAGAAGCTGCAACGCGTTATCGTCGCCCTCGGGCAGTGGCACGCCGTGGTCGGTGAGGATCTTGCGCCCGAAATCGAGGGTTTCCTGCGGCACCATCGACTGCAGCATCTTCGTGAGCTCTTCGGCGGACAGGTTGGAGTCCATGCCCTCGTACTTGTTCGGGATCACGATGTCGACACCGTACGGATGGTCGCCGATGTGCTCGTCGATCCAGTTCAGCTCCACTTCGAGCTGTTCGGGCGTGAACCCGACGGCGCCGAGGACGCCGAAACCACCGGCCTTGGAGACGGCCACGACGACATCGCGGCAGTGGGTGAACGCGAAGATGGGGAACTCGATTCCGAGTTCGTCGCAGAGCGGGGTGTGCATTCGGCACTCCTTCGAGGACGCGAGTCGCATACTGGAACGTGTTCTACTCTAGTTGCGCGCCGACGAAATAGGGAGACCCCGCACCACCGGGTGGTGGGAACCTTCAGCCGGTCAGGCCGAATGCTGGTTCCCCTCACCCGGGAGCGGGGGCCGATGGTGGTCCGGGAATCAGATCGTGCCGGCGTCCCTCAGGGCCGCCCGCTGCTGCTCCGTGAGGCCGAGCAGGTCACCCCACACCGCCGCGTTGTCGTAACCGGCGACCGGCGCACCGGCACGACGCACGGCGCCGGGGGTTCCGGCGAGCACCGGGACGACGCCGGGCCCGAGAATCTCCGCTCCCGTTCGCTCGTCGTGATGCTCGACGAGCATGCCGCGCGCACGGAACTGTTCGTCCGCGGCGACCTCCGCGACGGTGTTGACCGGTCCGGCAACCACACCGGCGGCGGCGAGATGTTCGAGCAGATCGGCGAGCTTCCACCGGGCCGCCCACGCACCGATGAGATCGTCCAGCTCGTCCTGGTGGACGCCACGCGCCAGGTGATCGGCGAAGCGCACGTCGTCGGCCAGTTCGGGCCGGTCCATCGCGACGCACAGCCGGCGGAACACGGTGTCCTGGTTGGCGGCGATGACGATCCACATGTCGTCGCCGGTCCGGTACAGGTTCGACGGGGCGATACCCTCGAGCCGGGTCCCCGACGGTCCGCGCACCACCCCGGCGGCGTCGTAGTCGGGGATCACCGATTCCTGGATGGCCAGGCAGGACTCGGTGAGCGCCACGTCGACGACCTGCCCCCGTCCGGTGCGTTCGCGGGAGACGAGCGCCGCGAGGATGCCCTGGACCGCAAACATCCCGGCGAGGGAATCCCCGAGGGACAGCGCCAGCCGCGGCGGGGCCTGCCCCGGATAGCCGTTGAGGTGCCGCAAGCCGGATTCCGCCTCGGCCACCGAGGCGTAGCCGGCCTGCCCCGCCTTGGGACCGGTCTGCCCGTAACCGGACACACGGGCCAGCACGAGCCCCGGGTTGATCTCGGACAGCACGTCGTATCCGAGACCCCATTTCTCGAGGGTGCCGGGACGGAAGTTCTCTACGATGACGTCCGATTCGGCGACCAGCCGCCGGAACAGGTCCTGCCCGGCGGGCGACCGCAGGTCCAGAGTCACACAGCGCTTGTTCCGGGCGTGGACGGTCCAGAAGAACCGGTGACCGTCCCGCTCGCCCTGCCCCCACGTGCGCAGGGGGTCGGGGCGGGCGGGATCCTCGATCTTGATGACATCGGCTCCCATGTCGCCGAGCAGCCGCCCGGCGAACGGGCCGGCGATCAGAGTGCCCAGTTCGAGTACCCTGATGCCGTCGAGCGCGCCCGTCGTCTGCGGCGCCGATTCGCTGTTTGCCGAGTCAAGCTGTGTCACTGCCGTTTTCCGTTCGTCTCGCGGGTCGATACCCCAGGTGGACCGTCTTCACCTCGACAAACGCCTCGAGACCGCTGCGGCCGATACCGCTGACCTCACGTCCGCCCCAGGGCAGGCTCGGGTCGGGGACGCCCCAGCCGTTGACCCACACGGTACCGACCCGCAGTTGCGGGATCACGCTGTGCACGCCCAGTTGCCGGCGTCGATGCGCCGGAACGCGGGGTGTGCGGCGGACCGCATGATCCGGTACGTCCACGTGTGCCGGTTGATTCCACGCGGTCGGTGAGCGCCGTCGCGGAATGCTGCTCGGCGTACAGACCGTAGGGGGCGCGCTGCGGCGAATTCTGCCCCCCACGGCAACGTCCCCTCGATCGCCTCGGTGCGGTGTTCGTTGCCGAACACGAGGTCCGACGAACCGGCCGTCACGTGAGGGCAACCATCTCGTGCAGCGTCGCGCCGTGCCGCTCGTGGGTCAGACCGTCGACGGTCACCGCCAGGTCGAAGTCGGAACGGAACCGGAAATATCCGGGCCGGCCGACGAACCGGTTGACGATCGGCTTGAGCAACGGACTCGCCGCCAGCGGGATGTCCTCGAGCAGGTTGTGTGCGTGCACGATCTCCCGCACGTTCAGTCTGACGTCGAGGACATCCGGAACACGGATGCGCAGCCACGTCGGATAGGTGCGGTCGGCGACCGAGTCGAACACGGTGGGCCCCTCGGTCATCTCGACCTCACCGTTGCTGACCACCACATTCCCGTTGTGTGCGATCATCACCGGCTGCGACCAGTGGTGCCCGTACTTCTTCTGGGTGTGGACCATCGCGTAGACCAGGGTGAAATCATCGGTGTACAACCGACCCCAGTACCACTTGTCGATGATCCGTTTCATGTCACCCACACCCCAGTTGTGGTCGTGATAGCCACGGCCCGCAACAGTGGTGGTCTCGCCGTCGATGGTCACGGTTCCCGCGACCTTCGCGCGCGGTGCGCCGACGACCCAGGCGAAGAACTCGCGATCGTTGTAGCTCGTCTGCCCGCGGCCCGGCATCCACGGCGGAACTTCGGCAGCGAACGTGAGGTCGAATCCGAGGTCGCCCTCGGCGACTTTCACCCGGTACACGGGCAGCCCGTCCTCTTCCCCGGTCAGCCGCGCGAAGTTCGTGCCCACCCGGACATCGCACCTGTCGGTGGCGACCGCGAGATCCGCATCGGTGAACTGTCGCACCACCTCCCGGCGCTTGCCGTCGGGGCTGTAGACGTGGATCTCCACGCCCGGCTTGCGGTGCACCAGTTCCCGGGTTTGGAGCATCGCCACGACGATGCGGCCGTCGTCGAGATGCGCGTCGAAGTACCAGTGTTCGAATGCGTGCTTGTCGGTCGACGGGTGCGCCCCGTTGTCACTCGGCGCGACGGTGGTGATCTCACCGTCGCGTCGACCCGGTCCGTTCCATGCCTCGACGATCTGCAGTGCGGCCACAGTGCCCCCTTCTCGATGATGATGTCCGCGACGCGATGTACTCGTACGTCAACGACGCAGTGCCCACGTGCGTCAACGACGCAGTGCGCTGCTGGCGTCGAATTGCGCTTCCCGCCCCTGCATCTGGGCGCGATACCAGTTCTCGCGATGGGTAATCATGACCTTCTCCTGTATCCGGGCGACGCCGGGCACGAAGCGGCGGGCGAGTTCCATCGCGGTGATGAGCGGGAACCGGGCGATCGGGATGATCATCCACGGCAGCACCTTCGGCATCGAGTACTTGCGCCGGGTGCCGGGTGCCATGTAGATCGCCGAGTACACCGAATTGATGCGGAAGTTGTAGGCCTCCCGCAGCCGGGTGAGACCACGGTGGCCGTCGCGGGGCGCGAACGCCTGCGGGTACGACTCGATGAGTTCCTTGCCGTGCCGGCCGGAATCGTGCGAGCGCGACACCACCGTCGTAGCCAGCGCCCGCAGACTGTCGCCGATCGTCTCCGGGTACCAGCGCAGCCGCACCCCGAGCAGGTAGCCCATGTACTTCTGGAAGTGGATGAGCGCCCGGATCTCCCGCGGGGTGGTCTGGTAGCCGAGCACCCACAGCGCCAGCCCGGGGGTGACGCTGCCCGCGATGAGCGTGAGCATCATGTAGGTCTGGCTGATCGGCAAACCCCACTTGGACCGGTCCCATTCGGGATGGCTCGCCACCCGCGACCGGACGGACACGTGCATCACACGTACCTTCAGCGCCGTGGCCCGGCCCTTCGATCCGGGAGTGAGCAGCGCACCGGGTTCGGAAACGTCCATCCAGAACCGGCAGGTCTCGAGAAAGCGGCGCAGCGCGTTGTCCCCGGCGTAGCCACCGGCGAGCGACAGCGGTGTCGCGACCGCCGCCTCGGTGTAGATCTCGAGCGTCTCGGCTCCGGCGAAGCTGAACAGCATCGTGCCCCAGCGTCGCCAGATCGCCGCTCCCTGCTCGACAAGTTCCGGCCGCACCCAATCGGGTACGGATTCGAATTCCTCGAACAGCGCGCGCATCGATGCGGGAGCGTCCGGCACCGCGTCGATACCGTCGGCGAGCGCGACGTCGAGCATCTCGCGAGCCCGTGTCGGTCCGGTCTCGCCGTGGTAGACGTCCTCGACGAATCGCTCGGCGATGGGGTCGCCGCTGTAGAGGTCGTTGCACAGGGCGCGGGCCTGCTCGTCGGTCGGCAGAATATCGAACCCGGTGAGCCTCAGAACGAGTCGGCGCACCCGCTGGACACGCTCGGTCGCAACGGAATCCCAGTAGGGGAACGCGGACGGGCAACGGTCCGTCCCATCGGGTGTCTCACGAGCGAGCGTGCCGGTCATGCCGGGGCCTCCTGGCTGCGATCGTCGAGAACGGTACGGCCGATCCAGCCGGCGAGGCGGGAGACGACATCGTCCAGCCCACCGGGCTGATCCACCGGAAGGTGGTCGAGGTCGCGCATCTCGATCAGTTCGGCGTCGTCCGGCAGCGCAGCGCGCATGAGTCGCGAGTCGCGGATCTGTGTCGTGGAAGTCATGTCACCGTCCGATATTTCAGCATCATGTCGTGGTCTTCGTGATCGAGGATGTGGCAGTGCCACACGTACCCCTGCAGCGTGCGCGTCCCCGGGTGATCGTGGTGAGTCGCCGTCCCGTGGCCGTCGATGCCCTGGATCAGGTCGGTGGTGAAGGTGGCATCGGGGTCGAAGCCGAGTTCTTCCGCCGTCGGAAATCGAATCACGATGCGGGTGACGGAGTTCGGATCACACACGACGGTGTCCTTGAAGCCGGTCTCCCACGGCTCGGGCCCTCGGAGCGGTTCGACGACGAACGGGTCCGGGTCCGGTGTCCATTTGATGCCGAGGGGCGGTTGCGGCTCACGTGCACACATCGCGAGGGTGTTGATCGCCTGCCGTCCGAGAATCCGGAACGTCACCAGGTGCAGGTGCACCGGATGCGGGTCCGCGGTCGCATTGACGATGTTCCACTGCTCGACGGTGCCCTGCCGCGGCATCTCGATGTCGTCGCTGTGGAATCGAAGGTTGTTGAGCGACATGATGGACGGCGGCAGGCGCAGATCCGAGGGCTGACTGAGCGACACGTTCCGGACGACCTGCGGCGCCGGGACCGGTCCCATGGCGTGGGGTTGCCCCGTTCCACCGCGAAGGGTCGCGGGAACCGGGCCGGGGAACCCGCGCACCGCGCCGGCCCGGAAACGCAGGAACACTGGCATGCGCACGGCGCCGATCTGCGCGGCCTGGGGCGCGGCGTCCTCGGTGTTGCGGAGTTCGACGGTGGCGCCGGGATCGAGCAACGCGAAATCGACCAGCAGATCGGCACGTTCGCCGGGCGCGAGCCGGACCCGTGTGGTCGTGGCCGGCGCGTCGAGCAGTCCGCCTTCCATACCGACGACCCAGAACACCATGCCGTTGGAGAAGCTCAGGTCCCACACGCTGAACGAGGCGGCGTTGAGCAGCCGCAGCCGATAGAGCCCACGCGCAACGCGGGTCTCGGGCCAGATCTTGCCGTTGACGACACCGACGTCGCCGACCGCCCCACCTTCCCAGCGGCCCTGTGGCACGGCCGGTGTGGAGCGGATCGATTGCGAGCCGTCACTGTTCACGATCTTCTCCTGCAGCACCAGCGGCAGGTCGAACTCACCGGAGGGCAAGCCGAGGGGGTTGCCTGCCTCGCCGGTATCGAACTCGTCGCGCAACTCGTAGATCCCGGCGAGTCCGGCGTAGACGTTGAGGCGGGTGATCGCCATCGCGTGGTCGTGGTACCACAGCATCCCGGCTTCCTGACGGTTCGGGAAGCGGTAGGTCATTCCCTGACCGGGCCGGGAGATCAGCTCCGGATGGCCGTCGGAGGCGGGTGGGGTCACTCCGCCGTGCAGGTGCAGCGACATCGGGATCTCGACACGGTCGCGTTCGCTGAGACCGTGCAGCGAGGTGTCGATGTCCGGCGCGAAAGGATGGGCACCCGAGCGGTTTCGGAAGCGGATCTCGGTCGGCTGACCGCGGTGCGCGGTGATGACGGGGTCCAGGTAGCCGTCACCGTAGGCGAGAGTCGCGCCGGGCGGAAGGTCGCGGTGGAAGCTGTGGGAGGAACTGACGGCGTCGATCGCGATGCGCGAACCGGAAACCCGATCGAGCATCGGCAGTTCGTCGACGAAGGGTGCGAGTGTCGGCGAGCGGAACAGGAGCGGCCGGCCGATGTCGGGGCCGTCGGCCAGGGCACGACCGGCGAGGAGCCCGGTCGCACCGGCCCCTGCCCCCACGGCGATTCCCGTGAGAAGTGTTCTACGACTGATGTTTCGCATCGAGAAAGCTTCCATGATGAGCCCTGCGCGGACGAGGAGGAAGAACAGCCGATCGTGATCCGAGCCACACAGTACCATAGGGTATGGTTCAGTCAAGACGGCCGCGACCAGGCGCGACGAGGTCGATCCCGAATCCCTCCAGGAGAGATCCGGTGCGCCACCACGACGACCGAAGGTGAACTGCGCGAGTAGTTTTCGAATCGTCCCCGCTCGCCGTCGTCGCAACGGCCGTGTGCTTTCCCCGCCGGCGCCGGCGCGGCACCCACGACGGAATCGGTGGTTCCCGCCACCGGGCATCCCCGGCCGGGACGACGGTGGTCACACGGCAGGATCACGATCCGGGCGACTGCGCCGGGCCCTTCGCCCTCCCCACGACCCTCTGGTGCGCGGTCTCACGCTCGACGCGGTCCGGGACGGCACCGTGTAGGCTCGGCGCGGTCGAGGACAGACGAAGGAGTGGTGGACGTGGCGCGCCAACCGTCGGAGACCGAGCGTTCGGCCGAACGACGCCGGCGGCTCTCGCTCGAGGACTGGACCGAGGCCGGTCTGCACGTGCTTGTCACCGAAGGCCTTGCCGCCGTGAAGATCTCCCGCCTCTGCAAAGATCTCGGTGTCACCAAGGGCAGTTTCTACTGGCATTTCGACGACATCGACCAGCTGATGAAGGGCATCGCGACGCGCTACGCGTCCCAGGACAACGACGCCGCCCGCGGCCTGACCAGCCTCGAGGAGCTGCCGGTCCGCGAACGGCTGGCACGGATGGGCACCATGCTCGTCGACGACCGTGCGTGGGCCGCGGAAGCAGCGGTCCGCGAATGGGCCCGCAGCGATCCGAAGATCGCCGAATCCGTGCGCGCCCTCGATCAGCGGATCATGACCGTGGTGCAGAACGCGTTCCGCGAACTGGGTTTCGACGAACGCGGCGCCCGTGTCCGCGCCGGAACCCTCGTCTACGCGGGCATCGGATTCGTCTACGGCCGGGACAGCCTCCCCACGCCCACCGTCGACGAGATCCAGGAACTCCTCGCCGTCCTCACCGCCCGCTGACGTTCACACGAGCAGAGACACGGACCGGAGGCGCCGGCTCCGGGTGGGCAGAAACGGCAAGTGCCCGGGACGGATTTCCCGTCCCGGGCACTTCACCGTCCCCCGAGTCCCTACCGCGCCGCGTCGAGGCGGTCGACGGTCCTGTCGTATTCGTCCACGAGTTCTGCGATGATCTCGGCGACGGGCCGGATCTCGTTCATACGACCGACGATCTGACCCGCCGGCATCGCGACGACCTCGGGGTCGCTGCCCGCCGAGATCCGCTGATGCGCTTCGCTGACGAGGATGTTCTGCAGGGGCATCGGCAGCGGTGCCGGTGCATCCGGCTTCGCCCACGCGTCGGTCCACTTCGTCTTGAGCAGCCGGGCGGGCTTACCCGAGTAGATCCGCGAGCGCACCGTGTCCGCGGAGGTCGCGCCGAGCAGCGCCCGCTGGATCGCGGTGGGTCCCTTGTCCGCGCCACCGAGCTTGTACTCGGAGGTGGTGAGCCAGTAGGACCCCATCCATACGCCGGACGCCCCCAGCGCCAGCGCCGCCGCGACCTGACGGCCGGACCCGATACCACCGGCCGCGAGAACCGACGCGGAATCACCCAGCGCGTCGACGATTTCGGGCCACAACACCATCGAGGCGATCTCGCCGGTGTGACCGCCGGCTTCGTATCCCTGCGCGATGACGATGTCGACGCCGTTCTCGACGTGGCGCTTCGCGTGGTCGACGGCGCCGGCGAGCGCCGCGACCGGCACACCGTGTTCGTGCGCGAGGTCGATGACGTCCTTCGGCGGGGAACCGAGCGCGTTGGCGATCAGCGCCGGCCGGTGCGCGAGGGCGACGTCGACGTGCGAGCGAGCCACCGAATGCAACCACCCCAGGACACCGGTGGCGCGTTCTGCGTCGTCTCCGAGCGGGGGCACACCCAGTTCCGTGAGGGTCCGGTCCACGAATGCACGGTGCTCGGCCGGGATGAGCTTGTCGAGATCGACCGCAGCGCCCTCGGTCGGGACCTTCGCGGGCATCACGATGTCGACGCCGTACGGCTTGCCGTCGGTGTTCTCGTCCATCCATGTGAGCGTGTCGTCGAGCTCGTCCGGATCGTTGAACCGCACGCATCCGAGCACGCCGAGGCCCCCGGCCCGGCTGATGGCCGCGGCCACGTGCTCGGAGGGGGTGAACCCGAAGATCGGGTAGTCGATTCCGAACTTCTTGCTGAGATCGGTGTGCATCGCCGGTACCCCTCTACCCGGCCGCGACGGCGGAGCCGTTGACGTAGTCGTCGTCCGCCGGACGCGACTCGGTCTGCTCGTGGGCCCACCGGTAGTCGGGCTTGCCCGCCGGGGAACGCTTGATCTCGTCGACGTACCAGACACTGCGCGGCACCTTGTATCCGGCGATCAGCGTGCGGCAGGCGTCCGCGAGCGACTTTGCGGACGGACGCTCACCGTCGCGGGCCGCGATGACCGCGGCGACACGCTGGCCCCAGCGTTCGTCGGGAACACCGACGACGAGGACGTCGAACACGTCCGGATGCGACTTGAGCGCGGCCTCGACTTCCTCGGGGTAGATCTTCTCGCCGCCGCTGTTGATGGAGACCGAACCGCGGCCGAGCATCGTGACGCTGCCGTCCTCCTCGACCTGTGCGTAGTCCCCGGGGATCGAGTATCGGACACCGTTGATCTCGCGGAAGGTGGCCGCGGTCTTGGCTTCGTCCTTGTAGTAGCCGATCGGGATGTGGCCGCTGCGGGCGATCTGGCCGATCTTGCCGGAGCCCGGTTCGACCGGGTTGCCGTCGTCGTCGAGCACCGAGGTGGAAGCGTCGATCTTCACGGTGGGGGCACCGACGTGCGACTGCCCCTTGGTGACGAATCCGATTCCACCGAAGCCTGTTTCGGAGGAACCGATGGAGTCGGAGATCACCCGGTTCGGGAGCAGGTCGAGGAACTTGTCCTTGAGCGCCGGCGAGAACAGCGCCGCGCTCGAACCGATGAAGAACAGGCTCGAAAGATCGTAGGGCTGTCCGGTTTCCGGGTTTCCCTCGTCGAGAGCGTCGAGCATCGGCTGCGCCATCGCGTCGCCGGTGATGAAGATGAGGTTGACCTTGTGCGCGTCGATGGTCTGCCACACGGCGTGGCCGCTGAACTCGGCGAGCAGGACGGCCTTGCCGCCGCCGAACAGCGCCTGCAGCGTCGCCCACTGCGCTCCGCCGTGGATCATCGGCGGGATGGGCAGACGCACCAGGCCGGCGTTCTCGGCGCCCTGCTTCGCGAGGTCCCACTCGTCGGCGACATATTCGCCGGTCGCGAAGTTGATGCCGCCGCCGAGGACACGCCAGACGTCCTCGTGGCGCCACATGACACCCTTCGGCGCCCCCGTGGTGCCGCCGGTGTAGAGCATGTACAGGTCGTCGGCGCTGCGCTCACCGAAGTCGCGCTCGGGCGAACTCTGTGCCAACGCGGCCTCGTACTCGACGCCGCCGGAGGCCGTGAAGTCGAGATCGGTGCCGTCCTCGACCACGAGGACCGTCTTCAGCTGCGGCACGGACGGCAGCACATTGGCGACCTTGTCGGAATAGCGACGCTCGTGCACCAGCGCCACCATGTCGGAGTTGTCGAAGATGTACTGCAACTCGTTCTCGACGTACCGGTAGTTCACGTTGACCATGACGGCGCGGATCTTGAACACCGCCACCATCGCCTCGATCGCCTCGATGGTGTTGCGCGAGTAGATACCCACCTTGTCGCCCGGCTTCACGCCGTGTTCCAGCAGGTAGTGACCGAGCCGGTTGGCTCGCTCCTCCAGTTGCGCGTAACTGATCTCGCGACCTTCCGCCGCGAGGGCGACACGGTCGGGCACGAGGTCGATTGCATGCTCTACGAGGTCTGCGATGTTAAGGGCCACGCCATCAAAGTAGAACGTGTTACCGTTTCTGACAAGAGCCGAATGAGATCCAGTTCACAACACCGCAGGAGTCCCCAGTGTCCACTACCGCGCCGTCCGGCCCCACCGAAACCTCGGACATTTCGGAACGCGCGCCGCACTGCCTCGTCGAGCAGCGCGGCCACGTGCTCATCGTGACGATGAACCGACCCGAGGCCCGCAACGCCCTGTCGGGCGAGATGATGGCCATCATGACCGAGGCGTGGGACCGGGTCGACAACGATCCCGAGATCCGGGTCGCGATCCTCACCGGCGCAGGGGGCGCGTTCTGCGCGGGCGCGGACCTCAAGGACATGAACAGGTCCGCACCCGGCGACAAGTTCGAAGGCGGCGGCTGGGACCTGTCCAAGCTGCCCGCCCTGCTCAAAGGCCGTCGCCTCACCAAGCCGCTCATCGCCGCCGTCGAGGGACCGGCGATCGCCGGCGGCACCGAAATCCTGCAGGGCACCGACATCCGAGTTGCGGGCGAGAACGCCAAGTTCGGTGTGTCCGAGGCGAAGTGGGCTCTGTTCCCCCTCGGCGGTTCGGCGGTTCGCCTCGTCCGTCAGATCCCCTACACGATCGCCGCGGAAATCCTCCTCACCGGCCGCCATCTGAAGGCGCCGGAGGCGAAGGAGATCGGTCTGATCGGGCACGTCGTCCCCGACGGCCAGGCCCTCGACAAAGCCCTCGAGATCGCCGAGACGATCGCCGCCAACGGCCCGCTCGCCGTCCAGGCCATCCTCAAGACCATCCGCGACACCGAAGGCATGCACGAGGAAGAGGCCTTCCGCATCGACGCCGAACTCGGCGCCGCGGTGTTCAAGAGCGCCGACGCGAAGGAAGGTCCTCGCGCCTTCGCCGAGAAGCGCGCACCGAAGTTCACCGGCGCCTGACCTCGCCCCCGCCCTCCCTACCACTCGCCCTCGGGTCGGGCCGTCCGCTCCCGCGGTCCGACACCGGGCGCGTCCGCCTTCCGCGGTCCGAGCGAATGTATCCCTCGTCTCCTTCAATCGACTGGGTGAACCACTCGCTCAGGTGCGGGAGGGCGTGGCGACGGCGAATCCCGGTTCACGCTCCGGGAATCACCACTCGAACGTTCGGGCGGGGACGCGACCGCGCCAACTCGAAGTGCCGGACCAGCTCGGCCACCACCCGACCGGGACTGTCCCGAAGCGCACTGGGCGCGGTCGCCAGCACGATGATGCCCAGACCCTGCATTCTCGTCCGTCGCTCCAGCGTCCTCTTGTAATCGGCCGGCGAGAGGTGCCAGGCGAGCGAGTCGATCTCCCAGGCCATCGCGACCTCGTCGATCCAGCCGTCCGGACGTGCAACGAAATCGCCGTCGGCATCGACGACGTCCCGGTTGAACACCATCTCCGGCAACCCACTGCGCAGCCAGAGTTTTCGTGCATGTGCTTCCGGCACCGAATGCACGTTCGCCGTGACCTCCTGCAGCACCTTCCGCGGGAACGCCGAACCTCGGCCGCTACCGGCCTCGAGTTCCTCCGACAACTGGGGCACCGTCGCTGCTCCACGCTGCACGACTTCCGCGATCAGCGCGCGGGTCGCGTCGAGTGTCGGGCACCGGCGTGCCGCGTCGAGAACGGCGCGAACGAGCGGCGCGCAGCGAAGCCCTCGACGCCCCACCTGTTCCGGCATGCGATGCGTACGTTCCACCAATACGAATCCATTCGATTGGACGCGCTGTGCCGCCGGGAGCAGAATGTGGGCGCCGTCCCCGGCACTGTCGAATCCGTACTCGCGGAGAGCTGCACGCCCGGTCAGGATTGCCGTGTCACCGCTGTACATCAGTGCCGCGACGGATCGCTGGCGGTCCGTCAGCCGCCCGTTCCTCAGGTGGATGACCCCGGGGAGAACACGCTCCCAAGGACCACCCGGCCCGCATCTGTCGTGGATTGCCGAACCCGACACCCCGATGCTCCGCAGCGTCGAGTCCGCGATGATCCCGCGGTTCGCGATCCGAAGCAGTGCTTCGGGGTCCCCTGCCCATTCTCCTCGTCTCATGCACCGATCATGCTGTGTCCTCGGCGACCTCGGTGCCCTCGATGCCGCATCTGTGGATGGATCGCGCGCCTGTGGACAAACTCCCCGCGCGGGTTGTCCCACCCGCTCGGTCCGAGCGAGTGGTACACCGAGTCGGCTGAAGGAGACGAGGGATACATTCGCTCGGACCGCCGGGGCGGAACCGAACATCGGACCCGGGGCGGGGAGCGAAAGTCAGCCCAGTACGACGTCTGCCAGCGACCTCACGTGCTCGGCGTCGCGGCACGCTACGAGCAGCATCGTCACCCCCGCGTCCTCCCAGCGGCGTACGCCCTCGCGCACTTCGTCCCGATTGCCGATGATCATCGTCTCGGTGACCATTTCGTCCGGAATCGCAGCGGCCGCTTCGTCTTTGCGTCCCGACCGGAACAGTGCGGTCACTTCGTCGACGACCGCGTCGTAGCCCATCCGGCGGTACACCTGGGCGTGGAAGTTCAGTTCGGGGGCGCCCATTCCGCCGATGTAGAGCGCCATGATCGGTTTCTGCGCTGCGAGGGTGGCGGCCGTGTCGTCGGTGACGACGACCTGGCAGGTCGCGGCGACCTCGAAGTCCTCGCGGGTGCGCCGGGCGCCGGGGCGGGCGAAGCCCTCGTCGAGCCATTTGTTGTACATGGGTGCCAGGCGCGGCGAGTAGTAGATGGCGAGCCAGCCGTCGGCGATCTCTGCGGTGAGGGCCACGTTCTTCGGTCCCTCGGCGCCGAGCCAGATCGGGATGTCGGCGCGCAACGGGTGGGTGATCGGCTTGAGCGGTTTGCCGAGTCCGCTGGCGCCTTCGCCGGTGTAGGGCATCGGGTAGTGCGGGCCGTCGCTCGTCACCGGTTCCTTGCGCTCCAGGACCTTCCTCACGATGTCGACGTATTCGCGGGTGCGGGCGAGCGGCTTCGCGAACGGTTGGCCGTACCAGCCTTCGACGACCTGCGGTCCGGACACGCCGAGGCCGAGAATGTGCCGGCCGCCGCTGAGGTGGTCGAGGGTCAGCGACGCCATCGCTGTGGCGGTGGGCGTGCGCGCCGACAACTGGACGACGGAGGTGCCCAGGCGAACTCGTTCGGTTTCCGATCCCCACCATGCGAGCGGGGTGTACGCGTCCGACCCCCAGGACTCCGCGGTGAAGATCGCGTCGTAGCCGGCGGCTTCGGCTGCGGTAACGAGTTCCGGTGCGTTCGCGGGCGGTTGTGCGCCCCAGTAGCCGAGCTGCAATCCCAGTTTCATCTGGCACCTTTCGCGATGGATACCGGTGTGGAACCGGCCTGGTCGGACGCTACCCTTGCCTCAAATCCTAGAACCTGTTCTACTCGAAGTTGTGAGCCTGGGAAAGAGCGCGGTTGTCGAGCCACCGCTGAGCGCACCACTGAATCTGAAGTTCGACTACACCCGATCCACCGGACCGACCGTGGGAGCCTTCGTCACAGGTCTGCGCGACGGCCGGATCGTGGGGGCACGCGGATCCGACGGGCGGGTGCTCGTTCCGCCGCCGGAGTACGACCCGGTCACCCACGAACCGTTGCTGGATTTGGTGGAGGTCGGGCAGTCCGGGACGGTCGTCAGCTGGACGTGGAACGCGCTTCCGCTTCCGGGCCAGCCGTTCGACCGTCCGTTCGCGTGGGCGTTCATTCGCCTCGACGGCTCCGACTCCTCGATCCTGCACGCCGTCGACGTGACCTCCCCCGAGGACATCGAGACCGGCATGCGCGTGCGGGTGCGCTGGGCCGCAGAGCGTGTCGGCAGCATCAACGACATCGCGGCGTTCGAGCCCGGTGAGGCCACCGACGCGGCATCGGCCGACGAGGGTGAGCCGGTCACGATGATCACCACTCCGGTCGACCTGCACTACAAGCACACCGCCTCGGCCGAGGAGTCCTACTACCTGCGCGGCCTGGCCGAAGGCAAGCTCATCGGCGGCCGCACCGGTCCGGGCGATCCGGTCTACGTTCCACCTCGCGGCTCGAGCCCGACCGACGGCATCCCGACCAAGGAACAGGTGGAGCTGTCCGACAAGGGCACGGTCACGACGTTCTGCATCGTCAACGTGCCGTTCCTGGGCCAGCAGATCAAGCCGCCGTACGTCGCGGCGTACGTCCTGCTCGACGGCGCGGACATCCCGTTCCTGCACCTGATCCTCGAGTGCGATGCCGCAGATGTGCGCATGGGCATGCGAGTCCAGGCCAAGTGGCGACCGCGCGAGGAGTGGGGCCACACCCTGCGCAACATCGAATACTTCCGTCCCACGGGCGAACCCGACGCGGACTACGACACCTTCAAACACCACCTCTAGGGAGCACCGGGAACCATGACAGACATCGCAGTCGTCGGCTTCGCCCACGCACCCCACGTGCGTGAAACCACCGGCACCACCAACGGCGTCGAAATGCTCATTCCGTGCTTCCAGGAGTTGTACGAGACACTCGGAATCACCAAGTCCGACATCGGGTTCTGGTGCTCGGGATCGTCCGACTATCTGGCCGGCCGGGCCTTCTCGTTCATCTCGGCGATCGACGCGATCGGTGCCGTGCCGCCCATCAACGAATCGCACGTCGAGATGGACGCGGCCTGGGCCCTGTACGAGGCGTGGGTCAAGCTCATCACCGGCGAGGTCGACACCGCGCTCGTGTACGGCTTCGGCAAGTCCTCCGCGGGCACGCTGCGTCGCACGCTCACCATGCAGCTCGACCCCTACCTGGTCGCACCGCTCGGTGTCGACTCGGTCTCCCTCGCCGGCCTGCAGGCCCGTTCGGGTCTCGAATCCGGCAAGTGGACCGAACGCCAGATGGCCGAGATCGCGGTCCGCAGCCGGGCCGCCGCCAAGAACAACCCGAAGGCGCAGCTCAGCGGCGACCTCGATCTCGAGGAGCTGCTCGCGCAGCCGTTCGTCGCCGATCCGCTGCGCAGGCACGACTGCGCACCCGTCACCGACGGGGCCGCCGCCGTCGTGCTGGCATCCGGCGACCGCGCCCGCGAACTGTGCGAGAACCCGGCCTGGATCACGGGTATCGAGCACCGCATCGACTCACCGAACCTCGGCGCCCGCGACCTCACCGTCGCCCCGTCCGCGCAGGCCGCGGCCCGGGCCGTGACCGGTGGCGACACCGCCTTCGACATCGCAGAACTGCACGCGCCGTTCACCCATCAGGAGCTGATCCTGCGCGAGGCCATCGGTCTGGACGACTCCACCGTGATCAACCCGTCGGGCGGCCCGCTGACCGGCAACCCGATGTTCTCCGGCGGCCTCGAGCGCATCGGATACGCCGCGCAGGCGATCATCGACGGACGCGCGGGCCGCGCACTCGCACATGCGACGAGCGGTCCTGTGCTGCAACAGAATCTGGTAGCCGTTCTGGAGGGACGTAACTGACATGGCCAAGCAACCGGCAGCGGTCCTCGGTACGGGGCAGACCCACTACGTCGCCAAGCGGCACGACGTCTCCATGTCCGGTCTGGTCCGTGAGGCCATCGACCGCGCCATGCTCGACGCACAGGTCGGCTGGGACGACATCGACGCCGTCGTCATCGGTAAGGCACCCGACCTGTTCGAGGGCTCGATGATGCCCGAACTCGCGATGGTCGACGCGATCGGCGCGACCGGCAAGCCCATGCTGCGCGTGCACACCGCCGGCTCCGTCGGCGGCTCCACCGCGAACGTCGCGGCCAGCCTCGTGCAGTCCGGCGTGCACCGTCGCGTGCTGGCCGTCTCGTGGGAGAAGCAGTCCGAATCGAACGCGATGTGGGCGCTGTCCACACCCGTTCCGTTCACGATGCCCGTCGGGGCGGGCGCCGGCGGCTACTTCGCCCCGCACGTACGCTCCTACATCCGTCGTTCCGGCGCGCCCGAGCACATCGGCGCGATGGTCGCGGTCAAGGACCGACTCAACGGCGCCAAGAACCCGTACGCGCATCTCAAGCAGCCCGACATCACCCTCGAATCGGTGCAGGCATCCCAGATGCTGTGGGACCCGATCCGTTACGACGAGACCTGTCCCTCCTCCGACGGTGCGTGCGCCGTCGTGATCGGTGACGCCGACACCGCAGCGGCACGCGAAGCCGCCGGGCACAAGGTCGCGTGGATCCACTCGACGGCGATGCGCACCGAACCGACCACCTACGCCGGTCGAGACCAGGTGAATCCGCAGGCCGGTCGTGTCGCGGCGGCCGCGCTGTGGAAGGACGCGGGCATCACCGATCCGATCACCGAGATCGACTGCGCCGAGATCTACGTGCCGTTCTCGTGGTTCGAGCCGATGTGGCTCGAGAACCTCGGCTTTGCCGAGGAAGGTTCCGGGTGGAAGCTCACCGAGGCCGGTGACACCGCGATCGGTGGTCGTATCCCACTGAACATGTCGGGTGGCGTGCTGTCGTCGAACCCGATCGGCGCGTCCGGCATGATCCGCTTCGCGGAGGCCGCGATCCAGGTGATGGACAAGGCCGGCGACCATCAGGTCGAAGGCGCACGCAAGGCGCTCGGCCACGCGTACGGTGGTGGATCCCAGTACTTCTCGATGTGGGTCGTCTCTTCCGAGCGGCCTTCGCACTAGAAGGGACAGCTTCATGGTGAAGTTCTCCGTCGGTGTCGCGATGACACCGCTGGACCAGCTCCCCGAACTCGCGCGGACCGCCGAGGAGTGCGGGTTCTCGTCGATCGCGCTGCCGGATTCGTTGTTCTTCATGGAGAAGCAGACGGTCGACTACCCGTACACGCCGGACGGGTCGCGGATGTGGACCGAGGACACCCCGTGGGTCGATCCGCTGATCGCGGCCGCCGCGATGGGGGCGGTGACGTCCACGATCGGGTTCTACACGCAGGTACTCAAACTGGGTTCCCGGAATCCGGTGCTGCTGGCCCGGCAGGTGGGGTCGGTCGCGAACCTCACCGGCAACCGGTTCGGTTTCGGCGTCGGAATCGGCTGGGCACCCGAGGAGTTCGAGTGGTGCGGTGCGCCGTACGCGAAGCGGGGCAAGCGCGTCGACGAGATGATCGAGGTCATCAAGCTGATCCTCGGCGGCGGCATGGTCGAGCACCACGGCGAGTTCTTCGACTTCGCCCGGTTGCAGATGAGTCCGGCACCGAGCAAGCCCGTGCCGTTCTACGTCGGCGGTCACACCGACGTGGCGCTGCGTCGCGCGGCGCGCGTCGGTGACGGCTGGACGTCCGCGATGATCAAGTTCGACGACCTGGTCGCCGTGATCGACCGGTTGCGGGTGCTGCGCGCCGAATACGGCCGCAGCGACCTTCCGTTCGAGATCCAGGTCGTGTCCGTCGACCGGTTCGGTTCGTCCGGCTACGCCGAACTCGCCGACGCCGGGGTCACCGACATCATCACCGTGCCGTGGATCTTCGACGGCCACGGCTTCGACTCTCCCCTGGAAGCGAAGAAGGAATCTTTGCATCGCTTCGCGGACAAGTACATTCACGGAAAGGGCGCTGCATGAGCGAGGAACATCCCGCACGGATCGCGGCGCGGGCGTCGCAGACCGCGGCGAGCGCACGACGCAAGGACCAGTGGCTGGCGCTGTTCGCCGAGAACGGGTGTGTCGAAGACCCGGTCGGCCCGTCCGGTTTCGACCCGGAGGGCAAGGGCCACCACGGCCGGGACGCGATCGCGGCGTTCTACGACATGACGATCGCGAACACCGAGAGGCTCGAGTTCCTCGTCGACGACGTGCTGGTGTGCGGCGACGAGTGCGTCAATATCGGCACGATCCGGACGACGCTGGCCGGCACCGTCATCGACGCCGAGGGTGTGTTCGTGTATCGGGTCGACGGCGACGGCAAGATCGTGTCGTTGCGGGCGTTCTGGGAGGTCGAGCGGGCCATGAAAACGGCTCGCCCCGTCGAATAGCCGGTACCCTCGGTCCATGACCGTGGCCGGGATCGTTCTCGCTGCAGGGGACGGCTCGCGGTTGGGTGGTCGCGCGAAAGCGCTTCTACCCCACCGTGGCCGTCCCCTTCTGCTCACCGTCGTCGATGCACTGCGCGCGGGCGGTTGCGACGAGGTCGTGGTGGTCGTCGGCGCGTTCGGCGACGAGGTGGCCGCGCAGTGCGGTGCGGGTGTCACCGCCGTTCGCAATCCGGAGTGGGCTGCGGGCATGTCGACGTCTCTGCGGGCGGGTGTCGATGCGGCCGGAGATCACGGCACGGTGGCATTGACCGTGGTCGACTTCCCCGGCATCACAGCCGAACTCGTACGGACCGTGCTGTCGGCGCACGAACCGGGAACGGTGACGCTGCCGGTGTTCGGCGACCGGCCGGGACATCCCGTCGTGTTCGACCGTACCGACGCGGTCGCCGCCGCCGATCAGGCAGCCGGCGACGAGGGTGCCAGGTCGTTCCTGGCCCGGAACCGTGACCGTGTGCGTCGACTCGACTGCTCGGCGCTGGCCGACGCCGCGGACATCGACACCCCCGAGGACCTGCACCGCTTGGGCTGATCAACCCCTCGCGGCATCTGCGCACCCAACCCGACCAATAATTGACTTATTAGTCAATCAATATATACGCTCGGGACATGGCACGTACGGTCGACCACGAACTCCAGGCGCGGCGCCGCTCCACAATCCTCGACGCCGCAACGATGCTGTTCGCCGAACGCGGCTTCGACGCCACACCCGTGACCGCGATCGCAAAGGCCGCCGGAGTCAGCTCCGGCACGGTCTTCCACTACTTCGGCGACAAACGCGGACTGTTCCGGGCGATCTTCGAACAGGACCTGCCGGAGTCGCGCGAACTTGTCGAGCGCTTCCGAGTCGCCGACGACCCGCTGGCCGCGATCCTCGACATGGTGGCCGAACTCGTTGCTCCGTCGGAGAATCCGGCGTCGGCAGGCCTTGTGGTGGAGGTGATCCGGCAGGTCGCACACGACCCGGAACTCGCGCACGTGCTGAACGAAACCGACGCTGTCGTCCACGCGGGCCTGCGCGATCTTCTGGTCCGCGCCCACGACCGGATCGACCCCGCGCTCGATCCCGACGCGGCCGCCACGTGGATCCATGCGATCACCGACTCGGCATTCCTCTACGCGGACAACCCGACGGCGACCGCGCCCGTCGAGACCCTGCGCACGATCGTTCTGCGTTACCTGACCGGACACAGAAAGGAGCACCACCATGACGATGCGTGACGACGCGACCCGTGTCCACGTCTCCTACGCCCTTCCCACACTTCTGGCGGTCGCGTGCACCGCAGCAGGTACCGGACTCGGCTTCGTCGCTCCCCCGTTGTCACGGTGGGCTGTCGAAACCTTGCCGGCGGTCCCCGGACCACTCGAGCTCCTCGCCGAGCTCACCGCAGCCTGGACCGTCCCGATTCTCACCGCCGTCGGGGTCGTCGCGGGAACAGCGCTCGCTGCGACCGTGGTCGCCGAAGCCCTCGCCCTCACCGTCGATTCCGGTGGCGTGCTGCTCGACCAGAACGACGACGAGTTGTAGATCCCCCGCGCCAAGGCGCACGCCGTGTTCCTCGACGACCGCGCCTCCCACCAGGAGTTCCGGTACCTCGAGCAGCCCCGAAACGGTTGATGGGGACCTTCGTTCGGATTCTCCGAACCAAGGTCCCCATCACCGGGGAATGCGGGCGTCAGTGCTTGACCGGGCAGCCACCCTCGGTCTTGTAGTCGACCTGGAATTCCTTGATGCCGTTGAGCCAGGCGGAGCGCAGTCGCTTGGGATCGGCGACCTTCGTGATGTCCGGGACGAGATCGGCGATCGCGTTGAAGATGATCTCGATCTCCATGCGGGCCAGGTTCGCGCCGAGGCAGAAGTGCGCGCCCGTGCCTCCGAAGGCCAAGTGCGGGTTGGGATCACGCAGGATGTTGAATTCCCGCGGGTTCTCGAACACTTCCTCGTCGTTGTTCGCCGACGCGTAGAGCATCACGACGCGGTCGCCCTTGGCGATCTTCTGGCCGCCGAGCTCGGTGTCCTCGAGGGCGGTGCGCTGGAACGAGGTGACCGGCGTGGCCCAGCGGATGATCTCGTCGACCGCGGTCTTCGGGCGGTCGCGCTTGAAGATCTCCCACTGGTCGGGGTTCTCGAGGAACGCGAGCATGCCGTGCGTCGTGGCGTTGCGGGTGGTCTCGTTGCCGGCGACCGCGAGGACGATGAAGAAGAAGCCGAATTCCTCGGGAGAGAGCTCGTCGCCGTCGATGTCGGCTTCGATGAGCTTGGTGACGATGTCGTCGGCCGGGCATTCCTTACGGGCAGCGGCCATCTGGTACGCGTAACCGAGAACCTCCATCGACGCCATCGCGGGGTCGGCGGTGTTGTCGGGGTCGTCGTAGCCGGTCATCTGGTTCGACCACTCGAAGATCTTGGTGCGATCCTCCTGCGGCACACCGATGAGATCGGCGATCGCCTGCAGCGGCAGTTCCGCCGCGACCTGGGTGACGAAGTCGCCACTGCCCTCCTCGGCGGCCGCCCCGACGATCGTGCGGGCGCGGGCCTCGAGATCGTCGCGCAACGCGTTGATGGCGCGGGGGGTGAAACCGCGGGCGACGAGCTTGCGGAGCTTGGTGTGCTCGGGGGCGTCCTTGTTGAGGAGGACGTGGCGCTGCAGCTCGATGTTCGCGCGCTCCATGTCGTCGCTGAAGCGCGGGATCGCGGTGTTCTCCCAGTTGGAGAACACGTCGCTGCGACGGGAGACCTCGCGGACCTCCTCGTGCCGGGAAACCACCCAGAAGCCGTCGTCGTGGAAGCCACCCTTGTCGGGGGACTTCTTGTTCCACCAGACCGGCGCCGTGCGGCGCAGCTCGGCGAACTCTTCGAACGGCATGCGCCCTTCGTAGAGGTCGGGGTCGGTGAAGTCGATGTCTTCGGGAATGTTGGGCTGCGCCGTCACTGAACTCTCTCCTGCCCTGGGCCGGTACACCACGCCGACGTCATTTGTAACACGTTCTAGATCCATTCAAACACGGGCGGGCCGACATGCCAAGGATCCCGTGGCTCCCGCTCGGTCGGACTCGCCTTGTCCAACTGCGGAACCTGTTCTATTTTGCGAAGACAGGACCAGAAAGGAGCCCGCCGTGGGCACACCAGTCATCGTCGAGGCGGCACGCACCCCGATCGGCAAGCGCGGCGGCTGGCTCGCCGGCCTGCACGCCGCCGAGATCCTCGGTGCCGCACAGAGCGGCCTCGTCGAACGTGCCGGCATCGACCCGACTCTCGTGGAGCAGGTGATCGGCGGCTGTGTCACCCAGGCCGGTGCCCAGTCGAACAACATCACGCGCACCGCCTGGTTGCACGCCGGACTGCCCTGGCAGGTCGGCGCCACCACCATCGACTGCCAGTGCGGCTCCGCGCAGCAGGCCAACCACCTCATCGCCGGACTCATCGCGACCGGCGCCATCGACGCCGGCATCGCCTGCGGGGTCGAAGCGATGACGCAGGTTCCGTTGGGCGCCAATGTCGGTGAGCATGCCGGGCCGCGTCGCCCGGCGTCGTGGAACATCGACATGCCCGACCAGTTCGGCGCCGCGGAGCGCATCGCCCGCCGCCGCGGCATCACCCGCGAGGACGTCGACGCCCTCGGTGTGCGGTCGCAGGCACTGGCGAAGCAGGCATGGGAGGAGGGCCGCTTCGACCGCGAGGTGCTGCAGGTCGTCGCGCCCGTCGTCGACAAGGAAGGCAACCTCACCGGCGAGAAGCAGACCGTCAGCCGCGACCAGGGTCTGCGCGACACCACCGCCGAATCGCTCGGCAAGCTCAAGGCCGTGGTGGACGGCGGTGTGCACACCGCCGGCACATCGTCGCAGATCTCCGACGGTGCCGCCGCGGTGCTTCTCATGGACGAGGACAGGGCCAGGGCACTCGGCTTGAAGCCGCGCGCCCGCATCGTCGCGCAGGCACTCGTCGGCGCCGAACCCGAGTTCCACCTGGACGGCCCGGTGCAGGCGACCGCGAAGGTCCTGGAGAAGGCCGGGATGAGCATCGACGACCTGGACCTGTTCGAGGTCAACGAGGCGTTCGCGTCGGTGCTGCTGTCGTGGGCGCAGGTGCACGGCCCGGACATGGACAAGGTCAACGTCAACGGCGGCGCGATCGCCCTCGGCCACCCGGTCGGCTCGACCGGCTCGCGCCTGATCACGACCGCCCTGCACGAGCTCGAACGCCGGGACGCCTCGACCGCGCTGATCTCGATGTGCGCCGGTGGCGCGCTCGCGACCGGCACCATCATCGAGCGGATCTGAGATGAGCACCCCACCCGCTGCGCCGGCCGGCCTGGACTCGAAGTGGACCGTGTCGATCATCAAATGGATGTCACGGGCGAACGTGACGGCGTACCGGGCCACCGGTGGCCGGATCGGCGGAAAGTGGCGGGTGGGCAGCGCATTTCCCTGGGGAATACCGGTGTGTCTGCTGACCACCACGGGCCGGAAGACGGGGCAGCCACGGACGTTGCCCCTGCTGTTCCTCGAGGACGGCGACCGGGTCGTGCTGGTCGCCTCCCAGGGCGGGCTGCCGAAGCATCCGCTGTGGTTCCGCAACATTCAGGCGAACCCCGAGGTGACGGTCCAGATCCGGTCGCGGGTACGCACGATGAAGGCCCGGGTCGCGACGACGGAGGAACGTGCCGCGTACTGGCCGAAGCTCGTCGCTCTGTACCCGGACTTCGACAAGTACCAGTCGTGGACGGACCGGACGATCCCGGTCGTCGTGTGCGATTGACCTTCGCCTCTTCCCACGTGGCGGGAACCGGCAATACTGGAGGAGGTTCTGCCAGCTCTCGAGAAGGGATGTCACTCCATGACAACCACGAACCATGATCAGGTCCTCGACCGCCGCGAGATCGCCGCGGCCCTGTTGCGCGCGCTCGAACGCCGCCACGAGGTACTCGATGCCATCGTCGAGAGCAACGATCGCTCCGAGGCCGTCGCCACGATCGCTCAACTGCTCGACACGAACGAGTTGTGCGCGGAGGCCGTGCTGAACCTGCCGTTCCGGCGGCTGACGAAGGCCGAGCGCAAGAAGATCCGCGAGGAACTCGAGGATCTCGACGCCGTGCTCACCTGGACACCGGCCGAACGTCCCTACGCGACAGGCGCGCATTTCCGGTTGCGTCCGTTCACCCACAGCGATGAGGACCGCTCACTGTTCGCGGAGCGGTGCGCCGAGACCCTCGGCGACAACAGCGACCCCAAGGTCGACGCCGAGCGGGAGGCGGGCGAGTCCCGAATCGACGACGAGGCTGCCGTGTGGCTGGTCGCCGAGGACCTGTCCGGTGCCGAGCCCAAGAGCGTCGGGTTCGCGTTCGGTGAGCTCAACGGCAACGAGGTCGACGTCGCGATCTGGGTGCGGTCGGATCTGCGCAAGCAGGGTTACGGCACCGCGACCCTCAAGCAGGCCCGCACCGAACTGGCCGCGTATTTCCCGGGGTCGACGCTGATCGTCCGCACCCCCGCTTAGCAACCCCTCGTGCGGGGTTCCGGCAGCGCCCGCTACCGGAACCCCGCACGAGTCGTTTATGCGCCGTAGACCGGAGTCGGCGGCTGGGCTTCGGCGATCAGCTTCTCGACGACCGGGCCGAGCTCCTTCGGATCCCAGCGCTCGCCCTTGTCCACGACGTCACCGTGGCGCCAGCCGTCGGCCACCGACACCTTGCCGCCCTCGACCTCGAACACTCGGCCCGTGACATCCTTGGATTCGGCGCTGCCGAGCCACACCACCAGCGGCGAGACGTTCTCCGGCGCCATCGCGTCGAAGCCCTCCTCCGGCGCGGCCATCATCTCGGCCATCGCACCACCGGCACCGACGGTCATGCGGGTCCGCGCGGACGGCGCGATCGCGTTGACGGTCACGCCGTAACGGGCGAACTCTGCGGCGGCCTGGATCGTCAGCGCGGCGATGCCCGCCTTGGCCGCGGCGTAGTTGCCCTGGCCGATGCTGCCCATCAGACCCGCACCGGAGCTGGTGTTGATGATCCGGGCATCGACGGGGTTACCGGCCTTGGACTCGCCGCGCCAGTACGTCATCGCGTGCCGCATCGGCGCGAAATGCCCCTTGAGGTGCACGCGGGTGACCAGGTCCCACTCGTCTTCGCTCATGTTCGCGAGCATGCGGTCGCGGAGGAACCCGGCGTTGTTGACCAGAACGTCGAGGCGCCCGAAGTTGTCGAGTGCGGTCTTGATCAGGTTCGCGGCGCCGTCCCAGTCGGCGACGTCGTCGCCGTTGACCACGGCGTCGCCGCCGGCCGCGCGGATCTCCTCGACGACCTGCTCCCCCGGGCTCTCACCGGTTGCCGAGCCGTCGCCGCCGACACCGATGTCGTTGACGACGACCTTGGCGCCTTCCGCGGCGAACGCCAGCGCGTGGGCCCGGCCGAGCCCGCGCCCGGCGCCCGTCACGATGACGACGCGACCGTCCAGCAGTCCACTCACTTTGTCTCCTTCGTTCGGGCCGCTGCCAGGTAGGCAGGGCTTTCCCCGCCGCCGTGCACGGTCAGGGTCGATCCGCTGACATATGCCGCCAGCGGGGATGCGAGAAACGCGGCGCAGTTGCCGATGTCATCGGGGGTGGCGAGCCGTCCCGCCGGCACGGTCGCGCCGACCGCGGCGATACCGTCGTCGTCGCCGTAGAACAGGTGCGACTGCTCGGTGTGGACCATGCCGACCACGACGGAGTTCACCCGGACCTTCGGTGCCCACTCGACGCCGAGGGTCGACGACAGGCTGTCGAGCCCGGCCTTCGCCGCACCGTAGGCCGCCGTGCCCGGTGTCGGCCGGTGCGCGCTCACGCTCGAGATGTTGACGATCGAGCCGCCGCCCTCCTGCTGCTGCATCACCGCGTTGGCGGCCTGCGCGACGATCAGCGGTGCGAGCAGGTTGAGCTCGACGATCTTGGCGTGGAACTTGGCGCTCGCGTCGGCGGCGAGGGCGAACGGCGATCCGCCGGCATTGTTGACCAGCACGTCGAGCTTGCCGTGGCGGGCCACGATGGTGTCGACGAGTTCGCGGACCCTGTCGGGGTCGCGCACATCGCATTCGAGGAATTCGGCGGCGCGGCCGTCGATCTCGATGTCGTGGTCGGGCCGGGTGCGCGCACACGTCACGACGGTCGCGCCTGCCCGCAGGAACGTGCGGGTGATGCCGGCGCCGACGCCGCGCACACCTCCGGTGATCAGTACTACTGCGCCGTCGAGTCCCAGATCCATCCGTGCCTCCGCTTCGATTCGTGCGCCCGATTCCGCGGGGCGCATCCGTAACTTACCAAGCAATCGCTTGGTTCGGTATGGGGCGGTCCCGATCGGCCCCGAACGGTCCGAGAGATCCCGACGGTGGCGCACCGAAGAATCTTGGCGGAGAACGGTTTTCGCCGGTGGACTAGTAGAGGACCGGGACGGCCCGCTCGGCCTCGGCCGACCCGAGGCGCAGCGCACGGTGTGCCGGCTACGCCGCCAGGTGTACCAGCAGCAGCCGGCAGCTGCGCCGGATGTCGGTTTCGGTCCCCTCGAGGGTGGCCCGGCCGTTGAGGAACGCGATGATCACGCCGTACCAGAGCATCGACAGCAGCCGCAGCACGTCGCGGTCCGCGTCGGTGGGATCGGCGATACCCGCGGCGTCGAGCACGATCTTCTGGAACTGCTCCTCGACCTTGACCGAGTCGGGCACCGCACCGGCCGCGGCCGTGCCGTTGGACTGCAGCATCGCCAACGCCAACGACGGGTGCGCGACGAGCTCACGGGTCATCTCGATCAGCGTCTCGCAGATCGCGTCCTGCACGGACAGGCCGCGATCCGGCGCCGGATCCGGCCGACGCGTTTCGAACCGCTCGAGCCGATGCAGCATCACACCCACGAACAGGTGCGTCTTCGACGGGAAATACCGGTAGAGCGTTCCGATGGCGACACCCGCCCGCTTGGCGACCTCGGTCATCTGCACGTGCGCAAGGTCGTGCTCGGTCGCGAGATGCGCAGCCGCATCGAGAATGCGTACGTGCCGCTCCCGCTGGTCCGCCGAAGACGGTTCGGCGCCGTCGCGCGCCACACCGATCCTGGGCATTGTCGATCCCCTTTCACATCCGATCGGGGTCGATTGTCCCATCGCCTCGCCTCCGGGCAGGCGTCCCGGGCAGGTTGCGGCCCGGGATGTCCGCTGAGCGAGAATCGGGCAGGGGGCGGTGACGGTCCGCCCATAGGCTCGGATCCGTGAGTGTCGCCCCGTCCGGGGCGACCCGGACCGAATCGGAGCCGAGGCACATGCACACCCAGACGCGGCCCCTGACCACCCCTAGCGAGGCGCCCTCCCCCACCGAGATGCGGCATGCGATGAGTCACTTCGCGACCGGCGTCACGATCGTGACCGGCTTGGACGACGACGGTCCGGTCGGCTTCGCGTGCCAGTCGTTCGCGTCGGTGTCGCTCGAGCCGCCGCTGGTGCTGTTCTGCGCCGACCATCGGGGCCGCGCCTGGCCGCGGATCCGCCGGACCGGCCGGTTCGCGATCAATGTGCTGCGCGAGGACCAGTCGGATCTGTGTGCCAGGTTCGGGTCGTCGCGCGGCGCCCGCTACGAGGGCCTGGACTGGGAGACGTCGCGCTGGGGCACGCCGGCACTGCCCGGGGTGCTTCTTCGCGTGCACGCCGAGGTCGACGACGTGCATGTCGCGGGTGACCACGACGTGGTGATCGGCCGGGTCGTCGAGCTCGAATGTCTCGACGACGACCGGCCGATGCTGTTCTACCGTGGAGCGTTCGGGGTCGGCGGCTGACGGAAGGTCGGCTCAGCGCACGCCCGCGGCGAGGAGGTCGCGGGCGTCGGCGCGACCGTCCAGGACACGCGCGATGCGCAGCTTCACCTGCCACCGGCCGTCCCCGCGCACTAGTTCCCACCGGTTCGCGGTGACCCGAGCTACGCGGAAACCCTTGTCGGTGTTGAGGATCAGCTGCGAATGGCAGGTGACGACCGCAGTGTCACCGTCGACCCGGATGTTCAGCGGATCCATCAGGTGGCCGCAGCCGCCGTGGATGAACCGCTGGTGCGCTTCGGAACGCACCATCGCCGTGATCTCGTCACGGCCACGGTACGCACCCGAATCGACCTCGTACACACCGTCCTCGGTCCACAGCGCGCCGACCGCCTCGGCCGAGCCGCTGTCGACGGCCGGACCGTAGGTGGTGACGAGCTGCTGGATCGCGAGGGTGTCCTCGAGCAGTTCGACTCGCCGCGCAAGTTTTTCGACGAGTTCAGCCTGATCGGTCACCTCGGTCCCTACGATCGCGCGCTCGGCGGCGCGAACGCGGCGAGGGGCTCGGAACCGGACCAGTCGTGGCCCCAGTAGCTGTCGGCGGTGATCTCCTCGGCGGTGTAGAACGTCTCGTCGACGAGCATGCCTTCGGTACCGAACTCGATGTCCCAGCCACCCGGAGCCCGGACGTAGAACGAGACCATCTTGTCGTTCGTGTGGCGGCCGAGCGTCGAGGAGATCGAGAAGCCCAGGGCCCGGACCCGATCCAGAGCCTGCCCGACCGCGTCGAGGGAGTCGACCTCGAGCATCAGGTGCACCAGCCCGGGCAGCTCGGTCGGCGGCGCAGGGCACAGCGCGAGGCTGTGATGGCGGCGGTTGACACCGAGGAACCGCACGCGGCGCACGGGCGGCGGCGCCGACGGCCCGCCGACGCGGATCGCACCGCGCGGCAGGAAGCCGAGAACATCGGTGTAGAAGTCGTAGACCTTGTCGAACTGCGCGCTCGGCAGCACGACGTGGCCGAGCCCTTCCTCACCGGTGTGGAACCGGCCCGCGAACGGGGTCACGACCGGGCTGTGGTCGAGCACCGGCCCGAAGAACACCTCGACGCGGGTTCCGCCCGGATCGTCGAACGCGATGACCTGCTCGGCGTCGCGGTACGTCGACTCCTCTTCCGACAGCACCTCGACGGCGATACCGGCCTTCTCCACGGCCTCGCGTACCCGCGCGAGCGCGAACTGGTCGCGGACCTCCCAGCCGACGGCCAGGGCCCTGTCCGTATCGCCGGGCAGCACGATCAGGCGCGCACGGCGCTCGTCGATCCGCAGGTACAGCCCGTCCGTTTCCGGCCCGGAGCCGACCGCCAGGCCGAGCCCGTCGACGACGAGTTCACGCCACCGCGCGATGTCTGTGGTCTGGATCCTGAGATAGCCCAGTCCCCGAATGTCCGTCATGTTCGATAGTCCTTGGTGAGAAGTGGTTTCGGGCCGTCAGATCATCGAGCGCATCATGCCCTGCGGCTCTTCACCGAGCTGGGTCAGCGTGGCCGCGTGGAAGATCGAGCCGGGCACGTGGATGGCGTGGCTCAGGCCTGCGTGGGCGTCACGCCAGAACCGCTGCAACGGGTTGGTCAGCTGCAACGCACCGCCGCCGGCCCGCGCGAAGATCTCGTCGACCGCGCGCACCGCACGCCAGGCCGCGGCCGTCTGGGTGCGCCGGCCGATGGCGCGCATCTCGAACGTGACCTCCTGCCCCTTCTCGGTCATGTCCCAGAAGCGGTCGACGGTCTCGAGGATCGCGGCACGGGACGCGGCGATCTCGGCGGCCGCGTCACCGAGCGCGGACAGCACGTACGGGTCCTGCTTGATCGCGGTGCCGGACACCGTCACCCGCGACCGCTGCGTCTCGATGTAGCAGTTGAGGGCGCCTTCGGCGATGCCGATCAGCGACGAGGTGATACCGAGCGGGAAGATGCACGAGAACGGGAAGCGGTAGAGCGTCTCGTCCCGGCCGGCGTCCTGCCATGCGACACCGCCCATGACGCGTTCGGCGGACAGGGTCCGGTACTCGGGCAGGAAGGCGTTCTCGATGACGAGATCCTTCGAGCCGGTGCCGCGCAGGCCCACGACGTTCCAGCTGTCCTGATCGATGCGGTAGTCGGAGCGCGGCACGAGCACGTGCAGCGACTTCGGCGGGTTGAGCCGATTGCCGTCCTTGTCGCCGACCGCGGCGCCGATCATGACCCAGTCGCAATGGTCGGTTCCGGACGAGAAGGACCAGCGGCCGTTGAGGATGTAGCCGCCGTCGACGGGGGTGGCCACGCCCATCGGTGCGTACGGCGAGGCGATCCAGGTGTCCGGATCGTTGCCCCAGACCTCGTTCTGCGCCTTGGGATCGAAGAACGCCATCTCCCAGGGGTGCACACCGACGATGCCGGAGACCCAGCCGGTGGCGCCGTCCATGGCTCCGAGAGCCATCGCGGTCTCGGCGAATTCACGCGGGTGCGCTTCGAGGCCACCGAACTCGGCGGGCTGGAGCATCCGGATGACCCCGGAATCGCGCAGTCGCTTGGCACTGCGATCGGTCAGGCGCATGAGCTTGTCGCCTTCGGCGCCGTCGGCGCGGATCTCGTCCGCGAACGGTGTGATGGAGTCGAGAACCTGTCCCATGATCTACCGGCTTTCTGGTGTGGTGCCCGGGTTCACCCAGGCGGACGTCCGGTGGAAGTCGCGCCCGCCGAGCGGGATCGGTGAGGGGTGAGCGTGTTCGCTCACGCGTCCTTGCGGTTGAGGAAGGCCAGGACGGCGTCGAGCCACGCGTCGCGGGCCTCGATCATCGTCCAGTGCCCGCAGTTCGGGAACACGTGCAGCTCGCCGTTGCGCAGTTCGCGCATGGGGAGCATTGCCATGTCGACGGGGCTCACGCGGTCGTCGCGGCCCCACGTGATGAGCGTCGGCGCGGTAATCTTGCCGAGCTGCGCCCAGTAGGGGGTCTCGGTGGACGCGAGCGCGGCGCGGGCACCGGCCTCGAACGCGGCCGTGCTGTACATGCGGCGTGCGATCTCGAGGGTCTTCGGTTCGGTGGCGAGTTCCCAGCGCTCCTGGATCAATTCGTCGGTGACGATCGCGGGGTCGTACACCATCGAGCGGAGCCAGCGAACGAGCTTCTCACGCGTCGGGTCGTCGGTGAACTCCATCAGGAGGCGGATACCTTCACCGGGCGACGGCGCGAACACCGAGCGTCCGGCGCCACCGATCGTGACGAGCTTGTGCACGCGGTCGGGTTCGGCGATGGCGAACTGGGTGCCGACGATGCCGCCCATCGAGTTGCCGATGATCGACACCCGGTCGAGGCCGAGGGCGTCGAGGAAGTCGGTGACCGCGAAGCGGGCCATCACCATGGGGTGGCCCTCGCACGGGTCGCTGACGCCGAATCCGGGGAATTCGAGGACGAGGCAGCGGAAGTGCTCGGCGAGGTCGGCGAGCACCCCGCGGTAGTTCCGCCAGCCGGTCACGCCCGGGCCGGAGCCGTGCAGCAGGAGCAGGGGCGGCCCGTCGCCGGCTTCGTGGTATCGGAGGACACCACGGTCGGTCGTGATGGACTTCGCGGTCTCCTCGTAGCTGAGTTCCGTCGTCATGATCGGTACATTCCCAGCGCTGCCCGTACCGTGCGCGCAGGCTCCCGGTGAACGGGACCGGTCCCTACGCCCATGCCCCGGCATCGTCCGCGACCAGCTGCGCGGCCGTGTCCGGCACCGCGAAGGATGCGGAATCGTCGGCGAGACGGCGGCCACGACGCGGCGCCCCCAACTCGGGGTAGAGCATGCGCGAGATGTCGCGGGCGGCGTCCGCGACGAGCGGCGCGATGCGCTCGAGGTGGCCGGGCCGTGCCGGGCCGCACAGCGAGATGCCCGCGACCGGGCCCTGCGGGCTGCGGACGGGTGCACCGACGCATGCCATGCCGGCCATCGCCTCGCCCGTTTCGAACGCGAGCCCGTGACGCTGCCGGATACGGCCCAGTTCGCGGTGCAGCACCGCGAGGTCGGAGATGGTGCGGTCGGTGCGGCGCGACAGTCCGGCGCCGTACAGCGCGTCCACCTGTTCCGGCTGCAGGCCCGCCAGGATCGCCTTGCCGCACGCGGTCGCGTGGGCGGCGACGCGTCCGCCGACGCGGGAGGTCAGGGTGGCGGCGAGCTGCCCGCCGACCTTGTCGAGGTAGACGATCTCGCCGCGGTCCAGGACCGCGAGATGCGCCACCATCCCGGTCTGCAGGTGCAGCTCGTGGAGCACCTGGGCAGCGGCCTCGCGGATGCGCCCGTGGCCGTTGTCACCGGCGCCGAGGGACTTGGCGCGGCGGCCGAGGCAGTAACCGAACGACGCGTGGTCGACCCATTCGAGCCGGACCATCTGGTCGAGGATGCGGTGGACGGTGGAGCGGGGAAGCCCGGTACGGCAGGCCACTTCTTCGAGGGTGAGCCGGGAGGAGGCGTTGTCGAAGGCGTCGAGGATGAGTGTCATACGCTCGACCATGGATGCCGGAAGTTCGCGCTGCGGCGCCGCGGCCCGCGTCGATTCCGGTTCGGACATGAATTCGCTTGCAGCATTTCCGGATTCGAACATTGGCGTTACCTCCTCCAACCCCTCGATGTGGGGGCAACCCGAGGGACTGAAATTCATTCTTGTGATCGACGCAACAAGTATCACCGATCGGTGCCCGATACACAACATCCCACTGAGCAGGAAGGTCCGGGGCCCCGCCCCGATCGGGCCGGGTACAACGGTCGGAAAGGGACGATCACGCGCTCCACACCCACGCCACCGGCCGCCGGCGACGCGGGGCGCGCCGGGTTCGGTACGAGGGGTCCGATCGCATGTACATAGGTGTCACATCTCCCGTGGTCATCGACCATCCCGACTCCCGGGTCGAGTGGGAACGCCACGCCGGCATCGACGAGCTGGCGCGCGTCGCCGAGGCCGCCGACCGGCTCGGCTACCACCACGTCACGTGCAGCGAACACGTCGCCGTCCCCTCCCGGATCGCCGCCGAGCGCGGCGGGGTGTACTGGGATCCGCTCGCGACCTTCGGCTACCTTGCGGCCCGCACCCACCGGATCAGGCTCAACACCCGCGTGCTCGTGCTCGGCTACCACCATCCCCTCGAGATCGCCAAGCGCTACGGCACCCTCGACGCGATCAGCGGCGGTCGCCTGGTGCTCGGGCTCGGCGTCGGCAGCCTGGAAGAGGAGTTCGCACTGCTCGGCGCGTCCTTCGCGGACCGGGGCGCCCGCGCCGACGAAGCACTCCTCGCCCTGCGTGCCGGACTGTCGAACCCGAACCCGGAGTTCCACGGCACCTTCTACGACTACGCGGACGTCGAGGTGCGGCCACATGCGGTCCAGCCGCGGGTGCCGTTCTGGATCGGCGGGCGCACCGCACGGTCGCTGCGGCGCGCCGTCACGCTCGGTGACGGCTGGCTGCCCTTCGGTCTCACCGTGCAGCAGATCGACGAGATGCTGCGCCGAGTGGATCTGCCGGCCGGTTTCGACGTCGTCCTCGACGCCGGTCGTCTCCTCGATCCGCTCGGTGACCGCGATGCGGCCCTGCGCGCCCTCGACCGCCGCCGCGCGATCGGCGCCACCGTCGTGAGTGCCGGCATCGTGTCCACCGGCGCCGACCACTATTGCGATCAGCTCTCCGCGCTGCACGAGTACGCCGGCGAAGCCGGGGTGACCTTCGAATCCTCTCCTCCGAAAACCCCTTCCGATATCGACGAAAGTTCCCGGTAACGCATGACGAAAACCCTGTCCCCGCTCTTCCGTCCGCTGTCGGTGCGTTCGCTCGAGCTGCCCAACCGGATCGTGATGTCGCCGATGACCCGGTCGCACTCCCCCGGCGGCATGCCGGGAGCCGATGTCGCCGAGTACTACCGGCGGCGTGCGGCCGGCGGCACCGGCCTGATCGTCACCGAGGGCGTCGCGATCGACCACCCGACGGCCGTCGACAACCCCCGGGTCCCGCGGATGCACGGCGACGAAGCCCTGGACGGCTGGCGGCGCGTCGTCGACGCCGTCCACGCCGAGGGTGGACGGATCGTTCCGCAGCTGTGGCATGTCGGTCCACTGTGGGGAGCGATGACCAGCAAGGTGGACCCGGCGCTGACGCCGATGCGCCCGTCGGGCCTGTGGGGCGAGCCCGGTGTCACCGCCTACTCGGACGAGTACGTCGAGCAGGCGTCGCAGCCGTGCCGGCCGATGACCGCCGACGACATCGCCGATGTCGTCGACGCGTACGCGCGGGCCGCCCGTGCCGCGCTCGACGTCGGATTCGACGGGATCGCGCTGCACGGCGGCCACGGATACCTGCTCGATGCGTTCCTGTGGGCGAGCACCAACCGGCGCGACGACGAATGGGGCGGCGACCTGGAGCGGCGCACTCGCTTCCCGGCAGCGGTGGTCGCGGCGATCCGCGCGGAGATCGGCGAGGACGCCCCGATCTTCTTCCGGTTCTCGCAGCACAAGCAGCAGGACTACACCGCGCGGATCGCGGAGACCCCGGAGGAACTGGGCACGATCCTGGGTGCCCTGGCCGACGCGGGAGTCGACGTGTTCGACGCCAGCATTCGCCGATTCGACGTCGCCGCGTTCGATGGCAGCGACCTCTCGCTCGCGGGGTGGGCCAAGAAACTCACCGGCGCGCTGTCGATGGCCGTCGGCAGTGTAGGGATCGCGACCACGTTGCGGGAGACTCGGCTCGGCGCGGCCGCACCGTCCCGCGACAACATTCCCGAACTCGAACGCCGGCTCGCGGCCGGCGAGTTCGATCTCGCCGCGATCGGCCGGTTGCATCTCGCCGATCCGCAGCTCGCGGCGACCCTGCGGGCCGGTGGCCCGCTGCCCGAATTCGACCGCGGCGTACACGAGCTCACGCTCACCTGAGTCCAGCACCCGTGCGCGTTTCCGGTAGCTCCGGCTACCGGAAACGCGCACGGGCACCGGGTCGTCAGTCGGCGGTCCGTCGCGGGATCATCGCCGTCAGGACGATGGCGACGACCGTGCAGATCACGATCATGGCGCCGACCAGGTTGAGCCCGGTGACGGTCATCGCACCGCCGGCGGTGACGGTCGCGGCGAGGATCATCGTCGCGAGCGACGTGCCGACACCTTGACCCGCCATCCGCAGCACCGTCTGGGTTCCGGTGGTCTCACTGGTGTTGCGTTCCGGCACGGATTCGACGATGAGGTTGGGCAACGCGGTGTACGCGAACGCCGTCGCGATCGACACCACGACGACCATCGCGGTCATCGCGAGTTCCGAGCTGTGGGCGGTCAGCATCACGACCACACCCACGACGAACAGCACGCTGCCGAGCAGCATGGACGTGCGTGCTCCGACGGCAGCGGCGATACGGCCGCTGATCGGCGTGCACGCGAACCCGAACAGGGACCCGATGAACGAGAGCCACCCGGCGTACGTCGCGGACAGGCCGAGGCCGAACGAACCTGTCGTCGGGGATTGCATCACGATCGGGATGATCATGGTCACCACACCGAGCGGGCCCATCGCGATGGCGAGTGTCGCGAGCATCGTCAGGGTGAACTTGCGATCGGCGAACAGCCGCACGCTGATGAGCGGGTTCGCGACCTTCAGTTCCCAGCGCACGAGCAGCACGAGCCCGGCGAGTCCACCGATCACGAGGGCGAGGAAACGCGGATCGGTCCAGCCCCACGCGCCCACCTTGTTGATGCCGAGCAGTACCGCGGCGACCGACGCGGCGAAGATGACGGCGCCGATGTAGTCGATCGGCTCCTTGGTTCCCTTCGGGGCGCGCCACGGCAGGACGAACAGCACGAGCAGCAGAGAGAACAGCGAGTATCCGGCGGCGACCACGAAGATCATGTGCCAGCTCGCGTAGTCGATGAGCAACCCCGCGACGAGCAGCGAGGCGGCACCGGCGGTGACCGCGGTACCGGAGATCAACGCGACGGCAACGGGAACACGCGCGGCCGGAAGGTGTTCCCGCGCCAGCCCGATGCACAACGGCAGGATCGCGCCGGCGACACCCTGGATGGTTCGGCCGACGATGATGCTGCCGAGGCTGTCGCCCAGGGCGCTGACGAGCGAGCCGAGGGCGGCGAGGGCGAGCAGGACGACGAGCACGCGTTCGCGGCCGTACATGTCGCCCAGCCGGCCGCATGCGGCCGCGGATGCCGCGGCCACGAGCAGGAACGCCGTGACGGCCCAGCCAACGGTGGTGGCGTCACTGTCGAAATCTTCGATGAGCGTGGGGATCGCCGCATACATCATCGAAGTTTCGAAGGCACTGATGATCTCGACGGCGATCAGTACCGCCACGATCACCCAGACGGGACGTTGGCGGGCATAACGCCCCTTGACGGGCGGATCGGGATCCAGGTGGTCGACTCGGGTCGCATCGGAGGTCACAGATTCGATTCCAGACGTTCAGCGCACCACGTAGCGCGGTACGCGGGGGGAAGGAAATGGACGAGGGCCGGCACACTCTGGGCCGGCAACCGTGTCCCACACCACTTTCCCGTCTCGAATGTGTCTGCCCCGTCCAAGGTCTCGCTCAGCGGGAACTCGAAGAAGAAGGCGCCCACGGTATGTCCGTGGACGCCTTCGTCGTTGCACCTTCACCCGTGAGTGCCGCGGCGAGCGAAGCCGCCGCGGCACTTCTCGGCCGATGCCTCAGCGGTTGAGCAGGGCGCGCATCGCCTCGGCCGCACCGCGAACCATCGCGTCGCGGGGGAATCCGCTGCGCTTGATCGCGGCCTTGTAGTTGCCGCCCGCGACCCACACGGGCCCGTCGGCCAGATGCTCGAGACCTTCGCGCGCGACATCCTCGGGCTCGGACACGAGCATGCCCGGTACATCGAAGTTCAGTCCGGCGCGTTCCATCGCGGGCGTACGGGTGACACCGAGGACCAGCTCGAGGACATCGACGCCGTGCGGCGCGAGTTCGAGCCACAGGCTTTCCGCGAACACCCGGCTGAACGCCTTCGATGCCGCGTAGATGCTCTGGTGTTCCGAACCCATGTACCCGGCGAGGGATCCGAGCAGCATGATCCCGCCGCGACCCATGTCCTTCATTCGCGCCCCGAACAGGTGCGCGAGCTCGATCTGCCGGTGCACGTTCAGGTCGATGACTCCCCGGAAGCCGTCGAGGTCACCGGTGACGAATTCGTGGCCGTAGCTGTTCGCTCCGGCGTTGAAGATGAAGAGCCCGACCTCGAGATCCGCGGTGGCCGTGCGGATCTGCTCGACCGCATCGTCGACGAGCAGATCCAGTGCGAGCGTGCGCACCTCGACACCGTGCTCGCGTACCGCGGAAGCGGTGTCCTCGAGCGGTCCCGGCTTGCGTGCGATCAGCAGCAGATCGAATCCGGCGCGACCGAGTTCGTCGGCGAAGGCCGCGCCGACTCCCTCGGAACCACCGGCGATCACCGCCCACTTGCCGTAGCGAGCACTGTCGATCTGCAGGGTTTCGGTCATCACTCGTCCTTCGAAAACTGTCGGTACGCGAACTGGAATCGGAACTACTGGAGGATCGGACCTGGGACGGGCGCGTCGTCGAGAACCTCGACCAGCCCCTCGGCGGCGGCGCGGGTCAGGCTGGCCTCCATCGCCGAGCACGTGATCACCGGTGCACCCGGCCGCCGCCCCGGTCCGGACGCGCTGCCGAACTCACGGCAGCGGCTGCGCGCCTCGGCGCTCCACTGGACCTCGGTGTGTTCCCAGCTGTTCTTCTGCACCAGCACCTGCGCCTGGCATTCACTGCACCGAAGTGGCTGCATTCTTGCCCGCCTCCGCTGCGCTTGCCGCCCTGGCTGCGAGGTTCTCATCGACTTCCTTCATCCACGCCGCGACCGGGCGCGTGGTGTCCATCTCGAATTCGAAGCGGTCGGTCATCTCGGGCTTGACGTCCGCGACATCGACGTAGAACTGCTCGTACCACCGGCGCAGCTGGTAGACGGGACCGTCCTCCTCGCACAGCAGCGGGTTCTCGATCCGGGTCTTGTTCTTCCAGATCTCGATGTCCTGCTCGAAGCCGCGCGCGATGAAGTCACCGAACTTCTGCGCCGTCTCGAGAGCGGCTTCGCCTTCGAGCTGGGGCGACTTCTTGACGATCATGCCGTACATGAGCACGAACTTGTCGGCCGACACCGGGTAGTGGCAGTTCAGCAGCACCGATTCGATGTCGTAGCCCTCGTACTGGTACTTCAGATCGTCGATCATGAACGACGGGCCGAAGTACGACGCCTCCGACCGGCTGCCCAGCATCTTCGGCTGTCCCTCGGTGTTCGGGCGCATGTCGTCGCGTGCCTTGCCGTTCATGACCTGCGTCGCGACATGCCCTTCGAAGACGTTCTTGAAGAACGTCGGGAACGAGTAGTGCACGTAGAAGAAGTGCGCCATGTCGACGATGTTGTCGATGATCTCGCGGCAGTTGGTGTCGACCTCGGTGGTGTACCAGACCCAGTCCGTCCAGTCGTCACTGGTGGCGCCCTCGATACGGGGGATCGCGACCTCCGCCGGCGGCTGGTTGCCTTCGGGGTCGTGCCAGACGAACAGCAGACCGTCCTGGTCGAGGGTGGGCCACGCCCGGGTCCTTGCGAGCGGCGGAACACGGCGGGCATAGGGGATGTTCGTGCACTTGCCCTTGCCGCCCCACCGCCAGTCGTGGAACGGGCACGCGATGTCGTCGCCCTTGATCGTTCCCTGGCTGAGATCGCCGCCCATGTGCCGGCAGTACCCGTCGAGGATCTTGATCTCTCCGGCGGAATCGGCCCACACCACGAGCTTGGTGCCGAACGCCTCGATGGAGTGCGGCTTCCCGTCGCGGAAGCTGTCCGTCAGTCCGAGGCAGTGCCAGCCGCGGGCGAAGCGGGTGGGGGCGGTACCGGTGACGATCTCGCGGATGTCGGAAGTACCGGAGGTTTCCAAGCTCACGGCCGGCCGTCCTTTCGGTGGTGAGGGTCGGTGGGATCGAAAGCGCTACTGGGTTTTACGTGTTCAACCATTGTCACGGTAGGTGAGCCGGACAACAGCCGAATCGTCGGTCTCACTCGGTGGGACCCCCGAGAGCGTGCTCAGGACACCGGCGCCGGGAGCAACGCCGCGCGACCGTTCGCGGTGAATTCACGCTCGATGTCGGCGCGCATCGACTCGTCGAGCAGCACGTACTCGGTGGTGCGTGCCACACGCACGTAGACCGGGTCGCCGGTGTGCCACGCGACCGCGCGCAGCGGCGCCTTGTCGATCTTGTTGCTGCCGGTGAGCGGGATGTGGTCGGTGACCCGCACGAACCGCGGCCACCACTTGTCACCCATGTCCGGTTGTGCGGCGAGGTCGCGGCCGAACGCTTCGGGGTCGAAGACGGCACCGGCGTCCATCTCGACGGCGCACATCACCTGGTCGCCGGTCGTCGGGTCCGGCACCGCGAACACCGGCGCCGACAGCACGCCGGGCAGCCGCTGCAGGATCCGCTCGACGGGCGCCGCCGCGAAGTTCTCGCTGTCCACCCGCAGCCAGTCCGACGACCGGCCCGCGAAGTAGAAGTACCCGTCCTCGTCGCGGTAGCCGAGGTCGCCGGTCCAGAAGTCCTCGCCGCGGATCCGGTCCGCGACCGCACCAGGGTTCTTGTAGTACCCCTCGAACGACGCGGCCGCGCCGATCGCGACGATCTGTCCGACGGCCTCGGGGTTCAGCAGCCGGCCGGTCGGGTCGAAGCGCCCGCGGGGACATTCGAGGCCGGTGTTCTCGTCGAGGATGCGCGCCTCGGAACCGCCGGCGGCGACACCCAGCGACCCGGTCGGGGTGTCCGGTGTGCGGTTGATGCGCAGGACCCCTTCGCTCGAGCCGTAGCCCTCGATCACGGTGCAGCCGAACCTCTCGGAGAACCGCGCCACGTCCACTTCGGACGCTTCGGTGCCGAAGGCCACCTCGAGGGTGCCGGTCCGGTCACGGGGATCTTCGGGCCGGTTCAGCACGTACGACAGGGCGCGGCCGACGTAGTTGACGAAGGTCGCGCCGAAGCGGTGGATGTCCTCGGAGAACCGGCTCGCGGAGAACTTGCGGATGAGGCCGACGGTCGCGCCCACCCGCATCGCGGTCCCGAGGTTGAGCATGACCGCGTTGCCGTGGAACAACGGCATGCACAGGTAGGCGACGGAGTCGCGGCGCATATGGGTGCGTTCGACGAGCACGTCGACGAGCCGTCCGAGACGGCCCTGGGTGACGATCACCGCCTTCGGCCTGCCCGTCGATCCGGAGCTGAACAGCAACAGCGCGATGTCGTCACCCGCGGGAACGGTGTCCGGGAGGGCTGCGCCGCGGTAGGGCTCGAGGAACCGCTCGTAGCCGGGCGTGTCGATGTCGACGATGCGGTCGGCGGCAAGTCCGTGGTCGGTGCCGACGACGAGATGCGCCAGCCGTGACTCGGTGACGAGCAGGTCGATGTCGGCCTGGCGGATGTCGTCGGCGATCTCCGGCCCGCTGCGGCTGGCGTTGATCCCCACGACCACGGCTCCGGCGAGGGCACCCGCTCCGATCCAGAACACGAAATCGGGCACGTTCTCGAGGAGCACACCGATGTGACGCTGACGACCGTGCGGCGGTGGCACGGCCGCCACCAGCGCTGCGGCGCGGTCCGCGCTGTGCTGCACGACCTCGTCCCAGGTCCATTGCCGGTCCTCGAACCGCACTCCGATCTTGTCGTCGCCCTTGCGAGCACGCACGACCTCGGCGAACGTCTGCACTGCCACCTCCGAATCGTTGCGGACGCCCGCGTGCGGACATCCCGGACAAGCACGTTAGGAGGGGCCACCCGCCGCATCTGTGCAGGTCCCACTCACCGGTACATTCGGATGGCGGCGCGGTGAGCGTGAGACTCTTCGGCCGGATGTTCGGTCGAGAAGGGAGGCTCGTGTTGACCGTGCCACCCGATCCTCAGCGCTTCGTCGACCAGCTGATCTCCCGCCTCACGGGTCGCGGCGGGATGTTCGAGATCGTGATGAGCGATGTACTCGGCACCGAGATGCCCGTCATGCGGAACCGGGACCGCGCCGTCGCGGATCTGCTGGAGCGTTCGCAGGCGTGGGGCGACCGCGAGTACCTCGTCACGACGACGCGGCGGATCTCGTTCGCAGAGCACGCACGGGAGGCGTATGCGCTCGCGGCGGCGCTGCAGCAGCGATACGGGGTCGGCGTCGGCGACCGGGTCGCGATCCTGTCCGCGAACCGGCCCGAGTGGGTCACCGCGTTCTGGGCGACGCAGGCGCTCGGGGCGATCACGGTGGGGTTGAACGCGTGGTGGGCGCAGCCCGAGCTCGAGTTCGGGATCCGCAACTCCGCGCCGCGCGTGCTGTTCGTGGACGAGCAGCGCGCGGAGTCAGCGGCCGGTCTCGGCCCGGACGGCCCCGTCGTGCTGACCCTCGAGGAGGATCTGCCCCGGCTGATCGCCGAGTTCGACGGGTCACGGCCTCCGGCACCGCAGGTCGACGAGGACGATCCGGCCGTCCTGTTCTACACCTCGGGTACGAGCGGAGACCCGAAGGGCGCATTGCATTCGCAGCGGAACCTGTTGGCGGTCACGGACTATCATCGTTTCCTCGACGCGATCACCGCGACGTGGAGCGGTGAGGTGTACGAGCGGGACGCTCCTTGCGACGCGCGGCATCTGCTGACTTCTCCCGTGTGCCACATCACGAGCCTGCACAACACGATCGTCCCGGTGCTCGCGACCGGCAGCACCATCGTGATGAACCAGGGCTGGTTCGGCGTGCATCCCGTCCTCGAAATCATCGAGAACGAGCAGATCACGCATTGGAACGCCGTCCCGTCCATGGCGGCGCGGATGCTCGAGGTCGACGACCTGGACAGGTACGACCTGAGTTCGCTGGTCCGATTCACCCTGTCGTCGGAGCCGACGACGCCGGAGGTCAAGCAGCAGCTGCGCGAGCGGCTGCCGTTCGGCCGGTTCACGGTCGTCGACAGCTACAGCATGACCGAGTGCAGCACGTCGATCGCCGTGGCGAGCGCGCAGGAACTCGAGCAGTACCCGGGCACGGTCGGGCCGCCGATCATCACGGTGAGCATGGAGATCCGGGACGAGCACGGTGGCTGGCTGCCGGACGGGCAGGCCGGCGAGGTGTGCGTGCGCAGCCCATTCGTGATGCTCGGCTACTGGCGGGACGACGCCGCCACGGCGGCGGCGATCACCCCGGATCGGTGGCTGAGGACGGGCGACTTCGGTGTGATCGAGAACGGCCGGCTGCGGCTGCTGGGCCGGCGCTCCGATCTGATCGAGCAGAACGGCGAGGACATCTACCCCTCCGAGGTGGAGCGGGTGCTCGGTGCGCACCCGGCCGTGCGCGAATGCCTGGTCAGCGGCGAGCCGCATCCCGAGTGGGGCGAGGAGGTGTGTGCGGTCGTGGTTCTCGTCCCCGGTGTGGAGGCCACGAAGGAGGAGCTCACGGCCTATCTCGCCGATCGGCTCGCGTACTTCAAGGTACCGACCCGCTGGCGCCTGACCCGGGAAATGCTGCCGCGCAACACAACCGGCAAGATTGTGCGCCGCCGCCCCTCCGAGGACGATCCGACCGGGCGCTGAAACGGCGCTGCGCCTCCCGCCGGCTCGATCCACCGGCGCCCCCTTGCGGTCCTGTGCCGGGGAGCGGCTGTGTGCTAGCTTACCAAGCAATCGCTTGGTTCGGTACCGACGTAAGGAACATGCCATGGGCATCACCTCCACCTCCGACGGCGCGGGAATCACCACGGTCACCGTCGACTACCCGCCCGTGAACGCCATTCCGTCCGCCGGATGGTTCGAGCTCGCCGACGCCGTCCTGGCCGCCGGCAAGGACCCCGACACCCACGTCGTGATCCTGCGGTCCGAGGGACGCGGCTTCAACGCCGGCGTCGACATCAAGGAAATGCAGGCCACCGAAGGTTTCGACGCGCTGATCGCCGCCAACCACGGTTGCGCCGCCGCATTCTCCGCCGTCTACGACTGCGAGGTCCCCGTCGTCGTCGCCGTCAACGGCTTCTGCGTGGGCGGCGGCATCGGTCTGGTCGGCAACGCCGACGTCATCGTCGCTTCCGACGACGCGGTCTTCGGTCTTCCCGAGGTGGACCGCGGCGCGCTCGGCGCCGCCACCCACCTCTCGCGGCTGGTGCCGCAGCACCTGATGCGCACCCTGTACTACACGGCGCAGAACGTCACCGCGCAGCAGCTCCACCACTTCGGTTCCGTCTACAAAGTGGTCCCCCGCGGCGACCTCGACGCCGCCGCCCTCGAGGTCGCCGCCCTGATCGCCGCGAAGGACACCCGCGTGATCCGCCGCGCCAAGGAAGCGATCAACCGCATCGACCCGGTGGACGTGAAGACCGCCTACCGCATCGAACAGGGCTTCACCTTCGAGCTGAACCTCGCCGGCGTCGCCGACGAGCACCGCGACGAGTTCGTCGCGACCGGCAAGCCGCGTGCGAACAAGTAGGGAGAGAAAAACAGTGCGTGACAAGAGGATTACTCTCGACGAGGCCGTCGGACAGCTGCGCAGCGGCATGACCATCGGCCTCGGCGGCTGGGGTTCGCGGCGTAAGCCCATGGCGTTCGTGCGCGCGATCCTGCGCTCGGACGTCAAGGACCTGACCGTCGTCACCTACGGCGGACCGGACCTGGGTCTGCTGTGCTCGGCCGGCAAGGTCAAGAAGGCCTACTACGGCTTCGTCTCGCTCGATTCGGCGCCGTTCTACGACCCGTGGTTCTCCAAGGCCCGCACCGAGGGCACGATCGTGGCCCGCGAGATGGACGAGGGCATGGTCAAGTGCGGTCTCGAAGCCGCCGCCGCCCGCCTGCCGTTCCTGCCGATCCGCGCCGGTCTCGGCTCGGACGTGCCGAACTTCTGGGGCGAGGAACTGCAGACCGTCACCTCCCCCTACGCCGACGCCTCCGGCAAGCACGAGACGCTCATCGCGATGCCCGCGCTGAACCTGGATGCGGCGTTCGTGCACCTGAACATCGGTGACGCCCACGGCAACGCCGGCTACCAGGGCGTCGACCCGTACTTCGACGACCTGTACTGCCTGGCCGCGGAGAAGCGTTTCGTCTCCGTCGAGAAGATCGTCGAGACCGAGCAGCTCGTCAAGGAGGTTCCGCTGCAGCAGCTGATCCTCAACCGCATGATGGTCGACGGCGTCGTCGAGGCCCCGAACGGCGCCCACTTCACCCTCGCCGGCGAGTCCTACGGCCGCGACGAGAAGTTCCAGCGCCACTACGCCGAGGCCGCCAAGACGCCCGAGTCGTGGCAGGTGTTCGTCGACCGGTTCCTGTCCGGATCCGAGGACGACTACCAGGCCGCCGTCGAGAAGTTCCACGCGGATTCCGAAAAGACCGGGGAGCAGAAGGCATGACCTCCACCACTGTCACCTCAACCGACGCCGTCACTCGCGCCGAGTACTGCGCGATCGCATGTGCCGACATCTTCGCCGGCGCCGGCGAGATCATGGCCAGCCCGATGTCGACCATGGCGCTGATCGGTGCGCGCCTGGCGCGCCTGACCACCGAACCGGACCTTCTCATCACCGACGGTGAGGCGCTGATCTTCGCCGACACCCCCGCCGTCGGCGCGAAGGGCGCGATCGAGGGCTGGATGCCGTTCCGCAAGGTGTTCGACGTCGTCGCCTCCGGGCGCCGCCACGTCGTCATGGGCGCCAACCAGATCGACCGCCACGGCAACCAGAACCTCTCGGCATTCGGCCCGCTGCAGCAGCCGACCCGCCAGATGTTCGGGGTGCGCGGGGCGCCGGGCAACACCATCAACCACCCCACCAGCTACTGGGTCGGCAAGCACAACAAGCGCGTGTTCTGCGACAAGGTCGACGTCGTCGCCGGTGTCGGCTGGGACAAGGTCGATCCGGAGAACCCGGCGTACCGGCACCTGAACGTCTACCGCGTGGTCACCAACCTCGGTGTCTTCGACTTCGGCGGCCCCGGACACACGTTCCGCGCGCTGAGCCTGCACCCGGGCGTCACCGCCGACGAGGTCGCCGAGAACACCTCCTTCGAGGTCGCCGGTCTGGCCGAGGCCGGCCTCACCCGCGAGCCCAGCGCCGAGGAACTGCGCATCATCCGCGAGGTGCTGGATCCGAAGAACCTGCGCGACCGCGAGGTCTCGGCGTGAGCACCCCCCGTTTGAGCACGGCGCTGACCGAACTGGTCGGCATCGAGCACCCGATCGTTCAGACCGGCATGGGCTGGGTGTCCGGTCCGCGCCTGACCGCGGCCACCTGTAACGCCGGCGGGCTGGGCATCCTGGCGTCGGCGACGATGACCTACGAGGAGCTCGAGGTCGCGGTCGCGAAGACGAAGTCGTTGACGGACAAGCCGTTCGGCGTGAACATGCGCGCCGACGCATCCGACGCGGGGCAGCGGTGCGATCTGCTCATCCGCGAGGGTGTCAAGGTCGCGTCCTTCGCGCTCGCGCCGAAGAAGGACCTGATCGCCAAGCTCAAGGACAACGGCATCATCGTCGTCCCGTCGATCGGGGCGGCCAAGCACGCCGTGAAGGTCGCCTCGTGGGGTGCCGACGCGGTGGTCGTGCAGGGCGGCGAAGGCGGTGGCCACACGGGCGGTGTCGCGACGACGCTGCTGCTGCCGTCGGTGCTCGACGCCGTCGACATCCCGGTGATCGCCGGCGGTGGTTTCTTCGACGGCCGCGGCCTGGCCGCGGCGCTGTCGTACGGTGCGGCGGGTGTCGCGATGGGCACCCGGTTCCTGCTCACCAGCGACTCGGCGGTGCCGGATTCGGTGAAGCAGCAGTACCTCTCACGTGGCCTGCAGGACACCACGGTGTCGGTGAAGGTCGACGGCATGCCGCATCGGGTGCTCAACACCGACCTGGTCAACGCGCTCGAGAAGTCCAGCTACGCAACCGGACTCGTCGCCGCGACGAAGAACGCCATGAAGTTCAAGGCGATGACCGGCATGAAGTGGTCGACGCTGATCAAGGACGGTCTGGCCATGAAGAAGGCCGGCGACCGGACGTGGCAGCAGATCATCATGGCCGCCAACACCCCGATGCTGCTCAAGGCCGGACTGGTCGAGGGCAACACCGAGGCCGGTGTGCTGGCGTCGGGTCAGGTGGTCGGCATGATCGACGACCTGCCCAGCTGCCAGGAGCTGATCGACCGGATCGTGACCGAGGCCGTCGAACGCATCGACGCCCTGTCCGCGCTGCGCTAGTCACGCCGCACCGAAGCGCCGCCTCCGCCCTCCGGGCGCGGGGGCGGCGCTTCGTCTTTTCCCGGGCGCGTCGCGTCCGCGGTACTTCACAGAGCCGCCCTCGTCGGATAACGTCAGAATGTCATTCTTGATTACGAGAACAATATTTCAGACGAGAGGCGGTTCCATGACCGACGCGATACCGGCACCGTTCGACCGATTCGGCCTCGACGGCAAGGTCGCGCTCATCACCGGCGGCAGCCGCGGCATGGGCAAGGAGATCGCGCTCGCGTTCGCACGCGCCGGCGCCGACGTCGTGGTCGCGAGCCGCAAGACCGAGAACTGCGAGAAGGTCGCCGCCGAAATCCAGGAGACCACCGGCCGGCGCGCACTTGCCTACGCCTGCCACATGGGCCACTGGGACGAGATCGAAGGACTCGTCGACGCCACCTACGCGACGTTCGGGCGCATCGACATCCTCGTCAACAACGCCGGCATGTCCCCGGTCTACCGGAACATCGCCGACGTCACCGAGTCGCTGTGGGACAGCGTGCTGGGCCTCAACCTCAAAGGCCCGTTCCGGTTGACGCAACTCGTCGGACCCCGCATGAAGGAGCAGGGCAGCGGCTCGATCATCAATGTGAGCAGCAGCGGGTCCCTGCACCCCTCCGGCGCATTCATCCACTACGCCTCCGCCAAGAGCGGCCTCAACGCCATGACCGAAGGTTTCGCGGATCTGCTCGCCCCCGAGGTGCGCGTCAACACCCTCATGCCCGGCCCGTACCGCACCGACATCTCCAATGCCTGGACACCCGAACAGATCCGGCAGTCGGGCGAGGCCGTACACCTGCAGCGGATCGGCGAACCTCACGAGATCGTCGGCGCTGCACTGTTTCTCGCGAGCGACGCCTCGAGCTTCACGACCGGCACGATTGTCCGGTCCGACGGGGGGTTCCGCTGAGCAACAGCAGACATCCGTGCGCAGATCATTGACCCTCTCCACCGATCGGGATAGGTTGCTCCGGGGTTTTCACCGTCCACAGGGGGTTCCGGGTGAAGAGGCGATTCCTGCGCGGCGCGATCGCGTCGTTGGCCGTCACAGCCGTCGCGACCACCGCTGCGGTCACTGCCGCACCGGCCGCGGGGGCCGATCCGTCGGGAGGCGCCGACGCCGTTGCCTGGCAGGCGGCGGTCGACGCCTCCGACGCATACCCGAACACCGCCGTCGAATGGGACGTACCCATCACGATGAGCGACGGCACCGTTCTGCGCGCCAACGTCTTCCGTCCGGCGGATGCGAGCGGAACACCGATCACCGACCCGACGCCGGTCGTCCTCAACCTCACGCCCTACACGAAACTGATCTCCACACTGGGAACGCTCGTGGGTGACGATCCCACGATCGCGCCGCTGGTCGAAGGGCTCGGCGACGTACTGAACTTCGCCGCCCCGTTCGACGGGGTCACCGAACTCGCGAAGACGACCGGCGGCGGATTCGTGCAGACATTCGGACTCAACCGCGACCTCGTGCAGAACGGGTACACGCAGGTCATCGTCGACGTCCGCGGCACCGGCTTCTCACAGGGCGAATGGCAGGTCCTCGGCCCGCGGGAGCAGCAGGACACCGTCGAGGTCATCGACTGGGCATCGAAGCAGCCGTGGTCGAACGGTCACGTCGGAACGAGCGGGGTCTCCTACTCGGCGATCAACCAGCTGCAAGGTGCAGGCCTGCAGCCGGATGCGCTCGACGCGGTGTTCGCGGTGGAACCCGGCAACGATCTGCTGCGCGACATCGTCGGCACCGGTGGCGCACTCGGCATCGGATTCATGCCGCTCTGGCTCACCCTCGTCAACGGCCTCAAGTGGATTCCCGACGTGCAGGCGCTGCTGCAGGGCAACTTCGACGCGCAATGGCTGCGCGACCGCCTCGCCGACCCCGCGACCAAGCTCCCCGAACTCACCGAGGCGGTCACCGCCCCCACGGTCGAAGGGGTCTCCCCCGGCGCTCTCGAGGTCGCGCAGGACGGGCCGTTCTATCGGGAACGCAGCGCGAACCTCGAGGCGATCGAGGTGCCCAGCTTCGTCTTCGGCGGGTGGCACGACATCTTCGCCAACAGCGAGCCCGACATCTACAACCGCATCCCCGTGGCGCCCGGAGAGAAACAGCTCATGATGGGCGACGGCTATCACGTCGTCGCGGGCACCGACTTCGGCAAGCCCGGCTACCCGCCGAAGCTCGGCACCCTCCAGCGCGCCTGGTTCGACCACTGGCTCAGGGGCATCGACAACGGCATCGAGAACTACGGTCCCGTGACGCTGTACCAACAGGGCGGCGGATGGACCACTACCGGCCGGTTCACCCGCGCCGGAACAGAATTCGAGAAGTTCTACCTATCGGGCACACCGAGCGGAACCGCCGGTCACGCCGCATACGACGGGACGCTCACATCCGACGCACCCACCGGCAACCAGGATCTGACGGTCGCGCCGGGGCTGCGCGGGTTCTGCTCTCGCGAATCGGCTGTCGGCACAGCCGGAATCGCGGTGCTGCTCGGTTCGAACTGCACCGAGGACGCCCGGTTCAACGAAGCGGAGGGCCTGACCTTCACCGGCGCCCCGGTCACCGAACCGACCGAGATCTCCGGTGGCGTCAACGTGCACCTGAACACCGTGCTCGACGCCCCCGACGGCTTCTGGACGGTGACCGTGAACGACGTGGCACCCGACGGCCGTTCGACCGTACTGACCTCCGGTTCGCTCGTCGCGTCGCTGCGCGCGATCGACGACTCCCGGAGCACCTTCACCCCGTCCGGCGACTACGCGAATGCCGTCCCCCATCTGACGCTCGACACGCGGCAGCTCGTCCGGCCCGGGGTGCCCACCCAGCTCGACATCTCCACGGTGCTCACCGACGCAATCCTGCTGCCGGGTCACCGGCTCCGGATCAACGTGTACGCGTCGAGTGTGCCGCGGTCGCTGCCGCTGGGCCCGATGCTGCACGACAGCGGGCTGAAGCCGCAGCACATCCGGCTCGACCCGTCCGCGCCGAGCTTCGCGTCCGTCCAGATCGTGGGTTAGGACCGCACGCTTGGCAACACCCGGGCCGCGACGTCCTCGAGCAACTCGTACGGCAGATCGTAGGAGCCGACGTGCTGGAGGAACACCGCGTCCGCGCCTGCCTCGCGGACCGCGGTGAGCCGCGCGGCGATCTCCTCACCGGTGCCGTAGAGGCAGAACTCGCGGGCGAAGGCGGTCACGGCCTCGTCGCTCACGTACGGATCACACGCGCGAACCGCGGCGTCCCAATCCTCGGCGTGCACCAGGTCGGGGTACACACCGGGCACCCGGTCCGGCACCTCGACCTGCACGCCGGCCAGCGCAAGGAAAGACGCACCGCCGTTCTGTGCGATCCGCGCACAGATGGGCTTGAGCTCACGCGCGGCCCGCGGCACGTCGTCGGTCACCCGGCAGAACGCCGACACCGTCGTGCGCACCCCGGACCGTCCGACGGTCCGCGCGCCGTCCCGCACCCTGGCGACGGCCGCCGCGAGCGGGGCCGGTGACACGCCGGACAGCAGGATCGCGCCGTCGGCGATCTCGCCCGCGAGCGCGAGGTTGCGGGGTCCGGTCGCAGCGATGTGGATCGGCACCGCCGCCGGATCGCGCAACCGCGAGACGGTTCCGTCGAAGTCCACCGCCCGGCCGGCGAGCAGGTCCCGCACGACCATGACCCCGGCCCGCAATCGAGCGCGGGTCGATTGCCGCAGACCGGCCGGGGCGACGGCGCTGTCACCGACCCCGACGCCGAGGACGAAACGTCCCGGTGCGAGTTCGGCGACCGTGCGTGCCGAGGAGGCGACCACACTCGGATGCCGGGTCTCGACGTTCGTGACCGCGGTGCCGAGCGTGACCGTCTCCGTCGCGGTGGCCGCGGCCGCGGCCACCGCGAACACATCCCGCCACAGCAGTTGCGAGTCGGGGAACCAGACCTCGTCGAATCCGGCGCGTTCGGCGTCCCGGGTGAGTTCGGCGATCCGGCCGGCAGGCGCGCACGGCGGGATGCGTAGCCCGACTCTCACAGCAGGAACTTCAGGGCGAGTTCGTTGAAGCGGTCCGCATGCTCGTGCTGCGGCCAGTGACCGCACTCGGGGAAGATCTCGAGGGCCGAGCCCGGGATGGACTCCTGCATGCGGTTGGCCTCCGGCACGTCACCGAAGGGGTTCTGGGCGCCCCACACGATCAGGGCCGGCGCGACGATGCGTGCCATCTGTTCGGGGCTCAGCAGATCCACGACCCGGTTCTCCATGTTCTGCAGGCACAGCAGGTGATCGATCCCGGCCACGAACTCGGGGCGGTGGTAGATCGCGTGCCGGACGTCGACGAGTTCGTCCGAGACGTTCGCGGCATCGTGCATGAGCAGTTCGAGCCGCTGCCGGGTCAGGGCGCGGTCGTCGCTCGACACCGCAGCCTTCGTGCTGCTGCGGATCCGGTCCATCACCTCCGGGTTGGCCACGGTCCCACCGGGTGCGACGAGCACGATCCTGGACACCCGATCCGGATGGTCCGCGGCGAGCCGGCCGGCGACCCAGCCACCGAGGGACTCGCCGATGAAATGCGCACGTTCGATACCGCGGCTGTCGAGGTAGTCGAGCACGTGCCGCACGTAGCGCGGGATCCGGAGGTCACCACCGGGATTCTCGGTGTAGCCGTGTCCGAGCATGTCGAGGGCGTGAACCTCGAAGTGCTCCGAGAACGTCGGGATGTTGCGGACGAACGCTTCGAGGTGGCCGCTGGTGCCGTGCAGCATCACCACCGCTTCGCCGGCGCCGGCGCGCAGTACGCGGGTACGGGCACCGTTCACCGGTGCGTAGGACATCTCGAATGCGGTTCCGGTCAGGTCGGTCCAGATGGTCATGCGGGTAGCTCCTCTTCGGTCGCAGTGGGCAAGCTGATGTGTTCGGGGGTGAGCAGGCACACGCCCATTCCGGTGAGCCAGTTCGGCACCGCGCCGTATCCGAGGGTGCGGGCCTTGGCCGGGCTGGACGAGGCGAGCGCCGCGGTCATCGCGATCCAGGCACGCAATTCGTGGGCGCCGTTGCCACCCTCTCGTTCGAGCTGCTCGTCGCTCATGTCGAGCAGTGGTGTGAGGTCACCGGATTCGAGAAGGCCGAGAAAACGGGCGTCGAACTCTTCGTTGATGTTCGGCTCCGCGGCACGGATGATCTGCCGGCGGCGTACTTCGTATTCGCTCCAGGACGTGCGCCCGTTCAGCCACGCCTCCACCAGGAAACGATCGTCGTCGGACAATGTCTCGAACCATTTGGGCCACGGAAGACGGTGCGACAGACCCCCGGACGCGACCACCGCGATGCGCTTCGATTCGCCGTCCGCCGCAACGGCTCTTCCGATCGCGGACCCCAGCGCGTGGCACCGTCTCAGCGACGGTAGCGGGGGCGCGAACATGTTGATCACGATCGGCACGATCGGAACGTCCAGTTCCGGGATCAGGTGTTGCAGCGAGTGCGTGATCCCGTGGTCGACGGTCAGGCGCAAGGAGAAGGCCGGATCGAATCCGTCGGAGACGAGTCCGTCGACGATCCGGCGTGCCAGTGCCGTATCGACCGGGAGCGGACCGTTCGGCGTTTCCGCCTCGCCGGCACCGAGCACCTCCGCGACACCGATCGTGAACGCGGGCATCAGATCCAGGAACATACCCCGGAAGTGGTTGGACCCGATCACGACGACGGCGTCGGGGGCCGCTTCGGCGAGTGCGGCGCGCGCCTCGTGGAGCCCTTCGCGGAACACGTTGGCCGCCGGCTGATTCGCCACCTCCTCCCAGTGGGTGTTCATCAGGGTGCTGTGCGAGGCACCCACCCCCAGAACGAAATCGCTCACGGGATGCTCCGTTCTCGGGTGCACAGCGTGATCGCGGTGTGCACGATGGCCCGGGTCAGGCGGACTGCCTCCCGGATGTCGACCACGTTCATTCCGGACGGGAAGTCCAGTGCCATCGGAGCATCCGCTCCGATTCGGTCCATCCCGATGCGCGCGGTCGGAAGACCGCGTGCGCGCAGGATGTTGGCGTCGGTGGCGCCGCTGTTCGCGACGATCGGTTCGTGTGGCCGGCCGGCGATCTCCTCCCAGGCGGCCACGGCAGCCGCCACCACCGGAGCGTCGCGGCCGGTGGCTGTGCCGGGGATCGACAGCACCATGTCCCAGTCGAGGTCGATCCCGGGATGCTCCGCGACGATCGCGTCGACCGCCGCCGCGAACTCGCGGCGGACCTCGGCGGGTGTCGAGCGGGGGCTGGTGCGGAGGTCGATCATGAAGCGGCACAACGCAGGTGCGACCGCGGCCATGCGCGGCCAGCCACCCTCCACCGAGGCCACGATGCCCTGCGGAGCGACGAGACCGTCGGTGTGCCGTGCCGCGTACTCCGGGAACCAGCCTTCCAGCGCGGCGATCACCGTCGCGGCGTCCGCGATGGCGTTGCGGTAGGGCATCCGATGCCTGCTGCCCACATAGGTGTAGGTGCCGCGCACACGGACCTCGAACCAGCACAGGCCGACTTCCTCCCACGCGACGGCCCATCCCGGTTTCGCGATCAGGGCATGGTCGGCCCACCATCCCTGTTCGAGCAGGAAGGAGCACCCGGCGCCCTGTCCCGTGTTGCGGCGGGTGAGGCCGCGGGTGGTGCGGCCGTTGGTCGGCATTCCACCGGCACCCAGACCGACGATCAGGTCTCCGCGCAACGGAATCCCGGCCTTTGCGACGACTTCGGCGGCCGCGACGACGGCCGCGGCATGACCCTTGGGATTGCTCGCGCCCAAGCCGAGCACGTGGTGCCCGCGCACCTCGGCGCGCGCGCGCATGTCCGCGCGCAGTTGCGGCCCGACCCACGGCGTGTCCTCGTCGGGATCACCGACGGTGAGCGTGTCGATCGGCGCGTAGAGCAGGAGGTCTTCGCCGCTCCCGTCGCCGCGGAGCCGGCCGACCGCGTTCGCCTGGCGGTCGTCGATCGCCTGGTAGTGGGCTTCGAGTCCGCTTGCTTCGAGGGTCGCCGTCGACCATCGGGCGAGTTCGGCCTCCTCCCCGGTGGGGCTCGGAATGTCGACCATGCCCACGACCAGTTCCGTGAGCCGTTCGGCGTCGATGAGGGCGGACGCGGACTCGAACCAGGTTCGCTGCTGCTCCGACGTCGCGCTCATCGGGCACCCCGGTGGACGGTGCGCACGGTCGTGCCGCGCCCCAGTCTTGCGAGCGGTCGGGTGCGCTGCGCTGCGACGAGCGCGGCACCGGTGGTGAGAACGGCCAGGACGGTCACGGTGAGGACGCGAGACACGGAAATCAACTCCTGTCGGTGAAGAAGGCAAGGGCGAGCGCGGCGACGATGCCGGGACGCTCGGACTGGGGATGGTGGGCCGTGCGGGCGACGACGGCCAGGTCGCCGCGCGGCAACGCGTCGGCGAGTGCGGCCGCGTACTCCGGCCCGGCGAACGGGTCGTGGCGCCCCCACATCACGAGAGTCGGGGCGGCGACGGCACCGAGGTGGACCCCGAGGTCCTCGGGCCGGCTGCCGTCAGCGGTGGCCAGTGCGGTGTCCGTGCTGCCGGCACCGTGCCGGTCCGACACCAGACCGGAAGGCACGAGATCGTGGTCGTACCACTCCAATTCCGTCACCAGAGCGCGCATCTTGGCCAGGCTCGGCCCGGTTCCCCCGTAGTAGCCGGCCCGTGCCCGGGCGCCGAGATCAGGGTCGCGCGGGAGACCCGCCCGGCCACCGGGGTCCGGGGTGGGCTGGCTTCCGATCGCCACGATGCGGCGCACGGACGCGGGACGATCGGCCCCCAGCTGCAGTGCCACCGAGCCACCCAGCGATTGGGCCAGGATGTCGACCCGGTCGAGCCCGAGTCGGTCGAGCAGCCCGGCGAGGGCTCCGGCGGCGTCGGCCAGGGGGTGTGCGGTCGGGGCGCGACGGGGTGAGCGTCCGAAGCCCGGAAGATCCACCCAGAGCCATCGGCGGTCGGGACGAGCTCTCATCACTGCCCCGAAGTCGGAGGTGGAATGGCACCCGGGGCCACCCCCGTGCAGGACGACGGTGACCGGTCCCCCGGCGGATCCGGCCCAGCCGTAGGCCACTTCGTCTGTGGTCACGACGGGACGCTCAGTGGCCGATGCGGCGTTCGGTCGGTTGGACGACCGGGCCGACCTGTTCGACGTGGCGACGCCAGGCCGTGATCGACAGGTCGGGACGGTAGAGCCGTTCCGGCGGGGCATCGGTGACGTTCACCATCCACGCGTCCTGGCGGGTGAACTGGCCGTGGAACAACCAGCGGAACGCGGCGAGATACTTCGCCTTGAAAGCCAGTGCGGTCAGGCCCGTCTCGAATCGAACCATGAGCTGGACGTAGCGCACGTGGTCGGCGTCGACCGGGACGTACCACTCGTAGTGGATGAACTTCGGGTACGCAACACGCAGCAGGCCGGGCATGCGGACCGACACGAAACCGGGGATGTTCATCCCGGCGATCACCGGGTTCGCGTCGCCGTTCTTGCCCGGGTGGTCCGGCAACGGGATGCGCTTCCACCACCGCTTGTTGGTGAACGTGCCCACGCCGGGGAACTCCGCCTCCCAGTGGATCTTGTCCTGCACCCGGACGAGCCACCCGTCCTTCTCGACGATGCGGGTCTCGTTCCAGGTCGGCATGACCTTGAACAGACGCCACAACGCCGTGTTGTGAAGGTATTTCGCGTGTCCCTCGTCGAATCCGTTCTCGGCGGCGAACCGCCAGTTGCCCTCGCGGACCTCCGTCCGGCCACCGAGGACGAGCGTGTTGTCGGTGAGTTCGGCGGGAATGTCGCGTTCGACGGGGGGCGCCGGGTTCTCCGGTGTCACCTCGCCGATGTAGACCCACAGCAGACCGAGCCGTTCCTCGACGGGATACGTCGCGACCGAGAGTTTGCCGCAGATGGGGCTGTCCGGCCCGTCGGTGATGACGGCCTTCAGCTTGCCGTCGTCGGTGCCGAAGGTCCAGCCGTGGTACGCGCAGCTGATCGTGCCGGGGAACTCGCGTCGCCCGTGGGACAGGGGCACGCCGCGGTGCGGGCACCGGTCGTGGAGTCCGCGCACGACGTCGCCGTCCCGGACGAGCACGATGCGCTCACCTGCCAGGGTGATCGGCACGGGATCGTCGCCGACCTGATGGGCCCAGATCGTGGGGTACCAGTAGTTGCGGAAGCCGTGCGCCGCCGCGTTGTAGGTCGGCCACGACGTCCAGTCGGCGCCTTCCTGCACGGGCGGCCCGGGCTCCACGGGAGTCGTGTTGCCGGCCTTCGCGTTACGTGATCGTGCGGGCCGGCGGGGCGCGACGTCAGGAGTCTCCGAGGTGGGTGCGCTCACAATTCCTCCAATATTTCGTTCCGGCACCCGGGTGATCCGGTCGTGAAAGTGCCGTATGCGCAGTTGTTCACAGGTCGACCACGAGTTCGGCGCTCGACGCGCGCGAGACACAGGGATAGACGATGTCGGTGCGTTCCGTGTCGAGGAGCGCATCGCGGTGAAGCGGCCTGCCGTCGAGAACCCGCGTCTCGCAGCTTCCGCAGACGCCGTCCCGGCACGCGTTCGGCAGTGCGATGCCGGCCGCGTCCAGGACATCGAGAGCCGAGCAGTCGGCGGGCACGGTCAGACGCAGACCGGAGCGGGCGAGCACCAGGTCGAACGCCTGCAGATCGTCCTCGTCGTCGCGCGGACTAGCCGAGAACCGCTCGACGTGCAGCGTGCCCGCCGGCCATGCGGAGCACCGATCCTCCACTGCCGCAATCAATCCCTCGGGACCACAGCAGTAGACGGCACTGCCGTCGGCCGGCTCGCCGAGCGCCGCATCCAGATCCGGGTGTCCGGACTCGTCGAACGGCCGCACCTCGACGCGGTCGCCGTAGCCGTCCAGTTCCGCGAGATAGGCCATGGACCTGCGGGAGCGGCCGCCGTAGATCAGCCGCCAGTTCCGGCCTTCGGCGTGCAGTCTCCGGATCATCGGGAGCAGCGGCGTGATTCCCACGCCGCCCGCGATCATCAGGTAGTCGCTCGCCTCGACGAGCGGGAAGTTGTTGCGGGGACCCCCGATTTCGACGAGGTCGCCGGGCCGCAGCACCGTGTGCACGTAGCGGGAGCCACCCGAGGACGCCGGCTCGAGGAGCACTGCGATCCGGTAGCGGTAGCGGTCCTCCGGAGAGCCGACCAGCGAGTACTGCCGTACGTGATCCGGCAACCCGAGGTCGATGTGCGCGCCCGGCTCCCATGCCGGCAGCGCACGATTCTCCGGATCGGCGAGCTCCACACCGAGCACACAATCCGATTCCCGCCTGAGGGCGACGACCTCGAGTTCCAGGACGCCGGTATCGCCGTCGATCATGTTCACCTCCAAAGGTTCGTACGTTGTACGGTACTTAGAACCCACTCGTCCCGCAACCGTTGACTTCCGTGCGGCGAACTGGTGTGATGCGGGGCCCTCGGTTCGCCGGAACGATGTCCGATACGCTGTATCCGCGATCAGACGAGGAGTCCCATGCCACGGCCACAGAACCGCTCGCAGCGCCGCGACACGCCGCTCACGCCCGAGCTGATCATCGAAGCTGCCCTGCGCCTGTCCGATTCGGAGGCGGATCTCGACCGCCTGACCGTGCGACGCCTCGCCTCCGACCTGGGTGTGGGTGCGATGACGCTCTACAGCTATTTCCGCAGCAAGGAAGAGATCCTCGACGGCATGGCCGACCACGTGCTCGGCCGGATGACGCTGCCCGACAAGCCCGATGCCGACCCGGCCGAAGCGCTTCGCACCGTCGGCCGTGCCTTCCTCACGATGATGCGTGAGCATCCGAGCGTCGTCCGGCTGTTCGCAAGCCGCGTCACCGACAGCCGCGCCGCGCTGCGCGGCGCCATGGAGGCGGTCCTGCAGCGCCTGGTGGACGCCGGCATCCCGGGGCCCACGGCCGTCCGCTGCTACGGGTTTCTGATCACCTACGCGATCGGTTTCGCCAGCTACCAGGCCCCTCGCCCCTGGGGCAGACTCGACGGGCAGGACGACGCCGAGGCGCGGCGCCAGCGCAGCCATTTCTACGCGGCCCTGCCGATCGACGAATTCCCGCAGGTCGTGGGCAATGCCGAGGAAGTCGCCGAACTGGCGTCCGATTCGCAGTTCGAGGCCGGTCTCAGCGCCTACATCGAGGCAACGGTGCGCGCCCTCCCCGACCGGGCCTGAACCTCTCCGCCACAGGGCCGGTTGCCCCGCGTCTGCACGCGGGGCAACCGGCTTCCTCCGTGATGTGCCTGTGGCCGAACCCGCTCCGGCGGGACTGCGGGCACGTCGACGTAAACATCTCGTCAACTCAGGAAAACAAAGCTCCCGATTCGGCGCCCACCCTTGACACCCGCTCCAAGTCCGTACAGAGTACCAATCAATGTACGACCGGGTGCCGGGGTCGTTCACGGCATACATCCCCCAAGGAGAATGTATGCGCGACCTCGCCACACACAGCGACGTAACCGGTTCATACACAGCGGATCTCACTCCGCCGCAGGAGACTTCGATCGGCCCCGTCTCCTCGACTCCCCCTGTTCGCTCGGCCGAGTTCCACGGCCCGCCCCCGGAGGACGATCATGTCCCTCTCGACCAGCCCCACCACCGAACGACGCAGACGAGCCGTATTCGCCAGCTGGATCGGCACGACGATCGAGTACTACGACTTCTCCGGCTACGGTCTGGCGGCGTCCCTGATCTTTCCCACCCTGTTCTTCCCGTCGACGAATCCGGCCGTCGCCACCCTGCTCTCCCTGTCGACATTCGCGGTCGGTTACATCGCGAGACCAGTGGGCGCCGCCGTGTTCGGTCACTACGGTGACCGGATCGGACGCAAGAAGGCGCTCGTGTTCACCCTCGTCCTGATGGGCGCATCGACCTTCGCGATCGGTCTGCTGCCGACCTACGCGCAGATCGGCCTGATCGCTCCGGTACTGCTCGTCGTGGCGCGGCTGCTCCAGGGGTTCTCCGTGGGCGGCGAATACGGTGGCGCGGTCCTGATGACCGTCGAGCATTCCGGTGAACGCAAGGGCTTCCTCGGGTCGCTGGTGAACACCGGCGCCACCGCGGGGCTGATTCTCGCGAATGTCGTATTCCTGGCGGTGTTCCAGCTTCCCGAAGACCACCTGATGTCGTGGGGCTGGAGGGTTCCCTTCCTGCTGAGCGGCATCCTGGTGGTGATCGGCCTCGTCGCCCGGGTCACGTTGGAAGAGACCCCGGATTTCGAGAAGGCCAAGCAGCACAGTGCCATTCAGCAGCGTCCGCTCGTCGACGTGCTGACGAACCACACCTCGACCGTGCTGTTGCTCGCTCTCGGGATCGTGGCCGCCGGGACCGCCTTCACCATGACCACCGTGTACTCCCTGAGCTACGGCACCACCGTTCTGGGGCTGAGCAGCGGTACCATGCTCGCGGTGCTCCTGCCGGCCACCGTCACCATCCTGATCGGCCTGCCCCTGTTCGGAGCCCTCGCGGACCGCATCGGTGTCCGGAAGGTATTCCTCGGCGGCGCTGCGTCCCTGGTGGTCCTGCCGTTCTGCTGGTTCGCGCTCATGGAGACCCGCCAGTACGGAATGATGCTCCTCGGCTTCGCCCTGCTGTTCGTCGGATATTCCGCCAACTACGCGGTGGTGCCCGCCTACTTCTCCCAGGTCTTCCCCGCGTCCGTGCGGTTCACCGGAATGTCGATCGGACTCACGATCGGACTCATCGGCGGCAACGCCATCGCCCCCTCGGTGTCCTCGCTCCTGTGGGACGCCACCGGTGGCTGGCTCGGGATCGCGCTCTACATGGCGATCACCGCGGCGGTCTCGCTCGTCGCCGGACTGTTCCTGCGGCTTCCCGGTACCGGAACCGTGCGCGACGCGTCGTCGGTGGCGGTCTCGGCGGAGGCGAACCGCTCATGACATCACCGGCTCTGCTCCGGCACGGTTTCGCCGACACCCGGCACGGACAGGTGCACTATGTCCGGCAGGGACACGGCCTACCGGTGCTCCTGCTCCACCAAACACCTCGCAGTTGGGACGAGTACCGCGACGTCATCCCGATCCTCGCCCGGGACTTCCACGTGATCGCCATGGACACATTGGGTTTCGGGTCGTCGACTCGCCCGCCGACACCGTGGACCGTCGAAACGTTCGCCGAGGGCGTGCTCGACCTGTGCGACGAACTCGGACTGGGTTCGTTCGCACTGGTCGGCCACCACACCGGGGCCGTCGTCGCGGTCGAGGTCGCCGCAACCCGGCCCGACCGCATCGAGGCACTCGTCCTGTCGGGCATGCCGTTCGTCGATGCTCCCCGACGGCGCGCCGTCGAGCAACGGCCGCCCATCGACCACGTCGTCCCACAGCCCGACGGCTCCCACCTGCTGCAGCTGTGGAACAACCGGGCCCCGTACTACCCATCGGACCGCCCGGACCTGCTCGACCGGCTGGTGCACGATGCCACCGGCGTTCTCGACGAGGTCGAACACGGGCACGTCGCCGTGAACCGCTATCGGATGGAGGACCGGATCGGCGCGATCACCGCACCCACGCTGGCCGTGTGCGGGGAACACGACGAGTTCTCGCTACCGGATCAACCGCGAATCGTCGGCGCGATCCCCGGCGCGCGGGCAACGGTCCTCCCCGACACCGGTGTTCCCGCCGTCGACCATCGGCCGGACCGGTTCGCGGCCGTGGTCCGCGACTTCCTCACCGAATCGATCGACCCGAGGGTCCGCGCCCGCGACCCCGAAGGAGCCTGACATGGAAACGCACACCCGAACGATCCCCCTGGACGGCGCGCAACTGACCTATCACGTGTCGCGGCCCGACGCGCCGGGAACCCCGACGATCCTGCTGCATCCGTGGTTCGGCTGCTGGCAGTTCTGGGCCTCGACGATGGACGCGCTGTCGGACCGGCCGTGCTTCGCAGTCGACTTCTATTCCCTGGCGGGCGAAGGCGGCCGGCCCTCGGCCGGGCCGACCGATCTCGCGGACGCCGTGCTGCGCATGCTCGACGCGGAACAACTCGACCGGGTCGATGTGGTGGGCAATTCCGTCGGCGGCATCGTCGCCCAGATCATCGCCTCGTCCGTGCCGCAGCGGGTACGGCGCCTCGTCCTGGTCGGCACCGGAGCGAACACCGTCGGTGCCCTCCCCGCATTCGCGGAAACGGTCGACCGGTGGACTGCGGCGACCCGCGCCGGTGAAGGCCCGTCGCGCACAGCGATCGAGGACACCGTCGGAATGCTGTTCACCGGTAGACCACGATCCGACGTGTGGGAGACCTACATCGCGGCCGTGGCCGGCGCCGACGCCGCCTACATGGGTTCGGTTCTCACCGCGGCGCGCGCTCTCGACCTCGTGCCCCGGCTGCCCGGCATCACCGCACCGACACTGATCGTCCGTGGGACCGAGGACTGTGCGCGGACCGCCGAGCATGCCGCCGTCCTGGCGGCCGGGATCCCCGTCGCGCGCTCGATCGAGATGGAAGGCGCCGGGCATTCGCCCATGGTCGACCATCCCGCCGACTTCGCACGACTGGTCGCGGAGCACGTCGGCGCCGACATCGACGCCGCCGCAACCCGAACCGCAGCAGCCGGCACCCGATGAGTCTTGGATTCGGGCACCGCGGCCGGATCGGCCACCTCTACCCCTCGGGTGGATTGTGCGACTACGAAATTCAGCTCATGGCACCCGAGGGAATCCAGCTCGTCACCACCCGCCTGCCGTTTCCGGCGACCGGGATCGAGGACGACCTGCGTCTCGTCGAGGACCTGGAGTCACACGCCCGGATGCTGGCCGACGCGCAGGTCGACATCATCGCACTCAACTGCACCGCGGCCACGCTGCTCGCCGGACCCGAGCGGCTGAATCGGCGGATCACCGACGCGACGGGGATCGAGTCCGTGACCACGATCGAGGCGGTGCTGGCCGCCCTCGCCGAGACAGCCGTCCGGCGGGTCGCACTCGTGACCCCCTATCCGGAAGACGTCGCCGCCGCCGAGATCGAATATCTGCGTGCGCACGGAATCGAGGTGACGGCCGATATCGGAATACCCTGTGCGACACCGGTCGAGCAGTCGATGATCGACCCTGCTCGCTGGCGGCGCCTCGCCGAGTCCGTCGAGCGCGACAACGCAGACGCAATTCTGCTCAGCTGTGCGGGTATTCGAATATCCGGGGAGATCGATGTGATCGAGCGACGGACCGGCCTGCCCGTGATCACCAGCAATCAAGCCCTGCTGTGGCACATTCTGCGGACGCTCGATGTTGCCCCGCTGCCGGACCGGTTCGGCTCACTGCTCACCGGGCGGTTCCCGGATCGCGAGGTCGCGAAGTCAGCGCAGCCGGGCGGCGAGCATCCCGGTCAGCGCGTCCAGGCACAGCCGTCGTAGCTGGGCGGCGGTGATCCTGGGATCCTCCAGCCACTCGATACACACGCTGCGCACGAACGAGATCCAGCCACGCACCGCGAGCGCGACGAAATCAAGATCGGTCGCATCGGGCCCCAGCGCGTCGACGATCCGCTGCTGCTGCACGTCCAGTTCCGCATCGACGATGCCGCGGATGCTCGCGTCGGCGGAACCGGCACCCCGGTTGACTGCCAGCACACCCTGCGCATGGGACTCGATGTAGTCCAGGTAGGCGTCCAGGCCCGCCGCGATCCGGTCGTGCACCGACAGTGCCGGATCCGGTTCGGTGACGGCGAGCAACCGGTCGGACTCGCGTTGCACCACTGCCGCCAGGAAGTCGCGCTTCGTCGGAAAGTAGTGGTACATCAGGCCCCGCGAGACCCCGGCGAGCTCCGCGACTTCCTCGATGCGCACGTCCTCGTAGGCGTGCTGCGAGAACAGCCGGGCACCGATGTCGAGCAGTTCGGTGCGCCGCTGGTCGGGGCTCAGTCGTCGCCGCGGGGATGCCACATCGCCAAATCTACTTCTTGACAGGGCGGCGTCCGGGCGTAGCGTGGCTACTGTACGTCGGTTCAATAAGGGTTCGACTGTCCGGGGGACGCACCATGGCCGTGGCAACATCGCACGTGTTCGACACCGAGATCCCGCATCCGCCGTGGCGCCTGCCCCTGCTCGGCGATGCGCTGGGCATGTCGCTGAGCACGCCGGTCCAGAACTCGATGGACATGCACCGCCGGCTCGGCCCCGTCTTCGAACGACGCCCGTTCGGGCTGCGCTTCGTGTTCGTGTGCTCCGGCGAACTCACCGCCGAACTGTCCGACGACCACCGCTTCGCCAAACACCTCGCGCCCGGGGTCGAGGCCCTGCGCAGCCTCGCCGGGGACGGCCTGTTCACCGCGTTCAACGACGAGCCGAACTGGCGGCACGCGCACGAACTGCTCGCTCCCGCGTTCACCCAGTCCGCGATGCGCTCGTACCACACGACGATGTTGGACGTGACCGCCGATCTGCTCGACCACTGGGACCGCCGGGCCGCCGCGAACGGTCGCGTGGACGTGGCGGCCGACATGACGAAGCTGACCCTCGAGACGATCGGCCGCACCGGATTCAGCTACTCGTTCTCCCCGTTCGAGCGCGAACGTGCGCACCCGTTCGTCGAGGCGATGGTCGGCGGGCTGGCGTTCTCCCAGCGCAGCGCACTGCGGCGACTGCCCGTCGTCGGACGGTACCTGTTCCCCAAGGCGAAACGACAGTACGACCTGGATCGCGCGTATCTGCACCGGGTCGTGGACGAGGTCGTCCGCAGCCGGCAGGCCGCGGGCGACACCGGGCACGACGATCTGCTCGAGCTGATGCTGCGGGCGGCCCGGGAGAACGACCCGAACCGGATCGACGACGAGAACATCCGCAACCAGGTGCTCACCTTCCTCGTCGCCGGCCATGAAACCACTTCGGGTGCACTGTCGTTCGCGCTCTACTATCTGATGCGCAACCCGGAGGTGTTCGCCCGCGCACGGGCCGAGGTCGACGCGGTGTGGGGCGACGACGTCCCCGCGTTCGAACAGGTCGCGAAACTGCGGTACGTACGCCGGGTGCTCGACGAAGCTCTGCGACTGTGGCCGACCGCGCCCGCCTACGCCCGCGAGGCGCGGGAGGACACGATGCTCGGCGGACGGTACCGGCTGAGGAAGGGCGACTGGGTGCTGGTTCTGCTCCCGTCGGTGCACCGCGACCCCGAGGTGTGGGGTCCCGACGCCGAGGTGTTCGATCCGGATCGCTTTCTGCCCGAACGGGTCCGGGCGCGGGCGGGGCACGTGTACAAACCGTTCGGAACAGGCGAACGCGCCTGCATCGGACGCCAGTTCGCCCTGCACGAAGCCACGCTGGTTCTGGGAAGTCTGTTGCGCCGCTTCGATTTCGATCTCGATCCGGCTTACCGGCTGCGGATCGCCGAGCGCCTGACCCTGATGCCGCAGAACCTGCGCCCCACGGTGTCGCGGCGCACCCGCTGACGCTTGCGGGCACGCCGTCGGTCAGCCGCGCGCCGCGATGCGCGCCTGCACCTCGGGACGACGCAACGGCGGGACCGTCGCCGGGGGCTGCCGGCGCTCCGGCAGGGCGGCGAGCAGCCGTGCGGTGGTCGCGGTGACCTCCGCGACCGCCTGCTCGAACGGTTCGCGGGTGGCATCGGACAGCTTCTGGATACCGCTGACCTTACGGACGTATTGCCGCGCGGCAGCTTCGATCTCCTCCGCCGTGGCAGCAGGTTCGAGTCCGCGCAGTTCGGTGATGTTCCGGCACATGGGTCCGAGGGTAGTCCCGGTCGGCCGAGTTGACACCGGACCGGAAAATACAGACGTATGGCCCAATTCCGTCGTATCGTCGATCGAACCCTACGGAAGGAGCCGAATGAGAATCCGATACGTGAGCGCCGCCGCGGCCGTGTTGTCCACCGCAGCAATCGTCCTGACCACTCCCGGTGTCGCCGGTGCGGCGGCCACCGCGGATGTCGTCCCGGGACGGGCCCGGGTGAAGGTGACCGTGCACGGTGTGCCCGTGCATCCGGAAAGCTGTCGCGTCGATCCCGATGCCGACGGGGACACCCAGAGCCTGCCGCTGGAACCGTCGGGAACGATGGTCGCGCACAACGTCGCCCCCGGCCCGCGGCGGGTGGTGGTGTGGTGCCCCGACGGCGGCGTCATCTACCAGAACGTCGTCCACGTCCTGCCGGCCGATCCGGTCGCCGACGTGGTCGACACGGTGTTCCGCACGGCGGGCAGCAGCGACCGCGTCACCGACCCGACGCTCCGCTAGCACCGAATATCGGATCCCGAAGCGAGCCGCGGTGTCCGTCCCGCCCCACCCTGCCGGGCAGGACGGACACCGCGGGTTCCGCTGTCAGGATTCGATGCGCTCGATGATGGTGACGTTGGCGGTACCGCCGCCCTCGCAGATGGTGAGCAGACCGTAGCGGCCACCGATGCGCTCGAGCTCGTTGAGCAGGGTCGCCATGAGCTTGGTGCCGGTCGCGCCGAGCGGGTGGCCGAGGGCGATGGCGCCGCCGTTGACGTTGACCTTGGCCGGGTCGGCGCCGATCTCCTTGATCCACGCGAGCACGACGGGTGCGAACGCCTCGTTGATCTCGATGAGGTCGATGTCGTCGATCGTCAGGCCGGTCTTCTCGAGGGCGTACTGCGTGGCCGGGATCGGCGCCGACAGCATGAAGATCGGGTCGTCGCCGCGGGCGCTCACATGGTGGATGCGGGCGCGGGGCTTGAGTCCGTGCTTCTTCACCGCTTCGTCGGACGCGAGCAGCAGTGCGCTGGCGCCGTCGGAGATCTGGCTGGCGACGGCGGCGGTCATCTTGCCACCCTCGACGAGCACGTTCAGACCGGCCATCTTCTCCAGGCTGGTGTCGCGGGGGCCCTCGTCGACGGTCGCGTCACCGAGCGGAACGATCTCGTTGTCGAAGCGGCCCGCGGCGATCGCCGCCTTGGCGCGTTCGTGGCTCTGCAGCGCCCACTTCTCGAGGTCCTCGCGGCTGATGTCCCACTTGTCGGCGATCATCTCGGCACCCTTGAACTGGGACACCTCCTGGTTGCCGTAACGCTCGGTCCACCCCTTCGACTCGGCCGTGGGGGTGGTGAAGCCGAACTGCTCGCCGACCACCATCGCCGACGAGATCGGGATCTGGCTCATGTTCTGCACGCCGCCGGCGACGATCAGGTCGGCGGTGCCGGCGAGGATGGCCTGCGCGCCGAACTGGATGGCCTGCTGGCTCGAACCGCACTGACGATCCACGGTCACGCCCGGCACGTGCTGCGGGAGTCCCGCGGCGAGCCACGCCATGCGGGCGATGTTGCCGGCCTGCCCTCCGACGGCGTCGACGCAACCGAACACGACGTCGTCGACGTCCGACGGGTCGATGCCCGTGCGCTCGACGAGCGCCGCGATGATGTGCGCACCCAGGTCGATCGGGTGGACACCTGCCAGGCCGCCGTTCTTCTTGCCGATCGGGGTACGCACCGCGTCGACGATGTATGCCTCGGTCATGGTTGCTCCTAGGAGGATTCGGGTCCCGACAGGCCGTCGAGGACGATGCTGAGGTACTGCTGTGCCACGCGGTCGGCGGTGAGAGCACCGCCGGGCCGGTACCAGCGCACCGCGACCCACACGGTGTCGCGCAGGAACCGGAAGACCAGTTCGACGTCGACGTCGGGACGGAAGCTGCCGTCCTCGACGCCCCGTTCGATGACGCCGACCCACAGGTCGCGGAATTCGGTGTTGAGTTCGGCGATGTACGCGAACCGCTCGTTGCCGACGAGGTGCTTGGCCTCGTCCTGGTAGATCGCGACCGCCGCGTGCGACTTGTCGATCGACTCGTACGACGCGGTGATGAGCGCCTCGAGGGTCGCGCGGGAGTCGAGGCCGGCGGCGACGATCTTGCGGTAACGGCCGAACAGGTCGTCGAGGAAGCCGCGGAGGATCTCGTCGACCATCGACTCCTTCGAATCGAAGTGGTGATAGAGGCTGCCCGAGAGGATCCCCGCCGCGTCGGCGATGTCGCGGACGGTGGTCGCGCGCACGCCACGCGAGGCGAACAGGTCGGCGGCGATGTCGAGCAGTTCGCCGCGGCGTCCGGACTTTCCGGCGGCGTCGTCACGAGGTGGAGTCATGGGTGCATCCTTTCAAGCGGCCCCGTGTGTCTTTTGTGCCACCGGGGTGGCCACAAAGACACACCGGGGTGGTCACGCCCGCTGCGAGGAGATCGAGACGACCTCGCCGGTGAGGTAGGTGGTGTAGTCGCTGGCGAGCATCGCGATGGTCGCGGCGATCTCCCACACGTCCGCGGCCCGCCCGAAGGCTTCGCCGGCGGCGAGGCGGTCGAGCAGCTCCTCGCTGGTGACCTTCGCGAGGAACGCGTGCCGCGCGATGGACGGCGCGACCGCGTTGATCCGCACTCCGTATTCGGCGGCTTCGATCGCCGAGCAGCGGGTCAGTGCCATGACACCGGCCTTGGCGGCCGCATAGTGCGCCTGCGAGTGCTGGGCCCGCCAGCCGAGGACCGATGCGTTGTTGACGAGCACACCGCCGTGGTCGACGCTGCGGAAGTAACGCAGCGCAGCGCGGGTGGCGCGGAACGTGCTGGTGAGGGTGATGTCGAGGACGCGGTCCCACTGGTCGTCGGTCATGTCGACGACGGGCGTCTCACCGCCGAGGCCGGCGTTGTTGACCAGGACGTCGATGCGGCCGAGCTGTTCCGCGGCACCGGTGATCAGCGCGTCGACCTGCTCGGTGGACGAGACGTCACACACGATCGAGGTGACCTGCTGGTCCGGGAACTCGGCGGCGAGCTTCTCGACGGTCTCGGCGAGGCGGCGTTCGTGGAAGTCGGAGACGAGCACGTCGCCGCCTTCGAGCAGCGCGCGCCGCGCGGTCGCGAAGCCGATGCCGGTGCCGGCGGCGGCGGTCACGACGACCTTCTTGCCGGCGAGCAGTCCGTGGCCGGGGGTTTCGACGGGAACTTCCGCCAGGGGTGAAGTGGTCACGCGCGTGCCTCTCGGGGAAGGCCGAGCACCCGCTCGGCGATGATGTTGCGCTGAATTTCGTTGGAACCGCCGTAGATGGTGTCGGCGCGGGTGAACAGGAACAACCGCTGCCATTCGGCGAGTTCGAGGTGTTCGGGGTCGGTGATCACGGACGGGGTGCCGGCGTGGTCCTGGTCCGGGCCGACGAGGGAAGCCGCTCCCTGCACGTCCATGGCGAGCTTGCCGAGGTCGCGATGCCAGTTGGCCCACAACAGTTTCTGCACGGATGCCTGACCGGGGTCGGCGCCGTCGAGGGTGCGCACCGCGTGGGCGCGCATGACGCGCAGGCCGATGCGTGCGCGGGCGATGCGTTCGCGGATGTGCGGGTCGTTCGTCGCACCGGATGCTTCGGCGAGCGCGACGATCGCGTCGAGTTCGCGGGCGAACCCGATCTGCTGGCCGAGGGTGGAGACGCCGCGTTCGAAGGTGAGCAGCGCCATCGCGACCTTCCAGCCGTCTCCGGGCGCGCCGACGACGAGTTCGGCGTCGGTGACGGCGTCGTCGAAGAACACCTCGTTGAACTCGGAGGTGCCGGTGAGCTGCTGGATGGGCCGGACGGTGATGCCGGGCTGGTCGAGCGGCACGAGCAGGAAGCTCAGGCCCTGGTGCCGGCTCGAGCCGGGTTCTGTGCGGCACACGACGAACGCCCACTGGGCGACGTGCGCGAGGGACGTCCACACCTTCTGTCCGTTGATCACCCACTTGTCGCCGTCGAGTCGCGCGGTGGTCGAGACGTTGGCGAGGTCGGACCCGGCGCCGGGCTCGGAGTAGCCCTGGGCCCACAGCTCGGTGACGTTGCGGATGCCGGGCAGGAACCGCTTCTTCTGCTCGTCGGTTCCGAACGCGACGAGGGTCGGGCCGAGCAGTTCCTCACCGAGGTGGTTGACCCGCGCGGGCGCGTTCGCCTTGGCGTACTCCTGGTGGAAGATCACCTGCTGTTCGAGGGTCGCACCGCGGCCGCCGTACTCGGTCGGCCATCCGATGCAGGTCCATCCGGCGGCAGCCAGATGTCGATCCCAGGCGAGCCGTTGTTCGAAGAACTCGTGCTCACTTCCGGGGCCGCCCTTACCTCTGAGCTCGGCGAATTCGCCGGTCAGGTTTTCTTCGAGCCACTGGCGGACGGTGGCCGCAAACTCTGCGTTCTCGAGACTCTCGCTCTGATCCACGTCTGTACGATAACCTACCAAGCAATTGCTAGGTAGGGAGCTCAGTGACTGCACATCCGAGAACCACGCCGGCCGCCCTGGACCGCGCCGCCGGCGACCACGCCGACCGGCTCGCCATCGCCGACGGCGATATTCGTCTGACCTTCGCACAGCTTCGCGACCAGGTCCGGGACTTCGCCGCCGCGCTCGTCGCGAGCGGACTCGAACCGGGAGGCCGCGTCGCGCTGTGGTCGCCCAACACGTACCACTGGGTGATCGCCGCACTCGGCACACACTGGGCCGGGGGCGTGCTCGTACCCATCAACACGCGATACACCGGAGCCGAGGCCGCCGACATCGTCGAGCGCGTGCACGCCGCGGCGCTCGTCGTCGTCGGCGAGTTCCTCGGAACCGACCGCTACCGCCAGCTGCGCGAGGCCGCACCCGAACTGCACGTGCCCACCGTCGTCCGCGTCCCGGTCGGCGGCGACGACACTCCCACCGAGAACGTCACGGACTGGGACACCTTCCTGGCACAGGCAACCGAGGACGCCCGCACCGAGGCCGACGCACGCGCCGCCGCGGTCGGTGCCGACGACGTCTCCGACATCCTGTTCACGTCCGGCACCACCGGCCGCAGCAAGGGCGTGCTCAGCGCACACCGTCAGGCCGTCGGCGTCGCCCGGGCGTGGGCCGACTGCGCCGAACTGACGGTCGAGGACAACTACCTCATCATCAACCCGTTCTTCCACACCTTCGGATACAAGGCCGGCATCCTCGCCGCCCTGCTCTCCGGCACCACCGTGGTGCCGATGGCGGTGTTCGACGTGGAGAGGGTCATGGCGATGGTGTCCGCGGAGCAGATCAGCGTGCTCCCGGGAGCGCCGACGATCTACCAGAGCATCCTCGATCACCCGCGCCGCGACGAATTCGACCTGTCGAACCTGCGCGTCGCCGTCACCGGGGCCGCACCGGTGCCCGTCGCACTCGTCGAACGCATGCAGACCGAACTGGCCTTCGACGCGGTGATCACCGCCTACGGCCAGACCGAAGCGGTCGTCGCGACCATGTGCCGCACCGACGACGACCCGGTCACCGTGTCCACCTCCTCCGGCCGCGCCACCGCCGAGTTCGAGGTCCGCATCGGCGACAAGGGCGAGATCCTGCTGCGCGGACCCAATGTGATGCTCGGCTACCTGGACGATCCGGAAGCGACCGCCAAGACCATCGACGCCGACGGCTGGCTCCACACCGGTGACGTCGGAACTCTCGACGAGCGCGGCTATCTCGACATCACCGACCGTCTCAAGGACATGTACATCAGCAACGGCTTCAACGTGTACCCGGCCGAGATCGAGGCGGCGTTGCTGCGTCTGCCCGGCGTGCACGAGGTCGCCGTGATCGGCGTCCCCGACGAGCGCGCCGGCGAAGTCGGGCGCGCCTTCGTCGCGACCCTGCCCGGAGCCGAACTCACCGAAGACACGGTGATCGCGTTCTGCAAGGAACGACTCGCGGGCTTCAAGGTCCCCCGTTCGGTGCGATTCGTCGACCACCTGCCCCGGAACCCATCCGGCAAGGTTCTGAAAAACGTTCTGCGTGAGGAGAAATCATGACCGTCCCGTTCGAGCCCGATGTCGTCACGTACGAGGTGCGTGACGGGGTCGCGATCGTCACCCTGAACCGCCCGGACTACCGCAACGCGCAGAACTCGGTGATGACCTACGCACTCGACGCGGCCTTCGAGCGCGCGGTCGAGGACGACGAGGTCAAGGTGATCGTCCTGGCCGGCAACGGCAAGCACTTCTCGGCGGGCCACGACCTGGGCACCCCCGGCCGCGACCACCACGTGCACTACGACAACAAGGCCGTGATGTGGTGGGACCACGTCGACAAGCCGGGCGGCGACCAGCGCTACGCCCGCGAGATGGAGGTCTACCTCGGGATGTGCCGCCGCTGGCGGGAGATCCCCAAGCCCGTCATCGCGTCGGTGCAGGGCGCCTGCATCGCCGGCGGCCTCATGCTCGCATGGGTGTGCGACCTGATCGTCGCGTCCGAGGACGCGTTCTTCTCCGATCCCGTGGTGCGCATGGGCATTCCGGGTGTCGAGTACTTCGCACACCCGTGGGTGCTCGGTACCCGCTTCGCGAAGGAGATCCTCTACACCGGTGACCGCTTCACCGCGCAGCGCGCGTACGAGGTCGGCATGGTCAGCCGGGTCGTGCCGCGTGAGGAACTCGAGAGCGAAACCCTGGCATTGGCAGGACGCATCGCCGAGATGCCACGCTTCGGCCTGGCCCTGACCAAGCGTGCCGTGAACCAGTGCGAGGACCAGATGGGCATGCGCAACGGCATGGACTCGGTGTTCGGCCTGCACCACTTCGCGCACTCCTACAACGCCGAGGTCGGCACCGATTCGCTCGGCGGCATGAACGCCAAGTCGATGGCGGCCAGCGCCCGTCCCGTCCAGGAAGGCAAGTGATGGACCTCGAGTTCGACGACGCCACCGTCGCATTCCGCGACGAGGTACGGGCGTTCCTCGCCGAGAACGTGCCGTCCACCCCACTGAGGTCGATGGACACGAAGGACGGTTTCGAGGAGCACCGGCAGTGGGAACGCACCCTCGCCGACGCCCGCCTGTCCGTCGTGTCCTGGCCCGCCGAACTCGGCGGCCGTGACGCGACCCTGCAGCAGTGGGTGATCTTCGAGGAGGAGTACTACCGCGCCGGCGCGCCCGGCCGGGTCAGCCAGAACGGCATCTTCCTGCTCGCCCCCACCCTGTTCGAGCACGCCACCCCGGAACAGCTCGCGCGCATCATGCCGCGCATGGCCCGCGCCGACGACATCTGGGCCCAGGCCTGGTCCGAACCCGAATCCGGGAGCGACCTGGCGTCACTGCGCTCGACGGCGACCCGCACCGACGGCGGATGGCTGCTCAACGGCCAGAAGACGTGGAGCTCCCGCGCGAGCTACGCCGACTGGGGCTTCGGCCTGTTCCGCTCCGACCCGGATGCCCAGCGCCACAAGGGCATCACGTACTTCATGTTCGACCTGCGCTCCCCCGGTGTCACCGTCCGCCCGATCGACCAGCTCGACGGCGAACCCGGCTTCGCGGAGATCTTCCTCGAGAACGTGTTCGTGCCGGACGACCCGGCGAACCCCGGTGACTCCGGTGTCATCGGCGGTGTCAACGAGGGCTGGCGCGTCGCGATGAGCACCGCCTCGAACGAGCGTGGCCTGTCGTTGCGCGCCCCGGGCCGCTTCCTCGCGGCAACGGACCGGCTGCTGGACCTGTACCGTACCTCCCCTCTGCACGGCGACGCCGCGCTGCGGAACCGGGTGGCGGACGCGTGGATCGGTGCGCGGGCGTACGAGCTGTCCACGTGGGGCACCGTCACCCGGCTCGAGGCCGGCGGCGAGCTCGGCGCCGAATCGTCGATCAACAAGGTGTTCTGGTCCGAATGGGACATCGCCACCCACGAGACCGCTCTCGCCCTGCAGGGCCCGGAGGCCGAGCTGGTGGACTCCTGGACCGACGGCTACCTCTTCTCGCTGTCCGGCCCGATCTACGCGGGCACCAACGAGATCCAGAAGAACGTCATCGCCGAGCGACTGCTCGGCCTACCGAAGGGCGACCGATGAGATTCGCACTCGACGAGTCCCACGAGGACTTCGCGGCGAGCATCGACGCGCTGCTCACCAAGTCGGACATGCCGGCGGTGATCCGCGCCTGGAACACCGGGGACACCGAACCCGGCCTGAAGGTGTGGCAGCGCCTCGCCGAGACCGGCGTCAACGGCCTGCTGGTCGCCGAGGAGCACGACGGTCTCGGCGCCGACGCGATCGATCTGATCGTCGCCGTCGAGCAGCTCGGCCGCCACGCGGTGCCCGGTCCCGTCGTCGAAACCGTCGCCGTCGCACCGGCTCTGCTCGCCGCGGTCGCGCCCGACCGGCTGGGCGCGCTGGCGTCCGGTTCCCTCGCCACGGTCGCTGCGGCACCGCACGTGCCGTACGCGGTCGACGCGGACACCGCCGATCTGATCCTGCTCGTGGAGGATTCGACGGTGTCCACGGGTACCGCCGGCACCGTGCACGGCTCGATCGACCCCGCGCGCCGCCTGTTCCCGGTCACCGCGGCCGGCGAACTCGGCACCACCGATTTCACCGAGGCATTCGACCTGGGTGCCCTCGCGACCGCAGCGCAGCTGCTCGGCCTCGGCCGGACCCTGCTCGACATCAGCACCGAATACGCGCAGCAGCGCAAGCAGTTCGGCCGCGTCATCGGCTCGTTCCAGGCGATCAAGCATCACCTCGCCGAGGTCGCCGTCGCCCTGGAGATGGCGCGTCCGCTGCTCCTCGGAGCGGCGCTCGCGGTGCGGGACGGTCTGCCGACCGCCTCGCGCGACGTCTCGGCCGCGAAGGTCGCGTGTGGCGATGCCGCGTACCTGGCCGCACGCACGGCACTGCAGGTGCACGGCGCGATCGGATACACGCAGGAACACGACCTCTCGCTGTGGCTGACGAAGGCCCGTGCACTCGTCACCGCGTGGGGCACCCCGGATGTGCACCGGGCGCGGGTCGTCGCCGCATTGGAGGCGTCGTGACGTTCGAAACCGAGGATCGCGCGGCACTGCGACAGTCGGTGCGCGACCTGCTCGCCAAGCATTCCGATTCCGCGGCCGTGCGTAAGGCCATCGCGTCACCGGACGGATTCGACGCAGCCCTGTGGGGCCGGCTCGTCGAGCAGATCGGTGTTGCGGCACTGGCGATTCCGGAGGAGTTCGACGGGGTCGGCGCGTCACTCGCCGAAACCCACGTGGTGCTCGAGGAACTCGGCCGGACCCTCACACCGTCGCCTCTGCTCGGTTCCGCCGTGCTCGCCGCGCAGGCGCTGCTGATCTCCGGCGACGCCGACGCGTGCAGCCGCTTGCTGCCGGGCATCGCGGCCGGCGAGGTTGCCGCGGTGTGCTGGGCGTCCGAATCCGGCTGGGATGCAACGGGTGTGTCCGCGTCCGGCGACTCGCTCACCGGGACCGCTCATTACGTGCTGGGCGGCGACGTCGCGACGACGCTGCTCGTGCTCGCCGCCGACGGCTCCGGTGTATCGCTGTTCGAGGTGGATCCGGCGGCCGACGGTGTCGACCGTCGCCGGGTGCCGACGATGGATCCGACGCGGTCGCTGTCACAGGTGTCGTTCACCGGTGCGACCGGACGACTCCTGTCGTCGCCGGCCGATCTGGCCGAGCGGCTGAAGACGGCCGCGCTCGTCGCCCTGTCCGCCGAGCAGGTCGGGGCGGCACAGGCCGCGCTGGACCTGACCGTCGAATACGCGAAGAACCGCAAGCAGTTCGGTCGTGTGATCGGCTCGTTCCAGGCGCTCAAGCACCGCATGGCCGACATGTACGCGCTCGTCGAGACCGCCCGGTCCATGTCGTACGCGGCGGCACTGTCGCAGGATCCGCAGGATGCCTACGCGGCGAAGATCTACTGCTCGGAAGCATTCGAGCAGGTCGCAGCCGAAGCGATCCAGCTTCACGGCGGCATCGCCATCACGTGGGAGCACGACGCGCAGCTCTACTTCAAGCGTGCCCACGGCACCGCGCAGCTGTTCGGGCAGCCGCGCGACTTCCTGGCCGCGATCGCGTCGTAGCGAGGACGTCCACGGACGGCCGCGCAGGTGTCATCGCCTGCGCGGCCGTCGTCGTGCGGGGCTCCGGTCCCGATATCCTTCCCGGATGCCGTTGCTCGACGTGACCACTCCGCCGCCCACCCGTCCCTGCAGGATTCTCGTCGCCGGTGGTTCCGGCTCGGGGAAGACCACGCTGGCCGGGCGGATCGCAGCGGTGCTGGGGACCGAGCACGTCGAGCTCGACGCATTGCACCACGGGCCGAACTGGACACCGCGTCCGTCGTTCGCCGACGACGTGGAGCGGTTCAGTGCCGCACCCGAATGGGTCACCGAATGGCAGTACACGGCGGTGCGGGAGCTGCTGGCCGAGCGCGCCGATCTGATGGTGTGGCTGGATCTGCCGCGGTCGACGGTGATGCGGCAGCTCCTCGCCCGCACGCTGCGGCGCCGGGTGCATCGCGAAGTGCTGTGGAACGGCAACGTCGAACCGCCGCTGCGCACGATCTTCACCGATCCCACCCACGTCGTGCGGTGGTCGTGGTCGACCTATCCGCTCGTCGCGACCCGGATCGCCGAGGTGCTCGCGCGACGACCCGACCTGCCGGTGATCCGGTTGACCGATCGGCGCGAGGTCGACGGGTGGATGCGGCGAGCGCAACACTGACCTCTTAGTCCGACCACGGGGTCCGGTATGTATGGTTCGGGCATGTACCGACGTCGGCGCGGTGGGGACGCCGGGCACCGATGATCCCAGCCGAATCTCTCGTACCCGGCACGCTCGTCGATCTTCCGACCGATCGTGTCGTTCATCTGCGTGGCGTCGACAGTGCCACCGTCGCCGACGCACTCGATCCTCTCCCACCCGGCGCTCCCGCGGTATCGACCTATCACGTCGAAACGGTCCCGAGCGCTTCGGACCTCGTCACCCGGATCCTCGACGACTGCGAAAGCGCTGCTCGCGTACTTCTGCACTCGTGGCTGCCGGGTGCCCACGCGATCGGCGGCCGCAGCCGCCTCGACACCGCGGCCGTCCGTGCGTTCGCCCTCGACGTGGCGGCGGCCGGCCCACACTTCGGCCCGTTCCTGGCCGACCTCGCCGAGGCGGCCCTGCACGGCGTCCCGATTGCTCCGGGCCGGCACGCGGTCGAGGTCCGTGCGGCCGGGATCGCCCGGGTCCTCGCCGCGAGCTACACCCGCGACCGTGCCGTGCTCGTCGTCACCGCGGAACCCATGTCCGTCCCGGAACAACACATGTTCGCCACCGCGTGCGAATGGCTGGCCGAGCGCGGACGCTTCGGCATCTGGCTGACCGGCGACCCGATCCCCGTGATCGATCGGTTCCCCGTCGTCCACATCGGGACCGCGCCATCCCCCGCGGCCGACACATCTCCGCTGCCCCGGTTGCGTGTCCCTGCGCTCCAGGGGGTCCCGCATCCCGGAAGCGACACCGAGAAGCTGCTCGAATCGGCCCTGGCCGGGTGCGACTGGGCACACGACCGCCGGTGGAACACGACGTGGTCGCGTGGCCCGCTCGACGCCCCGATCCGCGTCGACGTACTGTTTCCGGCCGCCCGATGTGTTGTCGAGATCGACGGACCGGAACACCGCAGGCCCGCGAAGTTCGCCGCCGACCGGCAACGGGACGTCGACCTGCAACTCGCCGGATACGCCGTGCTGCGGTTCACCAACGAACACGTCCGCCACGACGTCGCATCCGTCGTCGAGAAGATCGCCCGATGCGTCAGTACCCGCAACCTCGTCCCGACTCCGGAAAGCAGACCCCAGTGAGCGCCGACAATCTGACTCCCAGCGAGACACTGATCCTGCTGACACTGCTCGCCGAGGCGCGGCCCGTCACCAGCACGGACCTGAAGGCGCTCGGTCCGGAGCTGCGTGCCGAGAGCCGCCGCAAGCTGAACAGGCTGGGTCTTGTCTCCACCGATACCTCGGTCCGCCCCTACGCACACGAACTCACCGACGCGGGCTGGGCCCGGTGCCGCCAGGAATTCGGCGCCGAGACGCCGCCTCGCGTCGCGCCCCCGGTCCGCACCGTGTACACGCTGCTCCGCGCGCTCGGACGCCACTTCGACCGCGCCGATCTGCAGTTGTACGAGGTCTTCACGCCGGTCACCGAAGTCGATGTGTCCGTGGACGCTCCCGCCCCACTCGAGGACCGGATCCGCGCCGCGTACCGGAACCTCGCCCGCCGTCCCGGGGCGTGGGTGAGCCTCACGAGGCTGCGCCCGGCGCTGATCGGAGCAACCACCGCCGACGTGGACCGCGAACTGGTCCGGATGAACCGCTTGCCCGACGTGCACTTGACGCCCGAGGCGAACCAGAAGGCACTCACCGACGACGACCGCGCCGCGGCTGTCGTGGTCGGGGATGTGGACAACCACCTGCTTGCGATCGAGGAACGATGACCGTCGACGAACAGCTCCGGGCCCTGGCATCCGTCCGTCTGACCTGGGCACCGACGCCCGACGACGTGTGGGAGGCGCAGCAACCGCTGCACGTACCGGGCTTGCACGACGCCGCACTCACCGCCGTGCTCGATGCCTTCACCGACGCGCGGAACAGCGACGGGACGAACCCGCTCGGCGTCGTCGTCCAGGGCCAGGCGGGCGCGGGCAAGACGCACCTTCTCGGTTTCATCCGGGAACGTGTGCAGCAGCAGGGTGGTTACTTCTTCCTGCTGAAACTGCTGGATGCCTCCAGCTTCTGGCGTTCGACGTTGTTCGGGATGCTCGAGGATCTGGGCCGGCCGGCGCCGGAGCACGACACTCAGTTGCGGGCGCTGCTGTGGCGTCTGGCGAACCTCGCGGGGGTATCGCGCGTGCAGCGCAAGGCGATCGTGGGCGACTCTCCCGTCGACCGCACGACACTCGACACCTTCGTCACGCGGCTGTATGCCGTGGACCCACCACTCATGCAGAAATACCGGCGCACTCTCCGCGCACTCGTGCTCTATGCCGCGGGCCTCGAATTGCGGGAGATCGGCGAGTCGTACCTGCTGTGTTCGGACGAGACGAATCCCGGCGAGCGCACCAAATGGGGAATCGGCCCGGTCGTCTCGACGCATCAGGAGATAGCGCGTGACCTGTCACGGTTGCTCGCGGCGACCGGTCCTGCCGTGCTGGCGATCGACCAGATCGACACACTGATCACGCAGATGGGCCACAGCGGGACCGACGCATCCGGACGCCCGTCCGGGGCCGCCGCGTTCGACGATGTCGCCCATGGGCTGATGTCGTTGAGGGAAACGCTCAGCCGCACCGTACCCGTTCTCTCGTGCCTGCCCTCGGCATGGGAGGTGATCGACCGGTCCGCGACCGTGACGGTCCGCGACCGCTTCCGAGTGTGCGCGCTGTCGCAACTGCCCTCTCCGGACGTAGCGCGTGAACTGATCCGGCGGCGCCTCGACCGTGCCTACGACACAGTGGGTTTCGTTCCGCCGTATCCGACCTGGCCGATCGCCGAACCCGCCTTCGCCGACGCGCACGACTACACACCTCGTCGCCTGCTGCAACTGGTGGACCGGCACATTCGCCAGTGTCTCGAACGCGGATCCGTCCAGGAGATGACCACCCTGACCGCACGGGCCGACGACCGGGCCGACTCGGCGGTGGCCCCGATTCGACCCACCGGCGACTTCGCGGTACTCGATGCGCGTTTCGCCCAGTTGCGCGGCGCGGCAACGATCGACGACGTGTCCGAGCCTGCGGCCGAGGACCTGGTCGTCCCCGGACTTCTCGCGGTGGGTCTCGATGCATGGATCCGGGAGACGGGCGCACCCGGTGACGTCTACCAGCAGGAGGTGCCGCCCGGAACGAAACCGGCCCTGCACGCCCTCTTGCGCCGCACCCTCGACGAAGAGACCGAGACACACGTACAGTGGGCGTTCCGCGCGATCACCGCCCCCAACGCCGTCGCGTCGACAAACCGGCTCCAGAAGGCGTGCACTGCAGCCGGATTCAACTCGGGAGTTCCGGGCCGACACTTGATCGTGTTGCGCAACAGTCCGTGGCCCGCGGGAGCGAAGACCCAGGCGGCGGTCGCCGAGTTCACGCGGGCCGGGGGACGGACGATCTCGTTCTCGTCGGAGGATGTGCGCACGTTCGCCGCACTGCGAACGATGCTCGACGACAATCCGGAGAATCTCGACGCCTGGTTGCGATCCCGGCGCCCCGCGCACGGGACCGATCTGCTGGGCAGCATCCTCGACGGCGGGATTCCCTCGGGCCCTCCGGAATCCGAAGTAGATTCCGCCGTAGAGTCGACCACCCCGCCCGGCACCACCGCAACACAGGAAACGGCGGAAGCGACCCGCGACCCGGGCACGATCGGGACGGCACCCGGGACAGCGTCCATCCCGCTCGGTACCACCGTCGACACGGGGCAGCAGGTGCACGTCGATCTCGAGGCGCTGCGCAAGCACACCGCGATCTTCGCCGGATCAGGGTCCGGCAAGACGGTGCTCATCCGGCGGATCGTCGAAGAATGTGCACTGCAGGGTGTTTCGTCGATCATCCTGGATCCGAACAACGACCTGTCGCGGCTCGGCAGCCCGTGGCCCGACGGCGAGCGATCGTGGAGCCAGGAAGACAGGGCCAAGGCCGACGAGTACCTCGAGCACACCGAGGTGGTCGTGTGGACACCACGGCGGCAGAACGGTCGCCCGCTCGCATTCCAGCCTCTGCCGGACTTCGCGAGCGTCGTGGACGACGCCGACGAATTCGATGCCGCGGTCGAATCCGCGGTCGCAGCGCTGGCACCGCGCGCGAAGGTGGACGGCAAGTCCGCCACCGCGGACAAGGCCCGTGCCGTGCTCAAACAGGCACTCGAATACTTCGGGGAACGCCCGCACGGCAACCTGGACCAGTTCGTCGCACTCCTCGAGGACCTACCCGAGGACATCAGCAACCTGCGCAACGCCACGAAGATCGCCGCGGATCTCGCGGAGAATCTCAAGGCGTCGATGGCCAACGATCCGCTCTTCGGGGGGCAGGGTGCACCGGCCGATCCGGGTACGTTGCTCACCCCGTCCCCCGGACGCCGGGCTCGCGTGTCGGTGGTGAACCTGTCCGGGCTGCCGTCGGACGACCAACGACAGGGCTTCGTCAACCAGTTGCAGATGGCATTGTTCGCGTGGATCAAGAAGAACCCTGCCGGTGACCGGCCGCTCGGCGCCCTGTTCGTCATGGACGAAGCGCAGAACTTCGCGCCGTCGGGCGGATTCACCGCATGCACGCAGAGCACGTTGGCGCTGGCGTCGCAGGCCCGCAAGTACGGGCTCGGCCTGGTGTTCGCGACACAGGCTCCCAAGGGCCTGAACAACAAGATCCCCGGCAACGCCGCCACACAGTTCTACGGACTGCTCAACAGCCCCGCCCAGATCCAGGCGGCCCAGGAGATGGCGCGCGTCAAGGGTGGCACGGTGCCGGACATCGGCCGACTGTCCGCCGGGCATTTCTATGCGGCGATCGAAGGAGCGGAGTTCCGGAAGACCCGCACACCGCTGTGCCTGACGCATCACCCGAAGAGTCCGCCGACCGAAGAGGAGGTACTCGAACTCGCTGCGGCTGGGGGAGGATTGGTTAGCCTGGAACGATGAGCGCTGCCTCGATCACGCTGAACAACGGAACGACCATCCCGCAGCTCGGTCTGGGAGTCTGGCAGGCCACGGACGAGCAGACCGAGCACGTTGTGCGATTCGCGATCGACGAGGCCGGCTACCGCCACATCGACACCGCCGCAGCATACGGCAACGAGGCGGGCGTCGGGCGCGGCATCGCGGCGTCGTCGGTCCCCCGCGAGGACCTGTTCGTCACCACCAAGCTGTGGAACGCCGACCACGGATACGGGCCGGCGCTGGCCGCGTTCGACGCGAGCCTGGCGCGGCTCGGCCTCGACTACGTCGATCTGTACCTCGTGCACTGGCCGTTACTCGACGACCAGCGCCTTCTGCGCACGTGGGATGCGATGGAGGAGATCGCGTCGTCGGGGAAGGCGAAGGCCGTCGGGGTCTGCAACTTCGAGCCGCGGCATCTGAAACTGCTGGCCGATCGCGGCGGACTGCTCCCCGCCGTGGACCAGGTCGAACTGCATCCGAATCTGCCGCAGGCCGATATCCGCGCGAGCGCGGCGGAGCTCGGCGTCGCCGTCGAGTCCTGGAGCCCGCTCGGGGGCACCAGCGGTTCCGGCTGGGGCCGGGCGTCGAAGCCGAACACCCTGCTCACGGACCCGATCATCGATCGCATCGCCGACCGGCACAGCAAGTCGCCCGCGCAGGTCCTGATCCGGTGGCACCTGCAGAACGGGCTGATCGTCATCCCGAAATCGGTGCACGAGGACCGGATCACGCAGAACATCGACGTGTTCGACTTCGAGCTCTCGGATCTGGATCTGAGCGAGATCGACACCCTCGAGAACGGGAACCGTCTGGGGATGCACCCGGACGAGATGAACCTGGGCGCACCGTAGGGCCTTGCATTCGCCGTCCCCGGACCCAATAGTGGAACACGTTCTCATTCTTGATCCGAGCGTTCCACGAGCCTCCGGGAAGGCAGACATGAGCGACACCGCGAGCACACATCACGTCCTCGGCAAGGAGGTCGCGATGCCCGTGCAGGTCCGGACCGCGACCGCCTTCATGGCGATGTACTCGGTACCCACCGGACCCGCGCAGGCGCTGATCGCCGACAGCGACCTCGAGATCCTGCAGTACCGGCCGGGGCGCGGCCTCTGCACGCTCGTGTTCGTCGACTACATCGACGGCGATCTCGGACCGTACAACGAGTTCGGGGTGTGCTTCCTCGTCCGCGACCACAACCGGCGCGGCGGAACGGTGTTCCAGGATCTGCGGGAACTCGGCTCGGGCGGTGCGGGGGCACTGATTCACCGGCTGCCCGTCGACGGCGACTTCACCCTCGCAGCCGGGCGCGGCATCTGGGGTTTCCCGAAGATCCTCGCCGACTTCGACACCGACCACCGCAGCGCCACCAGACGTGCTTCGGTGTCGGAAGGCGGCCAGCTCATCGCGGAACTGATTGTCGCACCGGGTATTTCGGTTCCCGGTTCGGGTGCGACCGCTTCCGTGGCGGCGTACTCGTCCCTGGACGCGGTGACCCGCCGGACGAGCTGGGACATGAACCCGACCGGGATGCGTTCCCGGATCGGCGGTGCGCAGCTACGACTGGGGACGCACCCGATCGCCGGCGAACTGCGGTCGCTGGGTCTACCCAAACGCGCCCTGGTGTCGTCGTCGATCGGGAACCTGGCGATGACGTTCGGGAACGCCGTCGGGGTTCCGGCACGCTGACCGCCCTGCTTTTCCCGAGCTCGCCCTGCTTTTCCCGAGCGAATGTATCCCTCGTCTCCTTCAACCGATCGAACGTACCGTTCGCTCGGAGAAAGGGCGAGGCCGACCAGGGGTTCCTGCGACGGTGAACGGCGCATTTCGCGCAGCCGCGGATTCCGACCCCGCCGTTCCGGGTTCCGTCGTCCGTTCGGCAGAGTGAGTGTGACACTCGCCCGAAAGGACCACGCATGATCCCCGCCGTCCACGGCTTCACCTCGCTCACCGGAAGCATCGGTGTCAAGCAGGACCATCCCGACTTCGCGCTCCTCGGCGTGAACACCCCCGAGTCCGCCTCCGCGGCGGTGTTCACCCGGTCCCGGTTCGCCGGGCCGAGCGTGCGACTCGACCGCGAGGTCGATCTGTCGGCGCTGCGCGGAGTCGTCGTCGTGTCGGGCAATGCGAATGTCGCCACCGGAGAGCAGGGGCTCGCGGATGCCCGGCAGCTCCGGGCCTGGGCGGCAGACCGCCTCGGCTGCCCGGACGAGCAGGTGCTCGTCGCCTCGACCGGTGTCATCGGCGTGCTGTACCCGATGGAACGCATGCTCGCCGGAATGGACGCTCTGCCCGCACCCGGGCCCGCCGACCTCGGTGCGGTCGCCGAGTCGATCATGACGACGGACACGCGATCCAAGTGTGCGTTCCGCACGGTCGGGAACGCCACGGTGGTCGGCGTGGCCAAGGGTGTCGGCATGATGGAGCCGAACATGGCAACGATGTTGTCGTTCATCGCGACCGACGCGCAGATCGACGCGGACGACCTCGACCGGATCTTCCGCGCGGTGGTCGCTCGCACCTACAACGCGGTCAGCGTCGATTCCGACACCTCGACATCGGATACCGCTGCTGTGTTCGCTTCCGGGGCAGCCGGTCCCGTCGACCTCGCCGCGTTCGAGGCGGCCCTGCTGGAGGTGTGCACCGAGCTCGTGCGGATGATCGCCTCCGACGGTGAGGGCGCGAGCAAACTCATCGAGGTCCGGGTCACCGGTGCCCGCGACGACGCACAGGCCAAGCTCGTCGCCAAGGCGATCGTGAACTCACCGCTCGTCAAGACGGCTGTGCACGGCGCCGACCCGAACTGGGGCCGGGTGGCGATGGCCGTGGGCAAGTGCGAATCCGAAACCGACATTCTCGAGGAGAACGTGCGGATCGCGTTCGGGGGGCTCGAAACATATCCGGTCCCGGCCTCACCCGAACGCCTTGCCGCACTCCAGGAGTACCTCGGGGGTGACGAGGTGGTCATCGAGGTGGATCTGGGCATCGCCACCGGCGAGTTCACCGCGTACGGCTGCGATCTCACCGAGGGCTACATCCGCATCAACGCGGACTACACCACGTAGCCGCCCCGTCCCCGACCGCAGATGGGAGCGGGGGAGACAACCGCTTTTCCCGAGCGAATGTACCGTTCGTCTCCTTCAATCGAGCGAACGTACCATTCGCTCGGAAAGGGTAGGGGCCGAAGGGGAAAGGGCAGGGACGACGAGGAACGCCAGGGGTGGATCTAGAGCCAGGTGTCCTCGGATGCGGTGGTGAGGAACGCCTCGAGGTCGTCGCGCCACGGCGCAGGCACCGTCTTCTCCGGTTCGATGCCGGTGTACTGACCGCGGTAGAACAGCAGCGGGCGTTCCTTGTCGTCGCGTGCCTCGCTGAGCGAGTCGACACGACCGAACACCACCCAGTGGTCGCCGCCGTCGTGCACCGATTCGACGGTGCAGTCGATGTGGGCCAGCGAGCCGGTGAGGATCGGCGACCCCAACGGCGACGGCGTCCAGTCGATGCCCGCGAACTTGTCGGGTTCGCGGGATCCGAAGCGTGCGCACGTGTCCTGTTGTTCCTCAGCGAGGACGTTGACGCAGAACCGTCCGGACCGTTCGATCGCCGCCCACGACCTCGACGCCTTGGTGGGGCAGAACAGCACCAGCGGCGGTTCGAGCGACAGCGCCGCGAATGACTGACACGCGAACCCGACCGGAGAGCCGTCGTCGACGGTGGTGATGATGGTGACGCCGGTGCAGAACTGCCCGAGGACGTTGCGGAACCGGCGCGGGTCCAGGCCCGCGCCGGTGCCGGATTCGCTGCCGGTCATTACTTGAATCCCACCGTGAAGTCGTGGCCCCACAGGCTGACCGCCGTGCTTTCACGCGCGATCCATGTGTCGTCCTCGACTTCGAGTCCCTCGCAACCGAATTCGATGTCGAAGCCGCCCGGAGTCTTCATGTAGAAGGACAGCATCTTGTCGTTGACGTGCCTGCCGAGCGTCGCGGACATCTTGACCTTCTTACGCAGTGCGCGGTCCAGGCAGAGGCCGACGTCGTCGGAGTTCTCCACTTCGATCATCAGGTGCACGATGCCGGTCGGGTTCGGGAACGGCAGGAACGCGAGGCTGTGGTGCCGCGGATTGCATCCGAGGAAGCGGAGCCATGCGGGTTCGCCGTCGGCGGGACGGCCGACGGCCTGCGGGGGCAGCCGCATCGAGTCGCGCAGTTTGAATCCGAGCACGTCCCGGTAGAAGCGCAGGGACGCCTCGTCGTCGTTGGTGGTGAGCACCACGTGTCCCAGGCCCTGCTCGCCGGTGACGAACCGGTGGCCGTACGGGCTCACGACGCGGCGGTGTTCGAGCGCGACACCGTGGAACACCTCGAGGATGTTGCCGGAGACGTCCTCGAACGTGATCAGTTCGACGACGCGACGATCGGCCAGCTGTTCGGCGGTGCCCTCCTTGAACGGCACTCCGGCGGCGGACAGGTTGTCCCGGACCTCCTGAAGCTCGGCGGCGGTGGCGGTCTCCCAGCCGGAGACGAGCAGGCGGTCCTTCTCACCGGGCACGATCACCAGGCGAGCCGGGAAGTCGTCCATCCGCAGGTACAGCGCGTCGGGGTTCGTGCCCTTGCCCTCGACCATGCCGAGCACCTTGAGGCCGTAGTCGCGCCAGGCCGCCATGTCGGTGGCCTCGATACGCATGTAGCCCAGGGACCTGATGCCCATCACTTGCCTCCCTCGAGCAGGAAATCGGTTGCCAGCCGGTTGAACTCGTCGAATTTCTCGAGCTGCGCCCAGTGACCGCAGCCGCCGAACACGTGCAGCTGCGCCCGGGGGATCATCTTCAGCGCGACGAGCGCGCCGTCGAGCGGGTTGACCCGATCCTCACGACCCCAGATGAGCAGCACACGCTGCCGCAGTTTGTACGCGTCGCGCCAGAGCATGCCCTTCTCGAACTCTCCGCTGGAGAAGGACTTGCCCATGGCCTTCGCCGCGGCGAGGGACTCGGGGGTGCTCGCCGCAGCGAATCGCTCCTCGATGAGTTCGGGGGTGATCAGCGACTGGTCGAAGACCATGATCCGGAGGAACGCCTCGAGGCTCTCGCGGGTCGGCGCGTAGTTGAACTTGCCGAGGTTCTTCACACCCTCGGTCGGATCCGGCGCGAACAGGTTGACGCTCAGACCGCCCGGGCCCATGAGCACGAGCCGGCCTGCGCGGTCCGGGTAGTCGAGCGCGAAACGCACCGCAGCACCGCCGCCGAGCGAATTGCCCAGCAGATGAACGCGTTCGGTGACGCCGAGCGTGTCGAGCAGATCGTTGAGCGCCGACGAGCTGTGCACGAAGTACTGCGGGTGCTCGGTGGGCTTGTCGGACTTGCCGTACCCGGGCTGGTCCACCGCGAGCACGTGGAACCGCTGAGCGAGGACCGGGATGTTCTTGGAGAAGTTCGACCAGGAGGAGGCACCCGGCCCGCCGCCGTGCAGCAGCACGATCGTCGGGCCGTTGCCGACACCGGCCTCATGGTAGTGGAGCTTCAGGTCCGGGCGGACCTGCGCGAAACGGGACGTGGATTCGTAGGTGAGTTCTTCCGTCGTCGTCATCGATCGCCCCCTAGACCATCGTGTCCGTGAGCGGCAGACCGAATTCGGCGCCACCGAACATGACGTACGCGCGCTCGGCGTCGTTCGCCGCGTGCACGCGACCGGCATGGGCGTCGCGCCAGAACCGCTGGATCGGTGTGCCGTTCGCGAGAGCGGTGGCGCCGGAGTTCTCGAAGAGCCGGTCGATCGACGCGATCGCGCGGCCGGTGGCGCGGACCTGGTCGCGGCGGGCGCGCAGGCGCATCTCGATCGGAACGTCCTTGCCGGCCAACAGGCATGCGTACTCGTCGGCGACGTTGCCCGAGAGCTGACGCCATGCGGCGTCGATGTCGCTGGCGGCCTCGGCGACGCGGATCTTGGCGAACGGGTCGTCCTTCGCCTTCTCCCCGGCGTAGGCGGCGCGTACGCGCCTACCCTGATGTTCGACGTGAGCGTCGTAGGCGCCGTAGGCCATTCCGACGATCGGAGTGGAGATCGTCGTCGGGTGGATGGTGCCCCACGGCATCTTGTAGACGGGCGCGGTGTTGAGTTCGAGTCCCGGCGAAGCCAGATCGTTCATGGTCTTGAAGCTGAGGAAGCGGTGACGCGGGACGAACACGTCCTTGACGACGACCGTGTTCGAGCCGGTGCCGCGCAGGCCCACGACGTTCCACACGTCGTCGATCTCGTACTCCGAGCGCGGGATGAGGAAGCTGCCGAAGTCGACCGGGCGTCCGTCCTTGATGACGGGGCCGCCGACGACGACCCAGGTCGCGTGATCGGAGCCGGACGACCATGCCCAGGCGCCGTTGACCTTGTATCCGCCGTCGACGACCTCACCGGCACCCATCGGGGCGTACGACGAGGAGATGCGCACGTCGGTGTCCGCACCCCACACGTCCTCCTGGGCCTGCTGGGAGAACAGCGCGAGGTGCCAGTTGTGGATGCCGAGGATGCCGGCGACCCATCCGGTCGAGCCGCATGCGCTCGCGATGTTGCGGACGGCGGTGTAGAAAGTCACCGGATCGCACTCGAATCCACCCCACTGGGACGGCTGGACGAGCTTGAAGAATCCGGCCTCCTGAAGCGCCTTGATCGAGTCGTCGGGGATGCGGCGTAGGTCCTCGGTCTCCTGCGCACGGTCCCGAAAGGAAGGGAGCAGCGCGTCGATGCGCTGCAGTACCTCGTGGCTGTCGTGGTCGCCCACTGGACGCTCCCGTCTGCTCCGGAATTGATCGCTTGTTTCGAGACTAGAACACGTTCTTATTTCTGTCGAGGGCGGGCCCTCGCTGCTGGTCGGCGCGTTTTCGTAGGGACCAAAGTCTCCGATCACTTCCGGATCCCCACGAACTTCTATAACGTGTTCTAGTAGAAATCCGAAGGGAAGTGAGGGGACATGGCACCGATTCGCGAGATCGACGTCGGAGAAGCTCGGACGCGGTACGCGCGAGGCTGGCACTGCCTCGGCCTGACCAAGACGTTCAAGGACGGCAAGCCCCACTCCGTCCATGCGTTCGGCACCAAGCTCGTGGTCTGGGCCGACACCAACGGCGACATCAAGATCCTCGACGCCTACTGCCGTCACATGGGCGGCGACCTGTCACAGGGCGAGGTCAAGGGTGACGACATCGCGTGCCCGTTCCACGACTGGCGCTGGAGCGGCACCGGGAAGTGCGCCGACATTCCCTACGCCCGCCGCGTTCCGCCGCTCGCACGCACCCGGGCGTGGATCAGCACCGAGAAGCACGGCCAGCTCTTCGTCTGGAACGACCCCGAGGGCAACCCGCCGCCGCCGGAGGTCACGCTCCCGGACATCGAGCACTACGGCACCGACGAGTGGACCGACTGGACCTGGAACCAGATCCTCATCGAGGGGTCCAACTGCCGCGAGATCATCGACAACGTCGTCGACATGGCGCACTTCTTCTACATCCACTACGCCTTCCCGACGTTCTTCAAGAACGTCTTCGAAGGACACGTCGCCGAGCAGTTCCTCAACACCCGGGGCCGCCCGGACAAGGGGATGTCCACGCAGTACGGGCTGGAGTCGACCCTCGAGTCGTACGCGGCGTACTACGGGCCGTCCTACATGATCAACCCGATGACCAACAGCTACGGCGGCTACAAGGTCGAGTCGGTGCTGATCAACTGCCACTACCCCATCACGCAGGACTCGTTCATGCTGCAGTACGGCATCATCGTCAAGAAGCCGACGGGGATGACCGACGAGCAGTCGGACAAGATGGCGGCCAAGTTCACCGAGGGCATCGGTGAGGGCTTCCTGCAGGACGTCGAGATCTGGAAGAACAAGACCAAGATCGAGAATCCGCTCCTGTGCGAGGAGGACGGGCCGGTCTACCAGCTGCGCCGCTGGTACGAGCAGTTCTACGTCGACGTCGCCGACGTCACCGACAAGATGACCCAGCGCTTCGAGTTCGAGGTCGACACCGCCAAGGCCAACGAGGCCTGGGAGGCGGAGGTCGCCGAGAACATGGCCCGCAAGGCCGCCGAGGCCGAGAAGAAGCAGGACGCGGAGGTCTGACGATGAGCGCCTCGACCCGACGCAGCACGTGGGCCAAGTCTCCGAGTTTCGCGGACCAGCCGGACCGGGTCGAGGCGATCGCCGCCCAGACCGCCATCGACAAGATCAACTATCTGGATTCGGGCCTGAGCGAGGTCGAATGCCACAACTGCGGCACATGTGTCCTGGTGCGCAAGAACAGCTTCCGCCAGACGAGCGTGCAGTGGCAGAGCGATCCGAACGTGACGTGCCCCGTGTTCCGGGACACCGACCGCGCCAACGCCCCGCGCGAGGGCTGCCCAAACCTGCGGGCCAGCATCGAGCAGGCGGTGCTCGACGGTTCGCTCGACGTCCCCAGATAGCCTGCGCCCCACGGTGATGGGAACCTTCGGTCGGTCTGACCGGCCGAAGGTTCCCATCACCCATTTGTGGAACGTGTATCGAGTCGCACGGAGTACGCGATTCACCGTCCCGTCCAGACAATTTCACCGGAAGGGATGGACTCGGCAGAACCAATTCTATAACGTGTTCTACATGAGCATGCAGGAGTACGACATCGTCGTCGTCGGCAGCGGTGCCGGCGGAATGACCGCCGCCATCACCGCCGCCAACAAGGGCGCGAGTGTCGTCGTGATCGAGAAGGCCGCCTGCTACGGCGGCTCGAGCGCCCGCTCCGGCGGCGGCGTGTGGATCCCGAACAACGATGCACTGAAGACCGCCGGTGTCGACGACACCCCCGACGCCGCGCGCACCTACCTGCACAGCATCATCGGCGACGTGGTGCCCGCCGAGAAGATCGACACCTACATCGACCGCGGCCCCGAGATGCTGTCCTTCGTCCAGAAGCACAGCGCCCTCGAACTGCAGTGGGTCCCCGGCTACTCCGACTACTACCCCGAGGCTCCGGGCGGCCGCGCGGGCGGCCGCTCGGTCGAGCCGAGCCCGTTCGACGGTCGCCGCCTCGGCGCGGACCTGGCCACGCTCGAACCCGACTACGCGCGGGCCCCGAAGAACTTCGTCATCACCCAGGCCGACTACAAGTGGCTGAACCTGCTGATACGCAATCCGCGCGGACCGCTGCGCGCCGCGAGGGTCGGCGCGCGTTTCGTGTGGGCCAATCTCACCAAGAAGCACCTGCTCGTGCGCGGCCAGGCGCTCATGGCCGGGCTGCGCATCGGCCTCCGCGACGCGAACGTGCCGCTGCTGCTGAACACCGCCCTGACCGATCTCGTCGTCGAGGACGGCGTCGTACGCGGCGTCAAGGTCGTCTCGGACGGTACCGAGCAGATCATCCGCGCCCGCAAGGGCGTCGTCCTCGCCAGCGGCGGCTTCGAGCACAACGACGAGATGCGCAAGCAGTACCAGCGCGCGCCGATCGGCACGGCATGGACGGTCGGCGCCAAGGCCAACACCGGCGACGGCATCCGCGCCGGCCAGGCCGCCGGGGGCGCTGTGGACTTCATGGACGACGCCTGGTGGGGTCCGTCCTTCCCGCTGACCGGCGGCCCGTGGTTCGCGCTGTCCGAGCGCAGCCTGCCCGGCTGCATCATGGTCAACGACTCCGGCAAGCGATTCGCCAACGAGTCCGCCCCGTACGTCGAGGCGACGCACGCGATGTACGGCGGCCCCCACGGCCGCGGCGACGGTCCGGGCGAGAACATCCCGGCGTGGCTGATCCTCGACCAGCGCTACCGCGACCGCTACACCTTCGCCGGCATCACCCCGCGCACCCCGTTCCCCCGGCGCTGGCTCGAGGCCGGTGTGCTGGTGAAGGCCGGGTCCATCGGCGAACTCGCCGAGAAGATCGGTGTCCCCGCCGCCACCCTCACCGAGACCGTCGAACGGTTCAACGGTTTCGCCCGCAGCGGCAAGGACGAGGATTTCGGCCGCGGCGAATCGCGGTACGACCACTACTACGGCGATCCGCTGAACAAGCCGAACCCGAGCCTGGGCGTCATCGGCAAGGCTCCTTTCTACGCATTCAAGGTGGTGCCCGGCGACCTCGGCACCAAGGGCGGACTCGTCACCGACGTCGACGCCCGCGTGCTGCGCGAGGACGGAACCGTCATCGAGGGTCTGTACGCGGCCGGCAACGTCAGCTCCCCGGTCATGGGCCACACCTACGCCGGTCCCGGCGCGACCATCGGCCCCGCGATGACATTCGCCTACCTGGCGGTTCTCGACATCCTGGGCCGGGAAGCCCGGTCAACGGGAGAATCCGCCGTCGAGGCGGCCGAGCAGCACTAGTCTGCGGCCGGGACCGGACGGTCCCGCCCAGCGTGGCCGCTCCCCGGGAGCGGCCGGTCAGAAAGGATCCCGCGTGCCCATCGACCCCTCCGTCGCGATCGGTGCCGAACTGCCCTCCCAGGATTTCTCCTGGACGAGCAGCGAGGTGCAGCTGTACCACCTCGGCCTCGGCGCCGGCTCGCGTCCGACCGACCCCGCCGAACTGCGTTACCTGCGCGACGGCGACTCCCAGGTGTTGCCGACGTTCGCGACCGTCGCCGCGACCTTCCATGCGATCGAACCGCCGAAGGTGTCGTTCCCCGGCGTCGAGATCGACCTGGCCAAGGTCGTGCACGGCAGCCAGGAGGTCGTCGTGCACGCGCCGATCCCCGCGGACGGCAAAGGCCGCACGACCACTCGCATCGCCGAGGTGTGGGACAAAGGTAAGGCCGCGGTGATCGTCCAGGAGTCGACCACCGTCGACCCCGACGGCAACCCGTTGTGGACAGCCCGGTCGTCGATCTTCGCGCGCGGCGAGGGCGGTTTCGGCGGCGAGCGCGGCCCGTCCGAGTCCGTCGAGTACCCCGACCGGGAGCCGGACGTCGAGGTGGACGTTCCCACGCTGCCGCAGCAGGCCCTGCTGTATCGCCTCTGCGGCGACCGCAACCCGTTGCACTCGGATCCGGAGTTCGCGAAGGGCGCCGGATTCCCCGCCCCGATCCTGCACGGCCTGTGCACCTACGGGACCGTCTGCAAGGCCGCGACCGACGCGGTCCTCGACGGTGACGCGGCACGCGTGAAGGGTTTCCGCGCCCGGTTCGCCGGCGTGGTCTTCCCCGGCGAGACGCTGCGCGTCCGGATCTGGCGCGAGAGCGATCGGCTGCTGATGACCGCCGTGGTCGTCGAACGCGACCTCGCCCCCGCTCTCGCCGACGTGGTGCTCACCATCGCATAACTTCCTTTTCGATCTCCTTTTCCCAACGAGAAAGTAGATCCTGCATGACGATTCGTGACGACTCACTGCGTCTGTCCCGGCGGGGATTCCTCGCCGCCGGGGCGGGCGTACTCGCTGCCACCGCATTGGGCGGATGGTCCCCGGCCCACGCCCTCCCGTTCGGATCGTCGGGCGCGACGCTGCCCGCACCCCCGCAGTTCCCCGAGGGCATCGCGCTGTTCCAGCAGGCGTATCAGAACTGGTCCAAGGAAATCATGCTCGACGCGGTGTGGACCTGCACGCCGACGAGCGCGGACGACGTGGTGCGCCTGGCGAACTGGGCACACGCGAACGGTTACACCATCCGGCCGCGCGGTGCCATGCACGGCTGGACCCCGCTGACCGTCGTCAACGGCGCTTCGGTGGACCGGGTGATCCTCGCGGACACGATGACTCATCTGGCGGGGGTGAGCGTGCAACCGGGCGGCGATCCCGCCACGGTGACCGCGGGCGCGGGGGCCACTCTCGACGCGATCACCACCGCACTCCAGGAACACGGGCTGGGATGGGCGAATCTTCCCGCGCCCGGTGTCCTCTCGATCGCCGGATCGCTCGCCGTCGACGCGCACGGTGCGGCGCTGCCCGCCGACGGTGAGGATCCGGTGCCGGGCAACACGTTCGGCTCGCTGAGCAACCTGGTCACGGAGATGACCGCGGTGGTGTGGACGGGCAGCGAATACGGTCTGCGCACCTTCCGCCGCTCCGACTCCGACATCACCGCGCTGCTCACCAACCTCGGCCGCACGTTCGTCACCTCGGTGACGATGCAGGCCGGGCCGAACGCGCGGATGCGGTGCCGCAGTTACACCGACATCGACTGGCGGGAGTTGTTCGCACCGGCCGGTGCGAGCGGCCGTACGTTCGAATCGTTCGTGCGTTCGGACGGACGCGCCGAGGCCATCTGGTATCCGTTCACGGACAAGCCGTGGATGAAGGTGTGGTCGATCGCACCGGAGAAACCGGCCGCATCCCGCGAGGTCACCGGACCCTACAACTACCCGTTCTCCGACAACGTCCCCGAGCCGATCACCGATCTTCTCGGTCAGATCACGGCCGGAAACACCTCCATCGCACCGGCATTCGGCCAGACATATTACGGTGTGACGGTCGCCGGGCTCGCCGCGACGAACTCGAGCGACATCTGGGGCTGGTCGAAGGACCTGCAGTTCTACATCAAGGCCACCACACTTCGCCTGACCGAGGGTGGCGGCGCGGTACTCACCAGCCGGGCGAACATCGCCAACGTGATCCACGACTTCACCCACTGGTTCCACGAACGGATCGAACACTACCGTTCGCTGGGCCAGTACCCGCTCAACGGTCCCGTCGAGATCCGTTGCTGCGGTCTCGATCAACCCGGCGACGTGCGCGTCCCCTCGGCCGGTCCGCCCACGATCTCGGCGATGCGCCCCCGCCCCGACCATCCCGAGTGGGACACTGCGATCTGGCTGAACGTGCTCGGTGTCCCGGGAACTCCCGGCATGTTCGCGTTCTACCGGGAGATGGAACAGTGGATGCGGCAACGGTTCGCCGGTGGCGATTCCACGTTCCGGCCCGAATGGTCGAAGGGCTGGGCGTTCGGCCCCGACCTTCCCTACACGGACGACTCGATTCTCGCCGGCGCGCTTCCCGACACCTACCGGCAGGGTGTCCCGGCGGACGAGAACTGGGATTCGGCCCGGCAGGTGTTCAACCGTCTCGATCCGCATCGGGTGTTCAGCAACAGCTTCCTGGACCGTCTGCTGCCCTGAACACACGGTGGGTCACCCGGATCGGGTGAAGTTCCCGGAAACGACACCACGACGACGGACCCGGCGCGCAAAATGGCGTTCCGGGTGGGGGCATTTCCGACTGGAAGGTGACCGTCGTGTCCGATGATGTGACCGTCGATCGGGGAAACACCAAGCAGAAGGTTGCCGCAGGCACGTCCCTTGCGGCAGCCGTCATTCTCATCACCGTCGGCATCCTGCAGTTCCTGCAGGGCATCGCCGCGGTCGCCGAGAACGAGCTGTTCGTGGTGGGCGTGGAGTACACGTTCAAGTTCGATTTCACGACGTGGGGCTGGATCCACATCGTGTTCGGAGTGGTGATCGTCGTCGTCGGCCTCGTCCTGTTGACGGGTGCCACGTGGGCCAGGATCGGCGCGATCATCCTGGCGGCGCTGTCGATTCTGGTGAACTTCATGTGGTTGCCGTACTACCCGTGGTGGTCGGTGCTGATCATCGCGCTCGACATCGTCGTCATCTGGGCGGTGTCCACCTGGCAGCCGGATCGCATCACCTACTGAGTGAGAACATCCCGACCGCGGCAGGCGACCCACCTGCCGCGGTCGGTTCCGTCTGCCGTGTTCCGCCGCTGCTAGGGTCCTTACCCATGCGAAACACGAAGCGGTGGCTGGTCTGTGCGTTCGTCCCCGTCGCTGCGTCGCTGGGTGCTGCGGCGGTTCCCGTGACGGCGACCGCCGCGCCGGACACCGGTTCGCTGATCGCGCCGATCGGAGTCGACACCGAGGTCACGTTCGAATCGGACGGTCTCACCTTCTTCGGCAGCCTGCGGACACCGCAACACCCCGTCACCGGTACCGCGGCACTGCTACTGCCCGGCAGTGGCCCGACCGACCGCAACGGCAACCAGCCGGGCATCTCCGCCGACACGCTGATCCGAATCGCGAACATCCTGGCCGACCACGGCATCCCCAGCCTGCGCTTCGACAAGTTCGGCAGCGGCGCGACCGGTCTCGGCGGTCTCGCACCGGAAGCCGTCGCGGGCTACGGTTTCGCCGATCAGGTCGACCATGCCGTCGCGGCCGCCGCCCTCCTGCGCGACCGCACCGGGGTCGGCCCGGATGGGCTGCTGGTGCTCGGCCACAGCGAAGGCGCGCTCACCGCGCTGGCATTGGCGGACCGGGGTGTCACGCCGACAGGTATCGGGCTGCTCCAGCCGCTGCCGATGCGGTACCTGGACCTGCTGCGCGCCCAGATCTCGGTGCAATTGGACGGCGCCACGGCGAGCGGACAGATGCCACCGGGTGAGGCCGACACCGTACGAGCCGATCTCGAGCGCACCGTCGAGTCCCTGCGCGCCACCGGTACCGTTCCGTCCGATGTGCACCCGATGCTCGCGCAACTCGGGCTCAACGCCGCGAATGCGAAGTTCCTGTCCGAAGCGGACGCACTGGACCCGAGCCTTCTCGCGGCCGGACTGCCCGAGTCGACCTCGGTACTGCTGACCTGCTCGGACAAGGACCTCAACGTCTCCTGCGCCCAGGTCGGGCCACTGCGCGACGCACTCGCACACACGTCCGTGGATTTCCACCGGTTCGGCACCGCCAGCCACCTGCTGAAGGAACTCGGACCGGTACCGCCGAGCACTCTCGATACTCTCGTGCCGCTCCCGATGTCGACAGAGTTCTCCGCTGCACTGACCGAATGGGCCGGCGGTCACGGACGCTGATCCGGTGTTCCCGGTGGCCACCGTCGCGCTCGCGGGCTGCGGCAGCGACTCCGGCGAGCATCCGGTTTCGGGATCGGTGTGGCCGGCCGTGCCGTCCGATCCTGTCCCGGCCGATGTGCTCGCTGCGATTCTCGATCAGGACACATAAGCACCCGTTCGGTGGGAAGCCTCGAATGCCGGACACCCTCGATTCTCGTAGGGACGCGCCGTCCATGGATCCACCGGGGTGATCGTGCCCACACGCCGCGTCGTGTCGACACACAACCGCTACACCATGATCGTTCACCCGTGGGGGGGCAGCCGGCATCCGCTCCTGAGCTGGGAACGGCCACCTTTCACGGCTGGCCGCATCCACTTGCCATACTCGATTTCGTGAACGACGAGCTCGACCTGGACCGGGTGCTGCTGCCCGGCAAGAACGTCAAGGTGGGCAGCTTGCGGTTCTTTGTCGCCGGGCAACGGTGGCAATGGTCGGACGTGTCCCGAGCGACCAGGCTTTCGAGGTGCTGGTGTGGCGTTCCCAAGAAACCAACACCAAGCTTCGCACTGTCGCGAGCATCCGATCGGGGCGATGCGGACCAGCCTTCAGATCCCTGGCGAGCTGCGCAGCGCGTTCGACCATCTACTTCGCGGCCGGCCACCGCAGCAGGCGGATGGGAACCGATCCTCGCATTGACGGGCAACATCGTCTGCGTCGCGAGGGAGAGCCGCCAGCGTGACGGTGAGGCGATACCAACTCGGCGGGTCGTGATTGCCGATGCGTACAACGGGTATCACCACCTGTAGCCGGACCGTCTTTCCGGAGGACAGCCCGGTCAGGTGCGACCGGTTCAGAAGCGCAGCCGGTGGCACCGCCTTCACACGGGAGGTCTGACGGGTTCGACCTGCATCGCATGGATCCTGTGAAGGGCCCCGGGAGCAAGTGCCATTCACGCCGCCTGCTCCCGGCCGCCTCACGCCCCGGCCCATCGAAACCGCAGTGGCCGAGACGAACCCATGCGGAACCCTTCGGGAAACCTGACACAACCGATTTCCGGCGCATCCGCCCGCTGTTCCGGGCATTTCCCGGTCGAGCGATCCCCCCGCGGACCCCACGAGACCTTCGCAACACTGCAGCAGCTGACCCCGGTCAGGAGCAACGAGGAAACCTGCCTATCTCTGCGCCGACCTCTGCGCCGACGAGGCTCGGGCATGGTTTCTCATCACGGTGCTTGCTGATCTGCCGAACACCCGCTCCGGGCTTGTTCGACTCTACGACCCGGCCCCGGCAGGCACGGTGATCGAAGCGGCACCCATCCCCGGAGGCGGGTGAAGACCTGCCCCTCAGCGCAGCCGTGAACGGCGAGGCAGCAGACCTGCTCGGGTCGATCCGGGCTCTCGTCGCACCGCAGCAGTCCCCTCGCCCGCGACAAGAATCTGCTGTCCTTCCGCCCACCCCCGGGCGTGGAAGTGCGGGTCCCAGTGGACTGCGAGACCCCGATTGTCAACACAACCTCGGCATGCCGGAAGATCACCCTCACAAACGTAGGAGGATCATGTGGCAGACCCTGATGAAGGCTTCGGCCGGACCGGAACAGCCGGGGTGTCTCTGCTACTGATCGAGGACGACCCCGGCGATGCCCTGCTCGTCGAGGAGATGGCCGCCGAGGCGACCATCGACTTCCACATCACCTGGGTGCGAACTCTCGACGAGGCACGCAACCGGCTCGCCACCGCGGCCCGCCCTGACTGCATCGTGCTGGATCTGAACCTGCCCGACTCTCGCGGCCTCGACGCTCTGGGCATCATCGAGCGCCACGCATCGGATGTGCCGGTGATCGTGATGACCGGCCTGGCCGAGGAACAGGCCGGCCTGACCGCCGTCGCCGAAGGAGCCCAGGACTATCTGGTCAAAGGCGTCGTCGACACCGCCCTGCTCACCCGGTCGGTGCGCTACGCGATCGAACGCCAGAACGCCGCACGAACCGCGGCCGCACTGCAGGTGAGCGAACAACGCTCCCAGGAGAACGCCCGACTCGAACGCGGGCTGCTTCCCGTCCCCCTGTTGCGAACCGAGAAACTGAAGGTGGTGACCCGCTACCGGCCGGGCCGGGACGCAGGTCTGCTCGGCGGCGACTTCTACGACGTCGTCGAACGCGACGACGGCACCGTGCACGTGCTGATCGGCGATGTCTGCGGGCACGGCGCCGACGAGGCCGCACTCGGCGTTGCCCTGCGCATATCCTGGCGCACACTGGTTCTCAGCGGTGTCGATGCACCAGCAGCGATGAGGACCCTGGAACAGGTCCTGATCGCCGAACGACCCCGATCCCACATCTTCGCCACCGTGACCAGCATCGTCCTGGCCGCCGACCACCGCACCATCGAGGTGGTCCGGGCAGGACACCCCGGTTTCCTGCTGCGCACCCCCACCGGGGTGCAGTGGGTCGAGTGCCCCGGCGGGCCGGCACTGGGTTTGCGCAACAGGGCGGGCGCCTGGCAGAAGACCACCCTCGAGATCGACGACAACAGCGCGCTGGTGCTGTTCACCGACGGGCTGTTCGAAGCACGGATCGGCGAGCAGGACCGGCTGGGGGAAGAAGGCCTCCTCGGCTACGCGCGTTCCTGCGATATCGACTGCGGCGGAGACGAATTCGTCGACACCGTGATCGCCCGCGTCGAGACTCTCACAGCACCCTACGGGGGCCTGAGCGACGACGTCGCGGTCCTGCATCTGCAGTGGGACGACACCGAGACACCTGCATGAGCGCTTCCACAACCACAACATCAGGAACCCGAATGGAACCCGGACCCGACACTCGGGCGGCCGCGCCCCGTGACACGAGATTGACCCTGCAAGGATGGTTCAACCTGATCCTGGTGATCATGACGCTGCTGGTGGTCACCGGCTCGGTGGTCGGCGCCACCGTCTTCGCCACCAGCGCGCAAGTCACCAACGACCTCATCGACCGCATCATGCCCGCCAGAGCGGCGGCCTACCAGCTCCAATCGGCGTTGGTGAACCAGGAGACCGGGGTGCGCGGATACGCCCTGACCGGCGATGCCACCTTCCTCGCCCCCTACCAGGAAGGCCTGCAGGCCGAGCAGCAGAGCGCAGCCCGGATGCGACACCTGCTCGCCGACCACCCCGAACTGCTCGCCGATCTCGACACCGTCGAACAGGCGGCACGGGACTGGCAGTCGGTTTTCGCCGACCCCCTCGTCGCCATGCCGGGACGAGCGGCCTTCCCCGACGACCAGCAGTTCTACGACCGGGGCCGAGACCTGTTCGACCAGGCACGCGTGCACTTCGACCAACAGAATCAGCATCTGACCGAGGTGGTCGACGAGGGCCGCGCCCACATCGACCGCATGCGCACCATTCGCAACATCGTCTTCACGGCCCTCGCGACGGTACTGGTTCTCGCGGCAGGGGTGTTCGCCGTGCTCGTCCGTGTCGCGGTGACCAACCCTCTGGCCCGACTGTCCTCCTCCTCGCGTATGGTCGCAGACGGCGACTTCGACCACCGGGTCGACGCCGGCCGGGGCCCCGCCGACATCCGGTCGCTCGCCACCGACATCGAGGGAATGCGCCGGCGCATCGTCACCGAACTCGATGTGGTCCGCGACCGGCAACGGCAGCTCGAGGACCAAACCCGCCAACTCGATGCCCAGACGGTGGAACTACGCCGATCGAACGCCGATCTCGAACAGTTCGCCTATGTCGCCTCCCACGACCTGCAAGAGCCGCTGCGCAAGGTGGCCTCGTTCTGCCAGTTGCTCGAAAAACGCTACGGGGACGCGCTCGACGACCGCGGCCGCCAGTACATCGAGTTCGCCGTCGATGGTGCCCGCCGGATGCAGACACTGATCAACGACCTACTGGCGTTCTCCCGTGTCGGACGGGTCGGGAGCGGCTTCGAGAAGATCGCGCTGGACAGGCCACTGGACAAGGCCGTGGCCAATCTCGGGTCCGTCATCGAGGACACCGGTGCCCTCATCGACCGGCCCGATCATCTACCGGAGATCGACGGCGACCCCACGCTGCTGACGATGCTCTGGCAGAACCTCATCGGAAACGCCCTCAAGTTCACCCGCCCCGACACCACACCGAAAGTCACCATCACCGCCGAGCAATCCGACGGAATGTGGCGGGTGTGCGTCCAGGACAACGGCATCGGCGTGCCCGAAGAGTTCGCCGAGAAGATCTTCGTCATCTTCCAGCGCCTGCACGCCCGCGAGGAATATTCCGGAACCGGGATCGGACTGGCGCTGTGCAAGAAGATCGTCGAGTACCACGGCGGGACCATCGCGCTCGACACCACCTCCTACATCGGTGCCCGTTTCTGCTTGACCCTGCCGGTCGCCGGTGAGGACCCCATCGCCACCGACCCCGTCGCCACCGTCACTACCGAAGGAACCCGCCCATGAACCCCCTCGCCCACGCCATCGACGTCCTGCTCGTGGAGGACGATCCTGGTGATGTCCTGATGACCCAGGAAGCCTTCGAGTTCAACAAGGTCGGCAACACCTTGCACGTGGTCCGCGACGGGGAGCAGGCACTGGATTTTCTGTATCGGCGAGGCGAATTCACCGACGCCATCCGTCCCGACCTGATCCTGCTCGATCTGAACCTGCCCAAGTACGACGGACGGCAGGTTCTCGAGAAGATCAAGTCCGATCCGGATCTGGCCGACATTCCGGTGGTCATCCTCACCACCTCGGCCGCCGAGGAGGACATCCTGCGCAGTTACAAGCTCCACGCCAACGCCTACGTCACCAAACCGGTCGATCTGGACCAGTTCATCGCCGCTGTCCGCCAGATCGACAACTTCTTCGTCCAAGTGGTGCGCCTTCCCGGGCGCTGAGATCGGATGCCCCCGAACGCGCCGTCGGTGGAACCGCATCTCGGCCAGCGTCCTGGCAAGCAGGCGGGAGATATGCACCGGGGAGGCTCCGATTTTGAGAGACGTTGCGCATCCCGGATCAAACTGACGTCATCGGTCGGGCAGCCACGTGGCGGACCCGAAGTTCCAGCGCAGTCGAATCTCGGTGCCTCCTCCGGTCAGTGACGAGATCTCGAAATCGTCGCTGCAGGCACGCATCAACGGCAGGCCGCGACCACGTCGGCTGCGACTGGTGTCCGGCGGCGGCTTCCATGCCCCGTGATCGACGATCGCGACGGTCAGGACACCGTCGTCGGCGAGCGCCTCGGCGAGCAGATCGAACGTCCCCGCCTGCCCCGGCGGATACGCGTGTTCGACGACGTTGGCCAGCGCCTCGTAGGTCGCGAGCGAAACATTGGTGACTGTTTCCTCGGGAAGCCCGATGGCATGGGTGAACTGGGTCAGCTGGGTGCGGATGGTGCCGAGTACGTGCATGTCGGCCGGGGCCGCGTCGAGTGTGAGGCGGTGGCAGGTGTGATCTTTCGTGGTGTTCACGGTCAACGGCGTCGTAGTCTGTCGTTCTTCGCTCATACCGTCGACAGAGCCGCTTCGACGGTCGGGTGGATCTCGAGTGCCTCGCTCAGTCCCACCAGCCTCATGGGGCGGACGGTGACCGGCCCCTCGGCAACGATCAGAAACCGGCAACGACCTTCGAGGTCCTCGGCGGTGCGCATCAACACCGCCAGTGCCGCCGAGGACAGGAACTGAACCCCGAGCAGATCGACCAGCACAGTGCAGGTCCGGTGCTGTTCGGTCAGATCGAGGATCTTGTGTTCGAATGCCAGGGCGGTGACCACGTCGATGTCGCCGGATGCACGCAGCATGGCCACTTTGTCGGTCACCTCGATTCCGATCCTCAGGTGGGAACCGGACGCTTGCGTGGTCGTGCACTCGCGATCCACCACTGCCGGCTGCACGTGTAGTACGCCCACCTCATCGCTCCCTCTGCTGTATACCGCCAGGCTCCACGACCGTGTACGGCTGTGCCCCTCGCTACGGAAAATCCCCGCCGCGCTCGTGATCTGCGCCATCACCCGGCAGGTGTGCCGACTGCCCCGGTGCTGTCTTCACCTGCCCGCGGACAGGTCCTGATACCCCTACCCGCACCCGGACATACCTGCGGTCCGGCACCGGGTCTGCGCGGTTGGCTTCTCGCCGACGGCCCGCATGGACCCGGCTCGCCCCGTTGTGGCTCCGACAGGTGTAGATCGGGCCCTCCAGGTGTATTCAGCTGCTCACACACACGAGACAGTCCCATCGTGCCGAACCGAACCGGAGGCAGAGCCATGAGCGAGAAGATCCGGCGCCGCGCCCGAACCAGTCCCTGTGCACCCCGCCCCGAGCTGCGGCCGATCGGCACCGAATGGGAATGGCAACTCGGCGCCGCATGCCGCGGAGCAGACTCGGATGTGTTCTTCGCACCCCACAACGAACGCGGACGTGCCCGCCGACAGCGCGAAGCCCAGGCAAAGAGGGTGTGCATGCAGTGCCCGGTCCGGACGCGATGCCTGCAACACGCGTACGCGGTCGATGAACCGTTCGGCGTGTGGGGAGGACTGTCGGCCAGTGAGCGCCGCGCCCTGCCGGCCGACTCCGCGTGAGCCTGCAGGGAACAGCCTCAGGTATGGGTGGGCTCGTGCCGGGGAATTTTCGCTCCGCTACCTCGAGGCATCCGCGGTAAACCGAGGCCCGAGTGCTTCGACCGAGAGGACTCCGATGCAGGCCGACCCCCGCCGCCCCACCGATGCGGACGCCACCTGGCAGAAAACCACGGATCACGCGGCGGCGACCGGTGATTCCCCGGCATCGCGGTCGGCTGCGGTGGTGCACGCCGGATTGGTACGGATGGCCGGATGGCTCACCGATCGCGCCCTGCGGTTCCCCGTATGCCTGGCCCTGGGCGGGACGGTCGCCACCGGTCTGCCCACCACCTTTCTGACCCAATCCGGCTCACTCGGGACCCTGGTCGCGCTGGGCACCACCGGATGTATCGGGGCGGCGGTCGCCATGATCGGAACATGACCCCGGCGCGGGCACGATTTCGTCGAGTTCGACGGTGGCCCACGATGTCCGACGATCACCGAGGTCTCGGCGCTCGTGCTCCTCGGCCGTCACCGCCGGGCGGCATCGCGGATCCCGGCGCCGCGACAACAGGTGCCGGCGGACCGGCGAAAGCACCTCCACGGGACCCTGGCCGAGTAGGTTCATCCGCCATGAGGTGTACGCATGCCGCGTGCTGGTCCGCCCGCTCGCTGCGACATACCGCCTATGCCGCCGCGGCCGCCCTCGTGCTGTCCGCCGCAGCGCTGACCTCGGCGGGCACCGCCACCGCCGAACCGGTTGCCCAGCTCCCGCTGCCGGCCGTCGACCCGTTCTACCACTACGACCGGCCGCTCGACGACGTGGCACCGGGGGCGATTCTGCGCACCCGTCAGGTGCCGTACGGGTTCCACGATCTGGCCACGCCGCTGACCGGCACCCAGGTGCTGTATCGCACCACCGACCAACAGGGCCGGCCGATGACCACGGTCGCCACGATCCTGCGTCCGCTCACCCCGGGAGCGGAAAAATTGGTGTCGTACCACATGGCCTACGACGCCCTCGGGTCCGAATGCGACCCCTCCTACACCCTCACCGGCAACGGAAGCTACAGCCGGGCCGGCACTCTCGAACAGGGCGTGATCAGCGGGTATCTGGCCGCAGGATACGCCGTGGTGGTCCCGAACTACGAAGGGCCCGATCTGGCGTGGACTGTCGGACGCCAATCCGCCTATGCCGCCCTCGACGCGATCCGCGCCGCCGAGGACGTCCTCGACTTCTCCCCCGCCACCCCGGTCGGGTTGGCCGGCTACTCCGGAGGATCGGTGCCCACCCAACGGGGCGCGGAAATCGCCCCCGACTACGCGCCGGAGCTCAACATCATCGGGGCCGCAGCAGGCGGCGTGCCGGTGCATCTGGCCCACAACCTGCCCTACATCAGCGGCAGCACCCACTGGGCCGGAGTCATTCCCGCCCTGATCGTCGCCTACCAGCGTGCCTACGGCTTCGACACCGACCCATTCCTCTCCGACCGCGGCCGCCAGATCCTGTCCACCGTCGATTCCCGGTGCATCATCGACTTCGCCGCCAAATATCCCGGCCTGACCGACGCCGAGATGGTCCGCGCCCCCTACACCTCACTGCTCGATGTCCCCGCGATCGTCGCAGCGATCAACGACAACATCATGGGCACCGGCGGCACACCCCGGGTTCCGATGCTGCTCGGTGTCGGCGATGCGGACGGCACCGGTGACGATGTGATGGTCACCGCCGACGTCGAGGGCCTGGCACGCGAATATTGCGATCGCGCGGTGGCGGTGACCTACGCCCGATACGACCGGCTCTCCCACGCCGATGCGTTCGTCCCATTCCAGGCCCAGGCGGCGCAGTTCTTCACCGACCGGTTCGCCGGCGCAGCACCCACCGACAACTGCGCTGTCGTCGGCACCGGCAATTCCCTTGCCCCCGTTCCTGTGCCGTGAAGGAGCCGATGATGCCCGAATTCCCGACCGTCGCGGCCCACCTGCATCGGGTGTTCAGCACCGGTTTCTACCCCAGTGCCGACTTCGACTACCAGGTGCGCGGTCTGCTCGGGTCCGTCGCCTACGGAGGCGCCGAAACCGGCGAGATCCTGGCCACGATCGACCGTGTGGCCGACAACGACCACGAGCACTGGTTCCGGGCGTGGAGCGAGACCGCCGACCGCATCCACGCCGAGGCCGAAACCGCCAGCGCCGCCGGGCACATGGTCACCGCCGCACAGAAATACCTGCGGGCGGCCAACTATTTCGCGGTCGCGGTCGACGCGGTCAGCGGTCTCGGTGACGACACCGCCCTGCTGTTCGCGTTCCGCTCGCACCGCTCCTGCTGGGACGCCTTCGTCGACACCACCGACCGGATCGTCGAACGAGTACAGATCCCATACGAGACAACCGCGCTGCCCGGCTACTTCTTCGCACCCTCCTGGGAAGCAGCGGCCCGGCCGACACTGGTCATGGTCAACGGCAGCGACGGGGCGATCAGCACCCTCTGGAGTTCGGGAGCGGCCGGAGCTCTGGCCCGCGGCTACAACGTGCTGGTCTTCGACGGCCCGGGGCAGCAATCGATGCTGTTCGAACGCGGTATCGGGTTCCGCCCCGACTGGGAGGCCGTGCTCACCCCGGTGGTCGATTTTCTCCTGGTCCGGTCCGATGTCGATGCCGACCGGCTCGCGCTGTACGGGATCAGTCAAGGTGGCTTCTGGATTGCACGGGCGTTGACGCGCGAGCACCGGTTCGCCGCCGCGATCGCCGACCCCGGCGTCGTCGAGGTTGCCTCCTCGTGGGCGGCGAACATTCCCGGCAGCCTGATGAAACTGTTCCGCGCCGGCAAGAAGGATTCGTTCGATCGGGAAATGGCGCTGGGCATGAAGTTCTCCCCGAAAACAGCCCGGACGTGGCGCTTCCGGGCCCGCCCGTACCGGCAGGAGGGATACTTCGACACCCTCACCGAGGTGCACCGGTATGTCCTGTCGGAGGCCGATCTTCGCTCCATCACCACACCGCTGTTGCTCACCGATCCCGAGGACGAGCAGTTCTGGCCAGGTCAGTCCCGACGGCTGGCCGATCACGCCGGTCCGGCGGCCACGCTCGCCGATTTCACCGCGGCCGAAGGCGCGAACTTCCACTGCCAGCCGCTGGCGCGGCAGTTGACCGACGAGCGCATGTTCGACTGGCTCGACGAGTGCCTCGCCAGGTGAGCTCGAACGTCGCAGCCGTGATGCCACCGTCCCGGACACCGACATCTCCACACTGCGCAGCGATCGACCCTGAGCCCTCCACAACCTCGGGTCGGACGACCGGGCCACCGGCACGCCGCGTCGGAGCACTCGCGTCCACTGGTCACACCCACCCTGCCTACAGACAAGCCCGCCGGTGTGAGACCGGGGAGAACCCGAATCGCCGTCCGGCGGGATCGGAGTCGACGCTCGTGGCGAACCGTTCATCGTTCAAGCGTGCTGTGAGGTCAAGTCCTCGATGGGAGCTGAGGCAGCGTTGGTCTTGACCCGACGCAATCCCGTTCTGAGTCGCTGCCTTCGAGGTGTAACCCTCACTGGCCGCGATGATCTCGCCGTTGGCTGCTTTCAGCCGAAAGCGGAATTCCCCGCTGGTGTCTTTGAACCCGTCGATCTGTTCGGCACAGGTCCTCCGACCGCACTCGGTGGACAGGCAGCGGTACGTCGACGGAATCGGGTTCAGGTGCCGTTGACAAACCCAACTGCGCACCGCAGTTACGCGGCCAGCGCAGGTCGGACGCAACCCATCGCCTTGGACAGATTCGGCGAGAACATCGTGACCGATTGCCGGGGTCGAACACGCACGCGTGCAAGCCTGTGGACGGCGGATGCACCGCGATGTGACGAGGCGGTGCCCGGTGCGGTCGCGGTTGATTTCACCTGGGGCGGGTGATGCCCGGGGACTGCCGAATCAGCAGACTGGCGTCGTCGCTGGAAACAGCGGTGCACCACACCCATCTCTGCAAGGAGCGCACCGATGCCCGCCGATTTTGCCGATCGCACCGATTTCGACAACGCCAATCGCGGTCTTGTCGCCGTACTCGAACCGGCGCAGGTCCGCGCCGACGACGGCAAGCTCGTCTATGACGCAGCGGGCTTCGCCGCGGCGACCGCCGGCGACTGCCCCGACACAGTGAACCCGAGTCTCTGGCGCCAAGCACAACTGACGGCGATCCATGGACTGTTCGAGGTCACCACGGGGATCTATCAGATCCGCGGCTACGACCTGTCGAACATGACGCTCGTCGAGGGCGAGACGGGGGTGATCGTGATCGACCCGTTGGTCTCCGCGGAGTGCGCCGCGGCCGGGCTCGCGCTGTACCGGGAGCATCGTGGCGAGCGCCCGGTGACCGCGGTCATCTACACCCACTCCCACATCGACCACTTCGGTGGCGTCCTCGGTGTCGTGGACGCCGACACCACCGTGCCGATCGTCGCCCCCGAGCATTTCCTCGAGCATGCGGTCTCGGAGAACGTCTACGCCGGCGGCGCGATGCTGCGGCGCGGGATGTACCACACCGGGGTCGTTCTCCCCGTCGGCGCCACCGGCACTCTGGGAGCGGGCCTCGGACCCAGCACATCGACCGGCACCGTGGGGCTGCTCGCCCCCACGCTCGACATCACCCACACCGGCCAGGAGGAGACCTTCGACGGCGTCCGCATGATGTTCCAGGTGACGCCCGGAACAGAGGCACCGTCGGAGATGAACTTCTACTTCCCCGACCATCGCGCGCTCTGCCTGGCGGAGAACGCGACCCACAACCTGCACAATCTGCTCACGCTGCGAGGCGCTGAGGTGCGCGACGCGCGGAACTGGTCGCGGTACCTCGCCGAGGCGATCGAAATGTTCGCCTATGAATCGGATGTCGCGTTCGCCTCGCACCACTGGCCCACCTGGGGCACCGACGAGCTGATCAGGTACCTCACCGAACAGCGCGACCTGTACGCCTACCTTCACGACCAGACGCTGCGCCGCCTCAACCAAGGGCAGGTGGGTACCGAGATCGCCGAGGACTTTCCCATGCCGCCCGCACTGGACGCCGCCTGGCACACCCACGGCTACTACGGCTCGGTCAGCCACAACGTCAAGGCGATCTACCAGCGTTATCTCGGCTGGTACGACGGCAACCCGGCCCACCTGTGGCAGCACCCCCCGGAGGCGGCAGGCGCCCGCTACGTCCGCGCGATCGGGGGGATCGACGCCGCCGTCGCACGAGCCCGGGAGTTCGCAGAGGAAGGCGATCTGCGCTTCGCGGCCGAACTCGCGAGCCACGCGGTGTTCGCCGAGCCGGAACACACCGGGGCGAAGGAGGTGCTCACCGAGGTGCTGACCCGACTCGGCTACGGCTCCGAGTGCGCGACCTGGCGGAACAACTTTCTCGTCGGTGCCAGCGAGATCGATGGCCCGCCGCATCCGGCCGAGGTCAGTGCGGCCGGAATGGCCACCGCGCTCACGATCACACAGATCTTCGACAGCATCGCGATCCGCATCGACGGTCCGCGAGCGTGGGATGTGACGGCGACGATCCGCTGGCACTTCACCGACGTGGACGAGACCTACCGCATGGAGTTGTCCCACGGCGTGCTGATCCACTATCCGACAACGCGATCCGATCCGACAGACCTCGTCGTGGAGCTCACGACGCCGCAGTTGCTCGACCTGCTGGCAGGATCCGGAACCGATGCGATCACCATGGAAGGCGACGCCACAGCGATCACGAGAATCGTCGAACTGACCGATGCCCCCGACCCGGCGTTCGCCATCGTCACCCCGTAATCGCGGCGGCGCACACCGCTGCCCGTGCGCGTCGCGTGGGCATCGGCCCGATCAGCATTCTGCCCCGAGCGGTGGCGGGCGAGAAGCATTGTGTCCCGCAATCCACGGGCACTCGCTACGCGGCGACCGGAGAGATCGCCGACGGGCCGGTCACCAACCGGCCTGTATACGTCGCGATCGGAGTGTCCACCGCAGGTGAACGCGACATCCGCCCCCACAAGCGCGAGGGACCCCCACGCCTATGGGTCGGCAGGCCGAAGCAGGCACGAGAGGCGGTGGCGTGGCTGCTCGACGGTTCCGGAATTCATCGCCGCGTTCCTCGCCACCCGTTACGCCGCCTGGTCCGGGGGCGATCCGCCGGGACGGCCGCGCGTGGAGAACCCACCCTCCCCGGACACTCGACGGTGATCCCCACCGGGTTCCGGCTCGCCTCGGGAAAACGTCAGCCCGTCCCGGCGTGGTGCACAGTGGGTGCCCGTTCCGGAATTGCGCGAACACCGGGTAACACCGAACGGCGCCTTCTCCACAGCCAGGCCGCACCGACCCACAGCTGCTGATAAGCGATCCCGACCACCAGCGACGCGGCGAACGCGAACCACGGGTCGATGTCCCGCAAGTACTGGTTGACGGTGAAGTGCGTCAGATAGATGAACAACGAGGCACTCGCCAGCACCTCCATGGGGCGGACGAGCAACGCAGGCAACCACAGTCGCGGAACCCAGACGAGCAGCAGCAACCCGGCGACAACCAGCGCGGTTCGTTCCGGCTCGGCGTGGAAGAAACCCGGCACCGTCGCGAGCGCCACCGCGCTCACCACCACCCGCTGCCACACCGCGACCGCGCGCGCCGCCGCCCAGCCGAGGGGGAACAGCCAGAACACCACGTACGACGCCAGGATCTGGCTGGTCGGGGTGTGCGGTCCGATCACCTGGTAGCGGGTGAGCAGTCCCGCGGCCACGAGCACCAGGGGAAACACGAACGGGAAGCGCCGTTCTCGTTCGTCGACCCACGGGATCGCGAGCAGCACCGAGACCGCGAGCACGATGTACACCAGCGCCTCGACGAACCAGTACCGCCACTCGCGGGTCCAGGCGTCGGGCCCGAACACGCCGTTGAGGAGGAAAACACTGCTCAGCGGATGGACACCGCTGACGGCGACGATGCCCCCGATCCACACCGTGCTCGGCAGGACGATGCGCGCCAGGGACGCCGCCGCATGGCGGAACCGGGCCCCGCGGGATCCCTCCAGAGTGAACCGCGCGAAGTTGTATCCCGCGGCGGCGAGCAGCACGTGCGCGCCACCGACGAGCGCGAACAACTGAAGATGCGACCCGACGATGAAGACGATGGCCAGCGCCCGGATCAGCACATTCGTCTCGACGGTGCGCAGCCCGCGCCGGGGCCGGCCCGTCGCAGCGGCCAGTTCGCGCAGCGGAGTGGTGTGCCAGTTTCCCGGCAGGGTCCCCAGGACCTTCTCGAGCCGCACCGACATCCGCACGTAGGTGAGCGAGTCACCGCCGAGGCCGACGAAGGTGCTGTCGTCGGTGACGTCGTCCGTCGCGAGGATCTCCGCGTAGAGCGCCCGCATCCGGGACAGGTCGACCGGCCCGGCCTCGGTGGGCGGTTCATCGGCTCTGTGGCCGGCCAGCGCGGCGACGGCACGGAAGTCGGGCTTGCCGTTCTCGGTGCGCGGCAGCTCCGCGACCGGGAGCACACGCACTGCCGCCTCGGGGAGCCCGCTCGCGTCGGCCGCCAGCTCGCGGACGTGCCGTGTATCTGCATCGACAGCCGCGACGATCAGGTGCTCGTCCCCGCCGGCGCAGCAGGCGACCAGTCCGTGATCGGCGAGCACGGCGTCGACCCGCTGCAGGTCGATGCGCAGACCGAACAGTTTCGCGAAGCGGGAACGGCGTCCGACGATGCGGTACAGGCCGGCGTCGGTGCGGACCGCCAGATCCCCGGTCCGCAGTTCGTCGACGGCCCGGCCCGAGGCCAGATCGCCGGGTCCGGTCGCGTACCCGAGCATCACGTTCGGTCCGGTGTAGACGAGTTCCCCGGCGCCGTCGTCGCACTCGGCGACCGGATCTATGCGGAAGGAACCACCGGGCACCGGGATGCCGATGGTGTCCGGATGCTGCGCGGCACGTTCCGGCGGCAGATACGCCATGCGGGCGGTGGCCTCGGTCTGCCCGTACATGACGAAGAACTCGAAACCGCGGCGCTGCCCGAGCGCGGTGTAGCCGCGGACCCGCTGCGGGTCGAGCCTGCCTCCGGCCTGTGTGATGTACCGCAGGGAGGGCAGGTCCAGGTCGGCGAAACCGACGCGGTCGAGCAGGTCGAACGTGTACGGGACGCCCGCGAGAGCGCTCACGCGGTGGTCGCGCACCAGATCCCAGAATTCCGGCTCCGTGACGGACCGGTCGGTGAGCACTACGCCCGCGCCGCGCAACAGGTGACTGTGCAGCACCGACAGGCCGTAGCAGTAGTGCATCGGCAGGGTCGTGATCGCACGGTCGGTGTCCCGGATGCCCAGATACGTGGCGATCGACTCGGCGTTGGCCTGCACGTTGTCGTGGGACAGGCGAACCAGCTTCGGTGATCCGGTGGATCCGGAGGTGCTAAGCAGCAGCGCCAGTTCCGGATGCAGGTCGTGGGTCGTGCCGGGGGCGAATTCGTCGATACGGCCGTCGTCGACGACGACGTCGGGACGATAGGTCTCGATCATCGTGGCCAGGTTGCCGGCATTGCCGCCGGGCACGAGCAGCACCGGATGCCCCACCGACAGTGCCGCGAGGTAGGCGACGATCGGATCGAGGGTATGGGCGCCGGCGATCAGGACGAGCCGACGGGTCGGGCCGAGGCTGCGGGCGACGGATTCGACTCGGTCGGCCAGGTCACGGTAGGTGATGTCGCGGTCGTCGACGACGAGCGCGGTTCGTTCACCGTGAGCGGCGAGGCCCGAGGCGAACGGCACCCGCGAGCGCTCGACGAGCTCGGTGGAACGGGAAAGCACCGCAAGAGTCTAGAAGGTTCGGCGTGGCCGAGAACAGGGCCTGTCGGATTCTCGCCGCACCGACGGGGCGCTGACCAGGCAGTTCGCGCGTGGCGCAGGAGAAGACGCCGGAGCGGCCACCGTGCCGGTGCCACCGTTCGGGGGGCCGGCGAGGACCGGACCACCCCACCGCTCGTCGGTACAGTGGGTTTCGGAGAACCGGTTGCACGAACGACGCAACCGACGCGAAACGAATCCGGAGCGATCGTGAACAGTGAACGGGGCGAGTCACCGGCCTCGCCGTCAGAGATGCTGGACCGCCTCAAGCTGTGGCGGGCCGGTATCGCGTTGCGGCCGTCCCTGAACCTGGTCTACCGGATCGTCGTCGCCGTGGCCGGAACCGCCGTGCTCGCGCTCGGCATCGTCGCGATCCCCTATCCCGGTCCGGGTTGGCTGATCGTGTTCGCCGGACTCGGCATCCTCGCGTCCGAGTTCACCTGGGCGCGGCGGATCCTGCACGCCGTCCGTACCCGGTACGACCGGTTCATGGCGTGGTTCTCGAAGCAGTCGTGGGTCGTGCGCGGCGCGGGCGCTCTCGGCACGGGCGCCGTCGTCCTCGTGACACTGTGGCTCCTGGGCACGTTCGGTCTCGTCGGCGGCTGGGCCGGTCTCGAATACTCGTGGATGGAAAGCCCGCTGTGATCGCGTGTTTCAGCGACTGACGGCCTTCTGATAGCGGCGAATCGCCAAGGGCACGAACACGATCAGCATCAGGGCCGTCCACAGCAGCGAGGCCAGGATCGGATTCTGGAGGGGCCACACCTCCGGCGCCGGCATCATCGGATTCGTGTTCCCGAACAGTTCACGCACCGCCTGGGTCAGGGCGGACATCGGATTCCATTCGGCGATCGTGCGCAACACCGGCGGCATCGAGGACGGATCGACGAACGTGTTCGCGATGAACGACAACGGGAAGATCACCATGAAACTCGCGTTGTTGAACACCTCCGGCGTGCGGATCCACATGCCGATGACCGCCATCACCCACGACAACGCGTAGGCGAACAGCAGCAGGAGCAGATACCCGGCGGCGGCCTCACCCAGCGACGTGTTGATGCGCCAGCCCACGACGAGACCGGTCAGCGACATCACGATCAGGCTCACCACATTGATGAGCACATCGGTCGTGGTCCGTCCGATCAACACGGCGGACGGGGCCATCGGCAGGGACCGGAACCGGTCGATGATCCCCTTCTGCAGGTCCTCGACCATGCCCAGACCGGTCCACGTGGACCCGAAGATCACCGTCTGCGTGAAGATGCCCGCGATGAGGAACTCCCGGTACGACATACCCGGGATGTCGATGGCGCTGCCGAACACGTACGCGAACAGCAACACGAACATGATCGGCGAGAGGATCGTGAACACGATCAGGTCGGGCACGCGCTTGATCTTGATGACGTTGCGTTTGGCGATGGTGAGCCCGTCGGACGCGACCATCTGCACCGAGTTCACTGTGCCGAATCCTTCCGGTCGTCGGCCTCGTGGCCGGTCAGGGTGAGGAACACGTCGTCGAGTGTCGGTTTGCGCAGCGCCGCATCCACCACCCGCACGTCCGCGGCGGAGAGCTTGCCCAACGCGACGACCAGCGCTTCCGCGCCGCCGGCCGGAGACGAACCGATCGGGATCGTCAGGGTTGCCGCGCCGCCGTCGACCTGGATCTCCCCTGCGGCGACGGATTCGAGTTCTCGCACCGCGATCTCGCGATGTTCCGGATCGGGAATGCCCAGTTCGATGCGCTCACTCCCGACGAGGCTCTTGAGTTCGTCCGCGGTCCCCTCCGCGATCACGCGACCGCGGTCGATCACCGCGATGTCGTCGGCGAGCCGTTCGGCTTCCTCCATGTACTGCGTGGTGAGCAGGAGCGTCGTGCCCCGCGCCACCAGTTGTTCGATGACCTCCCACAAACCGAGCCGGGCGCGCGGGTCGAGACCGGTGGTGGGTTCGTCGAGGAACAGCACGGGCGGTTCGGCGACGAGTGCGCCCGCGAGGTCGAGGCGCCGGCGCATACCTCCGGAATAGCCTTTGACCGGCCGGTCGCCTGCCTCGACGAGATCGAATCGGTCGAGCAGTTCGCGGGCGCGTTCCCGGCTGCGTCTGGCACCGAGATGATAGAGACGGCCCACCATCTCCAGGTTCTCGAAACCCGTCAGGTACTCGTCGACCGCCGCGTACTGCCCGGACGCCCCGATGTGCGACCGCAGGGCACGGGCGTCGGCGACGACGTCGAATCCGGCGACCTCGGCGCGGCCGGAGTCCGGCACCAGCAGCGTGGTCAGGACGCGAACGGCGGTGGTCTTCCCTGCACCGTTCGGTCCGAGCAGCGCGGTCACCGTCCCCTCGGGTACCCGCAGGTCGACGCCGTCGAGCGCCCTGACCTTCCCGTAGGTCTTGATCAGTCCTGCTGCGACTATGGCGTCGACCATCGGTCCTCCCCTGACCGTCGTGTGCTGCCCAGTCCGTCGTGTTGCTGCCCAGTCTGCCCGACGGCACCGACAAGTGGCGACCGGTTTTCTCCGCAGCGGCTCTCAGCCGTCCGCGCGCAGCTTCGCCTGGAACCGGCGCATGCCGGCGATCCAGCGGTCGTAGTCGGCACCCTTGTAGCGGTACATGTCGAGAACTTCGGGATGCGGCAGGATCAGGAAATGCTCCTCCTCGAGCGCGGCGAGGACGACCTCCGCGACCTCGGACGGCTCGAGCACCTTCCCCGCGGCGGTGACCGCGCGTGTCGCCATGTCGCCCAGCCCGGTGCCGGATCGTTCCCCTTCGCGCAGCAATGCCGTCTCGACGCCCATCGGACACAGACACGACACACGGATTCCCTTGTCGCCATAGGTGACCGAGAGCCATTCCGCGAATCCGACGGCCGCGTGCTTCGTCACCGAGTAGGTTGCCGATCCGATCTGGGTCAGCAGGCCGGCCGCGGATGCGGTGGACACGAAGTACCCCTCCCCACGCTCGAGCCACCCGGGCACGAGCAATCGGGCAGCACGGATGTGGGCGCGCACGTTCACGTCGAATGTGCGATCCCAGACGGACTCGTCGGCATCCAGGCCCGGCGCGCCGGTGATTCCGGCGTTCGCGAAATACAGTGTGACCGGTCCGAGTTCGCGCTCGGCCCGGTCGACCACCGTCCGGATCCCCTCGTGGTCGGCGACGTCGGCCCGCACGCCGACGGCCGATCCGGTTCCGGCCGGATCGAGTTCGGCCGCGACCTTCTGCGCGGCGTCGCCGTCGAGATCCGCGAGCAGAACCCTCGCCCCCGACGCCACCAGTCCTCCCGCGATCGCGGCACCGATACCGCCTCCCGCTCCGGTGACGACCGCAACCTTGCCCTCGACCTGCACTTCGACCCCTTTCGCCACGATGCCCGGCGCGATTCGCGACGATGCTCGTCCGTGTCTAGCCGACCTCGAGACCGCAGGCAACGTCCTGCCACGAAACCGGGCGGACCGCGCGGCGACCTGCTGTACTCGAGAACGGTTGCATCAGCACGATTCGTCCAGGGGCCACAGCGGCCCGGATCGGAAGCGGTCGAACATGAGCATCGAGAAACCCGCAGCCTCGGGAGTCGGTTCAGGATCGGCTCTGGTCCTGGCGGTACTCGCGTCGGGGCAGTTCCTCATGACTCTCGACAGTTCGGTGATGAACGTGTCGATGGCGACGGTCGCGCAGGACGTCGACACCACGATCACGGGCATCCAGACCGCGATCACCCTGTACACCCTGGTGATGGCATCGCTGATGATCACCGGCGGGAAGATCGGCTCCATCATGGGGCGGCGCAGGGCGTTCGGTCTCGGACTCATCGTCTACGGCATCGGATCGTTCGTCACCGGAATCGCCCCCAATCTCGGGATCCTGCTGCTGGGCTGGTCCCTGCTCGAAGGCATCGGCGCCGCGCTGATCATGCCCGCGATCGTGTCGCTCGTCGCATCGAACTTCTCTCCCGAACGCCGTGCAGCGGCGTACGGCCTGGTCGCTGCCGCCGGGGCCATGGCGGTAGCGGTGGGTCCGTTGCTCGGCGGTGCGGTGACGACCTACGCATCGTGGCGGTACGTCTTCTTCGGTGAGGTCGTCGTGGTGGTGGTGATTCTGCTGGTTCTGCGCAAGGTGCAGGACGTGCCGCCGCAACGTACCCGGCTCGACCTCGTCAGTTCGGTGTTGTCCGTGATCGGGCTGGCCATGGTCGTCTACGGGGTGTTGCGGTCGAGCGAATGGGGCTGGGTCCGTTCCAAGTCCGGTGCCCCACAGGTGATCGGCATGTCACCGGTCATCTGGCTGGTGATCGGCGGGATGCTGGTTCTCTACCTGTTCCTCCGACGTCAGCACTTCCTGACCGAGCGGGGACGTGAGGCGCTCGTCGATCCCGCTCTCCTGACGAACCGGCGGCTCACCGGCGGACTCGGAATGTTCTTCGCGCAGTTCGCTGTACAGGCCGGGGTGTTCTTCTCCGTGCCGTTGTTCCTGTCGGTGGTTCTCGAACTGAGCGCGGTCCAGACCGGCGTCCGCATTCTGCCGCTGTCGATCGCACTGGTGCTCGCGGCGATCGGAATACCCAAGCTGTGGCCCCACGCGAACCCACAGCGCGTCGTCCGGCTCGGGCTCGGATCGATGATCGTGGGCATCCTGATTCTCACCGCCGGCATGGATCCCGGTGCCGAGGCGGCAGTGGTATCGATCCCGATGCTGCTGATGGGTCTCGGATTGGGGGCGCTGGCCTCCCAACTCGGTGCGGTCACCGTGTCGGCGGTACCGGACTCGCGCAGCGCCGAGGTCGGCGGCCTGCAGAACACCGCCACCAATCTCGGTGCGTCGTTGGGGACCGCGTTGATCGGGTCGATTCTGATCGGCACGCTCACGTCCTCGGTCGTGGCGGGGATCGAGGACAATCCGGCGGTCCCGGCGTCCGTTCAGCAACAGGCCACCACCGACATGGCGGGCGGGGTTCCGTTCCTGTCGGACACCCAGCTCGCGAGCGCGCTGGACGAGTCCGGAGTCGACGCCGCCACCCGGCAGGTGGTCGTCGACGTCAACTCGGAAGCTCGGCTCGAGGCGTTGCAGGTCGCGTTCGCCGTCACCGCGCTGATCGCGGTGGGCGCGTTGTTCGGGACGGGCCGACTGCCCCGTCGGGCCGTCGGCAGCGGAGGCGACGGTCAGCGCACCTCCGGAGACGCGGAGCCCGACGACTGACGACGCGGCAGGGCCAGTTCGCGCAGCCGCACCCAGTCCAGTGCCGGCGCCGGAACACGCACGCCCGGTCGGTTCCGGGGAACGCGCACCCGCAACGCCCCCGGGGTGATCGTGCACCGCACCGGTGTCGGCACCCGCAGGGACTCGCCGTCGACACCGACCGGGATGTCGGGTGCGTCGGCGTCGACGACCACCTCGGTTGCGGTGCGCTGCACGAGCCCTCGGCTGCGCGCGCGGTTCAGCAGACCCACCGCCTGCCGGGCACCGGACACCGCGATCGCCACCACCCCGAGCCGGCCCCGGTCGAGCCGGGTGCGCCGGCCCAGCCCGGCCAGATCGTCCGTGGTGTAGGGCCCGTTGCTGACGAGGATCGCCTGCGGACCGTCGACGAGTTCCCCGTCGATTCGGGCACGCAACCGCACACCGCTGCTGCCTGCGAGCAGATCCGGCAGCATCTCCAGAACGGTCCCGGTCTTGTCGTCGCGATAGTGGGGGCTCTGCACGATGTCGGCGTACACCCCGAACGAGGCATTGTTGACGAACGTACGGCCGTCGATATCGCCGAGATCGACGTGCAGCTCGACTCCGTCGCGCAACGCATCGAGGCAGGCCGCGGGGTCGTCACGGTCCAGACCGAGGTCGAGCGCGAAATGGTTGCGGGTGCCGGCGCTGATGACGAGAAACGGCAGGTCGTGTGCGGCGGCGATCCCCGCGACGAGCGCCTGGGTACCGTCGCCACCGGCCACCCCCAGCAGATCCGCACCGCGCGCGACCGCTTCGAGCGCCAGCGCCTCGACGTCGACGGGCTCTGGCCCGTCGAGCAACGCGACCGTCGCGCCCAGTGCCTCTGCCTTGTTCTGCAGATCGAACGCGATCACCTTCCCGCCGCCGGAACGCGGATTCATCACCAGGAAGGGTTGATTCACCGGTGTCGCGGGATACTCGGGCTGACCGGTCTCGTCGTGGTGGATCCGCAACGCCGCGCGGGCACACACGAGAGCGAGAGCGACGAGAACACCCGCGACGACCACCACCCAGAGGCGCCGCTCGTGAATGTACAGCGCCAGCACCACGATCGGCACGACGACGGCCAGGGCGAGCGCCCCGGCCCGGAGCACACCGCGCCGGGACAGGAACCAGTAGACCGCGGCCACGGTGACCGCGACCGCGACGATCCCCACGACCACGAGCAGCACGGCGCCGCCGAGGCCCGCCTCGACGATCGGCACGACGATCGCGGCGAGCACACACAGCCCGGCGGCCCGCGCCCACCAGCGCGCCGCGCCCGGAACCTCGTCGACGACGGCGGACACGATCCGCTACCCGCTCGGCGTCTCGGCGTCGTCCGACGGCGTGGTGCCGGCGTCGGACTGCGCCTGCCAGGTGCGCACGGGACGCACGAACACTTCCAGGACCAGCAGTGCGAGGAGCACACCGATCACGATCCACACGACGACCAACCCGGTGGGGTAACGCCAGAACGTCAGCAACAGCGCCCCGACCGCGATGATCGCCACTCGCAACGGAACCCGGGCCCGGGCCACCCAGAGTTCGACCTCGTTCGGTGGACGTGTGCGCCGCACGCGTTGCACGGCATCCAGTCCACGTCCGAATCCACGGCGCACCGCGGTGGCCGACGCCGATCCCCCGGTCAGATAGGCGGCCAGGGCGATCACCAGCCCGAGGAGTGCCACGCCGCGAAGCGCCGCCCGCAGCGGCACCAGCACGGTGTCGATGAGCGTCGTGGCCGCGTCGGGAGACAGCACGTCGGGCGGTATGTTGTCGAGATAGATTGCGCGCCCGATGATCAACGCGATCGCGAGGACGAGCATCCCGAGCGCGAGGGCGACACCGACGAACGCGAGGGCACGCAGCCGCCGGCCGGCCGGTGCGACGACGACGGCGGCCACCGCCGCGGCGATGGTCACCCACGGCAGGATGCCGGATGCCTTGTCCAGCGCGGACACAGCGCGTTGCGCACGTACGAGATCCGGCGACTGGAACAGCACGAACTGCTTGTCGATCGCCGGGATCTTCTCCGCGAACGTGAAACCCCGATCGATCAGCCGTGCCTTCACGTTGTCGATGACCGTGCCCAGCGAGATGCTCACGGTTCCGGACTCGTCCACCGTCACCGACGACGGTCCGACCTCGCCCGTCACGACCGCGACCAGACCGGTGTGGGCGGCACGGTTCGCCTGGATCCACAGGTCGTCGAACTGGTCGCTCTGCACCAGCGACAGCACGGTCTCGTTGACGAAGCTGCGTGCCTGCCCGGCGATCACCGGAGCAAGTCCTTCGATCGCGCGATCGAGACGCGGCGCGTTCTCGGTTGCAGGCACCACGTCGGTGAGCGCCGCCAGCGCGTCCGCGGTGAGTTGCTGGACGTCGACTCTCGCGAAGATCTCGTCGGTGACGGTGTTGGCGATCTCGTTCTGGATCGCGGGGTCCGACCCGAGCGGGGCCACCGTGGTGACGTAGCGGTCCGTGTCCAGGATCTCTCCGCGCACGAACCGCGCCGACACCGTCGCGATCGCGAGGATCGCGACGAGGACGGTCAGGATCGTCACCGCCGTCCACCTCAGCGCGTGGCGAGGTTCCCGCGCCGACGGCGTGACCGCGGGCGAGACCTCCGCGGCCTGCGACCGCAGGGTCGCGACCTCGGCGCGCAGTCGCTCCAGTTCGGCCCGCTCGCCCGAGGCGAGCGGGCCGTCCGGGACACCCGATCCGGTCTGGCCGGCACCCGATGTCATGGCAGTGGGGCGATCAGTAGAGCTCGGGCTGTGGCTTCCACGTCGACACCGCCCAGATGACCACGATGTCGAGCGCGATGATCAGGATCGACCACCACGGGTAGTACGGCAGCCACAGGAAATTCGCGATGATCGACAGCGCCGCGATGATGACCGCGGTGACCCTCGCCCACGTCTGACCCGCCATCAACGCGATACCCACGAGGACCATGAGGATGCCGAGAACGATGTGGATCCAGCCCCAGCCGGTGAAGTCCAGCTTGTACATGTATTCGACGCCGCGCACGAACACTTCGTCCTCTGCGACGGCGGCGATACCTTGGAAGAGGGAGATGATGCCGAGGGTCACGAGGATCACCGCGGCTCCGATGGAGGTCCCCGCGGCGATCCCTTGTCTGACCCCGCCGTCCCCCTGATTGACACGCACATCTTCGGACATATCGGTCCCTTTCACGAAGTGAGTGGTATCGGTAGTATGCGCGCGGTTCGCCTTCTCGGCATGTTTTTGATCATCGAGATCGGGACACCGGCCCACAGCCGACACGGGGCGGGGCCCGGGCGGGAATTGCGCGGGGCGGCACTGGATGTCGGCGGCGTCCCGCCTGCCAGCGGAAACACGGCGGAGCCCGGCGCGGAGGGCTATCGTCGAGGAGGCCGAAACGCAGTACCCGTCCTCTCACGAAAAGAGACCACCGTGACCGGTACCGAACTCGACGAGATGGGGCCCATCGACTATCTCGTCATCGAATTCCCTGCCGACCGCCCTCCGAACGGTTCCGCACTGCCGCACCTCGTCGACCTGGTCGAGCGCGGCATCATCCGTGTGCTGGACCTCGAATTCGTCCAGAAGAGTACCGACGGGTCCGTCACGGGTATCGACATCGCCGACGTCGGCCTCGAAGGCGACTTGGACGTGACGTTGTTCGCCGAAGCGTACTCCGGGCTGCTCGACGACACCGATCTCGCCGACGCCGGCGAGGCACTGGAGCCCGGGTGCTCGGCCGCCGTCCTGATCTACGAGAACACCTGGGCCGCGCCGTTGGCAACAGCATTGCGCCGCAACGGCGCTCAGCTCGTCGCTTCCGGCCGGGTGCCGGTACAGAGCATCCTGGCGTCGCTCGACGCCCTCGAATCCGAGAGCTGACGACAGCCGCACATCCGAGAGAAAGGTCGAATCCATGCCCGGATTGCTCCGCGGCGTCGCCCGGACCGCCGTCATCGCGGGAACCGCGACGTCCGTATCGAATCGGGTCTCGCGTCGCCAGGGCCGACGTTGGGCTCAGCAGGAACAGGAAGAGTACGCGCGAGCGCAGCAGCAGGCCGCGCCGACACCGCCGCCACCGCCGCCCGCGCCCCCGGCTTCGGGTGGCGTCGACCGGCTCGAGGCACTCAAGCAGCTCGGCGAGCTGAAAACTCAGGGCGTTCTGACCGACGCCGAGTTCGAAGCGGAGAAGGCCCGCATCCTCGCCGGCTGACTCCGCGTGCACGCCTCTCCCGGCGCGCCCTCCCAACGACATTCGGGATGAGCGCGCCGGGAGCCGAGGCGACCGTCCGCGTCAGCTCACGGTCGTCTGCCCCAGTGCGCGGGCCTTGAGCTGCTGGAACTCCGCTTCGTTGATCACACCCGAGTCCAGCAGCGCCTTCGCCTCCGAAATATGTTCGGCGGGAGACTTTCCCGCCACCTGGCGGATGTACTCGTCCGTGGCCTGTTTGGCCTCGGACTGCGCCTCTCGTGCACGCGCTGCCATCCCCCGGCCGCGGACCACCAGGTACACGAGCGCACTCAGGTACGGGAACAGCACCAGCACGATCAGCCACGCGGCCTTGGCCCAGCCGGAGAGATGGTGATCCCGGAACAGGTCGACCAGGATCTGGAACAGCACGATCAGGTACGCCACGAAAGCGAACACCACGACCGTGTACCACACGTAATCCCAAAACGAATCCATGACGTGAACCCCTTCCGAGTAACCGTGCAAACCGATCCCTCCCGAGGAGGGATCCACCGGCTATCTTTGCTCCCGCGGGGCGCGCAAACCCCGAACTTCGCGAAAAAAGGGATATTCGGGTCTGCTCAGATACCGGCGCGCGCCTTCACCAGGCCCTGGTCGATCGCGTCGACGAGCTGCTGCCGGTCGCGCTCGTTGCGCTGCGAGTAGACGTCGGCGAACGTGGCGATCGCGTCGTCGAATTCCGCGTCGGAACCGAGGTACGCCGCGATCGAGATGCGATCGCTCGACCGCGCGTGCCCGTAGGCGAGCACCCGGCCGCACAACCTGCCGTACAACGTCATTCCCGTCGGGGTCATCGCTTCGACGACCGCAGAGCCCTTGCCGTCGCGGAGCTGGCGGATGTAGAAGTCCCGGCGGATCCCGTCGGCGCCGGTCCCCTGCTGCCAGCCGAGGAAGATGTCGCTGGCGGCCTGCATCAGCCGCTGCCCGTTGACGACGCGTTCACCCTCGTTCGAGAACGTCGGCCCGTTCACGTAGTCCGCCAGCACGGAGCGCTGCGCTTCCTTCGCCTGCAGGAACAGGGGATCGTCGTCGTCCTTGCCTCGCATGAGCAGGATCCATGCCCGGGTTCCGACACTGCCGACCCCGACGACCTTGCGGGCCGCCTGCACGAACTCGAACTGCTCGAGCAGGACGCGGCGGTCCCATTGGAGTGTCGCCCGGTAGGACCGGATCCGCTGATGGAGCTCCTGATAGATCAGTTCGGTGTCGAGATCCGCGAAGACCTCCTCGACCGGGACGATGAGCGGTGGTGCGCTGATGATCCGGCGTTCCCCGTCCACCACCGTGGTCAGCTTGCCGAGCGCCTGCACGCTGTCGCGGTGCATCGACTTCTCGATCAGCTTGCGCGTGCGTTTCTTCATCGACGAATCGAGTTCGTCCCGCAGATCCACGAGTTCGGTGGACGGTTCGACGTGCGAGTACCAGACCGCGAGGTTTCCTCGCTCGGCCTGCGCAAGCATCGTCTCGCGGTATTCGGCGGCACACGCCCGGGTGATCCGTTTGCGTTCCTTGCCGGTGAACCCGTTGTCGCGAGCGGCGACCGCGAGACTCGCCACGAGCCTCTTGACGTCCCATTCGAACGGACCGGGATAGGTCTCGTCGAAGTCGTTGACGTCGAACGCCAGCTTGCGTTCCGGGGTGGCGAAGATCCCGAAGTTGCTCAGGTGCGCGTCGCCGCACAACTGGGAATGCAGCCCGCTGTCCGGCGTGCGGGACAGGTCGTCGGCCATCACGAGGGCGGCGCCGCGATAGAACGCGAACGGTGAACTCGACATCCGTCCGTAACGGACCGAGATCAGTTGGGGGATGCGGGTCTCGGCCTGCTTCCGGAGCAGGGCCAGCGGGTCGCGGCCGTCGTCGGGTGAGACTTCGGCGAGCGCGGCGATCGGGGTGGCGCGCCGCGCCGCGAGACCGACCTCGACACGCTCTTCACGCGTGGGGTGCGGAACGACGTGCCCGTTCGTGTCCGACATGGCTGATCCCTCCGAGCGGCTGCGCCGTCGTTCCGGTCCACACGGCCGGTCGTCCGGCAAGCAGGATGTGCGGGTGCCGGCGGCCGGCCGGCGGGTTCCACGGTATCCCGCTCACGGCGCCACGGTGCGGCGAACGACGCACCGATCGCCGTGTGCGGCCGAAGGACCCACCCGCCGGGCGCGACCGAGAGGCGCGGCCCGCTCGGAGAAGCGGTCAGCCGGTCACGCGTGCCGCGTTGCCCGCATCGACGGGCAGCACCGTGCCGCTGATGTGCGAGGATCCCTCGGCGGCGAAGAACAGCACGACCCGGGTGATCTCCGCGGGGTCGAGCCACGGCACCGGCTGTGCGTGCAGGGACGTGAACACCGGGGCCACGTCGTCGGCGGTCGGCTTCTCGAGGTCGGGCCGCAGCATGCCGTACAGGAAGTCGTTGTGGATCATCGGGGTCGAGATGTTGCCGGGAGCGATCGCGTTGACGGTGATGCCGTGCTGGGCGAGGTCGAGCGCGGCGCTCTTGGTCAGACCGATGACCCCCCACTTGGACGCGCTGTAGGCGGCCATGTTCGTGTTGCCGGCACGTCCGAGCATCGAGGATATCGTCACGATCCGGCCGTAGCCGCGCTCGATCATGCCGGGCGCGACCGCCCCGATGGTGTTGAACACGCCCGTGAGGTTCGACGAGATCGCCTCGTCCCACATGTTCTGCGGCATCATCTGCACCGGTGCGGCCACGGAAACCCCGGCGTTGGCGACCGCGATGTCGATGCGGCCGAACTCGTCGGTGGCGCGCGCGACGAGGGCGTCGAGTGCGCCGCGGTCGGCAGTGTCGAGTTTCTCGGCGATCACCCGCCGGCCGGTGGCCTCGACCAGGCGGACGGTTTCGGCGAGGTCGTCGTCGGTCGCGAGTGGGTAGAACACCGCGTCGCTGTTCTCGCAGCGATCACAGATCACGATGTCGGCGCCGCGCTCGGCGAGGGCGACCGCGTGTGAGCGCCCCTGTCCGCGTGCGCCACCGGTGATCAGCGCGACCTTGCCTTCGAATTCGTTCACGTCCACTCCTGTGTCTCGGCTGTCGGAACATCGATACGTGAGTGGGATCGGTTCTACCAGAACCGATCCCACTCAACGGGCCACGGAGGTCAGCGCGTCAGGACCAACCCCGACGTGGGCACCCCGGTGCCGGCCGTGACAAGGACGTTCTCGACGTCCGCAACCTGGTTGACCGACGTGCCACGGACCTGCCGGACCCCCTCCGCAATGCCGTTCATCCCGTGGATGTACGCCTCGCCGAGCTGACCGCCGTGCGTGTTCAGCGGCAGATGCCCGCCGAGTTCGATACCGCCGTCGGCGATGAAGTCCTTCGCCTCACCGGGCTTGCAGAACCCGAGTTCCTCGAGCTGCATGAGCACGTACGGGGTGAAGTGGTCGTAGAGGACCGCCGTCTGCACGTCCTGCGGCGTCAGACCCGACTGTTCCCACAACTGGTTGCCGACGATCCCCATCTCCGGCAGACCCGTCAACCCGTCGCGGTAGTAGCTGGTCATGATGAACTGGTCCTGCGCGCTGCCCTGGGCCGCACCGGCGATCAGCACCGGTGCCTGCTTCAGGTCCTTCGCGCGTTCGGGGGTGGTCACCACGATCGCGACACCGCCGTCCGACTCCTGACAGCAGTCGAGCAGGTGCAGCGGCTCGGCGATCCACCGGGAGTTCTGGTGGTCCTCGATCGTGATGGGCTTGCCGTAGAAGAACGCGTTCGGGTTGGTCGCGGCGTGCTTGCGGTCCGCGACCGCGACCGCACCGAAATCGGCACTCGTCGCGCCGGTCACGTGCATGTACCGTTGCGCGGTCATCGCGACGAACGACGCCGGCGTGCTCAGACCGTGCGGATACGAGAACGCGTTGTCGGTGCCGGACGAGTTGACCTGCGTGGCCAGTGCCGAGTTGACCTGGCCGAAGCGGGCACCCGAGCGCTCGTTGAATGCGCGGTAGGCGACGACGACGTCGGCGACGCCGGTGGCCACCGCCATGGCAGCCTGCTGCACCGTCGCGCACGCGGCACCGCCGCCGTAGTGGATGCGCGAGAAGAACTTCAGGCTCGGGATCCCCACCGAGCGCGCGACCGCGACCTCGGTGTTGGTGTCCATCGTGAACGAGGTGAGACCGTCGACGTCCTCGGGGCGCAGCCCGGCATCGTCGAGGGCGGCGCGAACCGCTTCCGCGGCCAGCCGCAGTTCACTGCGCCCGGAATCCTTGGAGAAGTCGGTGGCGCCGATCCCGACGATCGCGGCGCGACGGGACAGCCCGCTCATGCGGTACCTCCGATCACGAGGGTGGCCTTCGCGTTGATGTGGTTACCGAGACTGTTGCTGCCCACGATGTCGAGGGTGATCAGACCGTCCTCGACGGAGGCGACGGTGCCGGTCAGGTTCAGCGTGTCGTACGCGTACCAGGGCACACCGAGCCGCAGCGAGATCGACTTGACAACGGCGCGCGGGCCCGCCCAATCGGTGACGTAACGCTGCACCAGGCCGGTGTCGGTGAGGATGTTGACGAAGATGTCCTTCGAGCCCTTTTGCTGCGCGAGGTCGCGGTCGTGGTGGACGTCCTGGAAATCCCGGGTGGCCAGCGCGGACGACACGATGAAGGTCGGGTCGCCGTGGATGGACAGGGCGGGCAGGGTTTCCCCCGCGGTCACGGTCCCGATGTTCGAATGCACGGTGTTCATGCGGTCTCCTGACGGGGTGTCCAGGCGTAGAGCGTCCACGGCTGTCCGCCGGTCTCCTCGTCGCCGGGGAAGTCGAGGTAGGTCACCTCGACGGGCGCGCCGATGCGCACGTCGGCGGGATCGACGCCGCGCAGCTCACCGAGCATGCGGATACTTCCCCCGTCGCTTCGCTCGCCCCCAGCGCCCTCCTCCAGCTCGACCAGCGCGACCACGAACGGCAGCGAGCGGCCCGGCACCTTCGGGGCGTGGTGCACGACGTAACTGAAGACGGTTCCGCGCCCGGAAGCGACGACATAGTCGGTGGTTTCGGTCTTGTCGAGCCACAGCGCGGCGACCGGCGGGTGCTGCAGGGAGCCGTCGGGCCGACGCTGGATGCGCAGCTCGTGCGCGGCGACGCCGTCCCAGAAGAACTGCGTGTCCTGCGACGCAGACGGCCGCAGCATCCGGGTCGGGTCGAGATCCTCCGGCACGTCCGCGGTGTCCGCGACGGGTGCCGGTTCCTTGACCGGAGGAGCGAATTTCAGGATGCGGAACAGCATTTCGGCGACGACCTCGTCGCCGACCTTCCAGATGTTGCGTGTGGTGAAGAACCATCCCTCGCCGAGACCGGTCTTCTTCGGGCCCACCACATCCTCGAGGGTGGACTCGATCGTGACCTCTTCACCGGGGCGCAGATAGCGGTGGTAGACCTGGTCGCAGTTCGTCGCGACCACCGAGGTGTACCCGGCATCGTCCAGGATGTTGGTCATCCGGCCGAGCGGATCGTCCTCCTCGCGCTGTGCGCCGAGTCCGCGCATCGTCCAGACCTGCGCCATCGCCGGCGGCGCGACGAGCCCGCCGTGCCCCGCCGCGGCCGCGGCGTCCTCATCGGTGTAGATCGGGTTCTCGTCGCCGATCGCCTCGAGCCAGTTCCGGATCATCGGCATGTTCACCGGGTCGCGACCGGAACGGGCCTTCGACGGGCCGTCGCTGCGGACACGTTCGGCGGCGGCGAGGATCTCCTCGGGTGTCGTCATCGGAAGTCCCTCTCTCACCGCGGGACCCGGGGCATGCCCAGGCCCGCCGTCGCGATCAGCTCGCGCATCACCTCGTTGACGCCGCCACCGAAGGTGATGACGAGGTTCCGCTTGATCTGCATGTCCAGCCAGCTCAACAACTCACCGGTGGCGGGATCGGCGGGATCGCCGTGACGGCCGACGATCTCCTCCGCGAGGCGCCCGACCCGCTGGATGCGTTCGGTGGCGAACACCTTGGTTGCCGAGGCGTCCGCGATGTCGACCGCCTCTGATTCGCTCGCCGCGACCTGCCAGTTGAGCAGTTCGTTGAGCCGGAAGGTCGCGTGGATCTCGCCGAGCGCGCGACGGACATCCGGTTCGCCGAGCAGATCGTTCGCCTTCGCCCATTCGGACACGTGGTCGTAGAGACCGCCGACCTTGCCGGCCGGTCCGAGCATGACGCGCTCGTGGTTGAGCTGGGTGGTGATCAGCTTCCAGCCCCGGTTCTCCTCGCCCACGAGCATGTTCGCCGGGACCCGCACGTCGCTGTAGTAGGTCGCGTTGACGTGGTGGGCGCCGTCGCACGTGATGATCGGGGTCCAGGTGAACCCGGGATCGGTGGTGTCGACGATGAGGATCGAGATGCCGCGGTGCCGCGAGTCTGCGGCACCGGTGCGCACCGCGAGCCAGATGTAGTCGGCGTCGTGGCCACCGGTGGTGAAGATCTTCTGGCCGTTGACGATGTAGGTGTCGCCGTCGCGCACGGCGCTGGTGCGCAGCGCGGCCAGGTCGGTGCCGGCCTCCGGTTCGGAATAGCCGATCGCGAAGTGCACCTCGCCGGCGAGGATGGCGGGCAGGAACTTCCGCTTCTGTTCCTCGGTGCCGTACACCTGCAGGGTCGGTCCGACGGTCTGCAGGGTCACGCTCGGCAGCGGCACGTCGGCGCGGACCGCTTCGTTGGCGAAGATCTGCTGTTCGATCTCGCCGAAGCCGCGGCCACCGAATTCCTTCGGCCAGCCGACTCCGAGCCAGCCGTCCTTACCCATGCGGCGGATGACCTCACGATAGGTGGGGCCGTGCCGTTCGGTGCGCATGATCGCGGCCTCCTCCGGGGAGATGAGGTCCGCGAAATAGGCCCGCAGTTCCGCCTGCAGCGCGCGCTGCTCGTCGGTCAGATCGATGAACACCGGGCCCCCACGAGGTCGAGTCGGTACGAGGCGCCGCCGATGAGGCGCGCCAGATCCTTGGCGGTCGAGGAATAACGGTGCAACGGGTAGGTCACGTCGACCCCGATGCCACCGTGCAAGTGGTGCAGGACACGCATCGCGGGCGGCAGTTCCTCGGCGATCCAGTACGCGGTGACGTCCAGATCGTCGTCCACCGTCGCCGAGCGGGCCCCGTCGTGGGTGACGCGCCAGTTCGATGCGAGCGCCGCGACGTGCAGGGTGCGCGCGGTGACGTAGACGTCGGCGATCTGCTGTGCCACGGCCTGGAAGGTCGCGAGCGGCTTGCCGAACTGGTGCCGCGTGCTCAGGTGCTCGGCGGTCAACGCCGTCGCACCGTCGAGCAGGCCGTCCGCATACGCGCCGATCGAGGCGAGCGCGAGACGGTACAGGACCGCGATGTCGGCGGCGGGGTCCGCCCCGTCGCCGAGGAGCACTCCGACCGCTCCGTCGAACCGTACCGAGAACTCGGGGTCGCCGGTCGCGGACGGGCTCGGGGTCGCGGTGACGCCCTCGGTCGTCGCGTCGACCGCGACGACACCGGCGTCGGTGGGTACCAGAATGTGCCGCGCGGTGCCGGCGTGCGGCACCGCGACGAAGTAGCCGGTGACCGCGTGGCCGCCGTCCACGGGCACTGCCGTCGCGGCCGGCGCGGCCGGGAAGGGCCGCCCCTGCTCGGACAGTGCCGCGGTGAGCACAGCGCCACCCGGAACGTCTGCGAGCAGAGCATCCTGCTGCGCGTCGGTGGCCAGTGCGACGACGGGAAGCACCCCGAAGCCGAGCGTGGCCAGGACCGGAACCGGGGCGGCCTTGCGCCCGATCTCGGTCAGCACCGTCGCGACCTCACCGACGCCGAGTCCGGCGCCGCCGAGGCGTTCGGGCAGAGCGAGTGCGAGCAGGTCGGCGCCGGCGAGCGCTGACCACAGATCGTCTGCGCTCAGGTCGCGGGCGAGCAGGTCGACGGCGACTTCCGCCACCGCCTCCTGCGTCTCGTCACGTGCGAAGTCCACAATTCCACCTTCGATTAGAACGTGTGCCACGTTGTAACACCCCTGAGCGGTTCCATGGAACGCAAGTCCCGGTCACCGGGGCAGCCCCAGCAGACGCTCCGCGGCCAGGCTTAGAAGAATCTGTTCGGTGCCGCCCGCGATGGTCAGGCAGCGCGTGTTGAGGAACTCCCGGCTGAGCGGTCCCTCGACCCAGCCCGCCTCCCCGGCCAGATCCATCGCCAGCTCGGACGTGTCCTGCCGTTGCCGAACACCGATGAGTTTGCGCACGCTCGACGCGGGCCCCGGGTCCTGACCGCCGAGCTGGGCGAGGGTCGTGCGCAGGTCGAGCAGGGAGCCGGCCATCGCCTCCCCGATCTGGACGGCGATGCGATCCTCGGCGACCGGGTCGCCGGGGCTGGACAACTCGATGAGGTCTTCGATGGCCTTGCCGAGCGACGACTTGCTGCCCATCGCGACCCGTTCGTTCGCGAGCGTGGTGCGCGCGAGTTTCCATCCGCCGCCGAGCGAACCGACCACGCAGTCGTCGGGCACGAACACGCCGTCGAGGAAGACCTCGTTGAACAGGGCGTCGCCGGTGATCTCGCGCAGCGGCGAGACGGTGATGCCCGCGGACTTCATGTCCACCAGGAAATAGGTGATGCCCTTGTGTTTCGGCGCATCACGGTCGGTGCGGGCCAGGCAGATCGCCCAGTCCGCGACCTGCGCGAGCGACGTCCACACCTTCTGCCCCTGCAGTTTCCAGCCGCCGTCGACCTTCTCCGCGGTCGTGCGCAGCGCCGCGAGATCGGAACCGGCGCCGGGCTCGGAGAAGAGCTGGCACCACACGACGTCACCGCGCAGCGTCGGCATCACGAACCGCTCGATCTGTTCCGGTGTGCCGTGTTCGAGGATCGTCGGCACCGCCCACCAGCCGATCACCAGATCGGGCCGGTCCACACCGGCGGCGGCGAGTTCCTCGTCGATGAGGATCTGCTCGGCGGCGCGGGCGCCACGCCCGTACGGGGCGGGCCAGTGCGGTGCGAGATAGCCGGACCCGGCGAAGGCGTTGCGGCGCTCCGGCTCGGAAAGACTTGCGAAAGAGGCTATCTCGGCGCGGATGCGGGCGCGGTCGTCGTCGAACTCCGACAGGTCGACACCGAGGTGGCGTCGCACCCCCGCGCGGGTGAGAGCCGTGACCCGTGCGCGCCAGGACGTGGATCCGCCGAGCAGTTGACGGGTGGCGACCGCGCGGCGCAGATAGAGGTGGGCGTCGTGTTCCCACGTGAACCCGATGCCGCCGAGCACCTGGATGGCGTCCTTCGCGGTCTGCACCGCGGCGTCGAGGGAGATCGCGGTCGCTACGGCCGCGGCGATCGGTAGTTCCTCCGGCGTGGCGTCGACGGCGGATGCCGCGTCCCACGCGGCGGCACGGATCTTCTCGGTGCGGCAGAGCATCTCGGCGCACAGGTGCTTGACGGCCTGGAAGGAGCCGATCGGTTTGCCGAACTGTTCGCGGATCTTCGCGTATTCGACGGCGGTGGTCAGTGCCCAGCCGGCGACCCCGGCGAGTTCGGCGGCGGCGAGTGTCGCGGCCAGGTCGCGGACCAGGCCGGCGCGTACGGTCACGACACGGTCGGCGGGGACCGCGACCGAGTCGAGGCGCACCCGCGCGAGGGCGCGGGACTTGTCGAGGGTGTCGAGCGGGTCGAGGTGCAGACCGGCACTGTCGGCGTCGACGAGTGCCCAGCGTTCGTCGTCCCCGCCGGAAGCGGTGGTACGGACGAGGACGGCGACGCCCGGTTCCGCGGCGATCGCCGGTCCGGCATCGCCGCTGAGAGTGAGGCCGTCGGCGGCTTCGGTGGCTCCGACCGCGAGATCGAGCGCGGCGGCGACCGGGATCGTGCCCTCGCCGAGCAGGGCGGCGGTCTTCGCCGCGGAGTCACCGCCGGAACCGAACACGAGGGCGGCGAGTGCGGTCGTGAGAACAGGTCCCGGTGCGAGTTCGTGCGCGGCCTGCTCGAGCATCACGGCCAGGTCGACCGTGGTGGCGCCGAGCCCGCCGGCGGATTCGGGGACGGCGACGCCGAACAACCCGAGTTCGGCGAGCGAACCCCACCCGGGCTGCCACATTTCCGCTGGCTGATGGCGTAGCTTGTCTATCGGTGCCGCGGCGCGCGCCCATGCACGCACGGAGGCCTGGACAGCCCGCTGCTCTTCGGTGGTGGCGATACTCACAGCGGATCTCCGCCTTTCAAAAAATGACATCAACGTCTAGAACGTGTTCTAATATGACACCGGTTCAGAGTCAAGGTGTGAGGAAAAGAAGTCGATGACGACACCGTCCAGCTCGCGTTCGAGCGGGAACGGAACCTTGGCCGCCCTCACCGAGGACGACCTCAGTTCCAACGCCCAGAAGGAACGCCGCAAGCGGATTCTCGACGCGACCCTGGCACTCGCCTCCAAGGGCGGGTACGAGGCCGTACAGATGCGCGCGGTCGCCGAACGCGCCGACGTCGCCGTGGGCACGCTCTACCGATACTTCCCGTCCAAGGTGCACCTGCTGGTCTCCGCGCTCGGCCGGGAGTTCGCACGCATCGAGGGCAAGGGCAAGATCCCCCCGGGTCACACCCCGCTCGAACGCATGAATCTGATGCTCGGCCTCATCACACGGGCCATGCAGCGCGACCCCCTGCTCACCGAGGCGATGACCCGCGCGTTCATGTTCGCCGACGCGTCGGCCGCCGCCGAGGTCGACCGGGTGGGCAAGCTCATGGACCGGCTGTTCGCGCGCGCCATGACCGAAGGCGAGCCGAACGAGGACGAACTGGCCGTCGCACGCGTCATCAGCGACGTGTGGCTGTCCAACCTCGTGGCGTGGCTGACCCGCCGCTCGTCGGCGACCGACGTCGCGCGGCGCCTCGAACTCACCGTCGAACTGCTTCTCGGTGACGGCTCCCGGCGACCCGCAGCCGTGCCCGTCGTCGGCACCTGAGAGCACGGCCACCGGACGTGTAACAGGGAACACGTCCCGAACCGGACATCCGGAGCGACGGGCGGGGCCTATTCCCCTACCGTGGGAAGAATGAGCGCCCAAGACCTCCCGATCGACCTGCGCCGCGCACTCGTCACCGTTGCGCGTTCCCCACGGCTGCTCGTGGCGTCGGACTACGACGGAACGGTCGCGCCCATCGTCGCCGATCCCGACAAGGCGTTCCCTCATGCCGAATCGGTGCGCGCCCTGCGTGCTCTCGCGAGCCTGCCGTCGACGTCGGCCGCAGTCATCTCCGGTCGCGCCCTCAAGGACCTGGCCGCTCTGTCGCGACTCCCCGCCGAGGTTCAGCTGGTCGGCAGCCACGGCTCCGAGTTCGACATCGGATTCGTGCACGCCGTCGACACCGACGCCAGGCAACTGCTGCGCGACATCGTCGAGGGGCTCGAGAGCGTCGCCCGGCTCTACGACGGGGTGCACGTCGAAACCAAACCGGCCAGCGCGGCCCTGCACGTGCGCAACGCCGCCACCCGCGACGCGGAACTCGCGCTGGCCACCGTCCGCAGCGACCTCGCGCGCCTGCCCGGCGTCCAGGTCACCGAGGGGAAGGCCGTGATCGAGCTGTCGGTCGTGCCCACCGACAAGGGTCGCGCGCTCGACATCATCCGCCATCAGGAATCCTCGACGGCGGCCGTGTTCTTCGGCGACGACGTCACCGACGAGAAGGCGTTCCAGTCACTCCACGGCCCGGACGTCGGAATCAAGGTCGGTGACGGCGAGACGGCCGCGGAGTACCGGGTGTCGAGCACCGAGGACGTCGCCGCGGCCCTCGCGTTCCTGCTCGAGCAACGCCGCACCTGGCTGTCCGGTGCCGACGCACCGCGCATCGAGCGTCTCACGATGCTGGCGAGCCCCCGGTCGAAGGCACTGATCACCCCGGACGGCACCGTGTCGTGGCTGTGTCATCCGGAGCCGGACTCGGCCGCGGTCTTCGCGCATCTGCTCGGCGGGGACGCCGCCGGACACTTCACGATCGGCCCGCTGCGCGCAGCGCTGCCGCTGAGCCAGCGGTACGTCGACTCCACCATGACCGTGGTGACGCGCTGGGCGAGCCTGGCCGTCATCGACTACCTGCCGCACGACGTCGAACAGGGACGGACCGATCTGACGCGCGTGATCACCGGCACCGCGAAGGCGGTCGTGACGTTCGCGCCGCGACCCGAGTTCGGGCAGGGTCAGGTCTCCCTCGAAGCGAGCGACGACGGCCTGCGCGTCTTCGGGCTGAACGAGCCGTACGTACTGCGCTCCCCCGGCGTGCGCTGGGACATCACCACCGACGGAACACAGCAGACCGCCCACGCGGTGGTGGACCCGGCGGAGAACGACATCATTCTCGAGCTTCGTTGCGGGACAGAAGATCTGAGTCCACACCCGGTTGCGGAGGTCGAGCGGCGCGCGGAGGCCGAGGCATACTGGTGGCAGTGGGCCGCCGAACTCGACCTGCCGCCGTTGAAGCCGGACCTCATCAAGCGCTCGGCGCTGACCCTGCGCGGTCTCGTGCACGAGCCGACCGGCTCGATCCTGGCCGCGGTGACGACGTCGCTGCCCGAGGAGATCGGTGGTGTCCGCAACTGGGACTACCGCTACTGCTGGCTCCGCGACGCCGCGCTCACTGCCCACGCGCTGGTCAGCGTCGGCTCGCTCGCGGAGGCCGAGTCCTATCTGGACTGGGTGCACCGGGTGCTCGAGACGATCCCCGGTCCGGAACGCCTGCACCCGCTGTATTCACTTGCCGGCGGTCCGCTTCCGCCCGAGGCTGTGCTCGACACCCTGCCCGGGTACGCCGGGTCGCGACCGGTGCGGGTCGGCAACGCCGCCAACCAGCAGGTGCAGCTCGACGTGTTCGGCCCGATCGTCGACCTGATCTCGGCGCTCGCGCACCGGCGCGAGGAACGCGGCGTCCCGCACGCCGAGGCGCTGACCGACCGCGACTGGGACCTGGTGTGCGCCATGGTCACCGCCGTCGAGCGCCGCTGGTTCGAACCGGATCACGGTATCTGGGAGATCCGCGACAACCCGCGGCACCACGTGTACTCGAAGGTGATGGGCTGGCTCACCGTCGAACGCGCCCTGACACTCGCCACGAAGTTCGGTCGTCCGGCCGGTGAGGGCTGGGCGGATCTTCGCGACGAGATCGCCGGCGAGGTGCGGGAGAAGGGCTGGAACGACGAGGTTCGCTCGTACACCGCGGCCTACGACGGTACCGACCTCGACGCTGCGACGCTGTTCGTCGGGCTGACCGGGCTGCTCGACCCGAGCGACGAGAAGTTCCACGCCACGGTCGTGGCGACCGAGGCCGAGCTGCGCAGCGGATCGACGGTGTACCGGTACCGGCACGAGGACGGCCTGCCCGGCACCGAGGGCGGTTTCCATCTGTGCGCGGCGTGGCTCGTCGAGGCGTACCTGCTGGTCGGCGCCCGATCCCAGGCCGAGGCACTGTTCGCTCAGCTCGTGGCGGCGGCCGGCCCGACCGGTCTGCTCAGCGAGGAGTACGACCCGGTCGCCGAGCGTGCCCTGGGCAACCATCCGCAGGCGTACAGCCACATCGGGCTGCTGCGCTGCGCCCAGTTGTTGTCGGGCCAGACCACGTAGCTCTTCGCACACGGAAGCGACAGCCGCACACGTCCTGGACGTGTGCGGCTGTCGCTCTCGTCGGCGAATTCTTTCAGCGAATTATTCTGCGCACCAGAGTCTTTCGGCCGGACCGACGGTGCGGCCCGGGAGCAGTTCGGTTTCCAGCGTCTCAACCTGACCGAACCCGGAATGCGACGGCGCCGCGAGCAGGAGTTCGCCCGTGCGGCGGCCCTTCTCCTTCTGCGGCTGCCGCATGGTGGTCAGTCCCTCGCGCAGCGCCTCGTCGATGCCGTCGAAGCCGGTGATCGACAGGTGACCCGGCACATCGAGCCCGGAATTGTGCGCCCACGCGAGCGCGCCGAGCGCGAGGACGTCGGTGGTGCACATGAGCGCGGTGATCCGCGGATCGGCCGTCATCGCCTGTGCGGCACCGGCGGCGCCGTCGTCGGCGGTGTGGGCATACCGCTCGACGACGGTGAGTTCGGCGGGGTCGAGGCCGGCGGCGGTCATCGCCTCCTGTACACCACGGATCCGCTCGTGCTGCACGTGGAAGCTGTCGGTGGCGAAACGCGACGCGTCGGCGACACCGTCGTGGCGGTCGCGGGCGAGCCGCATGCAGACGACGCCGATCCGCTGATGCCCCAATCCGATCAGGTATTCGGCGAGGCGGCGCATCGAACCGCGGTCGTCGATACCGACGAGCGGCGCGGTGGAGATGCCACGCGGCTGATCGCACACCACGATCGGCAGGTGCCGTTCGAGCACGGCCGCGAGATAGGGGTCGCCGTCGGGCACCGAGTAGACGACGAATCCGTCGACGGAGGACCGGTGCACGACCTGCGCGGCCTCCTCGTCGTCGCGCCCCGGGCCCGCCGGGACCAGGAGCAATCCCTGACCGGCGACCTCGCACGCCTCGGATAGCCCCGACAGGAAGCTCATCGCCGCGGGGTCCCGGAACGAGTAGCTCAGCGCTTCGGTGAGCAGGACCCCCACGGTGCCCGCCTTGCGGGTGCGCAGCGACCGCGCCATCGGGTCGGGTCCGGGATAGCCGCGCCGCTTGGCGACCTCGAAGACACGTTCGCGCAGTTCGGCGGACAACTGATCGGGGCGGTTGTACGCGTTGGAAACCGTGGTCCGCGAAATCTTCAGCTCGGCCGCGATCGAGGCCAGGGTGGCCTGGCGGCGAGGCTGTCGGGACCTGGGCATGCACGGACCGTAGCGGTGTGTCGACCATCACGGCCACCCGGGTGGGGTCCGAAGTCCCCTTCCGGTCCGCTAAAGTAGAACGGTAACGGTTTCCAATAACGTTAGGGTGCCTGCCCGCGGACACGCCCGACGTCGAATCCAGGAGAAGGATCTGTGCGACTGTCCCCCCGCACGCGTGCCGCAACCGCCGCCGTAGCCCTCGCCGGAGTCACCGCGCTGAGCCTGACCGCATGCGGTTCGGGTAGCGACTCCGACTCGGGCGGAATCAAGGTCGTCGCATCGACCAATGTCTGGGGTTCGGTCGCCCAGGCCGTGGCCGGCGACAGGCTCGAGGTCCGGTCGCTGATCACCGAGCCTTCCGCGGACCCCCATTCCTACGAGGCCAGCCCGGCCGACGCGGCGGCGCTCAGCGACGCCTCGCTCGTCGTCTACAACGGCGGCGGCTACGACCAGTTCGTCGACGACGTCCTCGAGGCCACGAACACCGGCGCCGCGACCGTCGACGCGTTCGCGCTGTTCGAATCCGGCGAGAACAGCGACCTGCATGCCGGGCACGACCACGGAGCCGAGGCGACCGATAGCGGCGGAGCCGAGGCGACCGATAGCGGCGAAGCCGAGGCGCACGAGGACGCTCACGAGGAAGACGCCCACGACCACAGCGGCGGCGGTCACGAGGGTCACGATCACGGCGGTGTCAACGAGCACGTCTGGTACGACCTCGCGACAGCCGACGCCGTCGCGCACGCCGTCGCCGATCGTCTCGCCGAACTCGATCCCGAGGGTGCGGACGTTTACCGCGCGAACGCGGCCGCCTTCCACACGCAGTTGCACGAGGTCTCCGATCGCACCGCGGCTGTCGCGGCCGCGCACCCGCAGGCTCCGATCGCGCAGACCGAACCGATCGGGCACTACCTGGTCCAGGCCGCGGCACTGAACGACGTCACCCCCACCGATTTCACCAACGCCGTCGAGAACGGCACCGATCCCTCGCCCGCGTCGATCGCCGCGACCCGTCAGCTTCTGCTCGACAAGCAGGTCAGGGTGCTGATCTACAACCCGCAGACGGAGGACAAGGTGAGCCGCGAGATGCGCAATGCCGCCGAGCAGTCCGGCATCCCCGTCGTGGAGGTGTCCGAGACGCTGCCCGAGGACGTCGACTACGTCCGGTGGCAGACGGACACCGTCGAGAAGCTGACCGCCGCACTCGGTACCCCGGCCTGATCCACCCGCTCGAGAACACGGACTCCGGTGAGCACACACAACCCCGGCGGTTCCCCCGCCGTCGAACTCCGCAAGGCCCGGCTGTCGTTCGGCGACCGCACGCTCTGGCAGGACCTGGACCTGACGGTCCGGCCCGGCGAGTTCGTCGCGGTGCTCGGCCCCAACGGTGCCGGTAAGTCGTCGCTGCTCAAGGTGCTGCTCGGACAGCTCCCGCTCAGCGCAGGCACCGCCACCATCGCCGGTACCCCGGCGAGGACCGGGAACTCGCACGTCGGATACGTGCCGCAGCAGAAGTCGCTCGACGAGGGTGTGCCGCTGCGCGGCCGCGACCTCGTCGGCCTGGGTGTCGACGGGCACCGCTGGGGCACCGGGGTCCGTTTCTGGAAGACCCGCCGCACCGCCGTGGACGCCGCGATCGCGCAGGTCGGAGCCGAGTCGTACGCGAACGCCCCGATCGGCACACTGTCCGGCGGTGAACAGCAACGACTGCGTATCGCGCAGGCGCTCGTCGGCGACCCCCGTGTTCTGCTGTGCGACGAACCGCTGCTCAGCCTCGATCTCGCCAACCAGCACCTGGTGTCCTCCCTCATCGACCGGCGTCGCCGCGACCACGACACGGCCGTGCTGTTCGTTACCCACGAGATCAACCCCATCCTGCCGCTCGTCGACCGCGTCCTCTATCTCGTCGACGGACAGTTCCGCATCGGCACCCCCGCCGAGGTCATGACCTCGGAGGTGTTGTCGGAGCTGTACCGCACGGACGTCGAGGTCCTCGAGATGCGCGGCCGCCTCGTGGTCGTCGGCACCGGCGACGCCATCGACGCGCTCGGCAGCGCCGGCGGACTGCGCCCCGGCGAGGGCGTCCATCACGACCATCACGAGGATCACGCATGAGCAGCAAATTCACCGACGCGATGAGCCGCATGTTCGACTGGCAGGCCACCGTCGATCTGCTGCAGTACGACTTCGTGCAGCAGGCACTGCTCGCCGGCGCGATCCTCGGCCTGCTGGCCGGCATCATCGGCCCGCTGATCGTGAGCCGGCAGATGGCGTTCTCGGTGCACGGCACGTCCGAGTTGTCGCTGACGGGTGCCGCCGCGGCGCTGCTCGTCGGTGTCTCCGTCGGTCTCGGCGCGGTTTTCGGCGCCGTCGTCGCGGCGATCCTGTTCGGTGTCCTCGGCACCCGCGCCCGCGAACGCGACTCGGTGATCGGCGTGGTCATGGCGTTCGGGCTGGGTCTGGCCGTGCTGCTGCTGTGGGCCTACGACGGCCGCACCGGCGCCGCGTTCTCGCTGCTCACCGGCCAGATCGTCGCGCCCGGTGGCACCGGGATCGCCGTGCTGGCCGTGTGCGCCGCGGTCGTCGTCGGCACGTTGGTCTTCATCTACCGGCCGCTGTTGTTCGCGAGCACCGACCCCGAGGTCGCCGCCGCGCGCGGCGTCCCGGTCCGCGCCCTGTCCATCGTGTTCGCGGTGCTGGTCGGCATCACCGCCGCGCTCGGAGTGCAGATCGTCGGCGCGCTGCTGGTGATGGCCCTGCTCATCACGCCCGCCGCAGCGGCCGCGCGGGTCGCGAGCAGCCCACTCGTCGCGACGGTGCTGGCGGTGGTGTTCGCGGAACTCGCCGCGGTCGGCGGCATCCTCCTGGCCCTCGCCCCGGGCGTGCCCGTCTCGAGTTTCATCACCGCGATCGCGTTCGTCATCTACCTGGTCTGCCGGTTCATCGGATCGGCCCGGCAGCGACGGGGCGCCGGGCGGGCCGTCGCCGCGCACTGACGTCGGGCCCTTCCGAGCGGGGTCGATACCCTCGATCCATGGCGACGGTGGACACGGCAGACCAGCAGAATCGCGGGACCGGTCGGTGGGAATTCTGGATCGACCGCGGCGGCACCTTCACCGACGTCGTCGGCCGCCGCCCCGACGGCACGCTGGTCACCCACAAACTGCTGTCGGAGAACCCGTCCCGCTATCGTGACGCGGCCGTCGCAGGCATCCGCGCGCTGCTCGACGTACCCGGCGACGCACCGGTGGGCGCCGATCTCGTCGAGCAGGTCCGCATGGGCACCACCGTCGCGACGAACGCTCTGCTCGAACGCAAGGGCGTGAGTACCGCCCTGGTGATCACCGCCGGCTTCCGTGACGCCCTGCGCATCGGCTACCAGAACCGGCCGCGCATCTTCGACCGCAACATCGTGCTGCCCGAGTTGCTGTACGAGCGGGTGATCGAGGTCGACGAACGCGTCCGCGCCGACGGAACCGTGTTGCGCGCACCGGACCTCGACACACTCGAACCCGCATTGCGTGAGGCTCACGCGGACGGCATCGACTCGGTCGCGGTGGTGTGCATGCACAGTCACCTGTATCCGGAACACGAGCGTGCCGTCGGGGAACTCGCCGAGAAGATCGGGTTCGGCCAGATCTCGCTGTCCGCGGTCGCCAGCCCGCTGATGAAGGTGGTGCCCCGCGGCGACACCGCCGTCGTCGACGCCTACCTGTCGCCGGTGCTGCGCGGCTACGTCGACCGGGTCGCCGAGCAACTGCCCGGCGTGCGGCTGATGTTCATGCAGTCCAACGGCGGCCTGACCGAAGCGCAGCATTTCCGCGGCAAGGACGCCATCCTGTCCGGTCCGGCGGGTGGCATCGTCGGTATGACCCGCATGTCGGAGATCGCCGGGTTCGGGAAGGTCATCGGATTCGACATGGGTGGCACGTCCACCGACGTGTCGCACTTCGCCGGGGAGTACGAGCGGGTGTTCGACACGGTCGTCGCGGGTGTGCGGCTGCGCGCGCCGATGATGGACATCCACACGGTCGCCGCGGGCGGCGGTTCGATCCTGCACTTCGACGGCAGCCGCTACCGGGTCGGTCCCGATTCGGCGGGAGCCGATCCGGGTCCGGCGTCCTATCGCAACGGTGGCCCGCTGACGGTCACCGACGCCAACGTGATGCTCGGCCGCGTCCAGCCCGAACACTTTCCGCACGTGTTCGGGCCGGACGGCGACCGGCCGCTCGACACCGACACGGTGCGTGCCGGGTTCACCGACCTGGCCGCGGAGATCCGCACCGCCACCGGTGACGACCGCTCCCCCGAGCAGGTCGCCGAAGGGTTCCTGCAGATCGCGGTCGCGAACATGGCGAACGCGGTGAAGAAGATCTCGGTGCAGAAGGGCCACGACGTCACCGAATACGCGCTCACCACCTTCGGTGGGGCGGGCGGCCAGCACGCCTGCGCGGTGGCCGACGTACTCGGCATCCGCACGGTGCTGGTGCCGCCGCTGGCCGGCGTGCTCTCCGCCCTCGGGATGGGCCTGGCCGACACGGCGGCGCTGCGCGAGCAGTCGGTCGTCGTCGACCTGTCCGACGAGGCGATGCCGCGGCTCGACGGGGTCGCCGCCGAACTCGAGACCGGCGCCCGCGCCGAGCTGCGCGACGAGGGCATCCCCGACGACCGGATCGTCGTGGCCCGATCCGCACACCTGCGTTACGACGGCACCGACACGTCGGTGCCTGTGCCGCTGGCCGATCCGGCGTCGATGATCGCGGAGTTCGAAGCGGTGCACCGCCGGACGTACTCGTTCCTCATGGACCGGCCGCTGATCGTCGACGCGGTCGCGGTCGAGGCCACCGGCCCGACCCGCCGTCCCGATCTGGCCGGTCTGGGTGCCGGCAACCCGGAGGACGCGGTTCCCGTCACCGTCCGGATGTTCGTCGACGGTGGATGGCGCGAGGTTCCGTTGTACCGGCGCGAGCATCTGGCACCGGGCACCGAGGTCGCCGGTCCCGCGATCGTCGCCGAGAGCCTCTCCACAACCGTCGTCGAGAACGGCTGGTGGGCAACCATTTCCGATCACGGACACCTGGTACTGGATCGCCGGGAAGCACTGGCCGGCGCGCAGGTCGGGACCGAGGCCGATCCGGTGCTGCTGGAAATCTTCAACAACCTGTTCATGTCGATCGCCGAACAGATGGGCACCACCCTCGAATCCACTGCGCAGTCCGTCAACATCAAAGAGCGGCTGGACTTCTCGTGTGCGCTCTTCGATCCGGACGGCAACCTCATCGCGAATGCTCCGCACATCCCGGTGCATCTCGGGTCGATGGGAACCAGTGTGCAGGAGGTCGTGCGGCGGCGCGCGGGTGCGATGAAACCGGGCGATGTCTACGCCGTCAACGATCCGTACCACGGGGGCACCCACCTGCCGGACGTCACCGTCATCACCCCGGTCTTCGAAGCAGGTACCGATACCATCCTGTTCCATGTCGCTTCACGCGGCCACCACGCCGAGATCGGTGGTCTGACACCGGGTTCCATGCCGGCCGGGAGCCGCGACATCCGCGAGGAGGGGGTGCTCTTCGACAACTGGCTGCTCGTCGAGGGTGGTAACTTCCGCACCGGCGAGACACGCGAACTGCTCACCTCCGGGCAGTATCCGTCGCGCAACCCCGACACCAACCTCGCGGACCTGCGCGCCCAGGTCGCCGCGAATGCGCGTGGCGTCACCGAGGTCGGCCGGATGATCGAGCACTTCGGGCTCGACGTCGTGCAGGCGTACATGCGGCACGTGCAGGACAACGCCGAAGAGGAAGTGCGGCGCGTCGTCGACCGGCTCGAGGACGGGCACTACCGGTACGAGACGGATTCGGGTGCGGTGATCGAGGTCCGCGTCACCGTCGACCGTGACGACCGCTCGGCGACAATCGATTTCACCGGGACGTCCGCGCAGTTGCCGACGAACTTCAACGCGCCGTCGTCGGTGGCCCGCGCCGCGGTGCTCTATGTGTTCCGGACACTCGTCGCCGACGACATCCCTCTCAACGACGGATGCCTGCGCCCGCTGCACATCGTGATCCCCGAGGGATCGATGCTCGCGCCGGAATATCCGGCCGCGGTGGTCGCGGGGAACGTCGAGACATCGCAGGCTGTGACCGGCGCGCTGTACGCGGCACTGCGGGTGCAGGCCGAGGGCGCCGGCACGATGAACAACGTCACCTTCGGCAACGCGCGGCACCAGTACTACGAGACGCTCGGCTCCGGGTCCGGCGCCGGCGACGGATTCGACGGCACCTCGGTGGTCCAGACGCACATGACGAACTCTCGGCTCACCGACCCGGAGGTCTTCGAATGGCGGCTGCCGGTGCTGCTCGAGGAGTACTCGATCCGGGCGGGCAGCGGCGGCAACGGTCGCTGGCACGGTGGTGACGGCGGCACCCGGCGGATCCGGTTCCTCGAGCCGATGACCGTCAGCACCCTGTCCGGGCATCGACGTGTGCCGCCGTACGGTATGGCCGGGGGCGAACCGGGGTCGCTCGGCGCGAACCGGATCGAACGCGCCGACGGCGGCGTGACAGAGATGACCGGGTGCGATTCGGTGGACGTGGGGGCGGGCGACGTGCTCGTCGTGGAAACACCGGGCGGAGGAGGGTACGGCCGGCGCTGACCGCGCGGCGCGGCCGGCCGGTACCGCATCCGAGAACGGACACGCCGGGCCGAGAAACACCCGCGATGCCCGCGCCTCCAGCAAGATCGAAAAGGCCACCTCACTCGACCGTCAGGAGCCTCGATGCGATCGACAATCCGCGCCGCACTCATCACCGCGGCGTCCCTTCCACTCGCCGTCGCCGTCCCGGGCCTCGCCGCGGCCGCTGCCGCCGGTGAGGTCACCTACGCCTTCGGCGTCGACGGCAACAGCGTGACCAACACGATCACCAACACCACCTCGGGCCCGCTGACCTGCACGACCTCGCTCGCACCAGCGCCGGGCGGGGTTCTGCCCCCGGTCTGGGAAGTCACCGGTGCCGGCCAGACGCTCTACGATTCGGGCGAGGTACAGCCCGGCAGCACGGTGCAGACGGTGGTCGATGTACCGGACGGCCCGTACGTCGCGCTGGCGTCCTGCGTCAACGCCGACAACACCGCCATGTGGGTGTCCGACTACCCCGGCATCGGCGAGACCCTCGCTCTCTTCCCGCTCGAGGCATTCACGGTCGAGCAGGCATCACCGGTCGTGATCGTCCCGACCGAGACGCCCGCCGTCCCGGCACCGAGCGGTGGGCAGGCCCCGAACCCGGGTTTCGGCAGCAGCTGAGTCCCGGCCGGCAGGGCGGATCGACCGGTCCTCACGACACCTCGGACCGCATGGGACGCGGTTCGGCTCAGCGTGCGTGATCTCCGGGCACCCGACGGCCCGGTGCGGGAGAATTTCGGTATGGCATGGCTCGAGATCGTTCGCAGCGGAGCTTTGACCACAGTCCAGGATCGTGGGCGCGCCGGAGACGCCGAGGCCGGGATCTCCGAGTCCGGTGCGGTGGACCGCACCGCGCACGACGCGGCGAACCGGCTCGTCGGCAACGACCCGGCCGCCGCGACCCTCGAGGTCACCGTCGGCGGGCTCGCGGTACGCAGTGTCGGGGCGACGATCGTCGCGGTCACGGGCGCACGGGTCGCGGTCGCGGTGAACGGCCGTCCGCAGGGCGACTACGCGATGCTGCGCCTCGGTGACGGTGACATTCTCACGCTCGGTGCACCGTCGGAGGGTTTGCGCACCTATGTGGCGGTACGCGGCGGTATCGACGTGCCGGAGGTGTTCGGTAGCCGAGCCACCGACACACGGGCCGGTACCGGCCCGGCGCCGGTGGCCGTGGGCGACCGGCTCCTGGCGGGCGGACTCGCCGCCGAACTCCCGGTGGAGTGTCAGATCCCACCACCGGCCGGCACGCCCGACCCTGCGGTGCTGCGGGTACGCCGCGGACCGCAGGAGCGGTGGTTCAGCGCCGGATCCCTATCCGCACTGACACGCGAAACATGGTCTGTCACAACAGAACTGGACCGAGTAGGCATCCGCCTGCACGGTCCAGGGCCGCTGCACCGGGCGGGCGGTGACCGGTTCCCGGGCGAGCCGACGGTCGCGGGCGCGATCCAGGTGCCCCCGGAGGGGCATCCGATCCTGTTGCTCGCGGACCACCCCGCCGTCGGCGACTATCCGGTGATCGCGGTCGTCGTACCCGAGGACGTGCACATCGCCGCGCAACTGCGTCCGGGACACCGCGTGCAGTTCCGTCGCACGCGCTGACCCGGCAAATGCGGCAGAGACGCTCGGCTACCCGCGACGCTGGCGCGCGATGTCGGCGAGGACGACGCCCGCCGCCACCGACGCGTTGAGCGACTCGACGTCGCCCGCCATCGGGATCGACAGGATCGAATCGCACGTCTCACGCACGAGACGGGACAGACCCTTGCCTTCGGAACCGACGACGATCACGACCGGATCGGTGCCGTCGAAATCGTCGAGGCTCGTGTCGCCGCCCGCGTCGAGCCCGACGACCCGCACACCCTGCGACTGCCAGTCCTTGAGGGTGCGGGTGAGGTTCGTGGCCCGCGCGACGGGAAGCCGCGCCGCGGCACCGGCGCTGGTACGCCACGCGACGGCGGTCACCGCCGCGCTGCGACGCTGCGGGATCACCACGCCGTGACCACCGAATGCGGCGACCGAGCGGATGACGGCACCGAGGTTGCGCGGGTCGGTGATGTTGTCGAGCGCCACCAGCAACGGCCGCTCGTGGTTGTCGCGTGCGGAGGCGAGCAGATCGTCCGGGTGTGCGTACCGGTACGGCGGCACCTGAAGGCCGATGCCCTGGTGCATGCCGTTCGCGGTGAGCCGGTCGAGTTCGCTGCGCTGCACCTCGAGGATCGAGATTCCCGTTTCGGCGGCACGCTGGACGGCCTCCTTGAGACGCTCGTCGGACTCGGCGCCGATCGCGACGTACAGCGCGTTCGCGGGCACACCTGCCCGCAGGCACTCGACGACCGGGTTGCGGCCGAGCACCATTTCCGGACCGTCCTCGGACTTCCGCCCCGCCGGTCGACGACTCCCGCCGCCACCACCGGTGCGCTGGTCGGCGGTCTTCGCAGCGGCACGCGCACGCCGGGCGGCGGGATGGTACGGCCGGTCCTCGGCCTTCGGGGTCGCACCGCGTCCCTCGAGACCGCGACGTCGCTGGCCGCCGGACCCGACGACCTGCCCTTTCTTGCTTCCGCCCTTGCGGATCGCACCGCGGCGCTGAGAATTGCCAGCCATCACTGCCCTGCTTTCAAGGACCACTCGGGTCCGTTCGGCGTATCGGTCACTTCGATGCCCGCCTTCGCCATGCGGTCGCGCACCTCGTCCGCGACCGCCCAGTTCTTCTCCGCGCGCGCCGCCTGCCGCCGTTCGAGTTCGGCGGCGACGAGCACGTCGAGTGCGGCGAGCGCCGCCGAGTCGTCGCGGGACTGTTCCTGCCAGTGCGGATCGAGGGGGTCGACACCGAGGATGCCGAGCATCGCGCGGACCTGACCGGCGATGTGCACGGCGGTGTCGAGATCGCCCGCGTCGAGCGCCTTGTTGCCCTCGCTGCGGCGACCGTGGATCTCGGCGAGCGCCTTCGGCACGCCCAGGTCGTCGTCGAGGGCCGCGGCGAACGCCTCGGTCCAGGTTCCGGCCGGAACGTCACCGGCGCGGTCGCGGGTCTTGAGCACGAACGATTCGAGGCCCCGGTAGGCGGCGGCCGCTTCCTGCAGCGCCGCATCGGAGTACTCGAGCATCGAACGGTAGTGGGCACTGCCCAGGTAGTACCGCAGTTCCTGCGGCCGGACATGCGTGAGGACATTCGGGATCGACAGCACGTTGCCGAGGGACTTGGACATCTTCTCACCGCTCATGGTGACCCAGCCGTTGTGCAGCCAGTACTGCGCGAAGCCGTCGCCCGCGGCCTTGGCCTGCGCGATCTCGTTCTCGTGGTGCGGGAAGACCAGGTCCATGCCGCCGCAGTGGATGTCGAAGGCCTCACCGAGGTAGTAGCCGGCCATCGCCGAGCACTCGAGGTGCCAGCCGGGCCGGCCGCGACCCCACGGAGTCGGCCAGGACGGCTCGCCGGGCTTCGCGGCCTTCCACATCGTGAAGTCGCGCGGGTCGCGCTTGCCGAGGCCGGCACTCTCGCCCTGGTGGACGTCGTCGAGCTTGTGCCCGGACAGCGCACCGTACTGCGGGTAGCTGAGCACGTCGAAGTAGACGTTGCCGTCGGCCTCGTAGGCGTGGCCCGCCTCGATGAGCCGCTGCATGAGGTCGATCATCTGGGTGATGTGGCCGGTCGCTCGGGGCTCCACCGACGGCGGCAGCACACCGAGGGCGTCGTAGGCGCGGTTGAAGGCACGCTCGTAGGTCGACTTCCACTCCCACCAGGGACGACCCGCTTCGGCGGCCTTCCGGAGGATCTTGTCGTCGATATCTGTGACATTTCTCACAAAAGCTACGTCAAGGCCTTGCGCGGACAGCCACCGACGCAGTACGTCGAACGCCACGCCGCTGCGCACGTGACCGATGTGTGGCTCGCCCTGCACGGTGGCGCCACACAGGTACACCGAGGCATGGCCGGGGACCAGCGGAACGAAATCCCGCACGGCCCGCGTTTCGGTGTCGAAAAGGCGCAAGGTCACGACCAGCGATCCTACCGTTCCGATTCGGACGGCAGGACCAGAGCAGTCGCGATGGCCGCCACACCCTCGCCGCGGCCGGTGAGGCCGAGCCCGTCGGTGGTGGTCGCCGAGACCGAGACCGGCGCCCCGAGCAGGTCGGACAGGACCCGCTGCGCTTCGTCGCGGCGCGGCCCGATCTTCGGGCGGTTCCCGATGATCTGCACCGCGGCGTTCCCGATCGTGAAGCCGTCCGACTCGAGCAGCCGCCGGACCTCGGTGAGCATCGACGCACCGCTCGCCCCGGCCATCTCCGGCCGGTCCGTTCCGAACACCGCCCCGAGATCGCCGAGACCGGCAGCGGAGAGCAACGCATCGCACAGTGCGTGAGCTGCGACGTCACCGTCCGAGTGCCCCGAGCACCCGTCGGTCCCTTCGAACAACAGCCCCGCCATCCAGCACGGTTTCCCTGCCTCGACGGGGTGGACGTCGGATCCGATACCGACTCGCACGGTGCTAACGCTCCTGTTCTCGTTCTGCCGTTTCCCTGGGATCCGTGTCCGACGCGAGCAACGCCCGGGCCAGGACCAGATCCAACGGCGTCGTTATCTTGAAGGCGAGCGGGTCGCCTGCGACGGTGTGCACGGACTCGCCGAGTCGTTCGACGAGTCCCGCGTCGTCCGTGGCATCCCCGGCGTCGTCGTTCGCGCGGCGCAGCAGCGCGACGTCGAAACCCTGCGGGGTCTGCACCGCGCGCAGGGTGGAGCGGTCCGGTGTGCCGGTGACCCGCCCGTCCGCGTCGACGCTCTTGATGGTGTCGGCGACCGGTAGAACCGGGATCACCGAGTCCTGCCCGTCGCGCAACTCCCGGGTGACGCGCGCACAGAGGTCCGGCGGAGTCAGCGCCCGCGCCGCGTCGTGGACGAGCACGAATCTGGCATCGCCCGCCGCGTCGAGTCCGGCCCGCACCGAGTCGGCGCGTTCGGCACCCCCGGCGACCACCGTGACGCGAGCCGCGGGCCCCGTTCCGACGAGCTCGCCGGCGGGGATCCCTGCCAGTTCGGGGGGAACGACGATGACGACGCGGTCGACCGCGCCGGAGTCGATCATGGTGCGTACCGCACGCTCGAGCATCGTGCGGCCGCCGAGTTCGACGAACGCCTTGGGCAGGGATTCGCCCAGACGGACGCCGCGGCCGGCCGCCGGAATGATTCCGACGACCGGCCCGCTGCGATCGTTCAACTGCTGTTTTTCGATGTTCGCTGCAGCCACGCGTCAGGACGCGGCGGCGAGAACCTCGTCGAGCAGCGTCTCCGCCTTGACGTCGTCGGTTCCCTCGGCGAGCGCGAGCTCACCGACGAGGATCTGCCGCGCCTTGGCGAGCATGCGCTTCTCACCTGCGGAAAGTCCGCGATCCTGCTCGCGACGCCACAGATCGCGCACGACCTCCGCGACCTTGTTCACGTCGCCGGAAGCGAGCTTCTCGAGGTTGGCCTTGTAGCGGCGCGACCAGTTGGTCGGCTCCTCGGTGTGCGGCGCGCGCAGAACCTGGAAGACCTTGTCGAGCCCCTCTTGCCCGACCACGTCGCGAACACCGACGTATTCCGCGTTCTCCGCAGGAACCCGTACAGTCAGGTCGCCCTGCGCGACTTTCAGAACCAGATATTCCTTCTGCTCACCCTTGATGGTGCGTGTTTCGATAGCTTCGATCAGCGCCGCACCGTGATGGGGGTATACGACGGTGTCTCCGACCTTGAAAATCATGTGTCCCGTGCCCCTTTCGATTCTTCGAGTTTAACACGCGGCCACACGCTGCCCTCATCAACGGTGCAGGTCAGGGGCACGGACACGTGCGCGTAGGGCTTGACAGGCAATCGGTTCCGTGCATCTCGTGACTTCTGCCACACGGCGTCAATATCATGAGCGGTAGAGCGCGCGCGAGCGGCGCCGCCCCACCGTCGTGCCGCGACAACGCCCCCGGGGAAGACCGCGCCGCCCGCAACTACTACTCTGCCTAGTGGATTGCGAGCCTTACTCGAGTGGAGGACAACCCGTGACTGCTCCGAACGCGCCGACTCGCCGAGTCGCGACTGCTCTCGCCCTGGCCGCCGGGGCAGCGCTCACGCTGTCCGCATGCGGCGCCGGCCAGATCAGCCAGACCGCCACCCAGGTCGCGGCCGTCAACGGCAACAGCGGCAACGTCGGCCAGATCGCACTGCGCAATGTGCACGTGATCTACCCGAACTCCGAGGAGTTCTCCATCGAGCCCGGCGGCAAGGCCGCACTCGGCTTCAGCATCGTGAACCTCGATCCGTACACCGCGGACAGGCTGACCGGCATCTCCACCGATTACGCGGCCGCCGCGACCGGTGTCGGCGACCTCGAAATTCCCGCCGGCGGCTCCGTCGTCGCGGGTCTTCCGCCCGCCGAGGCCGCGGACGCCGAGGCGCTCGTCGTCGACGAGTCCCCGAAGCCGGCCGGTGACGAGGAGGAGCCCGACACCTCGGCTCCCGTCGTCGTCGAGCTGACCGGCCTGAAGGAGGGCGTGCGCCCCGGCCTGACCATCCCGGTCACCTTCACGTTCGCCGAGGCCGGCGACGTGACCATCAGCGTTCCCGTCGACGCCGGACCGGAGCTCGAGCGGCACGAGTCCGAGATGTCGCCGGTGGTCGGCGAGGGTCACTGACCCCGTTTTCGTAGCCGGCACGGGGCCGGGCGAGCATCCGCTCGCCCGGCCCCGTGCTTTTCGGTCGGCCCTGATGTCGGTCCGCGCCTCTATCCTGCAGCGCGTGGCCAAGACGAAATCGATCTACCGATGCAGCGACTGCGCGCACACCGTCGCGAAGTGGGTGGGACGTTGTCCCGAGTGCGGCACCTGGGGATCGATGGACGAGACAGCGGCTGTTCCCGCCGCGGTCGCCGCGCGCCCCGGGACATCGCTGGCGCGGGCCGGTGCCGCGGCGGTCCTGCCCACCACGCCCGCCACTCCCCTGACGCTGGTCGACGGCAAGGCCACGCACGCCAAGCCCACCGGGATCCCGGAACTGGACCGGGTGCTCGGCGGCGGGGTGGTTCCCGGATCGGTCGTGCTGCTCGCCGGCGAACCCGGCGTCGGTAAATCCACATTGCTGCTCGAGGTCGTGCATCGCTGGGCCCAGCGCAGTCCCGACGACCGCTCGCTGTACGTCACGGGTGAGGAATCCGCCGGCCAGGTGCGCCTGCGCGCCGACCGCACCGGCTCGGTGCACGACCGGGTGTTCCTCGCTGCCGAATCCGATCTCGCGACGATCTTCGGTCACGTCGAGCAGGTCAAGCCGACGCTGCTGGTCGTCGACTCCGTGCAGACGATGCTCGCCGCGGACGTCGACGGTGTCTCCGGCGGCGTCACCCAGGTGCGTGCCGTCACCAGCGCCCTGACCTCGCTCGCCAAGGCCAGCGGCGTTCCGGTGCTGCTGATCGGGCACGTCACGAAGGACGGCGCGGTCGCCGGGCCGCGGTCGCTCGAGCACCTGGTCGATGTCGTGTTGCACTTCGAAGGCGACAAGCATTCGACACTCCGCATGGTGCGCGGCGTGAAGAACCGTTTCGGGGCCGCCGACGAGGTCGGCTGTTTCGAACTGTCCGAGGACGGCATCGCCGGGGTCAGCGATCCTTCCGGCCTGTTCCTGCAGCACCGCACCGACGAGGTCGCCGGGACCGCGATCACCGTGACCATGGACGGCAAACGTCCGCTGCTCGGAGAGTTGCAGGCACTCGTCGTCCCCACCAACAATCCGTCGCCTCGGCGGGCGGTGAGCGGGCTCGACTCCGCGCGGGTGGCGATGGTCCTCGCGGTGCTCGAACGTCACTGCAGGCTTCCGCTGGGAAAGTCCGACGTGTACGCGTCGACGGTCGGCGGCATGCGCATCACCGATCCGTCCGCGGACCTCGCGCTGGCGCTCGCGGTTGCGTCGGCGGTGCGGGAGCGTCCGCTGCCCGCGGGCACGGTACTGCTCGGTGAAGTCGGCCTCGCCGGGGAGATCCGCCGTGTGTCCGGTGTGGGGCGGCGGCTCGCGGAGGCCGGTCGCCTCGGCTTCACCCGCGCGCTGGTTCCCCGCGACACCGACGGCGTGCCGAAGTCGGTGAAGGCGACCGAGGTGGGCAACATCGTGCAGGCACTCGCGACGCTGCGGAACTAGCGCTTCCGTCAGCGGGCGATGGTTCCCTTCACCCTGTCGGAGAAGGATGCGAACATATGTTCGTGTCCGATGCGACGATCCTGCACGCCGACCTCGACGCGTTCTACGCGTCGGTCGAGCAACGCGACGATCCGTCGCTGCGGGGCCGCCCGATCGTCGTCGGCGGTGGGGTCGTGCTGGCCGCGAGCTACGAAGCGAAGGCGTACGGGATCAAGACGGCGATGCCCGGGCGAGCCGCCCGCGCCCTGTGCCCCGGCCTGATCTCGGTGCCACCACGCATGGATGCCTACAGCCGCGCGAGCAAGGACGTGTTCGCCGTCTTCGACCGGACCAGCCCGCTCGTCGAGGGCATCTCGATCGACGAGGCGTTCCTCGACGTGGGCGGTTTACGACGGATCGCGGGCACACCACTCGACATCGCGGTCGGGTTGCGGCGCGACGTCGCCGACCAGGTCGGGCTGCCGATCACCGTCGGGGTCGCGCGCACCAAGTTCCTCGCGAAGGTCGCCAGCGGCGTGGCGAAACCGGACGGGCTGCTGCTCGTGCCACCGGACGGAGAACTGCAGTTCCTGCACCCGCTGCCCGTCGAACGCCTGTGGGGTGTCGGCAAGGTCACCGCCGCCACCCTCCACGCCCACGGCATCCGCCGCGTCGCCGACGTCGCGGACCACAGCGAGACCGACCTGGTGTCGTTGCTCGGCAAGGCGACCGGCCGGCACATGCACGCCCTGGCCCACGGGTTCGATCCCCGGACCGTCCGCTCCCGGCGTCGGCGCCGCTCGATGGGCGCCCAGCACGCCCTGGGCCGCGGATACCACGATCCCAACTCGGTGGCCGCGACCCTGATGCTCCTCGTCGACAAGGTCACCCGGCGAATGCGGGCCGCCGGGCGGCTGGGCCGCACGGTCGTGCTGCGGCTGCGCTTCGCCGACTACACCCGCGTCACGCGCTCGCACACCCTGCCCGTCGCGACCGCGCGCACCGACACGGTCCGAGACACCGCCCTCGAGCTGCTGCACACCGCGTGGCCGCTCGTCGCCGACCGCGGACTGACCCTCGTCGGGGTCGCGGTCACCAATCTCGACGGCGAGGACACCGAACAGCTGGAACTGCCGTTCGACGAGCGGGTCGACAGGCCCGCCGATCCCAAGCCCGAGGTGGTCACGCACCGGCCGATCGACCGGCACGCCCTCGACGCGGTGCTCGACGACGTTCACAGCCGGTTCGGATCCGGGTCCCTGACGTCCGCGACGCTCCTGGGCCGGGATCACCGCCCAGGGGTGCCACTCCTGCCGGACTGACCTCGGCTCAGACCGACGACGTGCCGTGCGGCGAGGCCGGGACGCCGTCGACGTAGTCCTTCGCCTTGTCGAAGTGCTCGAAATCGACGGTGAGGAACAGGCCGCGGGACGTGGCGACGACGACATCGGGATCGGCCATCGGACCGTCGACGATGCGCGCCTCCGAACTCGTGTACACCTTGCGGCGCACCGTGCCTTCCAGCCGGGCCCGGAACTCGAGCACCGAACCGAGCGGGATCGGCCGCGCGAAATCGACTTCGAGGTGACCGGTGACGACCGGACGCTGCAGCACCATGCACGCCATGCCCTGAACCTCGTCGAACGCGGTGGTCAGGATGCCGCCGTGGATGAAGCCCGGTCCGCCCTGGTAGTAGGTGGCGACGTCGAGCCGTCCGCGGACCTCGAGCCCGTCTCCGACCGTGCAGTGCATCTTCAGCCCGCCCGGCTGGTCGTCGCCGCATCCGAAGCATTTGCTCCAGTGCTGCGGCAGCGCCTCCCCCGGCCGGGGATGGTTCTCCGGGATCTCCGGCAGAACGAGGTCGTCGGGCAGCGTCCAGGTACTACTCATGACGAAGTAATGTAGTTCCGCGTTCGGCTGCCTCCGCCGGGTAGACCGTGCAATTGTGATTGCCGCCGCATGGCCGCACACGGGAGGAGCAAGGTATGACCGACGTGTCGTCCGCGACGCTGCGCGACACGATCGCCCGCCTGGCGCCCGGCACGGCACTGCGCGACGGACTCGAACGGATCCTGCGGGGCCGCACCGGCGGACTGATCGTCCTCGGGTTCGACGAGCGCGTCGCAGCCCTGTGCGACGGCGGTTTCGAACTCGACGTCGAGTTCGCGCCGACCCGGCTCCGCGAACTGTCGAAGATGGACGGTGCCGTGGTCGTGTCCACCGACGGCAGCCGCATCGTGCGCGCCAACGTCCAACTCGTTCCGGATCACCGCATCCCGACGGTCGAGTCCGGGACGCGGCACCGCGCGGCCGAGCGCACCGCGATCGAGACCGGCTACCCGGTCGTGTCGGTGAGCCAGTCGATGAGCATCGTGAGCGTGTACGTGGCCGGGCACCGGCACGTCATCAACGATTCCGCGACGATCCTGTCCCGCGCCAATCAGGCGGTCGCGACCCTCGAGCGGTACAAGGCGCGACTCGACGAGGTCACCCGCCAGCTGTCCGTCGTCGAGATCGAGGACTTCGTGACGTTGCGCGACGCACTGACCGTCGCGCAGCGACTCGAGATGATGCATCGAGTGTCCGTCGAGATCGAGCAGGACGTGCTCGAACTCGGCACCGACGGTCGTCAGCTCGCACTGCAGCTCGAGGAACTGGTCGGCGACAACCAGCTGGCGCGCCAGCTCATCGTCCGCGACTATCTCGCCGGGACCGAGACCCCGTCGTTCACCGATGTCGAACGCACCCTCGAGGTACTCGGCCGGCTGACCGACGTCGACCTGCTCGACCTCACCGTGCTGGCCCGCGCCTTCGGATATCCGGGGACCATCGAGGCCCTCGACACCGCGATGAGCCCGCGCGGGTACCGCGTCCTGCATCGCGTGCCGCGGCTGCAGACCGCGCAGATCCATCGACTGGTCGGATCCTTCGGGACCCTGCAGGGACTGCTCGCCGCGACCGCCGCGGACATCCAGTCCGTGGACGGCATCGGCGCCCTGTGGGCCAGGTACATCCGCGAGGGGCTGTCGCGCCTCGCGGAAGCATCGATCAACGGTCCCTACGACTGAGCGCCGCGCTCACGCGACGTTGAACGGCTCCGGGGTGCTGCGCAGGCCACCGAGCTGCCCGACGACGCTGTATGCGCCCGGCCCGACCGGCTCGCGCGGCGCCTGGCAGCCGGGCGCCGACGTGGTGCCGGACCACTTCACCGAGAACGCCGCCTGGTCGCCCGGGGCGAGCGCACGCAGGTCGGCGGTGGACTCCGGGAAGCAGTCGGTGTTCGACCACAGCCGGGTCGCCCCGTCGAGGCTGTAGACCATCACCTGCTGCAGACCGGCGCCGAGATCGCGCTCGCACCGCTCGGTGCCGATGTTGGTGATGACGATCGTGAACGCGGGTTCGTCGCCGACGCGATAGTTCGGCTGATCCGAGGTGACCCGAACGGCCAGCGACTGATCGGGACACTGCCCCGCGGCGACCGGCGCAGCGGTGGTCGCCGAGCCGGTGGTGTCGGGCGCCGACGTTCCCTCCGCCGACGTCCCCGATGCCGACGTCCCCGACGACGAGCCGCCACCCGACCCTGCCGCGGTTGCCTCCGCGGTCGCGTCGGCGGACGTGGCCGGGGTCGCCGTCACCGACGTCGACGTGACCTCGGCTGCGGTGTTCTCCGTCTCCGGATCGTCGCCACCACCGGTCAGTGCCAGTACGAGCCACACGACGAGTGCCAGCACGACCACACCGACACCGATGGCGAGCGCGCGGCGGCGCCAGTAGATCTCAGGGGGCAGCGGCCCGTTCGGTTCAAGCACGCCTCACACGGTAGGTGCAGGTTCGGGCCGGTGCCACACCGTGCTCGGCGTGTCGCGTCAGTCGACCGTCACACCGATGTCGCCGACGTGGTTCTGGAGTTTGACGCGACCGTCGGAAAGTGCGTAGGTGACACCGACGATGGCGCAACGGCCGTCCTCGACGCGCTCGGCGATGATCCGCGAGCGCTGCATCAGCAGCTTCGTGGTCTCGGCGACGTGGCGGGCCTCGAGTTCGTCGGGGTCGGTGAGTCCCTCGTTGCGGCCCATGAGGATCGACGGCGTGACCCGCTCGACGACGTCGCGGATGAATCCGGGAGGGACGTCACCGTTGTCCAGCGCGGACAGGGTGGCCTTGACGGCACCGCAGCTGTCGTGACCGAGAATCACGATGAGCGGCACGTTCAGGATCGCGACGGCGTACTCGATGGAGCCGAGGACCGCGCTGTCGATGACGTGACCGGCGGTCCGCACGACGAACATGTCGCCCAGACCCTGGTCGAAGATGATCTCCGCGGCCACGCGGGAGTCGCCGCAGCCGAACAACACGGCTGTCGGATGCTGGCCCCCGACGAGTTCGGTGCGGCGGTCGATGCCCTGGCTGGGGTGCTGCGGGGCGTCGGACACGAACCGCTCGTTACCCTCGGACAGGGCCTTCCAAGCGGAGATGGGATTCGAATTAGGCATGGCGCCATTATTCACCCGGCCGCGTGACGCAGATCCCTCGGTGGGGGTTACCGACCGGGAACAACACCCGACATTCCGACAGGAGGACGTGTGAGATGGCCGTCGACGCGACCGCGCTGCTGCGCTGGTACACCGCCGAGGCGCGGGATCTTCCGTGGCGACGCGAGGGCGTCACCGGCTGGCAGATCCTCATGTCGGAGGTGATGCTCCAGCAGACGCCCGTGGCCCGGGTCGCGCCGATCTGGGAGCAGTGGGTGCAGCGCTGGCCGGTGCCGTCGCTGATGGCGGCGTCGAGTCAGGCCGACGTGCTGCGTGCGTGGGGCAAGCTCGGCTATCCGCGCCGCGCGCTGCGCCTGCACGAATGCGCCGGGGTACTCGCCGCCGAGCACGGTGACGTCGTTCCGGCGGACGTCGACACCCTGCTGGGCCTGCCCGGCATCGGGGCGTACACGGCACGAGCGGTCGCGTGCTTCGCCTACGGGCAACGGGTTCCGGTCGTCGACACCAACGTGCGGCGCGTCGTCGCCCGGGCCGTCCACGGCCGGGCCGAACCGGGGAATCCGTCGACGACCCGCGATCTCGCGGACGTCGAGGTGCTGCTGCCGCGTACCCGGTCGCGCGCCGCCACGTTCTCCGCCGCTCTCATGGAACTCGGTGCGACCGTCTGCACCGCCCGCTCCCCCGAATGCGGACGTTGTCCCCTGCCGAGTTGCGCGTGGCTCGAGGCGGGCAGCCCGGCGCACGACGGGCCACCGAAGAAGGTGCAGAAGTTCGCCGGGACGGACCGTCAGGTCCGCGGCAAGTTGATGTCGGTGCTGCGGGAGAGCGACGTCCCGGTCGAACGGTCGGCGCTCGACGTGGTGTGGCTCGTCGACCCCGGTCAACGCGACAGGGCGCTGCATTCGCTGCTCGTCGACGGGTTGGTCGAGCAGACCGACGACGGGCGGTTCGCCCTGGCCGGCGAGGGAACGGACGGTCAGGCGAGCCCCGCCAGGAACCCTTCCACCGCGGCCCGGTAGTCGTCGGGCCGGTCGTCGTGCACGAGATGGCCGGCGCCCGCGACCCGCACGTAGCCGGCGCCGGGACGCTCGTCACGCATGCGCCGCATCTGCCCTTCCGGGGTGATGGTGAACTCCCCCTCGATCAGCAGCGCCGGGACCTGCACGGCACGCCACTCGTCCCAGAAGTGCCGGGTTCCCCACTCTTCGGAGATGTCGCGGAAGGTCGCGACGTCGCCGTGCAGGTACCAACCGTCGGCACGCCGGTCGAACGAGTCGAGGAAGTACCGCCCGGCGACCGGCCCGAAGTAGTCGAGGACGGCGGTTTCGGTGGGGAACGGCTGCGGCCACGCGCCGATCACCGCGGCCCAGTCCGCCGCGGTGCGGCCACGGAAGTCCGGGGCCATGTCCTCGAGGACGAGAGCGGCGACCCTCTCCGGATGCGCGGCGGCCAGGCACCAGGCGTGCAACGCCCCCATCGAATGCCCGATGACGACGAGCGGCTCGGCGAGCACCGCGCCGTCGAGGTGCCGGGCCAGATCGGCGACGAACGCCTCGGTGGTCAGTTCGTCAGGCGCGGGGCGTCCGTGCGCGGCGGCGTCGAACGTGTGGACGTGGCCGTGATCGCGCAACCACGGCACGTGCCGCCGCCAGGTGCGTGCGCTGCCCATCAACCCGTGCAACAGCAGGATCGGTCGTCCGGAACCGCCTTCGTCGTGCAACACACCCGACAAGGTAGCGGAGTAGGCTCGCGGCCATGGCAGTCGTGAAGATCAACGCAATCGAGGTCCCCGAGGGCGCCGGCCCCGAACTGGAGAAGCGATTCGCGAATCGCGCAGGCACCGTGGACAAGTCGCCCGGTTTCCTGGGTTTCCAGCTGCTGCGCCCCACCGCCGGCGAGAACCGCTACTTCGTGGTGACGCAGTGGGAGTCGGAGGAGGCGTTCGCGGCGTGGCGCGACGGGGATGCCCGTGCCGCCCATGCCGGTGAAGCCAAGAAGCCGGTCGCGACCGGTGCGTCCCTGCTCGAATTCGAGGTTGTCCTGGACGTCAAGAAGTCCTGACCCCCATCCACTGAGCCGTACGACAGCCGCGCGCGTCCTCACGCGCGCGGCTGTCGTGTTCGTCTGCATTCGCACCGGCCCGTATGTTCGGTGAACTGCCGGCGGAAGTCGGCGAGCGCCACCCGGGCGGCGAGAATCCCCCATCACACGGCGCAGCTGTCTCCGTCGGCCACGTCGGTGACGGTGCCGGTTTCGGCGGCGTCGTCGATCGCGCGCTGCAGCAACGCGAGGAACACGTCCTTCGGCTGCGCACCCGAGACCGCAACGGCGCGATTCGCGACGAAGAACGGCACCCCGGTCACGCCCAGCATGCGGGCCTCGAGCAGGTCCGCGCGCACCGCATCGGCACCTGCGTCGCCGTCGAGACCGACGCGGACCTCGTCGGAGTCGAGGCCGGCCGACGCGGCGATCCGCACGAGCGTGTCGCGGTCGTCGACGACCTCACCCTCGACGAAGTGCGCGCGGAACAACGCCTCGAGCAACTCGTTCCGCCGCTCACCCGCCAGGTGCAGCAGCCGGTGCGCGTCGAAGGTGTTCGCCGCGATCACGGTGGTGAAGTCGATTTCGAGGCCGTCCTGCGCGGCGACGTTCGCGACGTGCGCGAACATCTGCCGCACCTGTTCGACCGGCATCCCCTTCATCTCGACCAGCGCGTCGATCTCGGGGCGCCGCAAGCCGGCCGGTGTGTCCGGCGCGAGCTGGTACGAGCGCCAGGTCACGGACACTCGGTCGCGGTGCTCGAATTCGGCCAGCGCCTCGGCGAAGCGCCGCTTTCCGATGTAGCACCATGGGCATGCGATGTCGGACCAGATCTCGATCGTGGCCGTGTTCTCGGGGAAACTCACGTGCCGATGCAACAGCCGGCGGGGCCGGGATGTTCCCGCGCGCGGCTCATTCCAGCGCCGCGTCGAGGCTGATCTTCACTCCCGTCAATGCCTTGCTCACCGGGCATCCGGCCTTCGCGGCCTGGGCTGCGTCGGCGAATCCGGCGGCGTCGAGGCCCTCGACCTCACCGCGCACGGTCAAGGTGATGCCGGTGAGCCGGAACCCACCGGCCGGGTCGGGGCCGAGCGAGACGTCGGCGGTCACCTCGAGACTCTGCGGTGTTCCCCCCGCCTCGGCGATCAATGCGGACAACTGCATCGCGTAGCACGACGAATGCGCGGCGGCGATCAGTTCTTCGGGGCTGGTGGTGCCGTCGGCGTCGTCCGCGGCGCGCTTCGGGAACGACACGTCGAAGGTGCCGCGCCCGGAGCTGGTCAGTTCCACCTGTCCGGAACCGTCCTGAAGGCCACCGTTCCATGCGGTGCGTGCGGTGCGTGTGGGCATGTGCGCTCCTCTCGACTCGAATACGAACCGTGTTCGCTGCCGAACCTACGCCGCGGCAACGAAATCGGCTTACGGATCCGTATTACCCGGAAAACCCGCGATTCAATAGGACCGGAACTGTCCTGAATTCGATCGATCATGGTTCCATGACAACCACGACAGCCGATCCCCGTCCCCTGTTCCGCTCTGCACTCGTGTGGGCGCACGAACTGTTCGCCGGAGTCACCCCCGATCAACTCGCCGATCCCACCCCGTGCGCCGAATTCGACGTCCGCGCCATGATGGGGCACCTGACCGCGACCGTCGAACGCGGGCGCCTGCTCGGTCTCGGCGAGGATGTCGCCGACGCACCCGAAGTGATCACCGGTGTCGACGACGACGCCTGGCCCGCCACCCTGGACAACACGGCCGACCGCTACTGGCAGGTGTGGAACGACGCCGCGGTGCTCGACCGGGCCGTCGTCGCGCCGTGGGGGACGTTCCCGGGCCGCGCCGCGATCCTGGTCTCCCTGAACGAGGTCCTCGTCCACGGCTGGGATCTCGCGGTCGCGACCGGGCAGCCGGCGGAAGCCGATCCCGTTCTGGCGCAGGCGGCGCTCTCGATCATGCAGAAGGCCCTGCCGGAATCACCCCGCGGTGGATACGTGCCGTTCGGGCCGGTCGTCACGCCCGCGGCCGACGCCGGTGCGACCGAGCGCCTCGCGAACTGGGCCGGTCGCGTGACCGCGCCCTGGCGCGGCTAGGACGAACGCGAACGGGCGGTACCCCTGCAGGGGTACCGCCCGTTCGTCGTGCTCCGTTCCGGCGCAGCGGGCCCGGTCCTACTGGGCTTCCGCCTCGCCCTCCGCCGTCTTCGCCAGAGCGACGGCCGGGGAGTCCGGAACCTCGGCCGGCTTCTCGCTCGGCGTGAACGTGAACTTCGCGTTCTCGCCTGCGCCCTGACCGTCCCAGCCCTCGACGTCGACGAGGACGATCTGGCCGGGGCCGATCTCGCCGAAGAGGATCTTCTCGGAAAGCTGATCCTCGATCTCGCGCTGGATGGTGCGACGCAGCGGTCGCGCACCCAGAACCGGATCGAAGCCACGCTTGGCGAGCAGCGCCTTCGCCTTCTCGGTGAGCTCGATACCCATGTCCTTGTTCTTCAACTGGGTCTCGACCCGGCCGATCATCAGGTCGACCATCTCGATGATCTGGTCCTGAGTGAGCTGGTGGAAGACGATGATGTCGTCGATGCGGTTGAGGAACTCGGGGCGGAAGTGCTTCTTGAGCTCGTCGTGAACCTTGTTCTTCATCCGCTCGTAGTTCGACTGGTCGCCGGTGCCCGACGAGAAGCCGAGGCCGACGGCCTTCGAGATGTCGGACGTGCCCAGGTTCGAGGTGAAGATCAGCACCGTGTTCTTGAAGTCGACGGTGCGACCCTGACCGTCGGTGAGACGACCGTCCTCGAGGACCTGCAGGAGCGTGTTGTAGATCTCCTGGTGGGCCTTCTCGATCTCGTCGAACAGGACGACGGAGAACGGCTTGCGGCGCACCTTCTCGGTGAGCTGGCCGCCTTCCTCGTAACCGACGTACCCGGGAGGCGCACCGAACAGACGCGACGCGGTGAACCGATCGTGGAACTCGCCCATGTCGATCTGGATGAGCGCGTCGTCCTCGCCGAACAGGAAGTTCGCCAGCGCCTTGGACAGCTCGGTCTTACCGACACCGGACGGGCCGGCGAAGATGAACGAGCCGGACGGACGCTTCGGGTCCTTCAGGCCGGCACGCGTGCGACGGATCGCCTTGGCGACGGCCTTGACCGCATCCTCCTGGCCGATGATCCGCTTGTGCAGCTCCTCCTCCATGCGGAGCAGACGGGTCGTCTCCTCCTCGGTGAGCTTGAACACCGGGATTCCGGTCCAGTTCGCGAGGACTTCGGCGATCTGCTCCTCGTCGACCTCCGCGATGACGTCCAGGTCACCCGCACGCCACTGCTTCTCCCGCTCGGCGCGCTGGGCGACGAGCTGCTTCTCCTTGTCCCGCAGGCTCGCGGCCTTCTCGAAGTCCTGCGCGTCGATCGCGGATTCCTTCTCACGACGGGCGTCGGCGATCCGGTCGTCGAACTCGCGCAGGTCCGGCGGCGCGGTCATCCGGCGGATACGCATCCGCGCCCCCGCCTCGTCGATGAGGTCGATGGCCTTGTCCGGCAGGAAGCGATCGTTGATGTACCGGTCCGCGAGGGTCGCAGCGGCGACGAGCGCCTTGTCGGTGATCGAGACGCGGTGATGCGCCTCGTACCGGTCGCGCAGCCCCTTGAGGATCTCGATGGTGTGCTCGACCGTCGGCTCCCCGACCTGCACCGGCTGGAAGCGGCGCTCGAGCGCGGCGTCCTTCTCGATGTACTTGCGGTACTCGTCGAGGGTGGTCGCGCCGATGGTCTGCAGCTCACCGCGGGCCAGCTTCGGCTTGAGGATCGACGCGGCGTCGATCGCGCCCTCCGCGGCACCCGCACCGACCAGCGTGTGCAGCTCGTCGATGAACAGGATGATGTCGCCGCGGCTGTTGATCTCCTTGAGGACCTTCTTCAGCCGTTCCTCGAAGTCACCGCGGTAGCGGGAACCGGCGACCAGCGAACCGAGGTCGAGCGTGTAGAGCTGCTTGTCCTTCAGCGTCTCGGGGACCTCGCCGTTGACGATGGCCTGCGCGAGACCCTCGACGACGGCGGTCTTGCCGACACCGGGCTCACCGATGAGCACCGGATTGTTCTTGGTGCGGCGGGACAACACCTGCATGACCCGCTCGATTTCCTTCGCGCGGCCGATGACCGGATCGAGCTTGCCCTCGAGCGCAGCCTGCGTGAGGTTGCGTCCGAACTGGTCCAGCACGAGCGACGTCGACGGGGTGCCGGCCTCGCCGCGGCTCGTGCCGGTCTCCTGGGGCTCCTTGCCCTGGTAACCGGACAGCAGCTGGATGACCTGCTGACGCACACGGTTGAGGTCGGCGCCGAGCTTGACCAGCACCTGAGCCGCGACACCTTCACCCTCGCGGATCAGGCCGAGCAGGATGTGCTCGGTACCGATGTAGTTGTGTCCGAGCTGCAGCGCTTCGCGCAGGCTCAGCTCGAGAACCTTCTTGGCACGGGGCGTGAACGGGATGTGCCCGGACGGCGCCTGCTGTCCCTGGCCGATGATCTCCTCGACCTGGCTGCGCACGCCTTCGAGCGAGATTCCCAGCGACTCGAGCGACTTCGCGGCCACGCCCTCACCCTCGTGGATGAGGCCCAGGAGGATGTGCTCCGTGCCGATGTAGTTGTGGTTGAGCATCCTGGCTTCTTCCTGAGCCAGGACGACGACGCGCCGCGCGCGATCGGTGAACCTTTCGAACATCGCACTCCCTCACACTCTCCGGCCGGCGGATCCGGTACGAGGATTTGTCCCGGACCCGGCCGCCGCGTTTCGCTCCGGCACTCGAGTCGTCGTCGAACCGGCGAAGGTTCCACGACCCCACTTGACACTCTAGTTGCCGCGGTTTCGGCCCGCTTCCCCTCTACCCTGTTCGGCGGTACTTCGAAACCCGGTCACGAGTGCTAACGCTGCACGTCGTCCATACGTTTCCGCAAGCTCTACGCCTGCAGCGAACACGCATCGGGGCCCGCCGGCGTCCGCGGTCACCGCCCGCAGCGCGCGCCGGCCGATCTGCACACAGCTGCTACCGGGAAACGGCGAGGCGCCACCCGCGCAATTTCCGGGTGACGCCTCGCCGGTACGAATTTCGGGCCGCTACAACTCGCTATGCGTGCGCTTCGTTGTAAGCCTCGACAATTTCCGCGGAGATACGTCCGCGGGCCGAGACCGCATAGTCGTTCTCGCGAGCCCATTCACGAATGACCGCGCTCTTCTCGCGATCCGAGGTGCCGTTCCGGGAAGCCTTCCGGCCGACCGGTGCGGCCGGAACCGACTTGGGACGCTTCCGGCCGCCCACCTTCCGGGCGTGCTCCACCCAGAATTCCAATTGCTCGCGCAGTTTCGCAGCATTGTCGTCGGACAGATCGATCTCGTAGGTGACCCCGTCGATCCCGAATTCCACGGTCTCGTCCGCCGCCGATTCCTGATCCACGTCGTCGATCAGCGTGACAGTGACCTTCTTCGCCATGTGCCGCAATTCCTCTCGAATGAAACGCCCAGCCCCCCGGCTACGCGCACAAGAGTACATGCGAATTAGACAATGGCAATACGGATTCCAGGTATGTGTGCGATGAATTACCTGGAGGCGGGCCGGACAATTGGAAACAGGATGGTTTCCCTGATTCCCAGTCCGGTGAGCGCCATGAGCAGACGATCGATTCCCATACCCGTACCGGTCGTGGGCGGCATACCCTGTTCCATCGCCGCGAGGAAATCCTCGTCGAGAACCATCGCCTCGTCGTCACCGGCCGCGGCCAGGCGCGCCTGATCGACGAAACGCTCCCGCTGGATCACCGGATCCACGAGTTCGGAATATCCGGTCGCCAGCTCGAATCCGCGCACGTACAGATCCCACTTCTCGGTCACCCCGGGCTTACTGCGGTGATCACGGGTCAACGGCGACGTCTCCACCGGGAAGTCGCGGACGAACGTGGGCTGGTACAACTGATCGCCGCACATGTGCTCCCACAATTCCTCCACGAGCTTGCCGTGGCCGTATCCCTTGTCCTTCGGCACTTCGAGACCGACCCGATCCGCGAGCGCCAGCAGTTCCTCGACCGAGGTGTCCGGCGTGACCTCCGTACCGATCGCCTCGGACAACGAGGGATACATCTCGAGGGTCTTCCATTCGCCACCCAAGTCGTACTCGGTGCCGTCCGCGAGAGTCACCACGTACGACCCGAACACCGCGAAAGCGATCTCCTGGATCATCTCGCGGATCATGCGCGCCGAATCGTCGTAGGTTCCGTATGCCTCGTACGTTTCGAGCATCGAGAATTCCGGCGAATGCGTCGAGTCGGCGCCCTCGTTGCGGAAATTCCGGTTGATCTCGAAGACCTTGTCGATTCCACCCACGACGCAGCGCTTGAGAAACAGTTCGGGTGCGATGCGCAGGAACAGATCGATGTCGAGCGCATTCGAATGAGTAACGAACGGCCGCGCTGCGGCACCACCGTGCAAGGTCTGCAACATCGGGGTCTCGACCTCGAGGAAGCCGCGACGCTCGAGCGCGTTGCGCAGTTCCCGGACCACCGCGACACGCATCCGCGCGTTCTCACGGGCCTCCGGACGCACGATCAGGTCGACGTAACGCTGCCGGACCCGCGACTCCTCGCTCATCTCCTTGTGCGCGACAGGCATCGGACGCAGCGACTTCGCGGCCATCTCCCACCTGTCCGCCATGACGCTCAGCTCACCGCGACGGGAACTGATCACCTCGCCGTGCACGAACACGAAGTCACCGAGATCCACATCGGACTTCCACGCCGCCAGCGAGTCCTCGCCGACACCGGCCAGGCTCAGCATGACCTGCAGCTGCGTGCCGTCGCCCTCCTGCAAGGTCGCGAAGCACAGCTTGCCGGTATTGCGGAAGAACATCACGCGACCGGCGACACCGACCTGCTCGCCGGTGGCGGTGTCGGGTTCGAGCTCGGGGTACTTCGCGCGGATCTCCGCGAGAGTGTGGGTGCGGGGCACGACGACGGGATACGCGTCCTTGCCCTGCGCCAGGAGTCGTTCGCGCTTCTCGCGGCGGACCCGGATCTGCTCGGGGGTGTCGTCGGGCTGCTGAACGCTGGCATCACTCACGGGTAACCAGACTATCGGAACCCGCAGGCACCGACGCCGCAGACCTCCCCGGCGAACACCGAGCTCAGCACAAAGGTGAGCGGAGCTCAGTGAGCCGTGACGCGGGCCACGTCCTCCGCGATGTGCCGCGCACGCGTGACGGCATCGACGAGGCCGGCCGTCCTGATGGCGGCGTACCCGCCGACGAGGCCGGTCGCGCGGCGGAGACCGAGTTCCTGCAGCGCCGCGACGGAGCGGTGCGCGGCAGGCCCGTCCGCGGAGACGACGACCCACTCGACGTCCCGGTCGACGGCGAGCGCCAATCGCTCGGGCCCGGCCGGATCGAGACGGCGGGTCAGCAGGGAGGAGTCGATCGCGAGAGCACCCGGGAGCGTGCCCTGGGCGGTGCGCTCGGCGCTGGTGCGGATGTCGACGACGACGGCGCCGCGTGCGACGGCGGTGGCGAGTTCCGCGGGATAGGTCCGCTCGGTGGTCAGCGGCAGCAGGCCGACCGAAGCCGAAGCAGGAGACGCGGAGAAAGATGCAGAAACGGAAAGCGCGGCGCGCATGAGAAAACTCCCAGGAATGTGTTATCGGTCGAGGCGGACGTCAGCCTCGACAACACTCCTGGGCGCTCATGCAGCGGATCACGGCGACCATTCTTACACAGATTCCCGACCGGGGGAACCGTGCCGTGCGGAACGCCGGGCCTGGTTCCGCTCGAACACCAGACGCAGCCCCTCGAGAGTGAGATCCGGCTCGTGGTGCTCGATCGACGTCGCCTCTTGCATGATCAGCGGCGCACTGTCGCCCGTGCCGATCACCGCGACATCGTCGCGATCGAAGCCGGGGACCTCGGAACGCACCCGGCGCACGAGACCGTCGACCATGCCGGCGAAGCCGAAAACCGCACCGGACTGCATGCATTCGACGGTGTTCTTGCCGACCACCCCGCGCGGCCGGGTGAGTTCGACCTTCCGCAGCGCCGCCGACTGCGACGCGAGAGCATCCATGGAGATCTCGACGCCGGGCGCGATTGCCCCACCGAGGAATTCACCCTTGCCGGAGACGACGTCGACGCATGTGGACGTGCCGAAATCGACGACGATGCACGGACCACCGTAGAAGTGGTGCGCGGCAAGACTGTTGACGATCCGATCGGCGCCGACTTCCTTGGGATTGTCCACGAGCAGCGGTACGCCGGTACGCACACCGGGCTCGACGACCACATGCGGCACTTCCGCCCAGTACTTTCCGAGCATGCCGCGCAGTTCGCGGAGCACCGACGGCACGGTCGACAACGCGGACACCGCCGTGATCCGGTCGACATCCGCGCCCAGCAGCCCACGGAAGAGCAGCGCGAGTTCGTCGCCCGTCATGCCCGCATCTGTGCGAACACGCCAGTCCTGCTGCAGTTTCGAGTGCGAGCCACTACCGGTGAACAGGCCCAGAACGATGTTGGTGTTCCGGACGTCGACGGCGAGCAGCACCGTTACACCAGCGAACCGGAGTCGAGCGTGGCGAGCATGCGCGGGGTGATCAGACCCGATCCCTCCGGCGCGTGCGCCGGGTCGTTGCCCAGCTCCACCTGGCGGTTGTCGGCGTCGACGAACACCACGCGCGGGTCGTAGTCCTTGCATTCCTGCTCGTTCATCACACCGTAGGCGATGAGGATGACGAGGTCACCGGGACTCACCAGACGTGCTGCGGCCCCGTTGATCCCGATGATGCCGGATCCACGCTCACCCGCGATGACGTACGTCTCGAGGCGGTTGCCGTTGTTGATGTCGACGATGCACACCTGCTCGCCCTCGAGCAGGTCGGCGGCGTCCATCAGGTCCTGGTCGACGGTCACCGAACCCACGTAGTGCAGGTCCGCGTGAGTGACCGTGGCGCGGTGGATCTTCGACTTCATCATGGTGCGAAACATGTTCTGGCCTCAGCTCTTGTCGTTCTGGTTCTGCTTGTTCAGCGGTTCAGGAGGTCGTCGTCGGCGGCAGGATCGACCGGTCCGGTCGCCCGTTCCAGGAAGCCGGTGCCGATCGCGACACCGACGTTGTCGATGAGGCGGGTGGACCCGACCCGCGCGGCCACCAGCAGACGGCCGTCGCCACGCTCGGGCGGCGCCCCGAGATCCACACCGCGCACCTCGAGGTAGTCGAGCTCGATCTCCGGCGCGGACGCGAGCACTCCGCGGGCCGCGTCCAGGATCGCCTCGGAACCACCGGCGGCGGCGTGTGCTCCGGCGACGAGCGCCGCCGACAGCACGGTCGCGGTTTCGCGCTGCTGTTCGTCGAGGTAGCGGTTCCGCGAGGACAGAGCGAGCCCGTCCTGCTCGCGGACGGTCGGGACGCCGACGATGCGGACGTCGAAATTGAGATCGGCGACCATCTGCCGGATCAACGCGAGCTGCTGGTAGTCCTTCTCGCCGAAGAACGCGTTGTTCGGCGCGACGATCTGCAGGAGTTTCGCGACGACCGTGAGCATGCCCGCGAAGTGCGTGGGCCGGCTGCCGCCCTCGAGTTCCGCGCCGAGCGTCCCCGGGTGGATCGTCGTGCGGCGACCGTCCGGATACATCGCCGACACCGTCGGCACGAACGCCAGGTCGACCCCGGCCTCGCGCAGCAGCTCGAGGTCCGCGTCGAGGGTGCGCGGGTAGGCGTCGAGGTCCTCGTTCTCGCCGAACTGGAGCGGATTGACGAAGATCGAGACGACCACGACGGCACCGGTCAGCTTGGCCTGACGCACCAGTTCCAGGTGACCGGAGTGCAGGGCACCCATGGTCGGTACCAGCGCGACCGTCCGTCCGACGCCGCGCAGCGCCTTGGTCACCTTCGTCAAGGCGGCCGGCTCGTGGTGCACGGTCAATTCACCGCGCACGTACCCGCCCCGTCCCGTTTCACTCACCGTGTTCATTCCCTTCGAGAAGCTCGATCAGCTCCGGTTTCGAGCCCGTACGCTGCGCCGACCGCAGCGACAGTGCCCGGTAGCCCGCGGCGATCTGCGGGTCCACCTCGTCGAGCACCTGCAGATGCGTGGCGACGGCGGCGACATCGCCGCGTGCGACCGGGCCGGTCAACGCCGACGGGCCACGGCGCAACGCATTGTCGAGGGCGGCGACGAGCAGCGGCTGCAGGACCCGTTCGGCGACGCCGCCGGGATCGTCGTCGACGAGCTGCTGGCCGAGCAGTTCCTGGCCCTCGAGCGCGACCCGAAGAGCCGCGACGGCATCGACGACGAGGGTGACGAGATGGTTGCTGCCGTGGGCGAGCGCCGCGTGGTAGAGCGGACGCAGGTCCTCCCGCACCCGGACCGGCTCGCCGCCGATCTCGAGGACGAGGGACTGCGCGATCGCGTAGCCGATGTCGTCGGCGGCGGTGATCCCGAAGCACGCCGACGACAGCCGGGCGGTGTCTTCGTCGTGCCCGGTGAACGTCATGGCCGGGTGGATCGCGAGGGGAACCACTCCCTGTTCGGTGAGCGGCGCGAGCACCGCGATGCCGTTGGCTCCCGAGGTGTGGGCGACGATGGTGCCGCGCGGGACCGTCCCGGTCGCGGCGAGGCCGGTGACCAGATCGGCCAGTTCGGAGTCGGGAACGGCGAGAATCAGCAGGTTGCAGCGGCCCGCGACGACGTCGACGGGCAGAATTTCGGTATCGGGCAACCGGGTGCGAGCGCGATGCTTGGACGCCTCGGACACCGCCGAACAGGCCACGACCACATGGCCGACCTTCTCGAGTGCCGCGCCGATCGCGGTCCCCACACGACCGGCGGACACGATGCCGACGGTGAGACGTGCGGGGGCAGGCGCGTTTGTGATCCCGAAGGAAGTCACGGGAGTCCTCTCGTTCGTTCCAGTCCCGCTCGGCGGGTACCAGACGTTCTGCCCGACAATAGCGCGGCGCAATCGGCGTCGGCCACGGATGCCGGGGGTGATCTGCGCCTCACCGGAAGGACGGGCGACCCGAGGAGAGGGTGCCCGGTCAGCGTTCCGTGGACAGCGACGCGAGGATGTCGGCGACGCTGCGGCCCTGCGGCTCGCTCTCCTCGCCGGCGGCTTCGGCGCGGAGCCGGCGCGCCCGGCGACCGGTCGCCGGCAGGTTGGAGAGAACATCGGCCCCGGACGCGTCGGCCGATTCGGCGGCCTCGTCGGCGGCAGGAGTCCCGTCCTTGCGGCGGTCCGGCTTCGCCTCGGCCTTGCGGAGGTCCGGCTTCGCCTCGGCCGTCGCGGTCCGGCCCCGTTCCGGAGCCACCACGGTGGTCTCTGCGGTGAGCGGTTCGTCGTCCGGGGACGCGAAGGCCGGTCCGGCCGGTCGCGGCGCGGTGACCTGCGTCGATTCGGCGCGCGGCCCGATCTCCTGAGCCGGCTTCGCGACGGAGTTCAGTGCGGTGCGATCCTCCGGCATTCGGCCGTCGAACAGCATCTCGAGGTTCCGGCGCAGGGCTGCGAGATCCGCGCGGAGCTGGGCCATCTCGTCGGCCTCGACCTCGAGCTGGGAACGGACCTTCTGCTCGACGGTCAGTTCGTACTCGCGCCGCGCCGAGATCTCCCGTTCCAGCTGCAGTTCGTAGACGGTCTTGAGGTCCTCGACCTTCGCCTTCTCGAGGGCCGATTCGCGACGGTACTTCGTCATGGCGATCGCACCGACGGTCGCTGCCCACAACGCGACGACGACGCCGACGCGCAGCAACTGCACACTTTCACTGAAGACCAGGAACAGCGACGCGGCCATGGCGAGGGCGAGAAGCGCTGCGACGATCACCGAACCTGCACTGCGCCACTGCCGACGTTCGTTCCTGTCCCGGCCCGAGGTCCCCATGCGGACCAGGGTACTGGTCCCGAGCGTGATCCCCGAGGATCGGCGTCCGGCACTCTCAGGCAGCGGGTTCGCCCGGGTCCTCGGGGGTCTTGCAGCAATGTTCGAGCCACAACGCCGCCGCGACGAGGAGGAACGCACCGATCGCCCCGACCACCACTCCGGAGGTGTCCTCCGAGGCGGCCTGCACGAACGACCGTTGCGGCAGCAGGTACAACAGGAAACCTGCCCAGACGCCGAGGGCCGCGGAACCCACGAGCGCGGACGCCTTCGCGAGCGCCACCGCGCGGGCCACCGTAATCGGATGGAGCTGGCGCGGCCCGTCGCCGATCTCCCGCTTGCCGACCCGTGAACGGATCATGAAGGCGAGCACGACTTCGAGCAGTGCCACCGGGTACAGCGACGCACCCGCGTAGACGGGGATCGGCGGCAACGAACCGTAGAGGGTTCGGACCAGCAGCCACGCGACGACCGCGGCGAGCACCGCCAGGGCGAACAGGTCGCGGATGCGTGTGGACTTCAGCACCGGTTCACCCCTGCCGTCCCGGGTCCTGCTGTCCGGGTGCGTCGCCCACGAGCAGCAGGTCGGTGCGGTGCACGCCGTCGCGTTCGGCCTCGTCGAGATCGGCGAGCCAGTCCGCCAGCGGCCGATCGTCACCGTCGACGGCGAGCGTGCCCTCCGGTGCGACGTCGAGCCACGGAACCAGCACGAACGCTCGCTGGTGAGCCCGCGGATGCGGCAGTGTCAGTTCCGGATCGTCGCTGACGATCCCGTCGCACGTCACCACGTCGACGTCGAGGCTGCGCGGCCCCCAGCGCTGGATCCGGACCCGGTCGGCGGCGGCTTCGAGCTGCTGTCCCAGTCGCAGCCAGCCGCGGCTGTCGAGTTCCGGGTCGTCGGCGATCACGATGGCGTTCAGGAAGTCCTGCTGGTCGACCCCGCCCCACGGTGCTGTCGTGTAGACCGGGGAAACCGCGACGATCCGGTCGCCCAGCGCCTCGGTGACCGAACGCAGATGCGCGAGCCGGTCCCCCAGGTTCGACCCGATGGACAGCACCGCGCGGCTCATGGCCGACGCGTCCGATCGACGACGACCGCGACGTCCCCGAACGTGAGCGGGATCGGCGCGGACGGCTTGTGCACGGTGACCTCGACCCGCCCCACCCGCGGGTCGGTGAGCACATCGTCGGCGATCTCTCCCGCCACGGTTTCGATCAGGTCCCGCGCGGGGCCCGCGACGATCGCGGCGGCCCGTTCGGCGAGGATCCCGTAGTGGAGGGTGTCGCCGAGGGCGTCGCTCGACGCCGCGGGTGCGAGATCCATCCAGGCGACGATGTCGATCAGGAAGTCCTGACCGTCGCGCTTCTCGTGCTCGAACACCCCGTGGTTGCCGCGCACGCGCAGCCCACGCAATTCGATTCGATCGCTCATCCGAGTTCTCCTGCCGCACTGCCCCGCTGCCAGGCCCCCGCGACCGCGAGCGCGTCGAGGGATGCCCGCACGTCGTGCACGCGCACACCCCACGCGCCGTGGGTGACGGCGAGCGCAGACACCACCGCGGTGGCGACCTCACGTCCTGCGGGCGGCCGCGGCTCGCCGCCGGGCTCGGCGAGCAGCGAGCCGAGAAAACGCTTGCGGGAGGCGCCGATGAGCACCGGGAATCCGAGCTCGGTGAGCTCGGGGAGCCGGTGCAGCAGCTCCCAGTTGTGGTCCGGTTGCTTCACGAATCCGAGACCGGGGTCGAGGATCAGGTCCTGTGGGTCCACCCCCGCGGCGACGGCCACGTCGACCTGGGTGAGCAACTCGTCGCGCACCTCGCGCACGACGTCGTCGTAGTGGGTCGATCCGCCGGCGTGGACGAATCCGTCCGACGGCCGCCAGTGCATGAGGATCCACGGCACGCCGGCGGACGCGACGACCCGGGCCATGTCCGCGTCGGCGCGACCGCCCGACACGTCGTTGACGAGCGTCACGCCTGCCGAGATCGCAGCCTCGGCAACCGACGCACGCATCGTGTCGACACTGGTCACGATGCCTTCGGCAGCGAGCGCCTCAATCACCGGGACGACTCGGCCCGCCTCGACCACGGCGTCCACGCGCTGTGCGCCGGGCCGCGTCGATTCGCCGCCGACGTCGACGATGTCGACACCGAGTGCCTGCAGTTCGAGTCCGCGTGCGATCGCCGTGTCGCGATCGAGGTAGCGACCACCGTCGGAGAACGAATCACTGGTCACGTTGAGAACGCCCATGACGACCGGGCGTTCGAGGTTCCGCAGCGTGCTCACCGGCGCAGGATCAGATCCAGGGCTTCGGCGCGGGAGGCCGAGCTGGTCTGGAACAGCCCGCGCACCGCCGACGTCGTGGTACTGGCACCGGGCTTGCGGATGCCGCGCATCGCCATGCACAGGTGCTCGGCCTCGACGACGACGATCGCGCCGCGCGGATCGAGCTTGCGGACGAGCGCGTCGGCGATCTGGCTGGTGAGCCGTTCCTGCACCTGCGGGCGCTTGGCATAGAGGTCGACGAGCCGCGCCAGCTTGGACAGTCCGGTGACCCGGCCCGTCGGGCCCGGGATGTAACCGACGTGCGCGACACCGTGGAAGGAGACCAGATGGTGCTCGCAGGTCGAGTACATCGGGATGTCGCGGACGAGGACGAGTTCCTGGTGTCCTTCGTCGAAGGTCGTGTTGAGAACGTCGTCCGGGTCCGTGTACAGCCCGGCGAACACTTCGCGGTATGCCCGTGCGACGCGTCCCGGGGTGTCGAGCAGACCTTCCCGATCGGGGTCCTCACCGACCGCGATGAGCAATTCCCGGACCGCGGCTTCGGCTCGGGCCTGATCGAAGGCCCGGCCGGTAGCCAGGCTCAACGCCTCTCCCTCGTCCGCCGCAGTCGCGGAACCCGCAGCGGTATTCAGGTGATTCACCGACACCCGACCGTCCTCCACTCTCGTTGAAATCGGCTTCAGCGCGGGCCGGTCGGCCCCTCCCAGGGCTGCGTGGACGGCGGCTCCGGTGCCTGCTGGTCTTCGTCCTGCCGATCACCGGTATCGGCGGGACGCGCAGGTTGAGTCCACTGAGGGTAACCGGGATAGGTACTGCGAGGCTGCTCGGCCTCCTGCGGCGGCCATCCGGGCGCCGACCATCCGGCGGGAGCGCCGTAGTCGGGCCGGGTCGCATGCCGCGGTCCTCCGGTGTACTGGCCGGGCTGCGGGAACCCGGGCATGGGCTCGGACGCCGGGACCGGCTGCGGCGCCGGATACCCGTTGCCCGGACCCTGCGGCGGAGTCCCGTAGCCGCCACCCTCCTGCGGATATTGCGGCGGGTTCTGCTGCGGCGCCATCTGCTGGGCCGGTTCCTGTTGCGGCATCATCGGCTGCGGCACGACCTGCTGCGGGGGCAGCGGCTGCGGCTTGACCAGCGGGACCGCCGGCTGCGGCGGCCACGGCTCACCGCGCTCGGCGGCGAGCTCCGCAGGAGTCTTGATCGGCGGGCGATCCGAGGGGACGCGGTCGCCGAAATCGTTGAACGCGGTGATACGGGGGCGCTTGTCGACCGACGCGAGGATGCGTTCGAGGTCCTTGCGGGTGAGGGTCTCGTGTTCGAGAAGCTCCCCGGCGAGCAGATCGAGTGCGTCGCGATACTCGTTGAGGATCGACCACGCTTCGGTGTGGGCCGCTTCGATGAGGTTGCGGACCTCCTCGTCGATCTCGCGAGCGACCTCGTGCGAATAGTCCGAGGCCTGGCCCATCGACCGGCCGAGGAACGGATCGCCCTGTTCCTGCCCGTAGCGGACCGCACCGAGCTTGGCGCTCATGCCGTACTCGGTGACCATCGCACGGGCGATCTTGGTGGCCTGGTCGATGTCCGACGAGGCACCGGTGGTCGGCTCGTGGAACACCAGTTCCTCGGCTGCGCGGCCACCCATCGCCATGACGAGGCGGGCGATCATCTCGGATCGGGTCATCAGGCCCTTGTCGTCCTCGGGGACCGTCATGGCGTGACCGCCGGTACGTCCGCGCGCGAGGATCGTCACCTTGTAGACCGGTTCGATGTCCGGCATCGCCCACGCGGCGAGGGTGTGCCCGCCCTCGTGGTAGGCGGTGATCTTCTTCTCGTGTTCGCTGATGATGCGGCTCTTGCGGCGCGGACCACCGATGACACGGTCGACGGATTCCTCGAGGATCGCCTCGGTGATCACCGTGCCGTTCTCGCGGGCGGTGAGCAGCGCGGCCTCGTTGACGACGTTCGCCAGGTCTGCGCCGGACATGCCGACCGTGCGCTTCGCCAGTCCTTCGAGGTCGGCGTTCTGGTCGATCGGCTTGCCCTTGGAGTGGACCTGCAGGATCGCGCGGCGACCGGCGAGGTCGGGGTTGGTCACGGGGATCTGACGGTCGAAGCGGCCGGGACGCAGCAGCGCGGGGTCGAGGATGTCGGGGCGGTTGGTCGCGGCGATGAGGATGATGCCCTGCCGGTCGCCGAAACCGTCCATCTCGACGAGCAACTGGTTCAGGGTCTGCTCACGCTCGTCGTGACCGCCGCCGAGGCCGGCGCCACGCTGACGGCCGACCGCGTCGATCTCGTCTACGAAGATGATGCAGGGGCTGTTCTGCTTGGCCTGCTCGAACAGGTCGCGCACCCGGGACGCACCGACACCGACGAACATCTCGACGAAGTCGGAACCGGAGATCGTGAAGAACGGAACGCCGGCCTCGCCCGCGACCGCGCGCGCGAGCAGCGTCTTGCCGGTGCCGGGCGGGCCGTACAGCAGCACGCCCTTCGGGATCTTCGCGCCGAGCGCCTGGTAGCGGGCGGGGTTCTGCAGGAAGTCCTTGATCTCGTACAGCTCTTCGACGGCCTCGTTGGCGCCTGCGACGTCCGCGAACGTCGTCTTCGGCATGTCCTTCGACAGCTGCTTCGCGCGGGACTTGCCGAAGCCCATCATGCCGCCGCGGCCACCGCCCTGCATGCGAGTCATCATGAAGAAGAACACGCCGAGCAGGATGATCATCGGAACGACGAACAGCAGGATCGACGTCAGCCAGCTCTCCTGGGTGACGGCGGTGTCGAACTCGCCGGCGCCCGACGCGGCGACCTTGTCGAAGATCTGCTCGGATGCCGAGGCCGGGTACTTGGCGAGGATCTGCGTCTGATTCTCGGTGGAATCGTTCCCGCTGTTCAGCCACAACCGGACCTGCTGTTCGCGGTCGTCGATCTGCGCCTTGGACACGTTCTTCGCATCGAGCTGCGCGATGGCCACCGAGGTGTCCACCTTGGTGAATCCACGCGTGTCGTTCCCGAAGTAGCTGAAGGCGTAGATGACCAACAGAATGCCGGCGACTATCGCCAGATTACGGAACACTGTCTTGCGATTCATACAGGTTCGGCCCGGCCGGCCGGTCCTTTCGATAGTGCGGTCATCAGTGTGGTCATCGGTGGTGAGCGTGCGTTGACCGGTGACGATCCGGCCAACGCAAGGTTACCGCGTGCGCATACCTCGCCGCCGGTGCGTAGTCCACCCTCCGGAGCTTCAACGCCCGGAACCGGCCTCGCGTTCCCACGCGGGGCGATCGGTTCGACGAAGCGACTTCGGCTGCGGGCGGGGCCGTCGGCGTGGGTATCATTTCGCATGGCCACGCGGGATCCGCATGCCGCCTCCGGTACCGAACCGACGCAGGTGCCGGGCTCCGAGACCACACAGGTCACGGGCGGTGAGACGAGCCGGTTCGAACCCACCCGTGCCGCAGAACCCACCCGCGCCGCAGAACTCACCCGGGCCGCCGAGGCCGTGACGGATCCGATGACCCCCGGTGTCCCGGTCACCGTCGAGGAACTGCGTGCAGGCCGCCGGATCGACGATTTCGACCTGCTCACCAGCCTCGGCCGCGGTGCCTTCGGACGGGTGTTCCTGGCTCGGCAGCTCTCCATGCAGCGGCTCGTGGCGGTGAAGATCTCTCCGGATCAGGGCAGTGAGGCGCAGACCCTCGCGCAGCTCGACCACGACTACATCGTCCGCGTGTTCGACCAGCGGATCCTGCCCGACCAGGGCCTCCGGTTGCTGTACATGCAGTACGTCCCGGGCGGAACCCTGCTGCACGCGCTGCACCGGGTGCGGCGCACACCGCCGGAACGACGCGACGGTTCCCTCCTGCTCGACGCCATCGACGAGAGCCTCGCGGACAGGGGCGAGATCCGGCCCGCGGAATCGGCCGTACGCGGCGAACTCGAATCACTGAGCTGGCCGGAAACCGTGGCGTGGCTGGGACGGCGGCTCGCGGAAGCGCTCGCGTACGCCGACCGGCGCGGGGTACTGCACCGGGACGTCAAGCCGGCGAACGTACTGCTCACCGCGGAGGGAGTTCCTCTGCTGGCCGATTTCAACATCAGTTACGCGGAGTCCGTCGGAGGCAGCTCCCCCGTCGCCTACCTCGGTGGCTCCCTCGCCTACATGTCGCCCGAGCAGCTCGAGGCATGCCATCCGGGATTACCGGGAACCGCCGCCGACCTCGACACACGCAGCGACATCTACGCCCTCGGATTGATGCTGTGGGAGCTGCTGGCCGGGGTCCGCCCGGGAGATCCGGAGCCTGGGGAAGCACTCGACACGAACACCCTGCCGGCGCTCGAAACGATGGTGCGACGACGGAGGGTCGGCCTCACCCCGGAAATGCTGGACAAGCTGCCCGCGGATTGCCCACAGACCTTGCGACGGGTCCTCGCGAAATGCCTCGAACCGAACCCGGCGGATCGCTGGTCGTCGGGGACGGAACTGGCCCAGCAGTTCGACCTGTGTCTCGACGCCCGCGCCCGCGACCTCGTCGATCCCCCGCCGGACAGCTGGCGGGCCCGCTTGCGCGGGGCCGCCGTGCCGGTCCTGGTCGCCGCGATCGGCATCTCCAACGCCCTCGCGGCCCTGTACAACTACCAGCACAACTCGTCGCTGATCATCGAGAAACTCCCGCCCGACACCCGACAGGACTTCGAGGCCGTGTCGCTGATCGCCAACGCGGTCCTGTTCCCCTTGGGTGCCCTGCTGATCGTGTATCTGGGCCGTCGACTGATCACGGTGCCGCGCGGACTGCGCCACGGACGCACCTACGATGCCGTCACCCTGGCCCGCACCAGACACGACGCCCTGCTGTTCAGCGACCGGGTCGTCGCGGTGGTGATGAGCCTGTGGATCGCGTCGGGAATCGCGTTCCCCGTCGCGCTGAGCGTGATCACCGGGGAGATCGACACCCGCGCCGCCACACACTTCGTCACCTCGATGGTCGTGTGCGGAGCGATCGCGGTGGCGTATCCGTTCTTCTTCGTCGCCTTCTACACGGTTCGGTCGCTGTATCCGGCGGTCCTGCCGCACGTGTCCACCGACGCCACCGACGCCCGCGAACTCGAGGGCCTGCACCGCCGCAGCATCCGCTATCTGGCGGTCGCGGCGGCGGTTCCGCTGGTCGGAGTTGCCGGTGTGACGTTCCTGACCGCCTACGAGATCCCGCGCGTGCTGTTCGCGGTGAGGATGCTGTCGGTCGGGAGCATCGCCGCGTTCGTGCTGGTGTACTGGCTGTTCCGCCTCATGGAGGAGGACATCGCCGCGCTGAGGCGCACCGTCGCGGTGCGCCCCCGCCCGGACGAACGTCGGCGCGAGTAGATCCCGGGACCAGGTCCTGGGACGAGCGTCAGCTCGAGCACGCCTTGGGGACGAGCGTCAGCTCGAGTACACCTTGGGGTCGAGCGTGCCGATGTACGGGAGGTCGCGGTATCGCTCGTCGTAGTCGAGGCCGTAACCGACGACGAACTCGTCCGGGATGTCGAAGCCGACGTCCGCGACATGCACGTCGATCTTGACTGCTTCGGGCTTGCGCAGCAGCGTCACGACCTCGAGGGACGCGGGATTGCGCGAGGACAGGTTGCGGATCAGCCAGGACAGCGTGAGCCCGGAGTCGATGATGTCCTCGACGATGAGCACGTGTCGGCCCGCGATGTCCTTGTCCAGGTCCTTGAGGATGCGCACCACACCCGACGACGACGTCGACGAGCCGTACGAGCTGACCGCCATGAATTCCATCTGGGTCGGGATGGGCAGTGCCCGCGCGAAGTCGGTCATGAAGAAGATCGCGCCCTTGAGCACGCCGATGAGGAGGAGATCACCCTCGGGCGCACCCACCGGATAGCGCTTGGCAATGGACTCGGCCAGCTCGGCCGTGCGTTCCTTGATCTGCTCCTCGGAGATCAGTACCGACGCAATGTCGCTCTCGTACACCGGTTTGTTCCTGCCCTTCCGTCAGTCGTCCGCACACCGCTGCTGGTCGACGAACTCCGCGTCCAGCCTGCCACGCCGACGCGACACGACCAACCTGGTCCCCGGTCCCGGCCCACGGCCGACCGCCACCGGACCCTGGCCGCGCCAGTGTCCGATCAGGTCGTCGACCGCCCGCAACGTCCGGTCCGTGGGAGCCGAGGCGCCGAGTTCGGCGAGCCAGCGACGCAGGGCGCGGCGTCGCACCGCCGGGTGCACCGGCTCGAGCGATGCCACCCCGAGTCCGGCGCCGCCCGCACGCGCGGCGACCAGGGCCTCGGCTGCGGCGGCGTCGAGGACTTCGCCGTCCTCGCGGAGTTGCGCCGCCGTGCGGGCGAGCGCGGGCGCGACTCCGCCGCCGAGCACCTCGTCGAGCAGGGGCAGCACCTCGGTGCGCAACCGCACGCGGGTGAACCGCGGATCACTGTTGTGTGCGTCCTCGTACGGTGCGTATCCGAGTTCGCCGCACGCGGCACGCGTGACCGAGCTCCGGACTCCGAGCAGCGGCCGACCCCACGGGTCGTCGAAATCGGCCATGCCCCGGATCGAGCGGGGACCCGAGCCGCGGGCCAGCCCGAGCAGCACGGTTTCGGCCTGGTCGTCGAGGGTGTGCCCGAGCAGAACGGGCAGTCCGTCGCGGGTCTCGTCGAGAGCCCGGTAGCGCACCGCCCGGGCGGCGGCCTCGAGTCCACCGGGCCCGGTCACCTCCACCGGGACGACCTCCACCGAGGCGCATCCGCGCGCCCGGGCGAAATCGGCGGCCCGTGCCGCGACGGCCGCGGAGCCCGCCTGCAGCCGGTGATCGACGACGACGGCCCGCACCGACTCCGCCTCGGCGACCGCCGCGGCGGTCAGCGCCGCCGAGTCCGCACCGCCGGACAGTCCGACCGCGACCGACCGCACGTCGTGGCGTGCGAGCCACGCCCGTACGGCCAGCCGGACCTCGTGGATCGCCGGAGCCTCGGGAAGCAGCGGCCGGCCCCGGGCGTCGCGCGCGGCGGTGTCCCGGTTCACGCGATCAACCCAGGACCCGGGCGATCCAGACGTCCGGATCGTCGATCTCGGCGAGTGTGGGCATGGCGTCGGGTCCGGACCACACGGCGTTGAACTGGGCCATACCCACGCGGTCGACGACACCGTCGACGAACTTCTTGCCGTGCACGTACTGCGCCATCTTCGCGTCGACGCCCAGCAGCGCGCGGATCACCCGATGGATGGGGTTGGAACTGCGGCGCCGCCGGTTGTCGAACGCGCGACGGATGCGGGCCACGGCAGGAACGACACCGGGACCGACGGCGTCCATGACGTGATCGGCGTGACCCTCGAGGAGGGTGCCGAGGGCGAGCATGCGGTCGAGGGCGAGCTGCTGGCTTTCGGACTGGGTCGCGCGCAGCAGACCGAGCACACCGCGCTCGGACATCGACTTCTCGTCGTTCCCGCGTCGGTCCCGGACGACGGCGAGGACCCGGCCGGCCAGCTCGGTGACCGATTCGTCGGCGGCGGCACCGAGTTCGGCGGTGGCCGTGCGCATCAGGTCGGCCATCCACGGGGCCTCCGCGAACTGCACCCGATGGGTGACCTCGTGCAGGCACACCCACAGGCGGAAGTCCGCGGTCGGGACCTTCAGTGCCCGTTCGACCGCGACGACGTTCGGGGCGACGAGCAACAGGGTTCGCGAGAACGGGTCGTACTGGCCGAGAACGGCGGACGACAGGTACGCGAGCATCGCCCCGGCCTGCACGCCTGCAGGTTTCCCCATCCAGGAGTTGCCGCCCTCCCCGCCGCCGGTCAGGTCCGCCATCGACACCGCCGCGGCCTGCACCCAGCCGGGCCGGTCCACGACACGGGCCGGTGCCGGCTCGTCGTGGCCGGCGCCGAGGCGGGTGATCTCGCGCACCGGCTGCTCGGCACGATCGGCTGCCTCCGCGAGTTCGGTCACCACCGCGTCCGCGGTGTACCGGGACATCGCCGGACCCGGCCGCGCCAGCCGTGCGCCCACTCCGGCCGCGAACGTCCAGTCGATCGCGTCCCCGATCGGGTGATCACGGCCGCTCATCGGCACCCGCATCCTCGGAGGGTCGCGGCGACCGCGTCGAGCGCAGGCCGGCTCTCGCCGGGCGACCGGTCGTTGGACATCAGCGCGAACGACAGGACACGTCCGTCGACGTCCACGACGGTCCCGACCAGCCCGCTCGCCTCCGACAGGGTGCCGGTCTTCGCACGCACCCACCCGGCGGCGTCGCGGTTGGCGGACGCGTATCGGCCGCTGAGGGTTCCGGTGGCACCGGCGACCGGGAGGTAGTCGAGCATCGGACGCAGCGCGTCGTGGCCGTTGCCGGCGGCCGCGGCCATCAGCGCGTCGAGCAGGCGCGCGGGGATGCGGTTGTCCACGGACAGACCGCTCACGTCGTGCATGGTGACACCACCGACGTCGAAGCCGGCGGACGCGAGAGTGCCGAGCACGCTGTCGACGGCACCGGTGAACGATGCCGGGGAGCCGGATGCCGCCGCGATCTCGCGGCCGACCGTCTCGGCGAGCACGTTGTCGGAGTGGTCCATCATCTGGCGGAGCCGGTCGCGCAGCAACGCCGACTGCACCGAGGCCAGCGGCGCGGCTCCGGGGGCCGCGGTCCCGAACGCGACGGTCGCCGGATCCGCACCGAGCGCCGCAGCGAGGGCGCGGCCGGCGTCGAGCGCGGGTGTGGCGCTGCGCGGCGATTCGTCCTCGTGCGGGTTCAGCCGGCCGCCGTCGAGCATCACCGGTTCGATCGGCGCGATGTAGCCGCCTTCGACGTCGGAGGGAATCCAGCCGGCGGCCATGGGATCACCCATGTAGGCGCCGGCGTCGACGAGCACCGTGTCGACGACCGTCCCGGAACGTTGGATCTGCTGCACGAGATCCGCCACGCGCGGCGCGCCCGGGTAGAAGCCGTCCTCGCCGACCGGCAGGGCGGTGAGGGTGGGATCGCCGCCGGCGACGAGCACGATCTCGCCGGGCCGGCTGCCCTCCACGACCCGCGTGGTCACCCGGTGATCGGGCGGCAGTGCCAGGAGCGCGGCCGCCGCGGTGAGCACCTTCGTCGTCGACGCCGGAATCATCGGGCGGCCGGGGTCCTGCGACCACAACACCGTGCCGGTGGCGGTGTCGGTGACGGACCCGGTGAGGGTGCCGAGCGCGGGATTCGCCACCGCGGGGGCCAGAACCGCGCCGAGCGCGGCCGCGGCCGGTGCCGGCGCGTCGGCCCGTGCGGGCGCGACCTGTGGGGTCGCGGTGACCGGTCCGGGTGCCGGGGTGATCGCGGCGTCGGCGTCGTTGTTCGTGATTTCGGCGAGCGCGAACGTACCGCCGACGACGAGCGCGAGGAACCCGGCGCTCCAGATGCCGATCAGGATGCGGAGGCTGCGTCGGCGCCGCGCCTCGAGCCCGCCGAGCTTCTTGTTCTTGTACTGACCCGCCAACACGCCTCCGCTGTGTTCGAGACTCCACCCCTGGTGGCCGCCCTGGTGGGTCCGGCACCTGCGTCCACCAGCGTAGCGCCGCGCCCGTTATCCTCTCTGCGGACCATCACCGCGGTCGCGGCAGGTGGGGCGACAAGCAATCACCGACGAAGTGAGGACACCGGCGTGGAGTTCGACGTCACCATCGAGATCCCCAAGGGACAGCGCAACAAGTACGAGGTCGATCACGAGACCGGCCGCGTGAAGCTGGACCGCTACCTCTACACGTCGTTCGGTTACCCGGCCGACTATGGCTACATCGAAAACACCCTCGGCGAGGACGGCGATCCGCTGGACTGCCTGGTGCTGCTCCCCGAGTCGGTGTTCCCGGGCGTCATCGTCGAGGCCCGCCCCGTCGGCATGTTCAAGATGGTCGACGAGGCCGGCGGCGACGACAAGGTCCTCGCTGTGCCGGCCGGTGACCCCCGCTGGGATCACATCCAGGACATCTCCGATGTCCCGCAGTTCGAGCTGGACGCGATCAAGCACTTCTTCGTGCACTACAAGGATCTCGAGCCGGGCAAGCACGTCGAGGCGGCCGACTGGGCCGGGCGCGCCGACGCCGAGGCCGAGGTCGAGGCGTCGATCGCGCGCCTGAAGGAGAACGGCGGCCACTGAGCCAGCCTGTTCCACCCCTCTTTTTTCCGAGCGAACGGTACGTTCAGTCGCTGAGAGACCGACTGGATGTACCGTTCGCTCTTTCGTGACCCGGCCCTGCCGTCAGCGCCCCCGGAAGTTCGGCGGGCGCTTCTCGAAGACGGCGGAGATGGCCTCGGTGAGGTCCTCGGACGGCAGGAACGCCGCGTTCCACGCCGCGACGTAGCGGAGGCTGTCGTCGACCTGCGGGGACCGGCTGTGGTCGAGGACGTCCTTGATGCCGTGGACGACGAGCGGCGGGTTGCCTGCGATCTCCGCTGCGGTCGCGTGGGCGGCGGCGAGGGTGGCCTCGGCGTCGTCGAACACGTCGTTGACGAGTCCGATCTTCTCGGCACGCGCCGCGTCGATGTCCTTGCCGGTGAGCGCGAGTTCGCGGGTGTGGCCGTCGCCGATGATCAACGGGAGGCGGGCGAGGCTGCCGACGTCGGCGACCATGCCGACCTTCACCTCGCGGACGCTGAACTTGGCGTCCGCCGCGGCGTAGCGGATGTCGGCGGCGGTGATCAGGTCGACGCCACCACCGATGCACCAGCCCTGCACGGCCGCGACGACGGGCTTGCGGCAGTCGGCGACCGCGGTGATCGCGGCCTGCATGCGCTTGACCATCGCGTGGAAGTCCGTGCGCGGCTTGGCGAGAGCCTTGTCGGCGAGGACCTTGCCGAGGTCGCCGCTCATGGCGGGCAGATCGAGGCCGAACGAGAAGTGCTTACCGGCGCCGGCGAGCACGACGGCACGCACGTCGTCGTCGCTGTCGAGTGCGGCGAACAGCTCGGGCAGTTCGGACCAGAAATCCGGTCCCATCGCGTTGCCCTTGCCGGGTCCGACGAGGGTCACGCGGGCGACGTGCGCCTCGATCTCGACGGTGAATGCTTTCCAGCTGGAGTGATCGGTCATTACTCGAGAGTAATATCTTCGCCGGGCGTTCACACCGAGCTTCCCGTCACGGTCGCCCCGACGCCGTGTTAAAGGCTCGCAAACTCCCGGTCACAGCTCTGGAAGCGGGACGGTGCGCGGTGGAAGCTGGATCCGACCGCACCGTCGGGTCCCCCGGCCGGTCCGCCTCGGAGAGGAGCGCAGCCATGCTTCTGCATCAGGGAATCGGCCTCGGTGCGTTCAACGCCCTGAGCCGTCGTGGCGCCGTCCACGCACTGTACGAGTGCTGCGCGTCGCTCGGCTGGGCGCATCCGGTCGCCGCCGGCCGCCCGTACGCGAGTCACACCGAACTGTTCGCGCGCGGCGACGCGGTGCTCGTCACGCTGGACGAAGCGAGCATCGGTGAGGCCCTGGACTGCCACCCGATCGTCGGGGTGCGCCCGCGCAGCGCCCATTCGTGGTCCGAACAGTGCTCGGTGTGGGACGAGGATCCGGGAACCATGGTGGCGATCGCGGACTCCGCCCGGGCCTACGAGCAACGATTCGGGTTCCGCTATCTCTGGTGTTCGGCAGGCCGGGGCCCGGACGAGCTGCTCGCCGACCTCGTCCATCGCCTCGACAACGAGGTCGATGCCGAACGGAAGATCCGCACCGATGAACTGGCGAAGGTCACCCGCACCCGTCTCGAACGCATGCTGGGACCGGAGGGCGGATTTCCGCTGTACTGATCCCGCGCGGCGGACCCGGTCCGCTCCTACATTGGAACCATGTCCGCGACACTGCATCCGAACGCCGTTCACGTGGCCGACACGCTCATCTCGCGCGGCCATCCCGGCTTGATACTCACCCAGCCGGAATCGGTGCACACCGCGGAGCAGGCGGCCGCGGCCCTCGGCGTCGACATCGGTGCGATCGTCAAGTCGCTGGTGTTCGAGCTCGACGGCGAACCGGTCCTGCTGCTGGTCTCCGGAGCCCACCGGGTCGACCTCGGGCGCTGCGGCGAGCGCCTCGGCGGAACGCTGGTGCCGGCGTCCCCCGAACTGGTCTCGGAGGTCACCGCGCAACCGGTCGGCGGTGTCGCGCCGCTGGGGCATCCGACCAATCTGCCGACCTATGTGGATCGCGACCTGGAGGCCCACCCGTTGCTCTGGGCCGCGGGCGGGCACCCCAACACGGTGTTCCGCACGACCTACCGGGAGCTTCTGCGCATCACCGCCGGCATGGACGTGAAGATGGATTGACCGGCCTCCGGTACCGGAACCGGGAACGCTCGACTATAGTGTCAGCGTGACTATCCGAGCGTGGAGCCGCAGGCACGTCGACCTGTGCCGAACCCGCTCGTGCCTGTGTGCGGCCTGACGCCCACACCCATTCCATTCATCATCACTCGCCTTGTCCCCCAAGATCTTCCGGTGGGACCGGCCTCTTCAGGGACGGCTATGCCCACTTCACAATCCCGTGTCGCCGATCGCGTCGACGCCACCGCACCCGAGTGCGCATCGGGCGTCGGCAACGAGGAGTACCGCTCCGCACTTCGCCGCCACCCGGCAGGCGTCACCGTCGTCACGCTCGACGCCGGGAACGGTCCGGTCGGCTTCACCGCGACATCGTTCTCCTCGCTGTCGCTGAACCCACCCTTGGTGTCGTTCAACATCACTCACACGTCGTCGAGCATCGAGGCCGTACACTCGGCGGACTCGCTCGTGGTGCACCTGCTGAGCGAGGACCAGCAGCATCTGGCACAGCGCTTCGCCCGCAGTGCCGACGAGCGTTTCGCCGACGGTTCGTTGTGGGGCCGTCTGGAGACCGGCGAACCCACACTCCACGACACTCCGGTTCGACTGCGTCTTCTTGTGCACCAACTTATTCCGGTCGGAGACAGCACTTTGGTCGTCGGTCTCGTCACCGGCACGCACGTCAACGACACCGAGTCGCCGGCGGGCCCGTTGCTCTACCACGACGGCGTCTACCACCGGCCCACACCATTGGACACGACATCATGAGCACGACACCCGAACTCGTACTGGTCGTACAGCTTTCCAACACCGGCGTCCGCTCGTCGACGGATCTCGCCGCACTCGCCGACGCCTTGCGTGAAACCGCACAGGATCTCGTGCCCGGCGTGAGCACCCATACGCTGCTCAGTTCCACTCCGGTGCCGCTGGTGATCGATCTGCCCGCCCGCGACGTGATCCTCGACAGTTCCCGGGTTCCACTGAGCCATACCGAATTCGAGATCCTGTCACGGTTGGTGCGACGCCCACGGGTCGTCGTGTCACGGTCGGTCCTGCGCGAGCTCGATCCCGCCTCGTCGGACATCGACCACCGGCGGGGGCGCAGCGTCGACGTGCACGTCTCCCGGATCCGAACGAAGCTCGGAAGATTCGGCCAGATCATCACGACGGTGCGGGGAACCGGCTATCGCTTCGATCCCGATCCCGGCGTGCACATCGTCGAACCCCTCACCCGCCGGTCGGCCTGAGCGCACAGCGAGTGGGGCGGGAGAACACGGGTGTTCTCCCGCCCCACTCGGCTTGCCGGGATCCCGTGTGATCCGGGACTCGTGCTATGAGGCCCGGACGAGCCCTCGGCTACCGGTTCCGAAGCGGCGCAACACTTCCACCACGGACGGCGCGGTCGCCGCGAGATCGCGGGACTCGAGCCAGGGAAGCGTGCCGTCGACGATGTGCTCGACGGTGAACGGCGCCGCCAGCGGGACGAGGGTGACACCGTCCGCGACGTGCGTGGAGTGGATGTCGGCGATGAGACCGGCAAGCCCCTGCGGAGTTCCGACGTACGACAGGGTATCCGTCGCGCGCGGATCGTCCAGCTGCGCGTACTGCTTTCGCGCGTTCCGGGCTTCGGATGCCACGACCACCTCGAGGTCGACGAGGACGGTGACGCTGTCGGGGTCGCGGCCTTCGGCGACGAGCTCGGCCCGGACTCGATCACGCGCCTTGCGGGTCTCGCGCAGATCGGTGGCGCGGATACGCACCACGTTCGGCTGCGACGCACTCAGATCGAGTGAATCCTCACCGGTTCGACCGGCGGTGAGATCGGCCCAGTAGTGCGGGCCCGACGAGCCGGCAAGTTCGATCGCGACACGCAACGGGCGGGCGGACGAAGTGGTGTGAACGACATTGCTGTACGACATGTGGGTTCCTTCGAACTGCCGCAGGCGATCCCGCGGCGGTGAGCTGTGGAGACGGAAACGGTGCCGTTCAGCTCGTACACATGCCGGAGGCGGTGCGGCACAGATCGACATGACGACGGCACCACTGTGCGACGACGTTCGATGCGGTCTGCGCTGCCATGGGCAATACCCTACCGACCTTGTGGGGAATTGTCGATCGAGGGGATCACACGCACTCCGAGGCACCGGCGGGCTCCGCCGCGAGTCCCGGACGGGTCTCCGGCGAGGGGCTCCACAGGCCGTCGCTCTTGGCGTAGGTCCACGAGGGGCCGTGCTCGACGAGGCGCCGCACCGCACCGACGAGACGCTCGACGTCGGCGGACGAGCTTCCCAGTCCGAGGGAGGCGCGCACCGCGCCACCGGCACGACCGACGCGGGCGAGCAACGGGTGCGCGCAGAACCGCCCGTCGCGCACGCCGATTCCGTGTTCGGCCGACAGGTACGCCGCGATCTCCGCGGGTTCGTAACCCGCGACCGTGAAGGTGACGATGCCGACGGAGTCGCACGAGTCTTCCCACAGACGAAGCAGTTCGACCCCGTCGATTCCGCGCAGACCCTCGACCAGCAGCCCGTTCAGTTCGTCCTCGTGGCGCGCGACAGCGTCGGCGTCGAAACCGGCGAGGGCTTCGCAGGCCGCCGCGATCGCCGCGGCTCCGAGCACGTTCGGCGAGCCGGCCTCGTGACGCGCAGGGGCGCAGGCCCATTCGGTGTGATCGAGGCGGACCTCGCGCACCGCGCCACCACCGGCCAGATAGGGCTCGGCCACGTCGAGCCAGTCGCGGCGGCCCACGAGGACGCCGGCGCCGAACGGCGCATACGTCTTGTGGCCGGAGAACGCGAGGTAGTCGACACCCGTTGCGGCGAGGTCGATGCGGCGGTGCGGCACGAGCTGCGCGCCGTCGACGAGAATGCGCGCACCGCACTCGTGGGCGAGGCCGGCCAGTTCCTCGATGGGGAGCAGCTCACCGGTGACGTTCGAGGCGCCCGTGATCGCGAGCAGCGCGGCCGGCGCCCGGCGCAGTTCCGCGGCGAGTCGCTCGATCGTCCCGGCAACGGTGTCGGCAGCTTCGACGATGCGGGAGTTCTTCCACGGCAGCAGGTTCGCGTGATGCTCGATGTCCAGGAGGACGACATCACCGGGCACCGCGGTCGCGAGCAGATTCAGCGAATCGGTGGTGTTGCGGGTGAACACGACGACCTGGTCGTCGGCGGCTCCGACGAATCCGGAGACCACGGACCGGCACCGCTCGTAGGCGTCGGTGGTGACCCGCGAGGCGTAGCCGGCGCCACGGTGCACGCTGGCGTAGAAGGGCAGCAGTTCGGCGATGCGGTCGGTGACGGTGGACAGGGCCGGGGCACTCGCGGCGTAGTCGAAGTTCGCGTAGGTGCAGGTGCCGCCCTGGACGAGCGGAACCTGCAGATCACAGCCGGAAACGCGGGCGATGGGGGCGATGCAGGTGGCGGTCGTTGCAGCAGTCATGAGAAGTCCCTTGTCTGTTCAGGGACCCGTCGGTGATCGCCACGACGATGTTCGATCGCCGGCGGAGTCCGCGCTTGCTGCGTCCGGTTTTGGAACCACAGCCAGGTCGTCACCCGGAGCACCCCACCGCGGAGGAGGGTTGCCGACCAGCGAGCCGGGGCTTGATGCTGGTACTCGTGACCTGCGGAAGAGGATGACAGCACGCCGCCGGTGTTGTCAAACCGAAACACTTCACGCCCTGTCGGCAGGCGAAAAGTCGGTGGTCCGGAGGACAATCGGTCGAAGCGGCCGTCCCGGCAGGCAGTTCACCTGCCGTCCACCTGGTCGTGAGACAAACCGGCCGCACGCACCATCGACACCAGAGAAGGACACGCAGATTGTCTGTCCAGCCCACGACGGATCCGGGTCGGCCGGCTCGAATACCGGACGAATACCTGCGTTCGTCGTTCGCCCCCGCCGCGCGCACCCTCGTCGACATCCTGCGCAGCACCGCCGACGCACACCCCGACGCCCCCGCGATCGACGACGGCAGGGTCACCCTCAGCTACGCGGAACTGGCCGAGGAGATCGTGGCCGGCGCCTACCGGCTCACCGATGCCGGTGTAGGCGCCGGTGACCGGGTGGGGGTGCGCATGCCCTCCGGCACGAAGGACCTGTACGTCACGATCCTGTCGGTGCTCGCCGCAGGCGCGGCATACGTCCCCGTGGACGCGGACGACCCGGACGAACGAGCCGAGCTGGTGTTCGGGGAGGCGCGCGTCACCGCGATCGTCACCGAGGAGGGGATCGGCCCTGGCACCGCGCCGGCATCGACCGATCCTCGGGTACGCGGCCCCAAGCTCCACGACGACGCCTGGATCATCTTCACGTCCGGGTCCACGGGCACCCCGAAGGGCGTCGCGGTGACCCATCGGAACGCGGCCGCGTTCGTCGATGCCGAAGCGCGGATATTCCTGCAGGGCAATCCGATCGGACCGGGCGATCGCGTGCTGGCCGGTCTCTCGGTGGCGTTCGACGCCTCCTGCGAGGAGATGTGGCTGGCGTGGCGGCACGGGGCGTGCCTGGTCCCCGCTCCCCGATCGCTGGTGCGTTCCGGCATGGATCTGGGTCCGTGGCTGGTCTCGCGCGACATCACCGTCGTCTCCACTGTCCCGACTCTCGCGGCGATGTGGCCCGCCGAGGCACTCGAGGCGGTGCGCCTGCTCATCTTCGGTGGCGAGGCCTGTCCCCCGGACCTCGCCGAACGGCTCGCGGTACCGGGACGCGAAGTGTGGAACACGTACGGCCCCACCGAAGCGACGGTGGTGGCGTGCGCCGCCCCGATGGACGGCACCGGGCCCATCCGCATCGGCCTGCCCCTCGACGGCTGGGACCTCGCGGTCGTCGACGCCGACGGAATGCCCGTCACCGAGGGCGCGATCGGCGAACTCGTCATCGGTGGGGTCGGTCTCGCGCGCTACCTCGACCCTGTCAAGGACGCCGAGAAGTACGCGCCGATGCCGACCCTCGGCTGGGAGCGCGCCTACCGCAGCGGCGACCTGGTGACGCTCGACCGTCGCGGCCTCTTGTTCCAGGGGCGCGCCGACGACCAGGTCAAGATCGGCGGGCGGCGCATCGAACTCGGCGAGATCGACAACGCGCTGCAGAACCTGCCGGGCGTCGCGGGCGGTGCATGCGCCGTCCGCAAGACCGCGGCCGGGCATTCGATCCTCGTCGGCTACATCGCCAGCACCGACCCGGACTTCGACGTCGCCTCGGCCCGCGACCTGCTCACCGAGCAGCTTCCCGCCGCGATGGTCCCACGGCTCGCGCTCGTCGACGAACTCCCGACCCGCACATCCGGAAAGGTCGACCGGGCCGCGTTGCCGTGGCCGCTGCCCGGCACCGACGCGGACTCCGCCGAAGCACTCGGGCTCGACCCCACCGCCGAATGGGTGGCGGGCCTGTGGATGTCGCTGCTCGGCGCCCGCGTCGAGGGTCTCGACGACGATTTCTTCGAACTCGGCGGCGGCTCGTTGTCGGCCGCCCAGCTGGTGACCGCCCTGCGCGAACGCTACCCGGAGATGACCGTCGCGGAACTGTACGACCATCCGCGACTGGGTTCGCTCGCCCTGTATCTCGACGAGCTCGCCCCGACCGAAACCGTCGCGCCCCGCCGGGTCGAGCCGATGCCGCGGTCGTCGCAGCTGGTGCAGATCGCCGCGACCGTCCCGCTCGCCACGCTGACCGGCATGCAATGGGTGACCTGGCTGGCGGTGCTGAACAACGTGCTCGCGGCCGTCGTCTCGGTGCCGTGGACCGTCACGCTGTCGTGGTGGTGGGTCGCACTCGGCGTGCTGCTGTTCATCACGCCCCTCGGCCGCATGACCATCGCGGTCGCGGGTGCGCGGATCCTGCTGCGCGGAGTGCGGCCCGGCACGTATCGCCGCGGGGGCTCCGTGCATCTGCGGTTGTGGACGTCGCTGCGGCTCGTCGAGGCGAGCGGGGCGGCCAACCTGTCCGGTGCGCCGTGGATGCTGTACTACGCCCGCGCGCTGGGGGCGAAGATCGGCCGCGGTGTCGATCTGCACAGCCTGCCGCCGGTGACCGGCATGCTCGAACTCGGCGACGGCTGCTCGATCGAACCCGAGGTCGATCTGTCCGGTCACTGGGTGGACGGCGACGTGGTGCACATCGGCACGATCCGGATCGGGGCGGGCGCGTCGGTCGGTGCCCGTTCGACCCTCAATCCGGGATGCAAGATCGGCAAGAACGCTGTGGTCGAAGCTGGTTCCGCGGTGTTCGGGCGCGTCAAGGCCGGGCAGCAGTGGGCCGGTTCACCGGCCGTGAAGGTGGGCCGCGCCGCACGGCCGTGGCCCGTGGAACCACCGAGCCGTGCGTCGGCGTGGGTGCCGGTGTTCGGTGCGAGTTCGGTGGTGATCGCGGGACTGCCGCTCGTCTCGATCGGCGCGGGTGTCGCCTTGATCGGATGGTGGGTCAGCGGCACCGCCACCCTCCCCGGCGCCGTACTCCGATCCCTGATGATGCTGCCCGCTGCGGGACTGCTCACGATGTTCGTGTTCGCGCTGCTCACGGTCGCGTCGGTGCGGTTGCTGTCGATCGGCATGACCGAGGGCTGGCATCCGGTGCGCAGCCGTGTCGGCTGGCAGGTGTGGGCCACCGAACGGCTCATGGACTCGTCGCGCACATTCCTGTTCCCGCTGTACGCCTCGATGCTCACGCCGATCTGGCTGCGTCTGCTCGGCGCCGACATCGGCAAGGACGTCGAGGCGTCGACCGTGCTGATGGTCCCCAAGTTCACGAAGGTCGCCGACGGTGCGTTCCTCGCCGACGACACCATGGTCGCGTCCTACGAACTCGGTGGGGGCTGGCTGTTCATCTCGCACGCGAAGGTCGGCAAGCGTGCATTCCTCGGCAACTCCGGCATGGCCGCGCCGGGACGCCGGGTGCCGAAACACGGTCTGGTCGCGGTGTTGTCCGCGGCGCCGACGAAGGCCAAGTCCGGTTCGTCGTGGCTCGGCAGCCCGCCGGTCCGCCTGCGCCGCGCCGCCGGAGACGCCGACTCGAGTCGCACGTTCGCTCCCCCGCTGAAACTGAAGGTCGCGCGAGGATTCGTCGAAACGTTCCGGCTCGTCCCGATGATGGTGACGTTCGGGATCGGCCTCGGCGTGCTGTTCGCGTTGAACGCGCTCGCGGCCGTGGGCGGATACCCGCTCGCGCTGGTGCTCGGCGGTGTCGTCCTCATGCTCGCCGGCGCATTCGCGTGCATCGTCACCGTGGCCGCGAAATGGCTGGTCGTCGGCCGGATCGGTCGTGTGGAGCATCCGCTGTGGAGTTCGTTCGTGTGGCGGAACGAAGTGTCCGACACGTTCGTCGAGATGGTCGCCGCGCCGTGGTTCGCGCGCCCCGCGACCGGAACCGCCGTGATGAATCTGTGGCTGCGCGCGCTCGGCGCTCGCATCGGTCGCGGTGTGTGGTGCGAAAGCTACTGGCTGCCGGAAGCGGATCTCGTGACGCTCGAGGACGGCGCGACAGTGGAACGGGGGTGTGTGGTGCAGACACATCTGTTCCATGATCGGATCATGTCCATGGACACCGTGATCCTCGAGAACGGAGCCACCCTCGGCCCGCAGTGCGTGGCGCTGCCGGCGTCTGGCATCGGCGCCGGAGCGACCGTCGGCCCGGCCTCCCTCGTCATGCGCGGCGACGTCGTCCCCGCATCGACCCGCTGGCAGGGCAATCCCATCGCCCCGTGGACCACACCCGGCGATTGGTCACCCCGGTGAAGCCCGTCAAGGCCAAGCCGGTCGCGCCCGTGGGAACGGACCGCCCGCTCGACCCCTATCTGCCGACGAGCGGCAATCGCGGGTATCGCGTGTCCCGATACGAGCTGGAACTGACGTACAAGGTCGCCTCGAACCGGCTCGCCGGGCGCGCCACGATCATCGCCACCACGACCGACGTCCGCGGCAAGTACGCACTCGATCTCGTCGACACGATGCGGGTGTCGAAGGTCTCGGTCAACGGCGCCCGGCCCGCGAAATACACGCACCGCGACGGCAAGCTCACTGTCACGCCGGCGCAGAAGATCCCGGCGGGTGCGGTACTGACGGTCACCGTGCAGTACGCGGGAACACCGTCGCCGCGGCACTCGGTGTGGGGTGACGTCGGCTGGGAGGAACTGGAGGAAGGCTCGCTCGTCGCGAGCCAGCCGAACGGCGCACCCTCGTGGTTCCCGTGCGACGACCACCCCGGCTCGAAGGCCACATATCGGATCACGCTGACCACGGATTCGCCGTTCCACGCCGTCGCCAACGGCACCCTCCTGAAGAAGACCACGAAGGCGAGCCAGACCACCTGGGTGTACGAACAACCCGAACCGATGGCGACGTACCTGGCGACCGTTCAGATCGGCCAGTACGAGGCCCGCACGGTGTCGCCGGCCCCGGTTCCGATCGTCGCGGTGCATCCGCCGCGGTTGCGCGAGTCGTTCGACGTGGACTTCGCGCGCCAACCGCAGATGATGGAGGTCTTCGGGCGCCTGTTCGGCCCGTACCCGTTCGCGCACTACACCGCCCTCGTCACCGACGACGATCTCGAGATTCCCATCGAGGCCCAGGGACTGTCGATCTTCGGCGCCAATCATTGCGACGGACGCCGGCGCGAGGAACGACTCGTCGCACACGAACTCGCCCACCAGTGGTTCGGCAACAGCCTGACTCTCGAACGCTGGCGCGACATCTGGCTGCACGAGGGCTTCGCGTGTTACGCGGAGTGGTTGTGGGCGGAGAATTCGGGTGGGCGGTCGGCGCACGTCCTCGCGGCCGAGGCACACCGCGGTCTGGCCCGCAAACCCCAGGACATCGTGCTGGGCGATCCGGGTCCGAAGGACATGTTCGACGATCGGATCTACAAGCGCGGCGCGCTCACCCTGCACGCCCTGCGTCGGCATCTGGGTGACGACCGGTTCTTCACCCTGCTCCGCACCTGGACCGCGGAGCATCGGCACTCGAACGTGACGACCGAGCAGTTCACCGGTCTCGCAGCGCGTTTCACCGATACTTCGCTGCGTCCGCTGTGGGACGCCTGGCTGCACGAGCCTGCCTTGCCGGCGCTTCCCCACTGATCGTCCGGGTTGCCTCCGGCGCTATGGCAACGTGACGTCGGAGGCCAGCCAGCGGCCGTCGACGAGTTCCATCGTCATCACGACCCGGCTGCGGTCGAGGCGCGGTTCGGGCGAGACGGTGTTGGTGACGGTCTGATCGACGAACAGCAGCACCTCGACCTTCGACGGTGTTGCGGATTTGACGCCGGCCTCGATCACGACGCCTTCGGCGGTTGCCTGGTTGTCGACCAGCAACTGACGGAGCTGCTCGCTCGACTGCGCATACATGTCCTTGAACTCCCCGGTTGCGCCGTCGAGCACGGCGTCGAAGTTCGCGTCCAGGTCGTCCGAGCTGACGCTCGTGAGCACCACCGCGTACCGGCGCGCCGCGTCGAGGGCGGCAGCCGATGCGTCGTCGACCGCATTCGCCTCGTGCAGCTTCCAGCCGAGGATGCCGGACAGCGCAAGCGCCAGGACCGCGACCAGGACGGCGGCGAGAAGGCCGATACGCCGGCGCCCGCCCGCGAGCAGCCCGCCACCGCGACCACCGGAACGCCCGGGACCGTCCGGGCCGGAATCGGTTCCGTTGCTCGCAACATCCTCGCTCGCACCGCCTTCGACCACGACATCGTCGTTCGCGGTCTCGGCGTCGGGGATCTTACGGTCGACGACCGCGATGGCCGTCCGGCTGTTCTTGCTCACGTCGGTTCTCCTTCTCGTTGTCGGGCCGGGTCGCTGCGTCGGCAGCCGGGATCGGTTCAGCGCACCCCCGGATCGCCGGGATCGGGTCCGCCGGGTTCGAGCGGAAGGGACAGCGGACCGATCGGCGTCGGATCCGTCTGCGCCAGTGGATCGACGCCCGGCGGAGGTGTGTACCCGCCTTCTTCCCCGGCCGGCCGCGGCGCATTGCGCGCCCCACGCACCAGGGTCGACGGATCGGGGTTCGGACAGTAGGTGTGCAGGAACGGTTCCGGGAAGTTCGACAAGGCAGGTGACTGCCTGGGCAGGTCGTAGTCGCACGAGTACCGCGGATAGATGTTGACGAACGCCCAGATACCGCCGTCGCGGAATGTCGTCGCCAATGCGTCGAGCGTCGACCCGCCGCGAGTGGCCGGGAAGAAGAACTCATGGAGGGCAGGCACCCGGAGATACGCCATCTGCGCGGTCGTGGCGAGGTTGCCCAGCAACTGCACCATCGTCGGCGAGTTGTCCGCGAACAGTGTGTCGACGGACTGCAGGGTCGCCGGTGCACCGTCGACGAATTGCCGGAATCCCGCGTCCTTCGACTCGACACCCTCGAGCACGGTCGACAGGTTCCGGGAGGTCGCGGCCAGGCCGGCAGCACTGTCCGAGAGGGTGCCGAGCACGATCCTGCTGGTGTTCAGCACGCTGACGGTCTGCGGCAGTACCGAATCGAGCGTGGAGATCAGGAACGTTCCGCCGTCGACGATGTCGGTCAGCTTGCCCGGCCCTTCCGCGCTCATGCCGAGTTCGTCGACGATGGTTCGGACCGTCTCCGGGTCGATCTGCGCGAGCATCCCGTCCAGATCACCCATCAGCGCGGACAGCGGAACCGGGGTCGACGTCTCGTCGGCGGAGATCTCCGCACCGTCGGTGAGAAAAGGCCCTGTGTCGGAGTCGGGACGGAAGTCCAGGTACTGCTCCCCCGCGAGCGACAACCCGGCGACACGCACTTCGCCGCCGGCAGGGATCTGCGTCGACGAGTCGATCGCCGCGACCGCGACCACGCCGTCGTCGGTCAGTTCCACCGATGTCACGCGGCCGACCGGGACGCCGCGCAAGGTGACGTTGCGGTCGGGGAGCAGTCCTCCCGATTCCGCGAGATTCACGCGGACGTGGATCTTCCGGTCGGTCGGATCCAGATGGAACACGCCGAAGACCAGGTAGGTGACGCCGAGCACCAAGGTGAGCGCGAGCGCGGTCACCGACAGAGCCAGTCGATGCGCCGACGCGTAGCGAACCCCCGAAACCAATACCCGCGCAGGAGCTTCGATCACTCCCTTCTGCTTCCGGCCGACCGTCACTGCGGCACCCCCCCCGAACTTGCTCTGCAGCCGCAGCATCGTGTACGTCAGGGTCCCCACGAACGCAGCCCAGTCCGTACCGTCGGGCAGCCTGCTGCCCGGATCGCCGCCGTGCCCCGGAACCGGCAGCGCCCCGAGCGCCAGCTGCTGGAGGTCGGCGTCGGTGTGCGCGGAGGTACCGCTGGTGATGTTGATGACCGGCGCCATGATCCGGTTGACGTTCTCGAGGGAGACCCCCGGCAGCGTCGCCGCTCTGTTGAGTTCGGCTGCGACACGATTGATGTCGGCGATCATGCTGCGGGTGTCGGTTCCCTGGACCGACGGGAATTTCGCAATCTGTTCGGTGATCGAAGCGACCTGCGACACCAGATCGACCACCTGTGTGGTGCTCTCGGACAGCACGCCGAGCGCGGGACCGGCCGCGACGACCGCATCGCTGATCGTCGAACGCTGATCCGAGAGGGTCGCGACGAGCCCGTTCGTCTGCTCGAGCGATCGCCGGATCTCCTCGGACCGTGAGTTCAGGTCGCCGACGAGCCGGGTCGATTCGTTCATCAGCTCCGCGATGCGGTCTCCCTTACCGTCGACCGCGGCCCCCAGGCCGTTGACGAGTTTCGTCAGGTTCCGGACGACACCGCCGTTGACGAGAAGCGACGACGTCGCGAGAAGCTCCTCGACGGTCGCTGCGGCCGAGGTGGATTCGAGCGGAATGCTGTCTCCTTCACCGAGGGTGGCCGCATCGGGCGGTGGATCCGCCGGTGGCTGCAGAGAGACGAAGACGTCGCCGAGCGGCGTCGCGGACCGAAGCTCCGCGGTCGTGCCCTCGAGCACCACCACGCCGTTCATGATGCGCAACGCGACGACCGCCGTGTAGTTCTCCACGCGCATCGAGTCGACCTCACCGACATCGGCACCCGCGAGCTTCACCTTTGCCTTGGTCGGCAGGTTCAAGGCGTTCTCGAACGTCGCGCCGATGACGTACGAGTCGCCACCGACCCCGGGCGCCGGAAGCGGCAGATCCTCGAGTCCGACCGAGCACGCCGCGGTCGACATCGCCACGAGGAGAGACGTTCCGGCGGTCACGAGCCGCCGCGCTGTGCGCGTCATCGCGGCAGCCCCGCGAGTCCCTCGAGCATGCCCGGGATACCGAAATCGGGCCCGAAGTCACGCAATGTCCCGGTCGCGCAACCCAGGTGCTTCAGTCCCATCCGGTTGCAGACCTCCTTGACCAGCTGGCCGTCGAAGAACACCTTCTCGAGCTGCGCGTGCACGCGGGCTCCCCCGTTCTCCTGGTCGATCGCGTTGTACGCGTTCTCCATCAGCAGCGGTGTCACGTCGAGGAACTCGGCGAGCTGGTCACGGTAGTCCGCGAGCGAGCGCGTCACGGTCTCCGAATTCGCGAGAGTGGACCTCAGTGCATCCCGGTTGTCCGTCAGCAGCGAGTTCGCCTGGAGCAGGATGTCGTTGATCTTCGTGCCGGTGTCGCCGGTCCCGAGGTTCGCGTCGGCGAGGATCTCGCTCATCTGCCGGGTGGCTTCACCGAACTCGCGGATGTCGCTGTCGTTGGCTGCGGCCGCGCTCGTCAGGACCGCGAGATCGTCGACGATCCTGGTGATCTCGTTGGCGGTCCCCGCGCCCCCGTCGTCGCTCAGGCGCAGCGCGTCGGACAGCATGGACAAGGCGGATCTCATCGCATCACCATTGCCGTCGGTGGCCGCTGCGCCGGCCGCCAGGATGTCCGCGACGGGACCGCCCCCGGTTCCGTCGCCCTGGAGCTCGATCGACAGGTTGTCCGCCATCGCCAGCAACCGGTCGAACTCCACCGGTGTCTTCGTGCGGTCCAAACCGAGAACCGCATCCGGCGCGAGCTTGTCGCCGCCGCTGTACACCGGCGTCAGCTCCACGTGGCGATCCGTCAGCACGGATGTCGAGACCGCCACCGCCTGTGCGTCGGCGGGAAGGTCGATTCCGCTGTCGACCTCCATCGTCACCTCGACGTACAGTCCCTTCGGTTCGATCCGCGTGATCTTTCCGACCGGAATCCCGAGGACCGCCACGGTATTTCCCTCGTACAGGCCGGCGCCGTTGTCGAACTGGGCGGTGATCGTGTGCGGTTCGTCGCTGCCGAGGAGTGCGCGGAACCCGAAGAATCCGGCGGCCAGCACGACGAGTACGACCACACCGGCGGTGACGGTCCGACGCGAGATCATTCGCACTCCTGGAAGTAGGCCGGCATGTCCAGCTCCACGGCACGGCCGCTGAGCGCGCACATCCACGAGTCGATCATCGGACCGGCAGGCGCAGAGAAGTCCACCTCGTTGGCGGTGCCGCTGGCGTTCGTGAAGTTCCGCAGGGCGACGGGCAGGATCTGGAGTGTGTTGCGCAGCAGGTCGTCGTGGTTGCCGAGGCTCTGCAGCAGTTCGTTCAGGCTCGCGATCAGCTGTTCCACCTCGGGCCGGTCCTCGACCACGACGGTGTGGAGCTCGGACACGAGCTCGGTGGTGGCCGTGAGCAGCCCGTCGATCATCTCGCGCCGGGACGTGATCTCCTTCAACATGTCCCGGCCGTTGCGGACCAGTTCACCGAGGCTCTGCTGCTGGTCCCGAACGATGCCGGTCATCTCGCCGGTGGCCTTCAACAGCGACCCCACCTGGTCGCGTCGTTCCGCCAGCACCGACGACAGGTTCTCGATGTTTGCGAGCGCCTGCGGCATCAGCGGGGGAAGGTCGTGGAGTTCTCCGGCGAGCGTCGTGAGGGTGTCGCCGAGTTCGCGGGCGTCGACCTGTTCGAAAGTCGTGGTCGCGTCGGCCAGGACGTCCATGAGGTCGTACGGGACCTCCGTGTTGGACAGCGGGATCCGGTTGTCCGGAAGCTCGCCCTCGCCTGCCGGCCGCAGTTCGATGTAGCGGGCGCCGAGCAGTGTCGTCAGTTTGATCGAGGCGCGGGTGTCGGGGCCGAGCGGGACACCGTTGTCGATCTTCATCGACACGACCACGTGATCGCCCTCGAGCCGTGCTCCGCCGACCGAACCGACCTGGACACCGGCGATCGTGATTCCGTCGCCGGGCGCGATCTGCGCCGCCTGGGCGAATTCCGCCTCGTACTCGTGTTTTCCGATCCCGGCCGAGCTGATCAACAGGGTCGCCGCGAGAGCAACGACGATGGCGAGGACGGTGATCGTGCCGAGGGTCAGCGGTCTGTACTCCTCGATCGGCCGGAACCTGCCGCCGCGGCCGGTACGTTCGATGGTCACTGGTCGATCACCTGCACACCGGGGACTGCGTGACACGGCCTTCGGGTGTGGCCTGCGCGACGATCGAGGGGATGACGTTGCTCAATGCCGGGACGAGCGTGACGTTGAAGTTGCACAGGTACGTGCTGAGGTAGGTCCCTTCCTGGCTCACCCGGGCGAATCCTTTCAACAGGGCGGGAAGATTGAAGGCGAAGTACTCGAACGAATCCTTGTGATCGTTGAAATGCTGTGCGAAACCCGGTTCCCGAGCCAGGAATTCCTGGAGGTCGGGTTGGACCTCCCCCACGATCGTGGAGACGCTGTCCGCGACGGTGGCGATCTGCTCGACCGATCCGACGAGTTCGTCGCGCCGCGCCGCCAGCTGATCGAAGATCGCCCGCGACTGCGAGATCACGGTGTCGACGTTGCCGCTCTGCACCGCAAGGTCGTGCACGACACTGTCGAGGTTTCCGATGAGTTCGCCGAGAACCCGGTCGGGACCGGCCACGGATTCGGCCAGTCGCGTCGTCTCCGCGACGAGAGTGGTCACCGACGCCGAATCTCCCTGCAGTGCGGTGATGATCGCGGTGGTGATGTTGTCGACCTGTTCGGGATCGAGCACGCTGAACAGCGGTTCGAATCCGTTGAGGAGCACCGAGATGTCGAACGAGGGTTCGGTGTGTTCGATCGGAATCTCGCTGCCCGCAGGCAGAATCCGGGGATCCGCGAACTCGCCGAGAGACAGGCCGAGATAACGCTGTCCGATGATGTTCTGGTAGGTGATCGCGGCCTTGGTGTTGCCGTATACGACCTGGCCGGAGTCGATGCGGAAGTTCACCTTCGCGGTCGTGCCGTCCAGCGTGATCGAATCGACGCGGCCCACACGGACACCGGCCATGCGCACATCGTCCCCGACCCGGAGACCCGAGGCGTCGGTGAACGCGGCGCTGTAGGAGGCCGTCGGTCCCTGCACCCCGCGTTGCAGAGTCACCAGAACCGTCCAGGCGAGTGCGCACGACACCACCAGGAACAGCGAGAGCCCGATCAACGGTCTGCGATAGCTCATCGCGGCGCCTCACCTTCGGGTAGGACATTCACGACCGCTCCCCGGGCAAGAGGGCCGAGCAGCATCTCCGCCGCCGAGTTCAGGTCGCCGCCCAGGATCGCGCCGAGCAGGTCCTTCTCGTCCGGGCTACCGACAGGCCCGACGTTGCCGCCCATCGGCCTACTGCTCACCATCGTCGAGTCAGGGGTGTAACCCGGCACCGCGGGTGCTCCTGTCGGGGCGGTTTCGCAGCTCGCGCCGGCGAGTTCGCCGTACCGGGGGCAGTCCGCCCGCGTGTACATGCGGTGCGGGGTGAGCTGGAAGACGAACTTGCCGACCCCGTTGAGCTGGCCGTCGGGCTGAAATGTCTGGAACCACTTCCTGGTGATCGAGTCCATGCTGATCACGATCTGGGAGAAGGACGGTGAGCCGTCCGCGAGAACACCGAGCACCGGCTCGAGCTGCGTTGTGAGACCGATCATCCGGTCGGTGTTGTTGGCGAACGCGGTTTCGATCGTCCCGAGCGTGTTCGCTCCGGAGAACAGGAACGCCGACAATGCCGCATCCTTCTCCGCCAGCGTCCGCATGGGAGCGATCGAATGGTGCAGTGCGTCGAGCAGTTCCGGCGCCGACTCGTGCAGGCCCGCCACCGCACCGGTCAACGCGTCGAGCGTCGACGGGCCTCCTCCGGGTTCGACGACCGTGCCGATCTCCCGGACTATCCGCTCCAGTTGCGCGCCGGCCTCGACGATGTCGTCGCCGCGCCGATCGGTGGCCTCAGCCACGGCCGCGAGCACACCGAGAGTCTGTTCGGTACCGACCCGTGCGGTCGCGGCGGCGATCTCGCGCAGTTTCGTCAGCGCGGTCTGCAGCTGGACCGTCGCCAGACTCTCGTCCTGGGGGATCTGTGCGTTCGCGGGAAGCGGGGGCGCCGCACCGTTGTCGATCAGCTGCACGGACGACACTGCGAAGACGTTGCTCGGCACGACACGCGCGGTGACCGTGCTCGGGATCGATTGCGCATGAATCGGATCGAGTGCCATGTGGACGACATTCGGGCCGTCGCCGGTGGCGGCGTCCACGCTCTGGACCGTGCCCACCAGCACGCCGCGGAACTTCACGTCGGATCGGGCGGGCAGTCCGTCACCGACCTCCGCGAGGGTGGCGGTCACATCGAAGGTGTCGTCGAAGGCTCCCCCGGTCTTCGCGACGAGGGCGCCGAGAAGGAGGGCCGCAACAACGAGTGCTCCGAACCCCTGCAGGAACAGCCGGGTGGGAGTGGGACCGCGTCCGTCACTCTCGAACAGGATAGACATCGCTCACCCACCCAGCCTCGCGCCGGAGCCGATACCCCAGAATGCGACGGTCAGCAGAAGATTGACCACGATCATCGCGGAGATACTCGAACGCATCGCTCGGCCGGCAGCGGTGCCGACACCCTGCGGACCGCCCGACGCGTAGAAACCGTAGTAACACTGAATTGTTGTGGTGATGACTACGAAGACAACGGCTTTCGACAGCGAGTACACAATGTCGGGGCCGCTGAGAACGAGCCGGAAGTAGTGATCGTAGGTGCCGGACGAGATGCCACCGGACATCCCGATGACGGTCTGCACGGTCAGGTAGTTCGCGGCGAGGCACACCAGGTACAGCGGGATGATCGCGACGATCGACGCGAGCAGTCGCGTGGTGACCAGGTACGGAATCGACGGGATGGCAAGAGTTTCCATCGCGTCGATCTCCTCCGAGATCCGCATTGCCCCGAGCTGAGCGGTGAACCGGCAGCCGGCCTGCGCGGCGAACGCGAGCGAGGCCATGATCGGCGCGAGCTCACGCGTCGTCGCCGTCGACGAGATCATGCCGGTCGCCGATTCCAGGCCCAGCAGATGCAGGGCGTTGTATCCCTCGATCGCGACGAGTGCTCCGGCGGCGGCACCGAGGATGATGATCACCCCGGCAGTGCCGCCACCGACCACGATCGAGCCGTTGCCCCACGTCACGTCGGACAGAATCCGCAGGAATTCCTTGCGGTAGTGGCGCAGTGTCGTGGGGATCGCGGCCAGCGCCCGGACCAGGAATCCGATCATGTGGCCGAGACGCTGGATCACCACCGCCTGGGACGTGACCGCCGTGACGATCGGCCGGGCGCCGGGCGGGAAGTATCGGGAGCCCACTCAGAACCCCGTCCGCGGGAACAGCATCACGTACAACTGCGTGAAGACGACATTGACGATCATGAGGAGCAGGATCGAGGCGACCACGGTGGCGTTCACGGAGTTCGCGACGCCGGCCGGTCCTCCTCTGGTGTCGAGCCCCTTGTGACAGGCGACAATCGCGACGATCGCTCCGAAGACGACCGCCTTGATCATCGTGAGGACGAAATCGCCGACGGTGGCGAACGACGCGAAGGTCGTCACGAAGCTGCCCGGAGTGCCGTTCATGACGAACGTGTTGAACAGGTACCCCGAGAGGAACCCGACGAAGCACACCAATCCGGTCAGGGCGACACCCACCACGATCGCTGCGGCGAGACGCGGGACCACGAGCCGCCGCACCACCGAGATGCCCATGACTTCGAGCGCGTCGATCTCGTCTCGGATCTTGCGCGAGCCCAGGTCCGCGCACACTGCCGATCCCGCCGCAGATGCCATCAGCAGGGCCGCGACCATCGGCGCCCCCTGTTTGATGACCGCGAGGCCGCTGGCCGCACCGGCCAGCGACGTCGCGCCGACCTGCCCGGCCAGCAGGCCGAACTGGATCGACAGGGTCACCCCGATCGGGATCGCGACGAACATCGTGGGGAGCGCGGACGCCGAAGCCATGAACGCCGCCTGACGCACGAACTCCGCGAACGGAAATCGGAAGGTCGCGATGTCGGCGATCAGATACTGGATCGCGCGAAGGCCCAGCACGCACTGCCCACCGACGGTTTCCAGCGACGCGACGGGATGACGGCGGACGTAGCCGCGCATCCAGTCCTCGATCTCGGCGGTCGCAGAGTTCTTCTGCTCGGTATCGACGGTGCCCGACGGCTCTGCGCTGTCGTCGAAGCGGTGCCGATCCCCGGCCCCTCGCCCGAGGATCCCCATGGTGATGGCCTTTCGTGTGGTCGGTTGGCCGTAGTCAGTCGGCGGGGGTGAAATCGACGTGGAGTTCGGCCAGGCCCCGCAGGATGTAGGTCGGCTCGTACCGGTAACTACGCCGCCCGACCGGCCCGTGACGGTCGGCGTTGATCGTCAACGTGGTGGTCCGGTCGAGGAACCGCTCGATCGCGATCCGCCCCTCGATCCGGGCCAGCGGCCCACCCGGGCAGGTGTGCACCCCCCGGCCGAACGCGACGTGCTCGCGGGCGTTGACCCGGCCCAGGTCGAAGGTGTGCGGGTCCTCGAACCGGGCCGGGTCCCGGTTCGCGGCGCCGGGCAGCACCATCACCACGGTGCCGGCGGGCACGGTGCGTCCGGCCAGTTCGGTGGTGGTGCGGGTGAGCCGGAAATCGCCCTTGACCGGGCCGTCCATGCGCAGCAGTTCCTCGACGAAGTCACCGATGAGGGTGTGGTCGGCGCGCAACGCGGCCTGCAGGTCGGGGGTCTCGGCCAGGTGCCGGATCCCGGCGGTGATCAGCCGGGCGGTGGTGTCCTGGCCGGCGCCGAACAGGAAGGTGGCCAGGCGCACCAGTTCGACCACCTCGGGCAGTTGCCCGTCGGGGTAGGTCGCGGCGGCCAGGGCGCCGAGGACGTCGTCCTGCGGGTGGGTGCGGCGGTCGGTGAGGTAGGTGGTGAATTTGGTGTCGAGGTAGTCCAGGGGGTTGGTGGCCAGGGCCTCGCCTTCGCTGAGGGCGCCGACCTGCTGGGCGAGCAGGTGGCGGCGGAAGTCGTCGTGGTCGGTTTCGGGGACGCCGAGCAGGTCGGCGATGGTCAGCAGGGCGAAGGGCTGGGCGAAGCCGTGCAGGACCTCGACGGTGCCGGTGGTGAGGAATTCGTCGATCTGGCGGTCGGCGAGGCGCCAGAGGAAGTCTTCGGATTCTTCCATGCGGCGGGGGGTGAACAGGCCGCCGAGCAGGCGGCGGATCTTGGTGTGGCGGGGTGGGTCCATGGTGACGAGGTGTTCGTTGAGGGGGAATTGGTGGCGGTGCGCGTCGGGCTGGTGGGTGATGTGGGCGGTGGGGGGAGGGGGACAGGGGGGGGGGGGAAGGGGGGCGGGGGGGGGGGGGGGGGGGGGGGGGGGGGGGGGGAGGGGGGGGGGGGGGGCGGGGGCGGTGGGCGCAGCGGCGGTGGGGGGGGGGGCGGGGGCCGGGGGCGGGGGGGGGGGGATTGCGCGGGTGGCCGCGGGTGCGGTGGCGGCGGGCGTGG
>NZ_LRRH01000073.1 GCF_001646785.1 Rhodococcus phenolicus
GGCGGGGGTGAGTCCCGGGCTGCGGATCGGCATGCGAGATCTCGCCCGAATCCCACCGTTCGTCCGGAATTACACTCTGACCTGGCGATTCGTGTTCATCCGGTTGTCGTGTTAGTGTTCCTTCTCGTTCGAGCCGCTGCGAAGCGGCACGGTCCCGTGGCTCAGTGGAAGAGCGTCCCGTTCACACCGGGGAGGTCGCTGGTTCGATCCCAGCCGGGACCACAACAACTGCACGAACGCCAGAGCACCCCGGTGGGGTGCTCTTTTTCGTATTCGCCCCTCGCCCGCCTGTGCTCGTTGCGTCTGCAGATCCGGAAGTGTCCGATGAGGATCCGGATGCTCCTGTGACGGCTGTGACCTGCGCAACCGCCCTCGATGGGGCGACTGATGGCAGGATCGTCCTCACCGCGAGGAGGATGGGGCTGAGATGAGTGTCGCCGACAATCAATGGCCGGCCGTGGGGGCGACGGGGGCCCGATTCGGCACTGCAGGGCGCCGGCGCCGGACCTACGTTCCGAAACACGCCGCGGCGTCCACCCCGGAAATCGACGCCCAGGCGCCGTACATGGGCCATGATCCTGTGGCGGACGAGCCCATCGGAGGGCATTCTGTGCAATCGGTGGGGGTGACACCGCCGGGGGTGTCCGAGAATTTCGTGGGGGACAGGACAATGGATCAGGAAGCGCCGTCGTTCGTGCGCCCGTTCGTGCGCAGTCAGGGGCGCACCAGGGCCGAAGTGGATCTTCCACTCGAGGCGCTGGTGTCGACCTCGGCGCTGGTGGCGTCGTCCGAGAAGACCGGATCGATCCCGGGGCTCGACGAACACCGCGTCGTGCTGGGGCTGTGCTCGCAACCGCGCTCGATCATGGAAGTCGCCGCCCTCGCCGGAATCCCGCTCGGGGTTGCGCGCGTGCTCGTGGGCGACCTGGCGGCCTCGGGCGAGCTCACCGTCCACCGGACCGTCGATCGGGTCGGCCCCGGCGCGGAACTGCTTCGGCGGGTCCTGACCGGACTCAACGAGCTCTGACAGCGGCCCTCGCGGTCGCGTCGGCGCGCGCGTCGGCGACGGAGGTGCTGCACCGTGCCGCTAGCGGGGGGATCCGGCCGTGCCGATAGCATGGGGAGGTTGCCGACGCGCGCATTCGCGCGATCGGTCACCGTCCATCGTCAGGCATCGAGCCGGAGGAGTTCACCACAGTGACCACGCCCGCATCCGCGAAAACAGCCACGCTCGTCCGGGTGCCCGCGGGAACCACTGCCGGTGCCGCCGTGCGCGAGGCAGGACTGCCAGTCAAGGGACCCGACACGATCGTCGTCGTCCGGGACGAGGACGGCGCACTGCGCGACCTGTCGTGGACGCCCGACGCCGACGTCGAGGTCGAGGCGGTCGCCGCGGACACCGAAGACGGCCGCAGCGTCATCCGGCATTCCGCCGCGCACGTCCTCGCGCAGGCCGTGCAGCAGGAATTTCCGGAGGCCAAGCTCGGCATCGGCCCGCCGATCAAGGACGGCTTCTACTACGACTTCCAGGTCGAGCGCCCCTTCACCCCGGAGGATCTCACGAAGCTCGAGAAGCGGATGAAGAAGATCGTCAAGGACGCGCAGCGCTTCTCCCGCCGCGTCGTCGAGAACCTCGAGGACGCGCGCGACGAGCTGAAGAACGAGCCGTTCAAACTCGAGCTGATCGACGACAAATCGGGGATCGACGATCCCGAGATCATGGAGGTCGGTGGCGCCGAGCTGACCATCTACGACAACCTCAACCCGCGGACGGGCGAGGTCGTCTGGAAGGACCTGTGCCGCGGCCCGCACCTGCCGACCACGAAGTTCATCCCCGCGTTCAAGCTGACCCGCAGCTCCGCCGCCTACTGGCGCGGCGACCAGGACAACGCGGGCCTCCAGCGTGTCTACGGCACCGCCTGGGAGTCCGTCGAAGCGCAGGACCGGCACCTCGAGCTGCTCGCCGAGGCCGAACGCCGCGACCACCGCAAGCTCGGTGCCGAACTCGACCTGTTCTCCTTCCCCGACGAACTGGGCTCGGGCCTGCCGGTGTTCCATCCCAAGGGCGGAATCATCCGCCAGGAGATGGAGAACTACTCCCGCGAGCGGCACGTGAAGGCCGGCTACGACTTCGTCAACACCCCGCACATCACCAAAGGCCATCTGTACGAGGTCTCCGGTCACCTCGACTGGTACCGCGACGGCATGTTCCCCGCGATGCACATCGACGAGGAGCTCAACGAGGACGGCACGATCCGCAAGCCGGGTCAGGACTACTACCTCAAGCCCATGAACTGCCCGATGCACGATCTGATCTTCCGTTCTCGCGGCCGGTCGTACCGGGAGTTGCCGCTGCGGATGTTCGAGTTCGGCTCCGTCTACCGGTACGAGAAGTCCGGTGTCGTGCACGGTCTGACCCGCGTTCGTGGCATGACGCAGGACGACGCGCACATCTTCTGCACCCCGGAGCAGATGCGCGACGAGCTGACCACGGTCCTGAACTTCATCCTGGACCTGCTCAAGGACTACGGCCTCGACGACTACTACCTGGAGCTGTCGACGAAGAACCCGAAGAAGTTCGTCGGCAGCGACGAACTGTGGGAGACGGCCACCGAGACGCTGCGCGAGGTCGCCGAGGCGTCCGGCCTGAACCTGGTGCCGGACCCGGGCGGCGCCGCGTTCTACGGACCCAAGATCTCCGTGCAGGTCAACGACGCGCTCGGCCGCAACTGGCAGATGTCGACGATCCAGCTCGACTTCAACCTGCCCGAGCGGTTCGAACTCGAGTACACCGGCACCGACGGCGCCAAGCACCGGCCGGTCATGATCCACCGCGCACTGTTCGGCTCGATCGAACGCTTCTTCGGTGTGCTCACCGAGCACTACGCGGGCGCGTTCCCGGCGTGGCTGTCCCCGGTGCAGGTCGTCGGTATCCCGGTCGCCGAGAACTTCGCCGACCATCTGCTGGACGTCACGCGGCAGCTGAAGGCCGAGGGCATCCGCGCCGAGGTCGACCTCAGCGACGACCGCATGCAGAAGAAGATCCGTAACCACACCACCCAGAAGGTGCCGTTCATGCTGCTCGCCGGCGAACGCGACGTCGAGGCCGGTGCGGTGAGCTTCCGGTTCCGGGACGGCACACAGGTCAACGGTGTGCCGGTGGCCGACGCCGTGCGCATCGTCACGGACTGGGTCCGGCGCCGCGAGAACGCATCGCCGACCGCCGCGCTCGTCGCGCCCGACGGCGCGGAGCTCGGGTCGTGACCGGCGACCGGGTCGGCGGTCCCGCCGAGACCGACGCGCTCGTCGACCGGGGCGTCGGCGAGTCCGACCATCTGCAGCGGCTGTGGTCGCCGCACCGCATGTCGTACATCACCGAGTCGCCGCGGGCGGAGGACGGACCGTACGAGCCGTTCACCGACATCCCGAAGATGACGGACGAGGAGGGGCTCGTCGTCGCGCGCGGCGAGTTCGTGTACGCGGTGCTCAACCTGTACCCGTACAACCCGGGACACCTGATGGTGGTGCCGTACCGGCGGGTGGCGAACCTCGAGGACCTGACCTTCGAGGAGAGCACCGAGCTGATGGCGTTCGCGCAGCGCGCGCTGAAGGTCATCAAGCGGGTGTCGCGTCCGCACGGCTTCAACGTCGGCCTCAATCTCGGTGCGGCGGCGGGCGGTTCGCTTTCCGAGCATCTGCACCTGCACGTGGTTCCGCGGTGGGGCGGCGACGCCAACTTCATCACGGTCCTCGGGGGTTCGAAGGTGATGGTGCAGTTGCTGCGCGACACGCGGGCACTGTTGGCCTCCGCATGGGACGAGTGACACCCTCCACCCGGGAACGCGGCCCTCGCGGGTTCGATGTGACCAGCGAACGGACGGCCGCGGGGCGTGGCAGGATCGGGTCCCGAACGGGACGAACAGAGCGGGAAACGGGGGTCGCGAGATGCTGAGCTTCTTCGGGCGGGCATCGGTGTCGAAGGTCACCGCGCCGCTCGGCAGGGCACTGATCCGCACCGGCCTGACCCCCGATGCGGTGACGCTGATCGGCACGGTCGCGACCATCGCCGCCGCCCTGACACTGTTCCCGATGGGACAGCTGTTCTGGGGCACGATGGTCATCTGGCTGTTCGTGATGTTCGACATGCTCGACGGCGCCATGGCCCGCGCCCGCGGAGGCGGAACCCGGTTCGGTGCCGTCCTCGACGCCACCTGCGACCGGGTCGCCGACGGCGCGATCTTCGCGGGCCTGGCGTGGTGGGCGGTCTACGACGAGCAGAGCCGGCCGCTGCTGGTGGCCACGCTGATCTGCCTCGTGTCGTCGCAGGTCATCTCGTACGCGAAGGCCCGGGCGGAGGCCAGCGGCCTGTCCGCCGACGGCGGCCTGATCGAGCGGCCCGACCGGCTCGTCATCGTGCTCGTCGGCGCCGGGTTCACCGGCCTGGGAATCGACTGGGCGATCCACGTGGCGATGTGGCTGCTCGCGGCGGGGTCCGTGATCACCGTCTTCCAGCGGGTCCTCGCCGTGCGCCGCTCACCCGGAGCCCGGGACCTGCTGCCGATGACACCGGCACCGGCACCGGCACCGGCCACCGGCACCGACGGTGAGGCCGCATGACGCCCGGCGAGCGCCTGTCCGACCTCGGATACGGCGCCGGATGGCGGCTCGTGCGTGCGCTACCGGACCCGGTCGCCCGGGCACTGTTCGACGCCGGCGCCGACATCGCGGCCCGGCGGGGCGGCGGACCGCACCAGTTGCGGCGCAACCTCTCTCGCGTGGTCGGTGTCGCCCCCGAACACGTGCCGGACGATCTGATCCGGCGCTCGATGCGTTCCTACGCTCGGTACTGGCGCGAGGCGTTCCGGTTGCCGTCGATGGACCTCGACGCGACCGCCGCGGCCATCGACTCGTCGATCGAGGGCCGCGAGCACATCGAACAGGCGCTGGCCGCCGGGCGCGGTGTGATCCTGGCGCTGCCGCACAGCGGCAACTGGGACATGGCCGGGGTGTGGTGTGCCCGCACCTACGGGAAGTTCTCGACGGTGGCCGAGCGGCTGCGCCCCGAGTCGCTGTACGAGCGTTTCGTCGACTACCGCGAGCAGCTCGGGTTCGAGGTGTTCCCGCTCTCGGGCGGCGAGAGTCCGCCCTTCGTCGAATTGTCGACCCGCCTGCGTGACAATCGGATCGTGGCTCTGCTCGGGGAACGCGATCTGGCCCGCAAGGGTGTGCCGGTGACGTTCTTCGGCGAACCCACCCGGATGCCGGCGGGTCCCGCGAAGCTCGCCGTCGAAACCGGCGCCGCGCTGTTGCCGGTGCACTGCTGGTTCACCGACGACGGCTGGGGGTTCCGGGTGCACCCGGAGGTCGACGCGACCGGCGGGCTCGCGCCCGCCACCCAGGCGCTCGCCGACCGGTTCGCCGCCGACATCGCCGAACACCCAGCAGACTGGCACATGCTGCAGCCGCTGTGGCTCGACGACCTGTCGGCCGAGCGTCGCGCCCGAATGGAGGCGTAGTTGAGGATCGGCATGGTCTGCCCGTATTCGTTCGACGTGCCGGGTGGGGTGCAAGCACACGTCGTGGACCTGGCCCAGGTGCTGATCGAGCGTGGCCACAAGGTGAGCGTGCTCGCGCCGGCCTCCGAGGACACGGTGCTGCCGCCCTTCGTGGTGTCCGCGGGCCGGGCCGTCGCGATCCCGTACAACGGGTCGGTGGCGCGGCTGAGCTTCGGGCCGGTGTCCTACGCCCGGGTGCGGCGCTGGATCAACGACAACGATTTCGACGTCCTGCACATCCACGAACCGAACGCGCCGAGCCTGTCGATGCTGGCCATGAAGGTCGCGGAGGGCCCGATCGTCGCGACCTTCCACACCTCGACGACCAAATCGCTCGTGCTCAGCACGTTCCAGGGGGTACTGCAGCCGTATCTGGAGAAGATCAGCGGCCGCATCGCGGTGTCGGAGCTGGCCCGCCGCTGGCAGGTGACGTCCCTCGGCGGTGACGCGGTGGAGATCCCCAACGGGGTGGATGTACCGTTCTTCGCGCACGCCCCGCTGCTGCCCGGCTATCCGCGCGCCGGTCGCACGGTTCTGTTCCTGGGTCGTTACGACGAACCCCGCAAGGGCATGGCCGTACTTCTCGGCGCGCTGCCGACGCTCGTCGAGAAGTATCCCGATCTCGAGGTGCTCGTGGTCGGTCGCGGCGACGAGGACAAACTTCGCAAGGAAGCCGGACGTCACGCCCGGCACCTGCGGCTGCTCGGGCAGGTCGGCGACGCCGAGAAGGCATCGGCGATGCGCAGTGCCGATGTGTACTGCGCCCCGAACCTCGGCGGTGAGAGCTTCGGGATCGTGCTGGTCGAGGCGATGGCCGCCGGAACCGCCGTGGTCGCCAGCGAACTCGACGCGTTCCGTCGCGTGCTGCGCGACGGCCGCGCCGGGGTGCTGGTGCCGGTCGGCGACTCCGCCGCCCTCGCCGAGGGCATCCTCGGGGTTCTCGACGACGACATCCACCGCACCGGACTGGTCGAGGAGGGGTCCTCGGTGGTCGGAACCTACGACTGGCCGGTGGTCGCCGAGCAGATCCTGCGGGTGTACGAGACGGTCACGGTCGGCGCCGGACGGGTGCGGGAGGTCCGCTCGTGACCCTCAGCGCGATGACGATCCTCGTCCTTGCCGTGATCGCGGCGGTCGTCCTCGGCCTCGGTCTGTGGACGTATGCGACCGCCAACCGGCTCGACCGGCTCCACGTGCGCTCGGATCTGTCGTGGCAGGCGCTCGATGCGGCGCTGGCCCGGCGCGCCGTGGTGGTGCGCGGCATCGCCGCGTCGGTGCCCTCCGGGGACGGCAAACGCCTCGCCGCCCTCGCCGATCGGGCCGAACGCGCGGACCGGGAACACCGGGAGGCCAGCGAGAACGCTCTGTCGTCGACGCTCGCGACGATCGACAGTGAACGGCTGCGCCCGCAACTGGTCGCCGAGCTGGCGGACGCCGAGGCCCGCGTCATGATCGCCCGGCGGTTCCACAACGACGCGGTGCGCGACACGCTGGCGCTGCGCACCCGCCGCCCGGTGCGGTGGCTGCATCTGGGCGGCACCGCGCCGCTGCCGACGTTCTTCGAGATCGCCGAGCGATCGGGGGCGTCCGCGAGGTCTTCCCAGGTACCCGACGAGACGCGCACGTCCGCTCGGGTCGTGCTGTTCGACGACGAGGGCCGGGTGCTGCTGCTGCGCGGCAACGACCCGATGACGCCGGATGTGCACTTCTGGTTCACGGTGGGCGGTGCCGTCGAGGTGGGGGAGTCGTTGCGTACCGCGGCGATCCGGGAGCTGAAGGAGGAAACGGGTCTGGTGGCAGACCCGGACCGGCTCAGCGGGCCGATGTGGCGTCGTGTCGCGGTGTTCCCGTTCAACGGTGAGGTGATCCGCTCGGAGGAGCTGTTCTTCGCGTTGCAGGCACCGGTGTTCGTGGCGGGCGATGCGGGTTTCACCGATCTCGAGCGTGCGATGGGTCTCGAGCATCGCTGGTTCACCGCCGACGAGGTCCGGGCGCTGCAGCAGTGCGGTGAACCGGTGTATCCGCAGGATCTGCCGGATCTGCTGGGGGAGGCCCGGGATGTCGCCGTGAGGCGTACCGAACCGGAGGTTCGTGCGATTCGGTGACCGGAGCTTCGTGCGATTTGGTGACCGGAGCTTCGTGCGATTCGGTGACCGGAGCTTCGTGCGAGCTGGTGACCGGAGCTTCGCGGCTCGGTGATCGGGGCCACAAGGCCAGGTCCCCGCGACTGGCTATCGGTGACCGGCCGGGTGCGGTCATAGGCTTTTCCCGGCCCGGAACCCGTCGAGGACCACGGTGTTTCCACGGCCTGAGACCGGCATACCGCACGTGTAGGAGTTCATTGTGAGCACCCCCGAATCCGCCCCCACCACCGGCACGGCGCGCGTCAAGCGCGGCATGGCCGAGATGCTCAAGGGTGGCGTGATCATGGACGTCGTCACTCCCGAGCAGGCGAAGATCGCCGAGGATGCGGGCGCTGTCGCGGTCATGGCGCTCGAGCGGGTGCCCGCGGACATCCGCGCCCAGGGCGGGGTGTCCCGGATGAGCGACCCGGACATGATCGACGGCATCATCTCGGCCGTGTCGATCCCGGTGATGGCCAAGGCCCGTATCGGGCATTTCGTCGAGGCGCAGATCCTGCAGTCTCTCGGCGTGGATTACATCGACGAGTCGGAGGTGCTGACGCCGGCCGACTACGAGAACCACATCGACAAGTTCGCCTTCACGGTGCCGTTCGTGTGTGGCGCGACGAATCTCGGTGAGGCACTGCGTCGTATCAACGAGGGCGCCGCGATGATCCGTTCCAAGGGCGAGGCGGGGACCGGTGACGTCTCGAACGCCACGACCCACATGCGGAAGATCCGGCAGGAGATCCGCCGGCTCACGTCACTGCCGGAGGACGAGCTGTACGTCGCGGCGAAGGAACTGCAGGCGCCGTACGATCTGGTCGTCGAGGTCGCCAAGGCCGGGAAGCTGCCGGTCACGCTGTTCACCGCCGGTGGTATCGCGACTCCCGCGGACGCGGCGATGATGATGCAGCTCGGCGCGGAGGGCGTGTTCGTCGGTTCGGGCATCTTCAAGTCCGGCAACCCCGCGCAGCGCGCGGCGGCGATCGTCAAGGCCACCACCTTCTTCGACGATCCGGACGTGCTCGCGAAGGTTTCCCGCGGCCTCGGCGAGGCGATGGTGGGCATCAACGTCGACGAGATCCCGCAGCCGCACCGCCTGGCCGAGCGCGGCTGGTGATCCGCCGCCGGTGATCTCCGGGTGAGGGGAACCTTCGACCAGGTCGACCGAGTGAAGGTTCCCTTCGCCGTGCGCTGAGGTGCGCGTTATAGCCTGGTTCGCACAGTGGAAGGGGCCGGTATGGCGAAGATCGAAGAGATCCTGGCGCTCGAGCAGATCGAGAAGGACATCTTCCGGGGTATCGCGACGGAGACGTTGCTGCCGCGGACGTTCGGCGGGCAGGTTGCGGGCCAGGCTCTGGTGTCGGCGGTGCGGACCGTGGATCCCGAGTTCGCGGTGCATTCGCTGCACGGCTATTTCCTGAGGCCCGGCAATCCGACGATGCAGATCGTCTACCTCGTCGATCGTATCCGCGACGGCCGCTCGTTCTGCACCCGCCGGGTGACCGCGGTGCAGGACGGCAAGGCGATCTTCACGATGTCGGCCTCCTTCCACGTGGAGGACCGGGGAATCGAGCACCAGGACACGATGCCGCGGGTCCCGCTGCCCGAGGAACTGCCGGACCCGGATCTGCTCGACGATCAGGCGGTGCGCTGGGCGCGGATCGAATGGGCCGAGTGGGAGTTCCGGTTCGTTCCCCCGGACCGGATGGACACCTCGCGCCGGTGGGCAGCGCAGCAGCAGGTCTGGTTCCGCTCGCGCGAGGCGCTGCCGGACGACCCGGTCTTCCACGTGTGCACCCTCGCGTACATGAGCGACATGACGTTGCTCGGGTCCGCGAGTGTCGGCCACGCCGACGAGAAGACCCAGGGAGCCTCGCTCGATCACGCGATGTGGTTCATGCGCCCGTTCCGCGCCGACGACTGGCTGCTCTACGACCAGACGTCCCCGTCCGCGGGCTTCGGGCGGGCTCTGACACAGGGCCGGATCTTCGACCGGAACGGCAACATGGTCGCCGCGGTCGTGCAGGAAGGGTTGACCCGCTACCTGCGCGATTCGTGAGCACCCCGCCGGGGCCACCCGGCGGCACAACGAACAGGCAGGTATTTTCCATGGGCACCACACCGACCATCGGCGTGCTGGCGTTGCAGGGCGACGTCCGCGAGCATCGGGCCGCGCTCGACGCGGCCGGCGCGCGCACCGTCGCGCTGCGCCGCGCGAGCGAACTCGACGCAGTCGACGGTGTGGTGATCCCCGGCGGTGAATCGACGACGATGAGCCGGTTGTTGCAGGTGTTCGATCTGCTCGAGCCGCTGCGGGCACGGCTGCGCGACGGCCTGCCCGCGTTCGGTTCGTGCGCAGGCATGATCCTGCTCGCGTCCGAGGTCCTCGACACCCGGCCCGACGCCGAACACCTCGACGCACTCGATATCACAGTGCGCCGCAACGCTTTCGGTCGGCAGGTCGACTCCTTCGAGGCCGACCTCGAGGTTCTCGGTATCGACGACGGGCCGGTGCGCGCGGTGTTCATCCGCGCGCCCTGGGTCGAGAAGGTCGGTGCCGGTGTGGAAGTGCTCGCCGCGGTACCCGACGGGCCCGCGGCGGGCCGCGTCGTGGCGGTGCGTCAGGGGGTGGTGATGGCGACGTCCTTCCATCCCGAGGTCACCGGCGACCTGCGGGTGCACCGGATGTTCGTGGACACCGTCCGTAAAGCCGGATGGTCCGGGACGACCGGGGCCGGGGAGGACTCGTTCCCGTCCCTCGACCGGGAACGGTAGAATTCACGTTCCGACCTGTCGGTGCATGCCGACTTCACCTCGCCGGAAGGGGCTCGAAGCGAATGAGCGGCCACTCCAAATGGGCCACCACCAAGCACAAGAAGGCGGTCATCGACGCCAAGCGCGGCAAGATGTTCGCGAAGCTGATCAAGAACATCGAGGTGGCGGCCCGGACGGGTGGTAGTGACCCCTCGGGCAACCCGACGCTGTACGACGCGATCCAGAAGGCGAAGAAGAGCTCGGTCCCCAACGACAACATCGAACGCGCCCGCAAGCGCGGCGGTGGCGAAGAGGCCGGCGGTGCCGACTGGCAGACCATCACCTACGAGGGCTACGGGCCCAACGGTGTCGCCATCCTCATCGAGTGCCTGACCGACAACCGCAACCGCGCGGCCGGTGAGGTGCGGACCGCGATGACGCGCAACGGCGGCAACATGGCCGACCCGGGTTCGGTGTCGTACCTGTTCACCCGCAAGGGTGTGGTCGTTCTGGAGAAGAACGACCGTTCCGAGGACGATCTCCTCGAGGTCGTGCTCGAGGCCGGCGCGGAGGAGATCAACGATCTGGGCGACAGCTTCGAGATCGTCTCCGAGGCCTCCGACCTGATCCCGGTGCGGACCGCGCTGGTCGACGCCGGAATCGACTACGACTCCGCCGACCCGGACTTCCGGGCCTCGGTCGAGGTACCCGTCGATGCCGAGGGCGCCCGCAAGGTCTTCAAGCTGGTCGACGCGCTCGAGGATTGCGACGACGTTCAGAACGTGTACACCAACGTCGACGTCTCCGACGAGGTGCTCGCCGAGCTCGACGCCTGATCGACGTCTTCCCGCCGCCGGGGCTGCGTGTCGGACTGCCGGCACGCAGCCCCGGCGGCTATGCTCTCGAACAGGTGTTCGTGGCGGTGAGAGGTGGTCGGGTGCGTGTCATGGGTGTCGATCCCGGCCTGACCCGTTGCGGGCTCGGCGTGGTCGACACCGGCCGCGGCAGGGAGGTGCTTCCCGTGGCCGTCGGGGTCGTGCGGACGCCCCCCGACCTCGATCTCGCGCAGCGCCTGCTGCGGATCTCCGAATCCGCCGAGGAGTGGATGGACCGCTACCGGCCGGATGTCGTCGCCGTCGAACGTGTCTTCGCGCAGCACAACGTGCGCACCGCGATGGGGACGGCCCAGGCGGGTGGTGTGGTGGCACTGGCCGCGGCCCGCCGGTCGATCCCGGTCATGTTCCACACCCCGAGCGAGGTCAAGGCCGCGGTCACGGGGAACGGCAGTGCCGACAAGAAGCAGGTGACGGCAATGATCACCCGCATTCTCGAACTCGAGACAGCGCCCAGACCGGCGGACGCGGCGGATGCTCTGGCCCTGGCGGTCGCGCACTGCTGGCGCGCACCGATGCTCGCGCGCCTCGCCGCGGCCGAGGCCATGGCCGCTGCCCAGAAACGACGATACGAAGAGCGGCTGCGGGAGCAGGCGGCCGCACGGAAAGCGGGTGCCCAGTGATCGGGTCGGTGCGCGGCGAGGTGCTGGAGATCGCCCTCGACCATGTCGTGATCGAGGCCGGCGGAATCGGCTACCGGGTGAACGCGACACCGGCGACCCTCGGCACGCTGCGCCGCGGCGACGAAACCCGGCTGGTCACCGCGATGATCGTGCGCGAGGATTCGATGACCCTCTACGGGTTCGCGAACAGGGAGGCGCGGGAGTTGTTCGGGCTGTTGCAGACCGTGTCGGGGGTCGGCCCGCGGCTCGCGATGGCAACGCTCGCGGTGCTGGAACCGGACGCGTTGCGCGCCGCGCTCGCCGACGGCAACACCACCGCACTGACCCGTGTTCCCGGCATCGGCAAACGCGGCGCCGAACGCATGATCGTCGAACTGCGCGACAAGGTCGCGGCGTTCGGGGGTGGTGACGCCGCTCCGATCGCGACCGGATCGCCGGTCCGCGATCAGATCGTCGAGGCGCTGGTCGGGCTCGGATTCACCGCGAAACAGGCCGAACCGGCCACCGACACGGTGCTCGCGGAGACTCCGAACGCGGAGGTGTCCACGGCTCTGCGTGCCGCGCTCAAGTTGCTCGGCAGGTCGCGGTGACTGACGAATATCAGGAGTTCGACCGCGCTCGCACATCCGGCGACGGGGACGAGCCGTCGCCCGTGACCGCGCAGCAGCTGCCGTCCGACGGGGACATCGAGACGAGCCTGCGCCCGAAGAGCCTCGACGACTTCATCGGCCAGCCGCGGGTGCGTGAGCAGCTCCAGCTGGTGCTGCGAGCGGCGAAACTGCGTGGCGGCACCCCGGACCACATCCTGCTGTCCGGGCCGCCGGGCCTCGGTAAGACGTCGATGGCGATGATCATCGCCGCCGAGCTCGGTACGTCGCTGCGGCTCACATCCGGCCCGGCGCTCGAACGCGCCGGCGACCTTGCCGCGATGCTGTCGAACCTCACCGAGGGCGACGTGCTGTTCATCGACGAGATCCACCGCATCGCCCGGCCCGCCGAGGAGATGCTGTACCTCGCGATGGAGGACTTCCGCGTCGACGTCGTCGTCGGGAAGGGCCCGGGCGCCACGTCCATCCCGCTCGAGGTCGCGCCGTTCACGCTCGTCGGCGCGACCACTCGCTCCGGTGCGCTGACCGGCCCGCTGCGCGATCGGTTCGGGTTCACCGCGCACATGGACTTCTACGAACCCGCCGAACTACAGCAGATTCTGCATCGTTCGGCGCGGATCCTGGGTATCGACCTGCGCGAGGATGCCGGCGCGGAGATCGCCGGACGGTCCCGGGGCACGCCCCGCATCGCGAACCGGTTGCTGCGCCGCGTCCGGGACTACGCGGACGTGCGAGCCGACGGGATCGTCACCCGCGACATCGCGCACGCGGCTCTGGCGGTGTACGACGTGGACCCGATCGGCCTGGACCGGCTGGACCGCGCCGTGCTCGGAGCTCTGGTGCGCAGTTTCGGGGGAGGGCCGGTCGGGGTGTCCACCCTGGCGGTCGCGGTCGGTGAGGAACCGGCCACCGTCGAAGAGGTGTGCGAGCCGTTCCTGGTGCGCGCGGGCATGATCGCCCGTACCCCCCGAGGCCGGGTCGCGACGCAGGCCGCGTGGCTACAGCTCGGTTTGACGCCACCGCCGGAGGCCGCCACCGGCGGCATCGAGGTACGAGCGCGCGAACCACAGCTCGACGCGTCCGACGGCGACTGAGCGCGCAGCGCGACGGGCCGCTGAGCGCGCAGCGCGACGGGCGACCGACCGCGCAGCGCGGCGGCGGGCACACCGGCCGGACGGCGAGTGATGGCACACTGGTCTATTGCGTCGGTCCGTGGAGGCCGTTCGCGTGGTCGCCGTGACACCACCCGGCACGGTGACGACCGCTTGCCTACCAACACCGAGGACTGACTTCAACGATGGAACTGCTCTTCCCGCTCTTGATCCTTGCCCTGCTGGTGCCGACCTTCCTCGGGATCCGGCGCCAGAAGAAGGAGATGCAGAAGGTCACGGAGCTGCAGGATTCGCTGCACGTCGGCGATCGCGTGACGACGACGGCGGGCCTGCACGCGACGGTCGCCGCGCTGTCCGACACGACCGTCGACCTCGAGATCGCGCCCGGCGTTGTGACCACGTGGGCCCGCATGGTGGTGCGTGAGCGGATCGAAGAGGACACCACCGGCACCGACGACTTCCCCGGTACCGGTACGGTCTCGTTCGGCAAGGACGACGACACCGATCCGCCGGCCGGTCGTCCCGTCGAGCACTGAGCTTCACCGCGGCGGCGGCACCGGAGGGTTCCGGGTGCCGCCCCGCGGCGGTCGTTGCGACCGCCACCACCGAACCACTCACTCGTGACGAGGAGACTGACTGACCGTGGCACCTTCCAACGGATCGGTGCATCCAGCGCGTTCCCTCGCCCTGTTCGGGGCGATTCTGGTGGCGCTGTATGCCCTGGTCTTCTTCACCGGTGACAAGTCGCCGACGCCGAAACTCGGTATCGACCTCCAGGGTGGAACCCGCGTCACGCTCACGGCCCGTACACCGGACGGCAGCAGCCCCAGCCAGGACAGTCTCCGGCAGGCGCAGCAGATCATCGAGACCCGGGTCAACGGTCTCGGCGTGTCCGGCTCCGAGGTGGTCGTCGACGGCGACAACCTGGTCATTACTGTGCCCGGCGACGACAGCGCCCAGGCCAAGACGCTCGGTCAGACCGCGCGGCTCTACATCCGGCCGGTGATCGGTGGCCCGATCGCCAGCGCCAACACCGCGGCCCAGAACCCGGAGGCGCAGACCCCGGAAACCCAGACCCCGGCGGAACCGGCCCCGGCGGAACCGGCCCCGGTGGAACCGGCGCCCGAGAATCAGGCGCCCGAGAACCCGGCACCGGAGAACCCCGAGCCGCAGGGCCGGCCGTTCCCCGCCCAGGAGCCGACGGACACACCCGTCGCCCCGGAGAACCCGGCACCCGAGACCACCACGCCGGAGGCGCCCGCAACTCCCGCGCCGGAGGCGCCGGCCCCCGGTGACCTCGACCCGCAGGAGCAGGCGGCCGCGGACATCGCCGCCGCGAAGGCGCTGCGCCAGAGCGAGGATCCCGCGATCCAGCAGCAGGCCGCGATGTCCCTCGACTGCTCGGTGGCCGATCCGCTCGCCGGCAACGACGATCCGGCACTGCCCCTCGTCGCGTGCTCGACCGACGGAACGTCCGTCTACCTGCTCGGCCCCAGCATCATCGACGGCCAGCAGATCACCGACGCCTCCGCCGGATTCAACAGCCAGCAGTCCCGCTACGAGGTCAGCCTGACCTTCGACAGCGAGGGCAGCAACACCTGGGCGCAGTTCACCGCCGCGAACATCGGCCAGCAGGCGGCGTTCACCCTCGACTCGAAGGTCGTCAGCGCTCCCGTCATCCAGGGCGCGACACCCGCCGGCAGCGCCACCTCGATCACCGGCAACTTCACGAACACGCAGGCGACCGAGCTGGCGAACACCCTCAAGTACGGTTCGCTGCCGCTCTCGTTCGTCGCGTCGGAAGCCGAGACCGTCTCCGCCACCCTCGGTTTCGCGTCGCTGCAGGCCGGTCTGATCGCCGGCGCCGTCGGTCTCGTGGCGGTCCTGCTGTTCTGTCTCGCCTACTACCGGATGCTCGGACTCGTCACGGCGCTGTCGCTGGTGCTGTCGGGCCTGGCCGTGTACGCGATCATGGTGCTGCTCGGCCGCTACATCGGCTACACCCTCGATCTCGCGGGCATCGCCGGCCTGATCATCGGTATCGGCATGACCGCCGACTCGTTCGTGGTGTTCTTCGAACGCATCAAGGACGAGATCAGGGAGGGCCGCAGCTTCCGCTCGGCGGTTCCGCGCGGCTGGGCGCGTGCCCGCCGCACCATCCTGTCCGGCAACGCGGTCAGCTTCATCGCCGCGGCGGTGCTGTACTTCCTCGCTGTCGGGCAGGTTCGCGGCTTCGCGTTCACCCTCGGCCTGACCACCATCCTCGACGTCGTCGTCGTGTTCCTGGTGACCGCGCCGCTGGTGCACATGGCCTCCACTTCGAAGTTCTGGTCCAAGCCGAGTGTCAACGGTCTCGGCGCCATCCAGCAGGTGGCGCGTGAGCGTCAGCTCGCAGCGTCCTCGGCGAAGGAGGCGTGACGATGACCGACACGACCACGGCGGCACCGCACCACAGCGGACTGTCGCGCCTGTACACCGGCACCGGCGGTTTCGACATCATCGGCCGCCGCAAGTTCTACTACCTGCTCACCGGCGGCATCGTGCTCGTCGCGCTGCTGAGCATGCTCATCCGCGGCTTCTCCTGGGGCATCGACTTCGAGGGCGGCACCCGCATCCAGATGCCGGCCGTCGAGGGCGTGACCGTCGAACAGGTCGAAACCGTCTACAGCGACACCCTCGGCACCGATCCGGTCGCGGTCCAGACCGTCGGATCCGGCGCGGGCGCGACCATCCAGATCCGCTCCGAGGCCCTGGACCTCACCCAGGTCAACGCGCTCCAGTCCGCGTTGTACGACGAGTTCCAACCCACCGGCAGCGACGGGGTGCCCTCCCGCAACGCGATCAGCGTCGCCGACGTCAGCGAGACCTGGGGCGGACAGATCACCCAGAAGGCGCTGATCGCGCTCGTGGTGTTCCTCGTGATCGTGAGCATCTACATCGCGGTGCGCTACGAACGGGACATGGCACTCGCGGCGATCGCGGCGCTGTTCTTCGACATGATCGTCACCGCCGGCATCTACTCGCTGGTGGGCTTCGAGGTCTCCCCGGCGACCGTCATCGGTCTGCTCACCATCCTCGGTTTCTCGCTGTACGACTCGGTCGTCGTGTTCGACAAGGTCGAGGAGAACACCCGCGGCATCCTGCATCTGCATCGGCGCACCTATGCCGAGCAGGCGAACCTGGCCGTCAATCAGACGCTGATGCGGTCGATCAACACCACGATCATCTCGGTGCTGCCGGTGATCGCGCTGATGGTGATCGCGGTGTGGCTGCTGGGGGTCGGGACGCTCAAGGACCTGGCGCTCGTGCAGCTCGTCGGCATCGTCGTCGGTGCCTACTCGTCGATCTTCTTCGCGACACCGCTGCTGGTGACGTTGAAGGAGTGGCGCGGTCCGATCGCCGCGCACACCCGCAAGGTGCTCGCCAAGCGGGAGGCCGCCGCCGGCCGGGCCGCGGCCGGTGCCGCCGACGCCGAGCCGGTGGTGGCGGTCGCCGATCGTCCCGGAGCGCCGGTGGCGCGTCGCCAGCCGGCCGCGCAGGCCCAGCGTTCCCCGAGACCCGGTGCGCGTCCGACGGGGAAGCGCGCCAAGAGAAGGCCCTGACATGGCGGCAACCGAGCGGAGCCAGCACACAGGACGAAGCCGACGGTCGTTCCGGGCCGCGGTCACGGCGACGGCGGTGACCGCGATCGCGGCCGGAGCCGTGGCCTGCGGCTCTTCCGAGGAACCGCTGCACTCGATCGGGTACGCGATCGACGGCACCGTCACCACCTACAACGCCAACACCGTCGACGGTGCGGCCTCCGGGGTCCGGCAGGCGCTTGCGCGCGTGCAGCCCGGATTCGGCTATGTGGGGCCGGCCGGCCGGGTCGTCTCGGACACCGACATCGGCACCGCGACCGTCATGCCCGCCGATCGGCTCACCGTCCAGTACCGTCTGGCCGCGGATTCGGTGTACTCCGACGGGGTCCCGATGAGCTGCGACGATCTCGTGCTGGCGTGGGCAGCGGCGTCGGGCCGTTTCACCGCGCCGGACGAGACGGGCGCCGTGGTGAACGTGTTCGACTCCGCGCAGCGCGGCGGATACGCCGACATCGACCGGGTCGAGTGCCAGCCCGGCTCGAAGGACGCCACCGTCGTCTTCCGCGCGGACCGGGGCGACACGGATTGGCAGTCGCTGTTCGGGGCCACCGAACTGCTGCCGTCGCACGTGGTGGCCCGCGCGTCCGGGGTCGCCGACCCGGTCGCGGCGATCACCAACGGTGACATCGACGCGGTGCGCCGCATGGCGGAGTTCTGGAACACCGGCTGGAACCTCACTCCGGGGGCCCTCGACCCGGCGCTGGTGCCGTCGGCGGGCCCCTACCGCATCGAGTCCTACACGGTCGACGACGGCCTCGTCCTCGTCGCGAACGAACGTTGGTGGGGCAACCGGCCGGCCACCGACACGATCGTGGTGTGGCCTCGCGGTACCGCCGCGTCGGCCGCGGCCGAGGACGGCCGGATCCATGTCGTCGACAGCGCCGAGGGCGCACTCGAGGAGGTCGGCGCCGGGGACGGCGCCGCCGTCACGACCGGCCCGTCCCGCAACGTCGAACAGCTGACGCTCGCCACACGCGGCGTGTTCGAGAACGCCGCCGCCCGGCGCGCATTCGCCCTGTGTATCCCACGAACCGAACTGTTCGAGCAGTTCGGCAAGGCCGGGGACGTACCCGAATCGGGTATCGGTGCAGGCCCGGTCGATTCGCGGGTCCTCGGTGCGGATTCGCCGCTGTACCCGGGCGTGGCCGGCACCGCGTCCCGGTACGCGCAGCCGGACACGGAGGCCGCGAAGAACGAACTCGCCGGAAGCGGTCAGGACCGGATCACCGTGCGGGTCGGCTATCTCGGCCCGGACGCGCGGCGTGCCCGGACGGTCGAGCTGATCGCCGGCTCCTGCCGCGACGCCGGCATCGAGGTCGTGGACGCGGCGTCCGAGACGTTCACCCCGTCGCAGTTGACGGCCGGACAGGTCGACGCCGTGCTCGCGGGCACGGCCGCGGTCGCCGGCGCCGGCGGACGTGCGGACCAGAGTGCCGCACGCGACGCGCTGCATTCCGGGACCGGCAGCAACGTCGGGGACTTCGCGAACCGGCGGGTCGACGAGATTCTCGACGCGCTGCTCGTCACGTCGGACAATGCCGCGGTGGCCGGTCTCGCCGGGGAGGCCGAGACGATTCTGTGGAACGAGATGCCGACGGTGCCGCTGTTCGCGCAGCCCCGCACCGCCGCGTTCGCGCCGGGCATGCACGTCGCGGTCGCGAATCCGACGACCGCGGGTGCGGGCTGGAACATGGACCGGTGGATACTGACGAAGTGAACACGCACGGAATCGTCGAACCCGCTCTCCTCGAACACGCCGCGAACGCGGTGGCCGAACGGACACGCTGGGTCGACGACTTTCCGACCCCCGGCGTGCGATTCGCGGATCTGACCCCGGTGTTCGCGGACGGCCGGGCCTTCGGTGCGGTGATCGCCGCATTGGCCGCGGCCGCGGACGGCGCTCAACTCGTCGCCGGTGTCGATGCGCGCGGCTTCCTCCTCGGCGGGGGGATCGCCCGTGAACTGGGTGTCGGCGTGCTGGCCGTGCGCAAGGCCGGCAAGCTGCCGCCGCCCGTGCGCACCTGCGAATACTCGCTCGAGTACGGCTCCGCGTCCATCGAGATCCCGGACGACTCGATTGAGCTCGAGGGCCGCCGGGTATTCGTCGTCGACGACGTGCTGGCCACCGGCGGCACCCTCTGCGCGACCGTGCAGTTGCTCGAGGAGGCCGGCGCGGACGTCGTCGGGGTGTCGGTCGTCACCGAGATCGAGGCGCTGGCCGGACGCGCACGGCTGGGAAAGCACCCGCTGACGTCGATCGTGCGGATCTGAGTACTACAGTTGGCGCAGGTACCGGGGCTCATCGGCCCCGGCGGGCCGAGCACGACGGTCCCGGCAGGTTGCGGTGGGAGGAGCGGGTATGACCCAGAATCTTGATCGGTCGTCGAACTCCGGACCCACCCCGACACCGGCATCGACGTCCGCGTCGCGCCGGGTGCGGGCACGGCTGGCCCGGCGCATCACCGGCCAGCGCGGAACCGCCCTCAAACCGGTGCTCGAGCCGCTGGTCACGATCCACCGCGAGCTGTATCCGAAGGCGGATCTGTCCCAGCTGCAGCGTGCCTACGATGTCGCCGAGGAACGCCACTCGACGCAGAAACGCAAGTCGGGCGACCCGTACATCACGCATCCGCTGGCGGTCGCGACGATCCTCGCCGAACTCGGGATGGACACGACCACCCTCGTGGCGGCACTGTTGCACGACACGGTGGAGGACACCGGCTACAGCCTCGAGCAGCTCACCGCCGAGTTCGGGGAGGAGGTCGCGCATCTCGTCGACGGGGTCACCAAGCTCGACAAGGTCGTGCTCGGCAACGCCGCCGAGGCCGAGACCATCCGCAAGATGATCATCGCGATGGCGCGGGACCCCCGGGTTCTGGTCATCAAGGTCGCCGACCGGCTGCACAACATGCGCACGATGCGGTTCCTGCCGCCGGAGAAGCAGGCGCGCAAGGCCCGTGAAACCCTCGAGGTGATCGCTCCGCTCGCGCACCGGCTCGGGATGGCGACGGTCAAGTGGGAACTCGAGGACCTGTCGTTCGCGATCCTGCATCCGAAGAAGTACGAGGAGATCGTCCGCCTCGTCGCGACCCGGGCACCGTCCCGCGATACCTACCTGGCGAAGGTGCGCGCCGAGATCAACGCGACGCTGTCGGCCTCGCGGATCGACGCGACCGTCGAAGGCAGGCCCAAGCACTACTGGTCGATCTACCAGAAGATGATCGTCAAGGGCCGCGACTTCGACGACATCCACGACCTGGTCGGGGTGCGCATCCTGTGCAACGAGATCCGCGACTGCTATGCCGCGGTCGGTGTCGTGCACTCGCTGTGGCAGCCGATGGCCGGCCGATTCAAGGACTACATCGCCCAGCCGCGCTACGGGGTGTACCAGTCGCTGCACACCACGGTCATCGGCCCCGAGGGCAAGCCGCTCGAGGTGCAGATCCGCACTCGCGAAATGCACCGGACCGCCGAGTTCGGGATCGCCGCGCACTGGCGCTACAAGGAAACCAAGGGCAGGCATTCGGGCGACGCCAACGAGCTCGACGACATGGCGTGGATGCGCCAGCTGCTCGACTGGCAGCGTGAGGCCGCCGATCCGGGGGAGTTCCTCGAGTCGCTGCGGTACGACCTGGCGGTCAAGGAGATCTTCGTGTTCACCCCGAAGGGCGACGTGATCACGTTGCCGTCGGGGTCGACGCCGGTGGACTTCGCGTACGCGGTGCACACCGAGGTCGGGCACCGGTGCATCGGCGCCCGCGTCAACGGCCGGCTCGTCGCGCTCGAACGCAAGCTCGAGAACGGTGAGGTCGTCGAGGTGTTCACCTCGAAGGACCCGAACGCGGGACCGAGCCGCGACTGGCAGTCGTTCGTCGGGTCGCCGCGCGCGAAGGCGAAGATCCGCCAGTGGTTCGCGAAGGAGCGCCGTGAGGAGGCCCTGGAGGCGGGCAAGGACGCCATCGCGAAGGAGGTGCGGCGCGTCGGGTTGCCCCTGCAGCGGTTGATGAACGCCGATCTGATGCTCGCGGCGTCCAAGGAACTGCACTACGCCGACGTGTCGACGCTGTACACGGCGGTGGGGGAGCACCATGTCTCGGCGCAGCACGTGGTGCAGCGTCTCGTGACGATGCTCGGTGGTGTCGGTGGTGTCGAGGAGGAACTCGCCGAACGGTCGACGCCGTCGACGATCCCGACGCGGTCGCGGCAGAGCGGCGATTCGGGTGTCGAGGTTCCCGGGGCTCCGGGCACCGTCTCGAAGCTCGCCAAGTGCTGCACCCCGGTCCCGGGCGACGAGATCATGGGGTTCGTGACGCGCACCGGTTCGGTGAGCGTGCACCGCACCGACTGCACCAACGCCGGATCGTTGCAGGAACAGTCGGAGCGGATCATCGAGGTGCGGTGGGCGCCGTCCCCGTCGTCGGTGTTCCTCGTCGCGATCCAGATCGAGGCGCTCGACCGGCACCGGTTGCTGTCGGACGTCACGAAGGCGCTCGCCGACGAGCGGGTGAACATCCTGTCGGCGTCGGTGACCACCTCCGGCGACCGGGTCGCGGTCAGCCGGTTCACGTTCGAGATGGGGGACCCGAAGCACCTGGGGCACGTCCTGAACGTGGTCCGCAACGTCGAGGGTGTCTACGACGTGTACCGGGTGACCTCGGCGGCCTGACCTCGGACGGAGGTCCGGCTCACCGGACGCCGGTGATCACCACCGGCGTCGCGGGAACGCCGCCGCCGAGCGGACTGCTGCCGTCGTGTCCGGCGGCCGCGGCCGCGTCGAGGGCCGACAGCCCCGCCTCGCCGAGGGTGCCCACCACCGTGTACTGCGGGTACAGCACGGAATCCCCGATGACCAGGAGGAACTGGCTGCCGTTGGTGTTCGCGCGGCCGGTGTTGGCCATCGCGATCGTGCCGCGGGGGTAGAGCGCGGGCGTCGCCGCGTACCCGCCGGAGCCGTGCGACACCGTCACCGGCCATTCGTCGGCGAACGTGTAGCCGGGACCGCCGGTCCCCGTGCCCGACGGGTCGCCGCACTGGTAGAGGCGGGCGCCCTCGTCGGTGGACAGACGGTGGCAGGCCACGTCGTCGTAGAAGCCCTGGCGTGCCAGCGAGACCAGGCTGTTCACCGCGCACGGAGCGGGTGCACGATCGAGCACGAGCGGCACCGCGCCGACGGTGGTCTCGAGCGTGATCTCGGTCGTCCCGCTCGTGGGCACCGACGTCGTGGCCGGAGTCGTCGCGGGACGGGCCGCCGGGCCACCGGGGACGTACGAACACGTCACGCTCGTCGCGGATGGCACCGGCGCCGGGGGAAGCGGCGCGCCCGCGGGCACGGCCGTGGCCGGAGCCGGCGTGGTGAACGTTGTGGGAGGCGGGGTGTCGGCGGTGGTCGCGGCACCGGTGCTACACCCGGCCACGACCACCGCGACGACACCGAGCGTGCAGGCCCAGGACCAGCGCACGACCCCCTGCGTCGTGGCTGTAACGGCTGTCACGGATCCGGACCGTAACCGACGGTGACCGGTTCCGGACAGCTCCGGGTGGCGGTAGTGAGCCTGTTTCACCCTCAGATCACCCTGTTGATCATGATCGGGGTGAGGGGACGGCCGCGGCCGAAGGAGCCCGGTCCTCCCTCGTGTCCGGCTTCCGCGGCGGCATCGAGGAGCGGCAGCGCGGATTCGCCGATCGTGCCGAAGATCGTGTACTGGGCCGGCATCACGCTGTCGCCGAAAACGAGCAGGAACCGGCTCCCGTTGCTGTCGGCCCGCCCGTCCGACGCCATCGCCAGCGTTCCACGGGGGTGCAGCACCGGCGTGAGGAATCCGTTCACGTGGGAGGTCACCGTAACCGGGTACTCGTCCGGGAACCGATAGCCGGGACCACCGGTACCCGTCCCGGTGGGGTCACCACAGGTGAACAGCTGGGTCCCCGGTTCGTCGACCAGCTGATCGCACGTGCTGCGGTTGTAGAAGCCCTGGCGTGCCAGGTTGATGAAGCTGTTGACCGTGCACGGCGCCTTGGCCCGGTCGAGGACCAGCGGAATCGGGCCGACGGTCGTCTCGAGGGTCAGCTCGACGGTGCCGACCGTCGAGACCGTGGCCACCCGGGAGAACCGGGCCTGCGGCGTCGCCGGTCCTCCCTCGGTGTACCGGCACTCGACGGTGGCGCCCGCAGGTGCGGGAACCGGTGGGAGCGGCGGATAGGCGGACGGGTCGAACGCGTCCGGTCCGGGGACCGGTGCGGACGTGGTGGACGCAACCGTGGTCGCCGGCGGTTCGGTGGCGGCGCCGCTGTCGGCGGTGCATCCCGTCGCGAGAACTGCGGCGACGAGCAGCACGAGGCCTCGCAGCACGAAGCCGCGACGCGTCCGATCGCGGGCGGGAACCGGCGAGCTGTCTGGGGTCACAGCCACGGCACGATATCCGATCCACCACCGATGGGACAGGAGTACGAGAGAACACGGGAACCGTACCCGTGACCACCCCGCGGGCTCGGTGATCGGCCACAGGTGGCAGCAGGACGGCCCGTCGACCGGCGACGCGGCCGAGAGGACGGTGCCCCCGACGGGAAGGCACCGTCCGTCCGGTACATCAGGATGCGACCGTCACCGATTCGATCCGAACGGGCTGGTTGGGGGCACCGCCACCGACACTGCCCATCGAGCCGTCGTCGCCCGCTGCCGCGACCTTCTCGATCGTCGCGAGTCCGGCCTCGTCGATCGTGCCGAAGATCGTGTACGCCGGCGGGAGCTGCGAATCCTCGTAGACGAGGAAGAACTGGCTGCCGTTGCTGCCGGGCTGCCCGGTGTTCGCCATCGCGATCGTGCCCCGCGGGTACACCACGGCCCGGGCGAGGGCGGGATCGTTCGGTGCGTAGGCCGTCTCCGGGTACTCGGTGTCGAATCCGTAGCCCGGTCCGCCCGAGCCGGTGCCGGACGGGTCGCCGCACTGCAGCACCTGCAGGCCCGGCGAGGTGACGAGGCGGTGGCACGGCGTGTCGTCGAAGTAGCCCTGCTCGGCGAGCGAGACGAAGCTGTTGACCGTGCACGGTGCGGCGGCCGGATCGAGGGTGAGACCGATCGGGCCCGCGCTGGTCGTCATCGTCACCGCCGGTGATCCCTCGGTCGTCACGCCGCTCGCCTGCGGCGGCGTCACCTCCTTCGCCGCGGGACCGTCCGGGGTGTAACTGCAGTCGACGGGCGCGCCCGCGGCGGGACGTTCGGGCAGCGCGCCCGACTGTGCCGGTGCGCTCTGTGTGGCCGTCGCGGTCCGCGTCGTGGTGGTCGTGGTCGAGTCGCCACCGTCGTCGGAACAGCCGGCCAGCAGCAGTGCTGCACCTGCCGCGGCGACCGCGAGGCGGATCGGGGTGCTGATCATCAGTCCATCCTCACACTGGTCAGCTTGGTCGCGAGGGCGGGCGCGCCGTCGGCGCCACCACCGGCGACGCCGTCCGCGGCGATCTTGTCGAGCGTGGCCAGGCCGGTCTCGTCGATCGTGCCGAACACCGTGTACTGCGGCGGCAGCACCGAATCCCCGTAGACCAGGAAGAACTGGCTTCCGTTGGTGCCCGGGCCGGCGTTGGCCATCGCCACGGTGCCGCGAGCGTAGGACATCGGCTCCTGTGAAGCCGGGTCGTCGGCGGCGAACTGGTCGGTGGGGAACTCGTTCGCGAACTGGTAGCCCGGTCCGCCACTGCCGGTGCCGGTCGGATCGCCGCACTGCAGCACCTGCAGCGACGGTGACGTCGTCAACCGGTGGCAGTCGGTGTTGTCGAAATAGCCCTGCGATGCGAGCGACAGGAAATTGTTCACCGTGCACGGCGAGTCCGCGTTGTGCAGGACCAGCCCGATGTTCCCCTGGGTCGTCTCGACACTGACGCTGATGTCGGTGTTGCCTTCGCCGGTGGTGAGGATGCCCTCGGTGCGCGGCGGCTCCACCGGCCGCGACGGCTCGCGCCCGTCGGCCGGGTACGCGCAGTTCACGGAGTCGGGCAGCGGTTCGGCGCGCCCGGCGGGCAGCGCCGCGTATTCGGAGGTCTGCTCGGTGCCGTCCGCGGCGGTGGTGGCGCCCTCGTCGTCGCCGCGGTTGACCGCCCACAGCGCGACACCGGCACCGACCACGACGATCACCCCCAGGGCCGCCAGGCCGATGTTGCGCTGACGGCGCTTGCGTGCGCGTTCCGCGCGACGCGCGAGCTGCCGTTCGAGTTTGCGTTTCGCGGCCTGGCGCCGCTGTGCATTGCTCGGCACTGCTGTAGTCCTCCCGTAACCGATCGGTCGTCGCTGAGCTGTGAAGTCAGGCCGGATCGAGTCTGCCACCCGAACCTGGAAGCGGGCGGACCGGGCGTTGCACCTACGCTGTAGGAGCCCCCAGAACTGTCCTCACCGTAGGAGCGATGCCCGTGCTCGTCACCGGATTCCCCGCCGGGATGTTCCAGACCAACTGTTACATCCTCGCGCAGGACAACGCGAAGGACTGCGTCGTCGTCGATCCCGGTCAGGACGCCGCCGAACCGTTGAACGAGTTCCTCACCGGATCCGACCTCCGGCCGCGCGCCGTGCTGCTCACCCACGGCCACCTCGACCACGTCTGGTCGGCGCAGGCGGTCGCGGACCGCTACGAGATCCCCACCTACATTCATCCGGGCGACCGGCACATGCTCTCCGACCCCGGTGTCGGGATGGGTTCGAGCCTGGCGCCGCTCCTCGCGGGTGTCACCTTCACCGAGCCGCACGAGGTCATCGAACTGGCCGACGGCGACGTCGTCGAGCACGCCGGTATCCGTTTCGTCGTCGACCACACCCCCGGCCACACCCAGGGCTCGGTGGTTTTGCGCACCGTCGCGACCACCCCCGACGGCAGTGAGGTCCCGGTCGCGTTGACCGGCGACACCCTGTTCGAGGGATCCATCGGCCGGACGGACCTGCCGGGTGGCAACCACGAGCAGCTGCTCGAGTCGCTCGCCGCGAAACTGCTGGTGCTCGACGACACCACGAACATCCTGCCCGGCCATGGCCGGTCCAGCACGATCGGACGGGAGCGGGCGTCGAATCCCTTCCTGACCGGTCTGGCCGGATCCCGCTGATCCGGGCACACACGCACATCGTTCCGACGAGAGAAAGCAGCGACAGGTGAGCAAGGTCTCCACGTTCTCGGCCCCGAAGGGTGTCCCGGACTACGTTCCGCCGCAGTCCGCGGAGTTCGTGGCCGTGCGCGACGGGTTGACGCGTGCCGCGCGTCTGGCCGGTTACGGGCACATCGAGCTGCCGATCTTCGAGGACACCGGGTTGTTCGCGCGCGGCGTCGGCGAATCCACCGATGTCGTCACGAAGGAGATGTACACGTTCGCCGATCGTGGCGACCGGTCCGTCACGCTCCGCCCCGAAGGCACCGCCGGTGTGATGCGCGCGGTCATCGAACACGGTCTCGACCGTGGCCAGCTGCCCGTCAAGCTCAGCTACTCGGGTCCGTTCTTCCGCTACGAGCGTCCTCAGGCCGGCCGGTACCGGCAGTTGCAGCAGGTCGGGGTGGAGGCGATCGGCATCGACGATCCGGCGCTCGACGCCGAGGTCATCGCGATCGCCGATGCCGGGTTCCGGGGTCTGGGACTCGACGGGTTCCGGCTCGAGATCACCTCGCTCGGCGACGACACCTGCCGCCCCCAGTATCGGGAGTTGCTGCAGCAGTTCCTGTTCGGGCTCCCGCTCGACGAGGAGACCCGTCGTCGCGCGGAGATCAACCCGTTGCGGGTGCTCGACGACAAGCGCCGCGAGGTCCGGGAGATGACCGCCGACGCGCCGCTGATGCTCGACCACCTGTCCGACAGCGCCAAGGCCCACTTCGACGAGGTGCTGAGCCACCTCGACGCGCTCGGGGTGCCGTACGTCGTCAACCCGCGCATGGTGCGCGGTCTCGACTACTACACCAAGACCACCTTCGAGTTCGTGCACGACGGGCTCGGCGCGCAGTCCGGTATCGGCGGCGGCGGCCGTTACGACGGCCTGATGGAGCAGCTCGGCGGGCAGCCGCTCTCGGGAATCGGGTTCGGTCTCGGTGTGGACCGCACGATTCTCGCGCTCGCCGCCGAAGGCAAGAGCGCGGCCACCCCGGCGCGCTGCGAGGTGTACGGCGTGCCGATGGGCGATGCCGCCAAGGCCGCGCTGGTTCCGCTCGCCCACCGGTTGCGCGGCGCGGGCATCCGCGTCGACCTGGCGTACGGCGGCCGTGGACTCAAGGGTGCGATGAAGGCCGCCGACAAGTCCGGCGCCGTGGTCGCACTGGTCCTCGGTGACCGGGAACTCGAGGCCGGCGAGATCGTCGTCAAGGATCTGCGCAACGGCGAGCAGCAGACCGTGCCGCTCACCGAGGCGGTCGTGCGCGTGGGTGAGGTCGTTGCCCGGGGCTGACGGGCCGGCGCCCGACCCCGTTTCGCTCGACCTGCTGCCGCCACACCTGCTGCTGCCGCGTGCCCGGCGGGTGGCTCTCGCATCGGTGCTGGTCGGAATCGTGCTCGGCGTCGTGGCATGGCTGTTCGTGCCGATGTCGATCGCCGTCGCGCTCGGCCTGATCTTCGGGCTGCCGCCCGCCGTCGGCGCGTTCGTCGTGACACGCCGGCACCTCCGCCTGGGAGGTACGGTGCTGACCGCCTCGGGAGTGTTGCGTTCGCGCAGTGTGGAATTGCGGCACCTGGCCGGTGTCGAATTGCTCGTGCGGGTCGGGCGGGTGAGTCAGGTGATCCTGCGGGTCAACGACGGCGAGCACCGGCTCGTGTCGGTGCCGCTGGCGCTGTACGCGGACGGGGGTGGACGCGAACTCGACGTGCTCGCGCTCCGTCGGCTCGCCGATGCCCTCGCCACCGCGGAACTCGCGCCGGCGGCGGCGGTGTCGTCTGTCCTCCTCGAACAGCTGCGGGCGGAGGCGCGCAGCGCGGCGCTCGAGGAGCGGCCGCTGTACCGGGCGATCGACCTCGCCCGCAGAGCGGGCCGGGTGCCGCAGACGACACTGACCGATCATGAGGTGGCAGCGCTCGTCGAGTGAGCGGGATCGGGCACGTCATCCCTGCCGGGCCAGTGCGACGAACGTGCGCATGCCGTGGACCAGTGCGCGCTCGTCGAGGGTGAACTCGGGGCGATGCAGATCGCAGCGCGGCCCGACCCCGTCCCACACGCCGAGCCGTGCCATCGCACCGGGGACCTCTTCGAGGTACCACGCGAAATCCTCACCGCCACTGGACTGCTGGGCCTCGGCCAGATTGTCCAGCCCGACCACCGTCTCGATCGCGGCGAGCAGGTCCGCGGCGCAGTCCGGGTCGTTGACCACCGGCGGTACGCCCTGCGCGAAGATCAGTTCGTGCCCGACGTCGTAGGGCGCCAGCAGTTCGCCCACGGTGCGCCGGACGAGAGGTTCGAGTTCCCTCCAGGTGGTGTGCGACGCGCTGCGCAGCGTGCCGACCAGCTCCCCGGACTCGGGGATCGCGTTGCCCACGTGGCCCGCCGAGATCCTGCCCCACGTGAGCACCGTCGCGCTGCGTGCGTCGATGCGCCGGTCGAGGACCGACGCCAGGCCGGTGACCAGCACCGCCGCGGCGTGGATCAGATCGCCGGTGAGGTAGGGACGTGCCGAATGCCCGCCGGTGGACGACAGGTGGACGGTCACGGTGGCGCTCGACGAGGTGATCGGCCCGGCCCGGGTGGCGAGCCTGCCCACCTCGAGTTGCGGAGCGCAGTGCAAGGCGAAGATCTTTGTCGCGCCGTCGAGCGCGCCGGCCGCGACGACATCCAGCGCGCCACCCGGAGTCGTCTCCTCGGCCGGCTGAAAGATCAGACGGACCCGTTGGGGCGGAGGATTTTCGGCGAGCTCGGCGGCGGCCCCCATGAGCATCGCGGTGTGCCCATCGTGTCCGCAGGCGTGACACACCCCGTCCACCGTCGACGCGAAGGGCAGTCCCGTGGCCTCGGTCAGCGGCAGCGCGTCGAGGTCGGCCCGCAGGGCGAGGCAGTGCGGGGTCGGCGGGCCCACGTCGCACCACAACCCGGTGCCACGAGGCAATGTCACCGGATCCAGTCCGAGCGAGCGCAGATGGTCACGGACCAGCGCGGTGGTGCGGTGCTCGGCGAACGCCAGTTCGGGGTGCGCGTGCAGGTCGCGCCGCCACGCGACCAGCTGGTCGAACGGGACGGTCATCGCGCGGCCTCCGTCTCTCGGGTCGCGCCCAGATGCGTGGTGAGCCAGGTGGCCATCGCAGTGGCGAGCGCGCGGCGGTTCTCCTGTTTCACGATCTCATGGCCTTCGTCGTCGAACAGCAGGAATTCGGCGACGCCGCCCCGGGCACGGACGGCCGCAACCACCTGCTCGGACTCGCCGACCGGCACGTTCGTGTCGTGCGCGCCGTGGACGACGAGCAGTGGTGCCTTCAACTCGGCGATCCGGTGGATGGGGGACAGTTCCTGCAGCAGTTCCCGGTCGTGCACCGGATGTCCGTACTTGGGGTAGGCGGCCGCCGCGATCCACGGTTCGGTGTTGGCGTAGAAGCTCTCCAGATCGCTCATCCCGCAGATCGCGATGCCCGCGGCGAACAGCGGGGCATGGAACGTCAGCGATGCCAGCGTGAGATAACCGCCGTAGGAGCGTCCGGCGCACGCGATCCGTGCCGGATCGGCGACACCGCGCTCGACGAGGAACTGCACGCAGTCCGCGACGTCGTCGATGCCGGCGAAGCGACCGTACCGGTCGTCGGCGTGCATGAAAGTGCGTCCGAACCCACCGGAACCCCGGACGTTCGGGGCGAACACGGTGATGCCGGCCTCCACCAGGGCGGGGAAGTAGTCGCTGTAACCCGGTCGTTCCTGGGCTTCGGGGCCGCCGTGGAAGTACAGCATCACCGGACCCGGTTCGGTCCGGGCCCGGTAACACCAACCGGACAACGGCATTCCGTCCCGCGCTTCGAATTCGAGCAGCTCCGGCTCGTCCGCCGGATCGACCCGGGTGCGGGCGTGCTCGACCGGAACCCAGTCTCCGGAACGAGGATTGACCAGTTCGACGGACGGCGGCATGCCCGGTCCCTGCACCGTGACGGCGAGCAGTGCGCCGGTCGCACTCAGCGACAACTCCGACGCGACGAGACCGGGCAGCAGGATCGGCGGTGCGAGCGAGCCGTCCGTCAGAGTGAGAATCTGTAACTCACTGACCCCCTTGATGTTCCACAGCAGCGCCACGGTGGTGTGATCTTCGCTCACCGCGAACTCGTCGAGGTCCGCATCCGGGCGCTCCGCGAGCACCCGGTACGACACCCCTTCCTCGGACACCGCGACACCGAGCAACCGCGCGAACTCGCAATCGTGATCGCTGCGCACCAGTGCCCGCACGTACCGGCCCGGCTCGCCCTCGCTGGAGGCCCACGGGGACGTGTGCCGATCGAGCATGCCGAGCAGGCGATGGTCGTCGAGGATGACCCCGGCATCGGTCGTCGATCCGAAATCGGCGGGCAGCAGGGGTGTCCGGCTTCCGTCCGCACGGAGCAGCAACAGCTCCCGGTGTCCACGCGGCCCGACTCGCAGCAACGCCGAACCGCCCCAGGAATCGACCAGGTGGCCGCCGACCCGCCGGTCGAGCACGACCGACTCGAGCGTCTGCGGGTCGATCAGCCGGGATTCGGCGACACCCTGATCGTCCGTGGCGGTCACCGCGACGAGGGGACCGTCCCAGCACACCAGTTCCGTCGACGAGTCGCCCTCCGTGTCCAGTTGCCGGGCGCTGCGGTCGTCCGGATCCGTCCGCACCACCCACACCCGGGTGCGCGTGCCTGCGTCGGGAGCGACCTGGCAGGCGAGCCACCGGCCGTCCTCGGAATGCAGGATCCGCGTGACCGGTCCGGCGACGGGCAGAGCCACGCGACGGGAGGGACCGGCCGACCGGCCCGTCAGGAACCGCTGCACCGCCCACGGATAGCCGCCGTCGTCGACGAGGTGCGCGAACCCCGTCGCGTCGGGCGACATCGACGCCCCCGACGTGAATCGCACGTGTGCCGGATTCCCGGGCGCCGCATCCATTCCGGATCACTCCTTTCGCTCCCGCGCGGCCCGCGCGGTGGTCGTTCCGGTCTGCTCCTCCATTGCCTGCAACCACAATTCGAGCAGCGCGACCTGCCAGAGCGCGTTCGCGCCGAGCGTGGTGCGGGTGTCGTTGGGCGCGGCCAGCAGGGCCTCGACCGCCTGTGGCCGGTACAGAGCGCGTTCGCGCGCGGCTCGACTGTGCAGTGCGTCGCGTACCAGCGTGAGCAGTTCCCCGTCGAGGTTCCGGATTCCCGGGACGGGGAAGTAGCCCTTCGTGCGGTCGACGACACGCGCCGGCAGCAGCCCGCGGCTCGCGTCCTTGAGCACGCCCTTGCCGCCCGATGCCAGTTTCAGTTCCGGTGGGCAGGTCGCGGCGAGTTCGACGAATTCGTGGTCGAGGAACGGTACGCGTGCCTCGAGACCCCACGCCATCGTCATCGTGTCGACCCGTTTGACGGGGTCCTCGACCAGCATGACCGTCGTGTCGAGTCGCAACGCCGCGTCGACCGACGTGCGGGCACCGGGTTCGGCGTGCCGCGCGATCAGGAAATCGTCGCTCGGGTCCCCGTCGAGCCGGTGCTCAGGGCACAACAACGCGTCGATCTCGTCGTGCGAACGGTCGACGAAGACCCGGGAGTACGCCTCGGCGGATCGGGCGCGGGGAACGCCGAGCATCGGCGGATACCAGTCGTATCCGGCCAGGATCTCGTCGGCGCCCTGACCGGATTGGACCACCTTCACCGATCGGCGCACCTCCTCCGACAGGAGGTAGAACGCGACACAGTCGTGACTGACCATCGGCTCGCTCATCGCCGCGATGGTCGCAGGCACCGCAGGCAGCAGGCGCGAGGAATCGATGTGGATCTTGTGGTGCGCGGTGCCGAACGTCTCGGCGACCAGATCCGAGTACTCGTATTCGTCCCCGGATTCTCCTGCCGCCGAATCGAATCCGATGCTGAAGGTCGCGAGACCGTGCTGCCTCTGCTCGGCGAGCAGTGCGACCACCAGACTCGAGTCGATGCCCCCGGACAGCAGTACCCCGACCGGCACGTCGGCGACCATCCGGCGGGACACCGCCGTGCGCAGGGCGTCGAGCAGCGCTTGCTGCCAGTCGAATCCGGTCCATGCAGCGCGATCCGGATCCGGGCCGAACACCGGCTGCCAGTAACGGGTGTCGGTGCTGCGGCCGTCGGGCCGGACGACGCGCACGGTCGCCGCCGGCAGTTTGCGCACGCCCCGGAAGATGGTGCGGGGGGCCGGAACCACCGAATGAAAGCTCAGATAGTGGTGCAGCGCCACCCGATCGAGGTCCGTGTCCACGTCCCCGGCGCGCAGCAGCGCCGGAAGCGTCGACGCGAACCGGAGCCGGCCGGGTGATTCGGCCAGATACAGCGGTTTGATCCCGAGCCGGTCGCGGGCCAGGGTGACCACCCCGGTGTCGGTGTCGGCGATCGCGAACGCGAACATCCCGGCGAAACGGCGCACGCAGTCCGCGCCCCATCGGTGGAATGCCTTGAGCACCACCTCGCTGTCCGCGGTCGAGAAGAACCGGTAGCCGGCCGCTTCGAGCCGGTCTCGCAGCTGCCGGTAGTTGTAGATGCACCCGTTGAACACGAGCGCCAGTCCGAGGTCGCTGTCGATCATCGGCTGGCGACCCCGCGGTGACAGGTCGATGATGCTCAGCCTGCGGTGCCCCAGAGCGATCGATTCCTGCGCGTACATTCCCCCGGAGTCGGGGCCGCGGGGTGCCATCGCCTCGGTCATCCGGGACACGGCATCGGTATCGGCCGCGGTGCCGTCGAACCGGATCTCGCCGCACACACCGCACACGGAACGCTCCTTTCGGTTGCCTCTATCGGGGCCCTGCCGCCCGGGAGGACCGCAGAATCCAGGTGTCCTTGCCGCCCCCGCCCTGCGACGAATTGACCACCAGGCTCCCGGCGGGCGCCACGCGCGTCAGCGCCGCGGGCGCGACGTGCGCGGTGACCGCGTCGCCGTCCGCGCGCACGTGCACGAACACCCGCAGGTCGACGTGGTGCGGGTACAGCCCGGTGGAGTCGAACGTCGGGTGCGTCGACAACGGCAGCACCTCCTGGGCGACGAACCGCTCCGGGTGACCCACCAGCTCGATTCGGCGACGGTCCAGTTCGGCCGGGGTCGCTTCCGGGCCGATCGTGATCCCGCCGCCCCCGAATCCGTCGATGGGTTTGACCACGAGCTCGGAGAGCCGGTCCAGTACCTCGTCGCGCTGCTGCCGTTCGGCGCACAGCAGCGTGGGGACCTGTTCGAGCAACGGCCGCTCCCCGAGGTAGTACTCGATCAGCTTCGGCACGTAGGAGTACACGGCCTTGTCGTCGGCGACCCCGTTGCCGAGCGCGTTGACCACGGTCACGGACCCGGCACGCAGCGCGCCGAGCAGACCGGGCCGCAGCGGTTGCCCGTCGTGGCCGGTGGAGGAGAGCAACATGTCCTCGTCGACGCGGGCGTAGAGCACGTCGACCCGAGACACCGTCGGCCCGCGGTGGGCGAACACGATGTCGTCACGCACCGACAGGTCCTGGGTCTGTACCAGCGGCAGGCCCGTGCGTTCGGCGAGCATCGTGTGCTCGAACCAGGCGGAGTCCTCCGGACCCGCGCTGAGCACCACGGCCGCGACCTCCCCGCCTCGCGCCGCGGGCGGCGCCGCCGCCCGGAGCGTCCGCACGATCATGTCCGAGGTGTCCTCGACGTCGAGGACCTCGGTGTCGACGAGGAGCTTCCCGAGGAACATGCGGGTCATCGCGCGGTGTGCCCACGCATAGCCGACGCCCGACGGCACGCGCAGATTGTCCTCGAGCACCACGAACCGTCCGGGACCGGTCGTCACCAGGTCGATACCGCAGATGTGTGCGCGCACCCGGTGCAGATGGGCCGCGGCGCCGCTGCGCCGGAACCCCGGCGCGCGGTCGAGGACCTCCGCGGGCAGCACACCGTCCCGCACCACTGCGGCGTCGCCGTACACGTCCACGAGGAACGCGTTGAGCGCCAGGGCCCGCTGCTCGAGTCCCGGGACGAGGCGTTCCCAGTGCTCGGCCGGGATGATGCGCGGCACCACGTCCATCGGGAAGACCCGCGCTCGGGACTCACCGGTGACCCGGAACATCACCCCGTCCAGGCCCAGCTCGCGGTCGATGTCGTCCTGGGCGGTGCGCAGTGCGTCGACGCCGAGGTCGGCGAGGGTCGCCAGCACGTGTGCATACGCCGGTCGTGGCCGGCCGTGGGCGTCGACGGCCTCGTCGTATCCGTCGTTCGTTTCCTCCACCCGCAACGGCGCGTAGCCGTGCAGCAGTGTCCCGTGGGGGTCGGCGACCTCCGGGACCGGCTGGACCTGTCCCGCCGTCTCGGCGAGCAGCAGGTCCACCACATCGGTGAGCCTGCCGCGCCGTCGCAGCACCCGCCGCTGCCGCGCGGCGGAGCTGCCGACGCGGGCGGCCGCCGCGGCCAGTTCGGACACGGTTTCCCAGTCGCCCATCTGCTCGAGTTCGGGGCGCAGCATCGAACTGAGCCGGTCGATCATCTCCACGGCCGGCCGCGGTACCGCGGCTTCGACGTCGACGAGATCGCCCTCGAGTCCCGACCGCGCGGCCCGCCACATCGCCGCGCGGATCAGGGTGGGGTTCGCCCGCACGGGGGGAGTGCCCGCACGCAGTCCCGCGCACTCGTGCTCGACGAGGGCCCGGAACAGACCCGCGATCAAGGTGATCGTGTCGACCGACGGGCAGCTGTCGCACACCCGGAGCTCGAGGGTCGGCTGGTGTGCGGAGGGGCGGATGTCGAAGTACACCATGCCCGGGTCGGTGATCACCCCGCTCGACACCAGGTCCGCGATCAGCCGGTCGTACTCGGCGGCCGACGACACCGGGGCGGCAGGACCGGTGCTCGGCCACCTGATCCACACCAGGCTGCGCACGCTCGCATAACCCGTGTCGGTACCGTCCGCCCAGAACGGCGAACTCGCACTCAGCGCCAGGAACACCGGTAGGTACGGTGCAATGCGGTTCGCGACCTGGACCGCTTCGTCCCGATCGGGAACGTCGACGTGCACCTGGGTACCGCAGATCAGCTGTTCGCGCGCGAGCAACTGATAGTCGGCGAGCATCCGGCGATAGCGTGGTGTCTCGCTGACCTGCAGTTCCGCCGGGACGGCGAGCGGCACGGCACCGGCCGCGGCGACCCCCAGTCCCAGTTCCGCGGCCGCCGCGACGAGCTGCGCGCGACGATCCACCAGATCAGCGCGCAGCTTCGACAGGTCCGGATGGACGTCGCTGTTCACCTCGACGACGCAGCGTTGCAGTTCGTCGACGTAGGTGTCGTGCGGCAGCCGGGCGAGAAGTTCGGGTGCTCGCGGGACGAGACGGCGCGTTCCGACGTCGATGAGCTGGAATTCCTCTTCGACACCCAGATGTCGAATCTCATCGGCGGGACGCATCTTCGAGAGGTACCCGCTCGGGTCACGGGGTAATCCGTCCCCGCGGACGGAGGCCTGGCGCCCGCGGCTACCGGTCGTCCTCCGAGCCGCCGATCACCGACGGCACGACCTTCGGCAGTTCCCCGACCACTTCGGTGGAATTCGCTGCGGACACCAGGAATCCCGGTGTGCCACGGTGCTCGGGTCTGTCGTCGGCGCGCGAGGTCCCGGACGACGGGACGCCGCCGTACATGCCGCGCCCCGGTGTCGCGGCCAGCGGTGCGGCTGCGCCTGTCGCCGGGGATGCCGCGCCCGGACCCGGCACGAGACCGAGAGCCGATGCCGCGGGTATCGCGCCGGTTCCGCCGCCGAGCCCGGACCCTCCGACGCCCACGCCGCCGAACCCGGCCGGCGAGGCCATCGCGCCGCTCCCACCGGCCGACGCCACGGTCGGCGCCGCGGCCGCGGCCCGGGTCGGGACGAGTCCGTCACCGGATCCGCCGAACATCGGCCCCGGCGTGGACGCCCGGTCGGATGCGAGGGATTTCACCGCCTCGGACGCCACGGACGCGACTTTTCCGGCGTCGGGCAGACCGTCCGGTGCGATGGGAGGGGGAACCGGAACCGGCGTGGTGAGGGTGTTCATCGCCGCGGTGTGCATGCTCAGTTCGCCGCGGCTGCGGCTCACCACGGCGAGCGCGGCCTGCAGGTGCTCGGCGGCGGCCGATATCAGCAGGGCCTGGCCGGGCGGTGTCAGCGCGACCGGCGCCGCCGCCGACGCGACGGCCACGAACGACCGGGCGATGCCGGACAGTTCGATGTTGCCGCGTTCGACCGTGGCGGTGGCGGCGCGGGTCAGTTGCCCGATGTGGTCGCCGCGCGCACTCAATTCCAGCGCACAGGCCTGGGCCCGGCGGCCGTGGTCGATCGCGGACTCGGCCGGCACGCCCTCCCATGCATCGGGCAGCACGTCGACGGCGCTGCGCCCGATCGATGCGGCGGTGTCGAGGAACCGGGACGACTGCTGGAGGATCGCGGCGGGGTCGACCGCGTCGAGGATGCCGGTGCCGAAGAGCCCACCGAGATCGGTCAATGGCGTCAGCAGTTGGTCGAGGCCGGGCAACTGCGGAATCGGAATCGACTGCAGCAGTTCGACGATCGAACCCGCGCCGGGGTCGGCCGGTGGGGGTGGGACGGCCGGTGCGGGCAGCGGCATGTCCAGTACCGGGCCGATCGGTGAGGCGCGCAGCGCATCGAGAACGGTCGGTATCGTCTCGGGTGTTCCGGATCCGGTCACTGCGCTGCCCCGGGCAGGTTGCTCACGGCGGCGTTCGTCAACGCTGCGGCCTGCTCGGCCACGACGGTTTCGTAACCGGTCGCGGTGTCGTGTGCGGCGGTGCCGCTGGAGGCGTAGGCCAGCGACAGGTGCGCGACCGCGCGGGTGTGCTCGCTCTGGGCTGCGGCGAACGCCGCCAGAAAGTCTCCACCGATCAGGCCGAGTGCCGAGCTCAGGGCCGACAGGTTCGCCTGCAGGTCCACCGCCCCGGCGCGTGCGACGTGATCGGCGGCTTCGAGCGCCGTGTTCCCGAACGCGCGAACGCCGTCGGGTACGACCTTCACCGAATTGCCGACGGCGGCATGATCACCCATCACGATCCCCCCAGATCAGAACTTCGTGTGCAGCACTCTAGCCGAGGCCGGGGCGCCGCGCGCGGTGCGTCCTCCGGGGCCTCCCGGAAGACGCACCGGTCGCTCACCCGACGACTGCGTCGGCCTCGACCTCGATGAGCAGATCGGCGTCGACGAGGCGGCTGACCTCGAGAATCGTGCTGGCAGGCCGGATCTCGCCGAACACCGCACCGTGCGCGGCGGCGGCTTCCTCCCACCGGGACATGTCGGTGAGGTACATGCGGGTGCGGATCACGTCGGTCAGCTTCGCCCCGGCCTCGGCCAGCGCGGCTTCGATGGTGCGCAGGGCGCCGCGGGTCTGCTCCTCGAGGGTCGCACCGGGCGAGGTCGTGCCGGAGACCGCGACCTGGTTGCCGATCCGCACCGCGCGGGAGTAGCCGATCTTCGGTTCCCATGCGGAACCGGACGAGACGTTCTGACGAGTCATGGGCGAATTCTGTCAGGTGCGGGGTCGCCGAACGAAATTTCGACGACCGGTTGACAGGAGTCTCGCACAGGTGTTCGACTGGATGCATGCGGTGGGCGGCACAGACCCTGGACGCCGACGACGGCGCGTTGCCCGGCTTCGACCGGGCCGGGCTCGTCCGCACTGTGCAGACACCGGACTTCGAGGGCATCACGTTCCACGAGGTGTTGTGCAAGAGCGCCCTCAACAGGACGCCGGAAGCGTCGAATCTGCCGTTCCGGTACACGGTCAACACCTTCCGCGGCTGCAGTCATGCGTGCCGCTACTGTTTCGCCCGGCCCACCCACGAATATCTCGACCTCGACCCGGGCCACGATTTCGACAGCCAGCTCGTCGTCAAGACGAATGTGGCGGCGGTGCTGCGGCGGGAACTGTCCCGCAAATCCTGGAAGCGCGAGCATGTCGCGCTCGGCACCAACACCGATCCCTATCAGCGTGCCGAGGGCCGGTATCGCCTGATGCCCGGGGTGGTTCGGGCCCTCGCGGAATCCGGGACACCCTTCTCGATCCTCACCAAGGGCACGCTGCTGCGGCGCGATCTGCCGTTGCTCAAACTCGCAGCCGATCAGGTCGACGTCGGTGTCGCGGTCTCCCTCGCCGTCGGCGACCGCGACCTGCAGCGCCGGCTCGAACCCGGTACTCCGTCGCCGCAGGCCCGGCTCGACCTGATCCGCGCGGTCTCCGAGGCCGGCCTGCGGTGCCACGTGATGGTGGCGCCCGTCATCCCGTACCTCACCGACTCGACGGGGCACCTGGACGAACTCTTCGCCGCCCTCGCCGAAGCGGGCGCCTCGGGCGCGACCGTGATACCCATGCACCTGCGTGGCGCCACCCGCGGATGGTTCCTGTCCTGGCTCGCCGCCGAGCATCCGGCCTTGGTCCGCCGATACCGGCAGCTCTATGGGCGCGGCGCGTACGTCACTCCGGAATACAAGCGCTGGCTCCGGGCCCGGGTCGACCCGCTGGTGGAGCGATACGGCCTCGCCGGCGCCGAAGCCGAGCATCGGGACGTGCCGTCCCCGGTGCGCGCACCGCGGCCGGCGGATCCGGCGCTCACCTTGTTCTGACGATGCCGCCGTCCCGGTCGCGCCGATCGGGATCCCGAGGAAGCCGACGCCGAACGGTCGGGCAAGATCGTGTCCTGTCGTGCCGTCGAGGAGAGGGGTGGGTTGCCGGTGAAGAGTCGTGTGGTGGCCGCGGTGTTCGTCCCCGCTGTGTTCGTGCTCGGCACGAGCGTGGCGGGCTGTGGCGGTTCCGGCGCGGGTGCGAACTGTGACGACTTCGCGGCCCAGGACGATGCTGCGCGCGGCGAAACCGTCCTCGCCCTTCTCGAACCGCACGGCATCTCCTCCCGCGACCTGGAGAGCTACCGCGTCGTGTTCGGCAAGGTCAACGAGTACTGCGGCCTGCGCAGCGGCACCGCCCGCGAGAGTGGCGAAGCGACGCAGAACAACTCGGAACCCATCGCCGCGGCCGTCGACTGGGACGGCCTCACGCACTGACGCGCCGTCACCGGGCCAGGGCACGCACCCCCGGGCTGGTCGACCGGCGCACGAAGGCACAATCGGACAGGCGTTCGGCGTCGGGTGTCTCCACCGCGAGGTCGACGGATTCGGCCAGCCGGTACGGCCGGCTCTCGACGACGGTGCCGAGCGCGCGGCGGAGTCGCGACACCTCGGCGCGCACCGCCACCGCGTGATCGGCGTCGCCGAACAGGGCGTGACCGAGCTCGGTGACCGTCATCCCGTCGCGGCCCCGGTGGTGCAGCAGGAGCAGGATCTCGGCGTGCCGCACCGTCACGGGACTGTGCCACGAGGAGTCCGCACCGCTCACCTCAACTGCGGGAGTAGACGAAAGGCGAAGTGTCATGGCAATTCTCGTCGTTCGCTCGACAGGCCGGATCAGCCATCCGTGGGAGAGCTGTTCCGGAATGCACAAGCCGAGCCCGGGAACGGTGAGGGCCCGGTCGCCCCGCGGGGCGGCGACCCGGCCGGTGGTCGCGACGCCCGAGGAGTGCGCCACCCAGCCGTGTTCGTCGACCAGCAGCAGCGGTCCCGACACCGACGCGAGCAACGGCGCGGCGCTGGTGCGCAGGTGATCGAGTCGTTGCTCGTGCCGGCGCCACAGCTGTGATTCCGCGAGCCGTACCGCGGTGTCGACCAGTGCGCTGATCGCCGGGTGCAGCGTCAGCGCCGGTCCGCTGACGTCGACGATTCCCAGCACGTCGCCGCCGATCGGATCGTGGATCGGTGCCGCCGTGCAGTACCACGGATGCTGGCTCTGCTCGAAATGCTCGCCCGAGAACAGTTGCACGGGAGCCGCTTCCGCGAGTGCGGTTCCGATCGCATTGGTGCCCACGGCGGATTCGGTCCACACGGATCCCTCGCGGAAGCCGAGAGTGTCGGCGCGTGCCCGGACCTTCGCCGAACCGTTGCGCCACAGGATCACGCCGTCGGCGTCCGTCACCACCAGCAGGAGCTGCGACGCATCCGCGACGGGCGCGACGATCTGCGTCAGGTCGCCGATCACGGCCGACAGCGGTGACTGCCGGCGTCGGCGTTCGATCTCCTCGATCGGGTACGGGGTGCGGACGTTGAGACCGGCCGGGTCGAGTCCGGTCTCGAACACTCGCGACCACGACCGCGCGACGACCGCCCGCGGGCGCATCGCCGGTTTTCCTCCCCCGAGCACCGCGTCGTGCATCCGGACGAGGTCGCGTGCATGACGTGACAGGTCGGTGCCGGGTGCGATCGCGCTGAAGCTGCTCACGGTTCCTCTCCGTTTTCCGGGTGTTCCCCCCGGAGCATAGGCGCGGCGGTGTGTTCTGTGCCACAGGCGGGGTTCGTGCAACCCGATGCAACGATTGCGGCCACCCGGCAACCGGATGTGTGCTGGATCACAACAACGACCGGAAGGGATCCCGCCATGACCGACATCCTCGAGCAGCCCACGGACCGGGCCGTCGACCCGCAACGACGCGTCGACGAATGGCTGCGCGACTTCGAGACCGCGCTCGCCGCCCGCGACGTCGACGCGGCCGCGGGCATGTTCGCCACCGACAGCTTCTGGCGCGACCTGGTCGCCTTCACCTGGAACCTCAAGACGGTCGAGGGCCGCGACGGAGTCGCGACCATGCTGCACGAGCGACTCGACGACACCGATCCGCGCGGCTTCCGCACCACGGAGACGCCCACCGAGGACGGCGGGGTCGTCAGCGCCTGGATCGCGTTCGAGACCGCGACCGGCCGCGGGGAGGGACACCTGCGCCTCGTCGAGGAGGGCGCCTGGACGCTGCTCACGACGCTGCAGGAACTGGCGGGCCACGAGGAGAGCAAGGGCGTGCGGCGTCCGCGCGGCACCACCCACGGCGCCGACCGGAACCGGGTCACCTGGTCCGAACAGCGCGATGCCGAGGAACGCGAACTCGGCTACACCCGCCAGCCGTACGTGGTGATCGTCGGCGGTGGACAGGGCGGTATCGCACTCGGCGCGCGCATGCGGCAGCTCGGCGTGCCCGCCCTCGTGCTCGACAAGCACGACCGGCCCGGTGACCAGTGGCGCGGCCGCTACAAATCGCTGTGCCTGCACGACCCGGTCTGGTACGACCACCTGCCGTACATGCCGTTCCCCGACAACTGGCCGGTGTTCGCGCCGAAGGACAAGATCGGCGATTGGCTCGAGATGTACACGCGGGTCATGGAAGTGCCGTACTGGTCGAAGACGACGTGCACCTCGGCGTCCTACGACGAGACGGAAGGGGAGTGGACCGTCCACGTCGAACGTGACGGGCAGCCGCTGGTTCTCCGTCCGAAGCAGCTCGTCATCGCCACCGGGATGTCCGGCAAACCCAACATCCCGTCGTTCCCGGGCATGGACCGATTCGAGGGTGAACAACACCACTCGAGCCGGCATCCGGGCCCCGACGCCTACGCGGGCAAGAAGGTCGTGGTGATCGGCGCGAACAACTCCGCGCACGACATCTGCGGCGCGCTGTGGGAGGTCGGGGCGGACGTGACGATGGTGCAGCGGTCGTCCACGCACATCGTCAAATCCGACTCGCTCATGGATCTCGGCCTCGGCGACCTCTATTCGGAGCGGGCGCTCGCGGCCGGGGTGACCACCCACAAGGCCGATCTGACGTTCGCGTCGCTGCCGTACCGGATCATGCACGAATTCCAGATCCCCATCTACGACAAGATCCGCGAACGTGACGCCGACTTCTACGAGCGGCTCGAGAAGGCCGGGTTCCGGCACGACTGGGGCGACGACGGCTCCGGTCTGTTCATGAAGTACCTGCGGCGCGCGTCGGGCTACTACATCGACGTCGGTGCCGCCGAACTCGTCGCGAACGGCGATATCAAGCTCGCCCACGGCAACGTGCGGGAACTGACCGAACGCAGCGTGATCCTCGAGGACGGCACCGAACTGGACGCCGACCTCGTCGTCTATGCCACCGGATACGGGTCGATGAACGGCTGGGTCGCCGATCTGATCGGCCAGGACGTCGCGGACAAGGTCGGCAAGTGCTGGGGTCTGGGTTCGGACACCACCAAGGATCCGGGGCCCTGGGAAGGCGAGCAGCGCAACATGTGGAAGCCCACCCGGCAGGAAGGGCTGTGGTTCCACGGCGGGAACCTGCACCAGTCCCGCCACTACTCGCTGTATCTCGCGCTGCAGCTCAAGGCCCGATACGAGGGTATTCCGACGCCGGTGTACGGGCTGCAGGAGGTACATCACCTGAGCTGACCCCCGTCCCGTGCGTGGTTCCGGTAGCTCCCGCTACCGGAACCGCGCACGAGGTTGGGGGCTCGGCGCGATGATGAGCCGTGTGGACGACCACGCCTGGATCGAGGCGATCGCCGACCGGCTGTACCGGCTCGGCGGAGTCGAGGCGGTCGCGCTCGGTGGGTCCCGGGCCGAGGGCACCCATCGCGCGGACAGCGACTGGGATCTCGGCATCTACTACCGCGGCCACCTCGACCCGCAGGAGATCCGCGACATCGGATGGGCGGGCGAGGTCTTCGAGATCGGCGCCTGGGGCGGCGGAATCTTCAACGGCGGTGCCTGGCTGACGATCGACGGGCGGCGCGTCGACCTTCTCTACCGCGACCTGACCGTCGTCGAACGTGAACTGGAGGAGGCCCGGGCCGGCCGGTTCCACCGGGAGCAACTCCAGTTCCACCTCGCCGGAATTCCGTCGTATCTGCTGCTGGCGGAGCTGGCGATCGATGTGGTCCTGCGTGGCACCCTGCCGCGGCCGGAGTTTCCTCGGGCTCTGCGCGCCCGTGCCCCGCGCGTGTGGACCGCCGCGGCCGAGCAGGTGTTCGATTATGCGCGCGACGTCCACGCGCGGCACGGCAGGGTGGCGGAGTGCGCCGGGCTGATCGTCCAGGCGGCGGCGTTCGCCGCACACGCGGTCTGTGCCGCCGAGGGGGTGTGGTGCACCAACGAGAAGACGCTGGTCGAGCGGGCGGGTCTACGCGACATCGACCGCATCGTCGTCGGCCTGCGGCCGGACCCGGACGCGCTGGCCCGTTCGGTGGAGGAGACGCGAGCGTTGTGCCGTGAGCGCCTGGCGCGTCCGGTGGCTCGCGGATGAGCTACCCGGCCGCCCGGAAGTGCGGGCCGTGGTCGGCGGTCGTGCCGGTGTGCCTACCGGAATTGCGCGCACGTGCCACCCGCCACTGCAGAACGGCCACCGTCGCCAACGCGACGACCAGCAACAGCACGAGTTGGACGACGTTGGTGTTCATGCATGCCTCCTGCGCTGCCGGACCTGTGCCCGGGTCGGTACCCGCCCGGGTACCGGTTCAAACACGAACGGCGAATCGTTCGGCCGAATCGGTGGGCGACCGGCGGTAGGCTCCGATCCGGGACCCGCGCGCCGGGACAGGTCCAGGGCGCGGAAACGGGACACGGCGAAGGCGGTGACTGTGGAAGTGGACGTCCGTGACTCGAGGGGCCTTCCGGCATCGAAGGTCGAGGAGTTCTACGACTCGGTGCTCGCGCCGTCGTTCGTCGAATCCGAACTGGTGCCGCGCGCCGAACTGCTCGCGGACCTGGACGATCCCGGTGACGGGACCGTCGCCTCCGTGGCGCTCGACGACACCGGTGAGATCCTCGGTGGCGCCGTGGGCCAGTGGTTTCCGCAGTGCCGGGTGATGCTGACCGCGTACCTGGCGATCCGGCCGGGTCAACGCGGGGGTGGGATCGGCGGCACGATCCTGCGGGCCGTGATCGAGGACTGGCGGCACCGCGTCGATCCGCTGCTGATCGTCGGTGAGGTCGAGGACCCGCGTCACCACACGGACATCGGATTCGGCGATCCCGAGCGGCGCTTGAAGTTCTACGCGACGGCGGGCGCGAAGATCGTTCCGGTGCCGTACTTCCAGCCGGCGATCCACGCGGGCGGTGGCCGGGTCCCGCATCTGTTCCTGATGACCTTCGCCGTCGCCGACGAGTGCCGACGCGGCGAACGCGGCATCGACGCATCGGTCGTCCGCGCCTTCCTCGAAGCGAACCTCGCCGCGAACGAGGGGAGTGTCGATCCCGACGATCCCGCGACAGCGGCGCTGCTCGACGCTCTGTCGGCGCCGAGCGTCGAGCTCGTCGAACCCGCCGCGATCCGAATCGATCGGTGACGAACGCAACGGATCGTCCTACGGTGGAACGAGCCCGCACCTTCCGCGGCACACCACAAGGAGGCACGAGCCATGTCCGGCAAAGTTGTGCACTTCGAGATCCCGTTCGACGACGGCGACCGCGCCCGCAGCTTCTACCGTGATGCATTCGGGTGGCGCATCGACGAGATGCCCGAGATGGACTACACGATCGTCGTCACCGGCCCGGTCGACGACACCGGAATGTCGTCCGAACCCGGATACATCGGCGGCGGCATGATGCAGCGAGGGGAAGCCGCTGCACCGGTCGTCACCATCGACGTCGACGACATCGACGAGGCCCTGAAGAAGATCGAATCGCTCGGCGGCGAGACGGTCGCGCCCCGCTCACCGGTCGGCACGATGGGTTTCGCGGCCTACTTCAGAGACTCGGAGGGAAATCTCATGGGTCTGTGGGAGACCGCGCGCGAGAGCTGAATTCGTACCGGCACGACCGGGGCGGACGGCCGCACACTGCCCCGGAGACGCGTCGTGTCCGGTGAGCGGAAATGTGCATCGAGGCGCGTCTCCACCGATGGAACCATGACCGCATGAGCTCCGGAATCACGTTGAGTGCCCCCGAACAGCTTCTCGCGATCGAGGAGATCAAGAGAACCTTCGCCGCGCGACTGCGGTGTATGGACAACAAGCAGTGGCACGTCTATCCCACGCTGCACACCGACGACGTCGTCTCCGAAACCTGGGGCGGTCTGCCGGAGGACGAGCAGCCGCGGACCGGGGACACCGCGAACCGCGTCGTGGGCAAGGACAATCTGACTCGGGCGATCAGTGATCTGCTCGGGGGACCCACACACGTCACCACCGTCCACCATGGACACACGCCGGAGATCGAACTGATCTCGGACACGACGGCGCGCGGAATCTGGGCGATGGAGGACGAGCTGTGGTGGACGGACGGTGACCGCGAGGAACACCTGCACGGCTACGGGCACTACCACGAGGAATACCGCAAGGAGAACGGTCGCTGGCTCATCAGCTACCGGAAGCTGACTCGACTGCGGGAGGAGAAGACCCCGGGCTTCTTCGACTTTCTCCGGCGGGCGTGACGACCGGTCCGGACGCCGAAGAGGCGCCCGGACCGGTGGGGATCGTCGCGTGGTGTCAGGTCGTCGCGTCCGCGACGTCGCCGCGGGCGAAGAGCCGGACGAGCGCGTCACCGGCACTCATGCAGGGGATGGACGAGGCGGTGACGTCGTGCAGGGTGGATGCCTCGGTAGGGGTGCACACGCCTCCCAGGACGTCGCCGGTCACGATGGCGCACGTGATGAGGTCGGGGCTGAACCTGCGGGTCGTCTCCCATCCCTGTTGCGACGCGAGATCGCGCACGTACGTCCATTGGGAGATCTCGGCTTCGTCGGGATGGCCGACGAACAACAGTCGCCTCTGGGTCATGGTCACTGGAAACCCCCTGCAAATCGGCGTTTGAATTCCCTATCGTGTGACGCTAGCCGGTTTGTTACACGGGAGTGATGTACGACACACCCGCTGTCTCGTCTCACAGAATCGCGGGTCCGAGCGAGTGGAGCCGGAGCGAACGCCGCCGGGCGCCGACAGCGTGCTGTTGCCGACGCCCGGCCGGGAACGCTCAGACGGTTGCTGGCGCGAGGTCGCGGTCGGCGGCCTCGATCTCGCGGACCAGAGGCAGAACCTTCGCGCCGCAGTACTCGACCTCCTCCTGGAAGTGCAGGAATCCGGCGAGGATGAGGTCGACCCCGTGTCGGCGGCACTCGACGATGCGGTGCGCGACCTGCTCCGGGGTTCCGATCAGCTGCGTGCGGAAGCCGTCGTTGTACTGAACGAGATCCGCGAACGTCGAATCCGCCCACATGCACTTCTTGTCGCGGTGGACGAGCCCGCCGGCTGCACGGCGTTGCGGAAACCCTCGACCGCCGGCCGGTTGGCCTTCTCCACGATCTCGCGAAGGGTGTCGCGCGCTTCCTTCTCGGTGTCGCGGGCGATGATGAACCCGTTCAGTCCGACCTTCACCTCGCGCTTGTGGGCGCGGGCAACCTCGCGCAGCTCGTCGATCTGCGTGGTGATGCCGTCGTAGTCCTTGCCGTTGCTGAAGTACCAGTCGGTGAAGTACCAGTCGGCGTACCGGCCGCCGTCGGCGATCGCTGCGGTCGAGCAGCCGCCCTGGAACAGTTCGGGATTCGAACCCTGTGCCCGGCCCGCCCTCCCAGACACATGGGATACCGCTCACCAGGACAGACCGGGAGTTGGCCACCTTCACCCGGGAGGGGAGGGTGCGCGGGAGGGGTGGGTC
>NZ_LRRH01000074.1 GCF_001646785.1 Rhodococcus phenolicus
TGGGTGAGATCGAATCGGTTCTGCGGAACCAGGTTTCGGTGTCACAGGCGGTGGTCGTGGTGCACAGCGACCGGCTCACCGGTGAGCAGCTCGTCGGTTATGTCGTGCCCGTTGCCGGTGCGGTGGTGGAGGTGTCGTCGCTGGCGGCCGGTGTCGCGGCGGAGCTGCCGTCGTACATGGTGCCGTCTGCGTGGGTGGTGCTCGAGGCGTTGCCGCTCAACATCAACGGCAAGATCGATCGCAAGGCGCTCCCGGCGCCGCAGGTGGTACAGCGCGAGTTCCGTGCTCCGGTCACCCCGGTCGAGCAGACGGTGGCTGCGGTGTTCGCGGAGGTGCTCGGGGTCGAGCGGGTCGGGTTGGACGACGATTTCTTCGCGCTCGGTGGTAATTCGCTGGTGGCGACGCAGGTGACGGCGCGGTTGGGTGCTGCGTTGGATGCGCAGGTGCCGGTGCGGATGGTGTTCGAGGCGTCGACGGTGGCGGGGTTGGCCGCTGCGGTGGAGTCGCATGCGGGTTCGGGTGCGCGGGTGGCGCTCACGGCGCGTCCGCGTCCGGAGCGGGTGCCGTTGTCGTTGGCGCAGCAGCGGATGTGGTTCCTGAACCGGTTCGACACCGCCTCCGCGGCCTACAACATCCCGATCCCGATGCGCCTGAGCGGGGAACTCGACGTCGCTGCCCTCGAAGCTGCGGTCCGCGACGTGATCGCCCGCCACGAGGTCCTCCGCACGTACTACCCCGAGGTCGACGGTGCCGGTGTCCAGGAGGTGCTTCCGGCCGGGTGGCTGCCGGAAGGCCTCGAACCGGTGCAGGTGCTCGACGAGAACGACCTGCGCAGCCGGGTCGGCGAACTGTTGTCCGCGGGCTTCGACGTGACCGTGGCACCCCCCGTGCGCGGCGCTCTGCTGCGGATCGACGAGCACGAGCACGTACTCGCTCTCGTCGTCCATCACATTGCGGCCGACGGTGTGTCGACCGGGCCTCTGGCCCGAGACATCGTCCTGGCCTACACGGCCCGCGTCGGCGGGCAGGCCCCGGCCTGGGAGCCCCTGGACGTGCAGTACGCCGACTTCGCGCTGTGGCAGCGCGAGGTGCTCGGCGACGAGAACGATCCCGGCTCCGTGATCGCCCGGCAACTCGACTACTGGATCGACACGCTCGCGGGCACGCCCGACGTCCTGGACCTGCCCACCGACCGGCCCCGGCCCGCGGTGCGCTCCGGCGTCGGCGCGAGCATCGATTTCGCGGTGCCGGCCGATGTCGTCGCCGGCATCAAGCGTCTGGCCGCGGATCAGCGCGCCACGCCGTTCATGGTCGTGCACACGGCACTTGCGGTGTTGCTGGCGCGATTGTCCGGCAGCGACGACATCACGATCGGTACCCCGGTCGCCGGCCGGGGTGAGGCCGCCCTCGACGACCTGGTCGGCATGTTCGTCAACACACTCGTGCTGCGGACCGGCGTCGACGGTGCCGCGTCGTTCCGGAACCTGTTGTCCGACACCACGCGTGTCGGTCTCGAGGCATTTGCGAACGCCGACGTTCCGTTCGAACGGCTCGTGGACCGCATCAACCCGGTCCGATCGCAGTCGTTCTCACCGCTGTTCCAGGTCATGCTGGCCTTCCAGAACTACACCCAATCGGTCGTCGAACTGCCCGGACTGTCGGTTTCCGCCCTCGACTTCGATTGGCAAGCAGCGCAATACGATCTGTCGGTCACGCTCGTCGAACCCGCCGGTGGCGACGGGTCGTATCTCGGTGAGATCGGTTACGCAACCGACATCTTCGACGCCGACAGTGTGGCCGCGGTGGCCGAGCAGTTCGTGCGAGTGCTTACGGCTGCGGTCGCCGAGCCGGATTGTCCGGTCGGTGACATAGCCTTGGTCGCCGAAGTGGAGCGGCAGCGGATATCGGAGCTGGGGCGCGGCCCGTCGGAACCAGCCATTTCCGGTGACCTGATCCCGGATCTGTTCGTGGCCCAGAGTCGGCGCACACCTGACGCCGTCGCGCTCCGCGCCGGGGATCGGACGCTGACCTACAGCGATCTCACGGCGCGGGTCTCGCGCCTCGCGCACCACCTGGTAGCGCTCGGCGTCGGTCCCGAGGTGCCGGTAGCGGTGGCCATCGGCAGGTCGATCGACATGGTGATCTGCATTCATGCGGTGCTGGCCGCAGGAGGCGCATATGTGCCAGTCGATCCCGAACAGCCTGCCGACCGAATCGCCTACCTACTTGATACCGCGGATGTCCATCTGGTACTCACAACATCGGATGAAGACGTGGAAACCGATCGCACCGTGCTGTGCGTCGACGGCCTCGATCTCTCCGATCGGCCGAGTGATCCGGTTCGCAACTCGGCCCGATGCAGCCCGATGCGGGCGGCCAACACCGCATACGTGTTGTTCACGTCCGGATCGACCGGTCGTCCGAAGGGCGTCGCGGTCTCGCACGGAGCGCTGTACAACCAGCTGCGATGGATGCGGGACGAATTCGGGCTGAACGATACCGACGCGGTGCTCCTCAAAACTCCCGCTACGTTCGACGCTTCGGTATGGGAACTGCTGCTGGCCACGACGGTCGGCGCACAAACGGTGATAGCTGATCGCGACGGTCACCGTGATCCAGCCTATTTGGCATCTGTCATCGCCAATGAGCGGATCACGGTGGCGCAGTTCGTGCCGTCGGTGCTCGACCTCGTAATCGACCAGGCGCGGCCCGCGCGGGCACTGCGGCTCGTCTTCTCGGGCGGCGAAGCGTTGTCGGTTGGGACGGCGGACAGTGTCCGGCAGCTGTATGGCACCGATGTCATCAATCTGTACGGACCTACAGAAGTGACCATTCAGGCAACCAGCCGCCAGGGAAGCGACAACGTCGCCGGAACGTATGTGCCCATCGGCACGCCTGTGCGCAACACCGACGCCGTGGTGCTCGACTCTCGGCTGCATCCGGTTCCGAGGGGCGTGATCGGCGAACTGTATCTGTCGGGTGCGCAGCTGGCCCGAGGCTATGCAGGACGCTCTCAGTTGACAGCGGAGCGGTTTGTTGCGAACCCATTCGGTGGGGCCGGCGAACGGATGTATCGCACCGGCGATCTGGTTCGGTGGACCCGGGCCGGCGAGTTGGTCTATGTGGGCCGCAACGACGACCAGGTGAAACTGCGTGGTCAGAGAATCGAACTGGGTGAGATCGAATCGGTTCTGCGCAACGTCGTTCGTGTGGCGGCAGGTGCTGTCGCCGTCCGATCCGATCGGATGATCGCCTATGTGGTGCCCGCCGGTGATGTGGACCCGGTACAAGTGCAGTCGGCGCTGAGCCAATCGCTGCCGCGGTACATGGTTCCCGACGTCGTGATGGTGCTGGACGAGCTTCCGCTCAACCACTCCGGCAAGCTCGACCGGCGTGCCCTGCCGGAGCCGGTCCTCGCCGCACGCGAGTTCCGGGCCCCGACGACGGCGGTGGAGGAGATCGTCGCCGCCGTCTACTCGGAGGTGCTCGGTCTGGACCGGGTCGGTCTCGACGACGACTTCTTCGCGCTCGGCGGCAACTCGCTCGTCGCGACCCAGGTGGTCTCCCGGATCGGCAGCGAGCTCGACACCCGGATTCCCGTGCGCGCTCTGTTCGAGGCTCCGACGGTCGGCGCCCTCGCGGCGGTCGCCGAGCAGCACGCGGGTGCGGGCGGCCGGGTGCCGCTCACCGCCCGGCCGCGTCCGGATCGTATTCCGTTGTCCGCCGCTCAGTCCCGCATGTGGTTCCTCAACCGGTTCGATCCCGGCTCGGCGGCATACAACGTGCCGATCGCGATCCGCCTGACCGGCGAACTCGACGCGACCGCGCTCGAGGCCGCGGTCAACGACGTGGTGGCCAGGCACGAGGCCCTGCGCACGGTGTATCCGGAGGTCGACGGCGCGGGCACTCAGGTGATCCTGCCCGCCGCGCAGGCGCGCATCGCGCTCACCCCGGTCGAGGTGACCGAAGCCGACGCGCTCGAGCGGGTGTTCGCCACGGTGGGGGCCGGATTCGACGTCACCACTTCCGTGCCGGTGCGGGCGGAGTTGCTGCGCATCGCACCGGACGAGCACGTGCTGGTGTTCGTGGCTCACCACATCGCCGCCGACGGTTTCTCGATGGGGCCGCTGACCAGGGACGTGATGGTCGCCTACGCGTCCCGTTCGCGCGGTGAGCATCCGTCGTGGGCACCGTTGCCGGTGCAGTACGCGGACTACGCGCTGTGGCAGCGCGAGGTGCTCGGTGCCGAGGACGATCCGCGGTCGCTGATCGCCGGTCAGCTCGACTACTGGACCTCCGCATTGGCCGGAGTCCCGGACCAGCTGGATCTGCCCGCCGACCGTCCCCGTCCGGCGATCGCGTCGAACACCGGCCGCGACCACCGCTTCGAGATCGGCGCGGATGTGCAGGCCGGAATCGCCGGCCTGGCGCGGCGCACGGGTGTCACCGCTTTCATGGTCGTGCACGCGGCGTTGGCGACGGTGCTGGCGCGCATGTCCGGCAGCGACGACATCGCGATCGGAACACCGATCGCCGGTCGTGGTGAGGCCGCGCTGGACGACGTGGTGGGCATGTTCGTCAACACCCTGGTGCTGCGGACCCGCATCGACGGGGCGGAGCCGTTCACGGATCTGCTGGCGCGGGTCAAGGACACCGATCTCGGAGCGTTCGGGCACGCCGACGTGCCGTTCGAACGGCTCGTCGAGGTGCTGGACCCGCCGCGGTCCCAGGCACGTCACCCGCTGTTCCAGGTGATGCTCACGTTCGAGAACCTCGGGCAGTCGAGCTTCGAGCTTCCGGGACTGACGGTCGCCGGTGTGCAGGCCGAGAACCGCAACGCGAAGTTCGATCTGCAGTTCGTCCTGTCGGACACGTTCTCCGCGGACGGATCGCCCGCCGGGATCGCCGCCGGCATCACGTACGCGACGGACCTGTTCGACGAGGCGACCGTGGTCTCCCTCGCGCAGCGTTTCACCCGGGTGCTCGCGGCGGTCGTCGCCGACCCGGGCCTGCGGGCCGGCGACGTTCCGGTGATGGACGCGGCCGAGCGGACCTCGGTTCTCGAAACGTGGAACGCCACCGCACACGAGGTGGATTCGACGGCGACGCTGGTGGACCTGTTCGAGGCGCAGGTCGCGCGCACGCCGGACGCTCCGGCGGTGGTGTTCGGCGACGACACCCTGACGTACCGGGAATTCGCGTCGCGCGTGCACCGCCTGGCGCGGGTGCTGATCGCGTCGGGTGTGGGACCGGACGCGCTCGTCGCGCTGACGATGCGCAGGTCGACGGAGCTGCTCGTCGGCATGTACGCGGTCGTCGTTGCCGGTGGTGCGTACGTGCCGATCGACCCCGACCAGCCCGCCGAACGCAACGACTACGTGCTGGCGACAGCCGACCCGGTCCTCGTGCTGTCCACCAGCGGTGACGTGATCGAGGCGCCGGGCCGGGATGTGGTGCTGCTCGACCGGATCGACGTCTCCGAGTATGCGGACGGTCCGATCGCGGACACCGAACGCCTCGGCGCGGTCCTTCCGGACAACACGGCCTACGTGATCTTCACGTCCGGTTCGACGGGACGGCCGAAGGGCGTGGCGGTCGCGCATGCCGCGATCGTCAACCGCCTGCAGTGGATGCAGGGACAGTACCGGCTGACCACCGACGACGTGGTGGTGCAGAAGACACCGTTCACGTTCGACGTGTCGGTGTGGGAGTTCTTCTGGCCCTTGCAGATCGGTGCCCGTCTCGTCGTCGCCGCACCGGACGTGCACCGCGATCCGGCGGCGCTGGCCCGGCTGATCGCCGGCGCGGGTGTCACCGTGGTGCACTTCGTGCCGTCGATGCTTGCCGCCTACGTCACCGAGCCGAGCGCGGCAGCGGGCTCGGGCCTGCGGATGGTGTTCGCGTCGGGTGAGGCGCTGCCGGCGCCCGTCGCCGCGCGGATGCGGGAACTCGTGCCCGGAGTCGCGGTGCACAACCTGTACGGCCCGACCGAAGCCGCGGTGGACGTGACCTTCCACGAGGTCACCGACGCGGACACGGTGAACGTGCCGATCGGTGCGCCCGTGTGGAACACGCGGGTGTACGTGCTCGACGACCGCCTGCAGCCGGTACCGCCGGGTGTCGCGGGTGAGCTGTACCTGGCGGGCGTGCAGGTGGCGCGCGGATATGTGCGGCGTCCCGATCTGTCCGCGGAGCGCTTCGTCGCCGATCCGTTCGTGACCGGGGCGAGCGAAGCGACGGGGAATGGTGGAACCGGGGCGAGCGAAGCGACGGGGAATGTTGCGGCCGGTGCCCGCATGTACCGGACCGGTGATCTCGTGTCGTGGTCGCCGACCGGGGAACTGAACTACATCGGCCGCACCGATTTCCAGGTGAAGGTGCGGGGTCTGCGTATCGAACTCGGCGAGATCGAAGCGGCGTTGACGGACCTGCCCGCGATCGGACAGTCCGTGGTCGTGGTCCACGACGGGGAACTCGGCCAGCAGCTCGTCGCGTACGTCGTCCCGTCCGACGGCGCCGACGTCGATGTGGCCGTGGTGAAGTCCGCGGTCGGGGCACGTGTGCCCGCGTACATGATTCCCGACGTGGTGACGGTGCTCGACGAGTTCCCGCTCAGCGCCAACGGCAAGCTCGACCGCAAGGCGCTGCCCGCACCGGTGTTCGAGGCCCGCGAGTTCCGTGCCCCGGCCACCCCGGTCGAGGAGATCGTCGCGGCGACGTTCGCGGACGTGCTCGGTGTCGATCGCGTCGGAGCCGACGACGACTTCTTCGCGCTGGGTGGCAACTCGCTCGTCGCGACGCAGGTCGCGGCGCGACTCGGCGCTGCTCTCGACACCGAGGTGCCGGTTCGTGTCCTGTTCGAGGATTCGACCGTGACGGCCCTGGCCGCCCGCGTCGAGACCGGTGCCGGGTCGGGCCGGCGGGCGCCGCTCGCGCCGCAGCCCCGCCCGGACCGGATCCCGTTGTCGCTGGCGCAGTCCCGCATGTGGTTCCTCAATCGGTTCGACACCGACTCTGCGGTCAACAACATCCCGGCCGCGGTGCGCCTGTCCGGCGAGCTCGACGTGGACGCGCTGCGCGCAGCCGTCGCCGACGTCGTGAGCCGGCACGAGGTGCTCCGCACCGTCTACCCGGCGGTCGACGGCGGCGGGCACCAGGTGATCCTGCCCGCCGGTGAGGCCGCGGTCGAACTGGATGTGCGAGCCGTCACTGCGGATTCGGCGTTCGCGGTGGTCACCGAGATCGTCGAGACCGGATTCGACGTCACCGCACAGGTTCCCGTGCGTGCCGCGCTGCTGCAGCTCGGCGGCGGCGAACACGTGCTCGTCTTCTCGGTCCATCACATCGCGGCCGACGGATTCTCGATGGCGCCGCTCACCCGGGACGTGATGGTGGCGTATGCCGCCCGCTCGCGGGGTGAGGCCCCGGCATGGTCGCCGTTGCCGGTGCAGTACGCCGACTTCACGCTGTGGCAGCGCGAGGTGCTCGGCGCCGAATCCGATCCCTCCTCGGTGATCGCACGGCAACTCGGCTACTGGACGGAGCGGCTCGCCGGAGTCCCCGACCAGCTCGACCTGCCGAGCGATCGCCCGCGACCGGCGGTGGCCTCGAACCGGGGCGCGGCGTACACGTTCACGCTCCCGGCGCGGCTCCAGGACGCGATCGGCGTGCTCGCCCGTGACCGCCGGGCGACGCCCTTCATGGTGGTGCACGCGGCCCTCGCGTCGCTGCTGGCGCGACTGTCCGGCACCGACGACATCGCGATCGGCGCGCCCATCGCGGGCCGCGGCGAGGCCGCACTCGACGACCTCGTCGGCATGTTCGTCAACACGCTGGTTCTGCGCACGGACGTTGCCGCCGCCGAATCGTTCGCGGACCTGCTCGACCGCGTACGGTCCACCGACCTCGGGGCGTTCGCGCACGCCGACGTCCCGTTCGAGCGCCTCGTCGAGGTGCTCGACCCGGCCCGGTCGCAGGGTCGCCACCCGCTGTTCCAGGTGGCGTTGTTCTTCCAGAACATGAACCGCACCGCCCTCGAACTCGGGGGACTGTCCGTTGCGCCCATCGAGACCGACACCCACCTCGTCAAGTTCGATCTGCAGGTCGCGGTCGCCGAGATGTTCGACGACACCGGCGCGTCGGCCGGTGCCGCGGTGGAACTCCAGTACGCCACGGACCTGTTCGACGAGCCGACGATCGTCGCGTTCGCGGACCGCTTCGTGCGGGTCCTCGACGCGGTGACCAGCGACCCGGCGATCGTCGTCGGGGACCTGCCGGTCCTCGCCGAAGGCGAACGCGCCGAGATCGTCGACGTGCGCAATCGCACGCAGCACCCCACGGTCGACACGTTGCTCCTCGACGGCTTCGATCGTCAGGTGCGGCTGACGCCCGAGGCCACCGCCGTCGTGTACGAGGACGAGTCACTGACGTACGCCGAGTTCGACACTCGGGTCACGGCGCTGGCGCGGCACCTGATCGCGCTCGGTGTCGGCCCGGAATCGCGGGTCGCCCTCGGTATGCGGCGCTCACTCGAACTCGTCGTCGGGATGTACGCCGTGCTGCGTGCGGGTGGTGCCTACGTGCCGGTGGATCCCGACCATCCGGCCGATCGCATCGCCTACATCCTCGAGGCGGCGGACCCGGTCGCCGTGCTGAGCACCGAACGGGACGGCTTCACCGCCGCGACCGGCCGGACCGTGCTGTTCCTCGACACCCTCGACCTGTCCGGTGTCGCCACCGGTCCGATCGGAGACGCCGAACGCCGTGGCTCCGTGCACGCGGACAACACCGCGTACGTGATCTTCACGTCCGGGTCCACGGGCAAGCCCAAGGGCGTCGCGGTCCCGCACGGCGCGATCGTCAACCAGATGGAATGGATGCAGGGGCACTACCTGCTCACCGGGTCCGACGTGTACCTGCAGAAGACCGCGACGACGTTCGACGTGTCGCTGTGGGGCTTCTTCATGCCCCTGCGTGTCGGGGCGACCCTCGTCGTCGCCACCCCGGACGGTCACCGCGACCCGCTGTACCTGGCGGAACGGATCCGTTCGGCGGGTGTCACCGTCACCGATTTCGTGCCGTCGATGCTGTCGGTGTTCGTCTCCGCGGTGGCGCCGGGCGACGTCGCGGGTCTTCGCGACGTGTTCGTCATCGGCGAGGCGCTGCCTGCGGCGACCGCCGAGGCGTTCGCGCGGATCAGCGACGCCGGGCTGCACAACCTGTACGGCCCGACCGAGGCCGCGGTCTCGATCACCTACCGGCAGGCCGCACCGGGTGATGTCGGCTCGGTTCCGATCGGTGTGCCGCAGTGGAATTCGAAGGTCTACGTCCTCGACTCCCGACTGAACCCGGTGCCCGACGGTGTGCCCGGCGAGCTGTATCTCGCCGGGGCTCAGCTGGCGCGCGGCTATCACGGCCGTGTCGATCTGACGAGCGACCGGTTCGTGGCCGACAGGTTCGAAACAGGTCGGCGGATGTACCGCACGGGTGACCTCGTGTACTGGCAGGGCGGTGAACTCGTCTACATCGGGCGCACCGACTTCCAGGTCAAGTTCCGTGGCCAGCGCATCGAGCTCGGCGAGATCGAGGCGGCGTTGCTTGCCGACGACGCGGTCATCTCGGCGGCCGTGCTCGTCGTCGACACCGTCACCGGTGAGCAGCTCGTCGCGTACGTGGTGCCCGGGACGCCGGAGTCGTTCGACCTCGAGCGGGCCCGCGAGGCACTGACCCGGAAGCTGCCGACCTACATGATGCCGTCGGCGTTCGTCGTGCTCGACGAGTTCCCTCTCAACGCGTCGGGCAAGCTCGACCGGAAGGCGCTGCCCGCACCGGTGTTCGAGGCGCGGGAGTTCCGGGCGCCGTCCACTCCGGTGGAGGAGATCGTCGCCGGCGTGTTCGCCGAGGTCCTCGGTGTCGGCACGATCGGTGTCGACGACGACTTCTTCGAACTCGGCGGCAACTCGCTCGTCGCGACGCAGGTCGTGGCGCGACTCGGCGCAGCCCTCGACACGGTGGTGCCGGTGCGCGCGCTCTTCGAGGCGACGACCGTCGAATCGCTCGCGGCGCGGCTCGAGTCGCACACCGGGGGACCGGGCCGTGCGGCCCTGGTGCCGCAGGTGCGCCCGGACCGGATTCCGTTGTCGGCGGCGCAGTCCCGCATGTGGTTCCTCAACCGCTTCGACCCGGCGTCGGCCGCGTACAACATCCCGATCGCGATTCGCATGTCCGGGCCGCTCGACGTACCCGCGCTGCAACTCGCCGTCGACGACGTGGTCGCCCGGCACGAGGTGCTGCGCACCGTCTACCCCGAGGTCGACGGCGCCGGCGTACAGGACGTGCTGTCCCCGGAACGGGCGCGCCTGGCAGTGGACGTCGAGAACGTCCCGGAGGCGGAGGTGCTCGCGCGGGTCATCCGGCTGATCTCGACCGGGTTCGACGTCACGGCGGCGGTGCCTGTGCGTGTCGGGCTGCTGCGGATCGGTGAGGACGACCACGTGTTCGTGTTCGTCGCCCACCACATCGCCTCGGACGGATTCTCGATCGCCCCGCTGACCCGTGATGTCGTCACGGCCTACGCGGCACGGTCGCAGGGCGGCGCACCGGTCCGGGCGCCGCTGCCGGTGCAGTACGCGGACTACACCCTGTGGCAGCGGGACGTGCTCGGGGACGAGACGGATCCGCAGTCGCTGCTCGCGCAGCAGCTCGCGTACTGGACCGAGACCCTCGCCGGGGTTCCCGACGAGGTGACGCTGCCGACGGACCGGCCGCGTCCCGTCGCACTGTCCCATCGCGGTGCCACGCACCGGTTCACCCTGCCTGCCGGCGTGCGGGCCGGTATCGACCGGCTCGCCGCGGAGCGGGGGTCGACACCGTTCATGGTGGTGCACGCCGCGCTGGCACTGCTGCTGGCCCGACTGTCCGGAAGCGACGACGTCACCGTCGGTGCTCCCGTGGCCGGCCGCGGCGACGCCGCGCTCGACGATCTCGTCGGCATGTTCGTCAACACGCTGGTGCTGCGCACCCCCGTGGTCGCCGAGGACACGTTCGCGGACCTGCTGGCACGCGCCCGGAAGACGGACCTCGGTGCGTTCGGGAATGCGGACGTGCCGTTCGAACGACTCGTCGAAGCGCTCGACGTCGAACGATCCACGTCCCGCAACCCACTGTTCCAGGTGGCTCTGGTGTTCCAGAATCAGCCGGCCGCAACGTTCGACCTCGGTGGACTCCGGCTCGCCGCAGTCGAATTCGATGACGGGGTGTCGCGCTTCGACCTGCAGGTGACCGTCACCGAAACCGGCGGCGACGGGGAGTACGGCGTCGACCTGACCTACGCGACCGATCTGTTCGACGAGGCGACCGTCGTGTCGTTCGCCGAGCGGTTCGGCCGGGTGCTGGCCGCGGTCACCGCCGATCCCACGATCGTCGTCGGCGATGTCGAGGTCCTCGCGGACTCCGAGCGCGCGGCACTCGTCGGTGCCGCACGGTCGGGAACCGCAGTGGCACGCGCACCGCGCGGCCCGGCATGGACGTCGACGCTGCCCGCGCTGATCGCCGAAGCGGTCGCGAAGAACCCGGACGGGATCGCCGTGACCTCCGGCGACCGGGCACTGACCTACCGCGAACTCGACGAACAGTCGTCGCAGTTGGCCCGCATGCTGCTCGGCCGGGGCATCGGTGCGTCCGATCTCGTTGCGATCGCCGTACCGAGGTCGATCGAATCGGTCCTCGCGGTGTGGGCGGTCGCGAAGACCGGCGCCGGTTACGTCCCGGTCGACGTCAAGTACCCGGCCGATCGGGTCGCCCACATGATCGACGACTCCGGAGTCGTTCTGGGACTGACGTTGTCGGCGCACGTGGACGGTCTCTCCGGCGGCGTGGACTGGCTGGTCCTCGACGACGAGGACGTCCGCTCGCGGTGCGCCGTCGAGTCCGGGGCGCCGGTCACCTACCGCGATCTGCCGGCGCCGATCAGGTCGTCGCAGGTGGCGTACGTGATCTACACGTCGGGTTCGACGGGCCGACCGAAGGGTGTGAGCGTCACCCATGCGGGCCTGCACAATTTCTGCGTCGAGCAGTACGAGAGGTATTCGCCGACGCAGCGGTCGCGCGTGCTGCACGTGGCGTCGCCGAGTTTCGACGCGTCCGTGCTCGAACTGCTGTTGATGCTCGGCGCCGCCGCGACGATGGTGATCTCGCCGCCGGACGTGTTCGGCGGAAGTGCCCTCGAGGACCTGATCCGGCGCGAGTCGGTGACGCACGCGTTCATCACCCCGACGGTGCTGGCCTCGATGGACCCGACGGGTCTGGATTCGCTGCAGCATCTCGTCGCCGGCGGCGAGGCGGTTTCGGCGGACATCGTGGAGAAATGGTCGCCGGGCCGGTCGCTGTACAACGGCTACGGACCCACGGAGACGACGATCATGTCGAACATCTCCGATCCGATGACGCCCGGTGCTCCGATCACGATCGGCGGACCGATCCGGGGAATGCGGGAACTGGTGCTGGACAACCGGTTGCGGCCCGTGCCCGTGGGCGTGCCCGGTGAGTTGTACATCGCCGGTGTGCAACTCGCTCGTGGATACCACGAGCGTCGCGGCCTGACCGCGGACCGGTTCGTCGCCGATCCCTTCGGTGCTCCCGGCGAGCGCATGTACCGCACCGGCGATGTCGTCACGTGGACGGCGGACGGCGAGATCGCCTACGTCGGGCGCAGCGACTTCCAGGTCAAGATCCGCGGTCTGCGCATCGAGCTCGGTGAGATCGACGCGGCGCTGTCCGCGCATCCGTCCGTCGACGTGGCCGCGACGGTCGCGCACCGGGACGGCGAGTCCGCCTCGGCGCGTCTGGTCGGATACGTGCTGCCGGTCGCCGGTGCGGAGATCGATCCGTCCGAACTCAAGGAGTTCGTCGCGAGAAGCGTGCCGTCGCATATGGTTCCGTCGGTGATCGTGGTGCTCGACGAACTGCCGCTGACGCCCGTCGGGAAGCTGGATCGCCGGGCGCTCCCGGCACCGGTGTTCGAGGCACGGGAGTTCCGCGCGCCCGTCACACCGATCGAACTCGCGGTCGCGGCCGTGTTCGCCGAGATCCTCGGAACCGAACGTGTCGGCCTCGACGACGACTTCTTCGAACTCGGCGGGCACTCGCTGCTGGTGATCAAGGTGATCAACCGGCTGCGGGACCTGACCGGACTCGAGGTCGGGGTCCAGGAGTTGTTCGACCATCCGCAGGTCGAGGACCTCGCCCGGTCGATCGATCCGCAGGGCAGCGGCTCGGACGTCGCGAGCTTCGCGGACCATGTGAGTCTCGCAGCGGACATCACCGCTGCCGGTGCGCAGCCGCCCCGCGTCGAACCCGAGGTCGTGCTGCTGACCGGCGCGACCGGCTTCCTCGGTTCGCATCTGGTGCGGGAACTGCTCGACCGCACCGGCGCCGAGGTGTGGTGCCTGGTCCGGGCCGACTCGCCCGAACACGGACTGGCCCGGATCGAAGAATCGATGCGTCGGTTCGGATCCTGGCAGGACACCGCAGCGGACCGCATCGTCGCGGTGCCCGGCGACCTCGGGCAGGACAGGCTCGGACTGAGCGAGGAACGCTTCGCCGAACTCGCCGGACGCGTCGACGCCATCGTGCACAACGGCGCCCGGGTCAACCACATCGAGACGTACAGCCGGTTGCATCGGCCGAACGTGCTCGCCACCGAAGAACTGCTGAGGCTCGCCGCCACAGGCCGGCTCAAGCCGCTGCACTTCGTGTCCACCGGTTCGGTGCTCACCGACGAGGCGGCACTCGCGGCCGGGCAGCCGTACGTCGCGGGCGAGGACGACCTGCTCGACGCCGAACGGGTCGGTGGTTCCGGATACGTTCAGTCGAAGTGGGTCGGCGAGGCCGTGGTCCGGCTCGCCGGCGAGCGGGGCGTGCCGGTGTCGATCTACCGGCCCGGTCTGATCACCGGCGACGTGGTGACCGGTGCGTGCGGTTCCGACGACGCGTTCTGGAACATGGTGCGCGCCATCGTCGCCCTGCAGCAGATCCCGGACATCGCGACCGGGACGGTGCCGATGGTTCCGGTCAACTACGTCGCCGGGGCGCTGGTGCGGCTCGCACTCGATCCCGAGACGTGGGGCGGGACGTATCACCTCGTGTCGCAGCGCCGGGTGCCGATGACCGAACTCGAAACCCAGCTGCGGGCACACGGATTCGATCTGAGGGTGGTGTCGGTGCCCGAGTTCGGCGAGGCGTTGTTCACCACGGCGGAGAAACTGTCCGCCGCCGGTGACGACAGCCTGATGCGGGCGATGCTCGTGTCCGGCCAGTTCGCGACCGGGCTCGCCGAGATCGAGACGTTCTCGGACGAGAAGGCACGCGCGCACCTGGCCGGAACCGGAGTGGACTGCCCGGTCGTGGACGCGGAAGTGCTCGGCCGCTACGTGGACTACTACACCCGCACCGGCTTCTTCCGCCGCCTCGACGACCGGTAGCGGGAACCGTAACGGCAACGGCCGGACCGGAACACATGTTCCGGTCCGGCCGTTGCCGTGTGCGGGAGGAGGAAGGTGAACGATCAGACGCCGAGTGCACCGGCCAGCACCGGCCAGGAGTTCTCCAGATCGTCTCGCCAGTAACCCCACGAATGGGTGCCGGTGTCCCGGAAGACGACGGTCGCCGGGATGTCCAACTCGTCGAGACGCCGGGCCATGTTGTGGGTGCAGCCGTTCGTCGCGGCCTCGATCACGCCGCCGACGACGACCTGGTTCGCGAGTACCCCGACGTCCCCGTCGATATCGGGGCCGTCGAGCGTGTCGTACCGCCCGGGCAGGCCGCTGCCGTTCGACAGGTACAGGGCGAGGCCGCGCAATTTCTCGGCGTTGACGTAGGGGTCGTTCTCCACCCACGCCGGATCGTTCGGTGGGCCCCACATGTTCGTGGTGTTGCCGCCACCCCACGTCTCGACCACGAGATTCACGTACGCCTGCCCGACCGGATCCGACGTCTGCGCGCAGCCGCTGTACGCGGCCACCCCGCGATACAGTCCGGGCTTCGCCATCGGAAGCTGCAGCACCGAGGTGCCCGACGACGACAGGCCCGCAATGGCGTTGACGCCGTTGGTGCCGAGGCCCGCATCGATCAGCGGGGGCAGTTCCTCGGTCAGGAAGGTCGTCCACTTGTTGACGCCGAGCACCGGGTCGGGCCGCTGCCAGTCGGTGTAGTAGCTCCATTTCCCGGCCATCGGAGTGACGACGTTGATGTTCTTGTCGGACAGGAAGGACGCCGCGTCGGTGCGGGCGCTCCACGTGGCTCCGTCCTCGCCACCGCCGGCGCCGTTGAGCAGATACAGCGTGGGCCGAGGGACCGAGGTGTCCTCCGGTCGGAGTATTTCGAGCGGAATCTCTCGGTCCATGGACGCCGAATAGACGGAGAGCACGAGCGACTGTTCGCCGCGCACCTCGATTCCGGTGATGTGCGAGCCGTTCGCCGACACCGGCGACGCGAGCGGTTCTCCGCGTTCGACAACGGGATCTGCGGCGGCGGCTCCCAGCGCCGGAAACAGGGCGCCGAGCAGCGCGGATACCAGCAAGAGCGCTGCGCGCGCTGCGGTTCGGGTCATGCGTCGCGGACCTGCCTGCCGGGGCGATCGGACCTGCCGATCGCCGGGACTGTTCGGTTGTTCATCGCCGCGCACCGCGATTGTGTTTCATTCCCGGAGAGTCCTTCTCGCGAGGGGATCCGCTGCCGGAGAATCGAACTTCTTTACGGTATCGTCACCGTTGGCGTACGGTGTGATCCGCACCGATGGGGGGTTCGTGCTGTCGCCGCCATCGTTGAACCGGCCGCAGTGGTGGCCGCTTACAGGAGGAGTTCCCAGATGCGTCGTGCACTGACCGTTCTGCTCGGCAGCGCAGCCGCTGCCGGTATCGCTTTCGGCGCCGCAGGTGCCGCTCAGGCGGAGCCGATCGTGCCGCAGGCGCCGATCCCGTTCATCGGCCTGACCCCGGACCAGCTCGCGAACGCGGTCACCCCGCCGAACTGCCCTCCGGGCAACCTGTTCGCCGTGGTCGGCGGTCAGTGCTTCGTGATCGGCTGACACGCGACCACAGATCGCAACGGTCGACGATGGGATCCCTCAGGGGGTCCCATCGTCGCATGTACGAGGGCGCTGCGCCGCGGTGACCCGACACGCAGCAACAGCAATGGAGAAGGTGGGAAGCGAGCGCATGCGCCGAAACACGAACCGTACGGCGGTAGCCGTCGCGAGGACCCTGGCCGTGGTACTGACCGCGGTCGCACTGCCCACCGCTGCGGGCGCGGCGACCGCGGGCGCCGATCCGGTCCTCGACACCGGGAACGTTCTGTCCTCGGTGGAGTCGCCCAACGGTTCGAAGATCACCAAGACCGAGGTCTACGACGATCACTCGATCATCATCTGGATCCATTCGGCGTCCATGGGACGTGAGATCCCGGTCGACGTGTGGCGTCCGGCCGACACGAGCGAACCGCGCCCCACGCTGTATCTGCTCAACGGAGCCGGCGGCGGCGAGGACGCCGGTACGTGGCGCCTGCAGACCGACGCGATCGACTTCCTGACCGAGAAGAACGTCAACGTCGTGTCGCCGCTGGCCGGCAAGTTCAGTTACTACACGGACTGGTACTCCCCGGATCCGGTTCTCGGCAACAACAAGTGGACGACGTTCATCACCGAGGAACTGCCGCCCATCGTCGACGCCGCGCTCGGCACCAACGGCGTCAACGCCATCGCCGGCCTGTCGTCGTCCGGCACGTCGGTGTTCTCGCTCGCGACCGCGAAGCCCGGACTGTTCGGAGGTGTCGCCGCCTACAGCGGATGCGCGCAGACCTCCGACCCGATCGGCCAGCAGTTCGTGAAGCTCGTGGTCGAGACGTGGGGCGGCGGCAAGACCGACAACATGTGGGGCCCGCTCGACGATCCGGCATGGAAGGCGAACGACCCCTACCTTCACGCCGACAAGCTGCGCGGCCTGGAACTGTACGTCTCGAACGGCACGGGCCTGCCGGGCCGGTACGACAACGGCGACGGCCCCGGTATGAACGGTGATGCCGGAAACGTGGCCAACCAGATCATCGTCGGTGGCGTGATCGAGGCTGCCACCAACTACTGCACGCACAACCTGCAGGACCGGCTGAACGAACTGGGCATCCCCGCCACCTTCAAGTTCCGCGAGGACGGCACCCACTCGTGGGGCTACTGGGAGGACGAGCTGAAGGAGTCGTGGCCCGTGCTGGCACGCGCGCTCGACATCGACGAAGGCTGAGCCCGAGAGCGAAGCGGCAGCCGCGACGAAGAATCCGGGGCCGGTGACGAACGAGTCGTCACCGGCCCCGGTGTCGTGTCGGGGAAGTGTCTCAGGCCCGCCACACCAGCCGGCGCGGCTTGAGCCGGTCGAGGGTGGTCCACAGCCGGTAGCGCCGGCCGGGGATGCTCACGATCCTGCCGCTCGCCGCGTCCTCGAGCGCGGTCCGCGCGACCTCCGTCGTGTCGAGCCACAGCTGCTTCGGAACACCGGAGACGTCCTGCCCGCCGCGCGGGTGGAACTCGGTGTCCATGAAGCCGGGGCACAGCGCGACCATGCGCACACCGTCCGCGGCCACCTTGTGGGCGAGCCCCTCCGAGAACTTGACCACCCACGCCTTGCTCGCGCTGTACGTCGACGCGGGGCCCGTGAACAGACCGGACACGCTCGCGACGTTCACGATCGTGCCGCGGCCGGCCGCCCGCATCGGGGGGAGCGCGGCGTGCGTCAGTTCCAGCACCGCCGTGACGTTGACACCGAGCTGCCCGCGCAACAGGTCGAGATCCGCGTCCCAGAACTCCCCGTCGGTGAGGAAACCGGCGTTGTTGACGAGCACGTCGACGCCCTTCGCGAGCCGCTCGGAGACCGTATCCCGTCCGGCTTCCGACGCGAGATCCGCCGTGATGATCTCGGCTCGGACGCCATGCGCACCGGCGAGTTCGTCCGCGAGTGCGCGCAACCGCGCCTCGTCGCGGGCGACCAGGACCAGATCGTGCCCACGCTCGGCGAGCAGACGGGCGAACGAAGCGCCCAGACCGGAGGTGGGCCCGGTGACGAGCGCGACCGGGCGGCTCGAGGGAGGTTGCGTGGCTGCGGAATCAGTCATGCGGCCACCGTAATGGACCCGGGTCAGTTGTGAGCGGCGGCGTGGCGGTAGCCGCGGACGGCCGGATACAGGAACACCGCGATCATCCCGAACGACCACGCGCACGTGAGCAGCAACGGCTCGAGGACGGGGCCGCCGAGCGACAGACCCTTCATCGTGTCGACGGCGCACGAGAGCGGCTGGTACTGCACGACCGGCTGCAACCACGTCGGATAGGCCATCACCGGAACGAATCCCGAATTGAAGAACATCAGCAGCGTGCACACGATCGACACGGTCTCCACGAGCGGGGAGTCACCGGAGACCACGGCCAGCGCGGTGACCATCACCGCGAACCCGACCCCGAACAGAATCGGGATCAGCATCATGACGATTCCGGCCAGCGGCCCCTGCAGGAAACGGAATCCCAGGGCGGATCCGACCACCACGATGAGCAGCGTCGTGGCGAAGATCCGCACGGCCTCGGCCATCATGCGACCGACCAGGCCCGATGCCCGGTGGATCGGCATCGCCCAGAACCGGCTGAGCAGACCTTTCTTGTGTTCTTCCCGCAGCCCGACGGCGCTGACCACCGAACCGAACATCGCACCGATCAGCGCGATCAGCGGCACGTTGCCGTAGATCGCGGGCTGCCCGGTCGCGGCGGTGATCGAGTCGCCCAGCACCAGCCGGAACATCACCAGGGTCAGCGCCGGATACAGCAAGGCCTGAATCATGGTGGCCGGGTCGCGCGACCAGCGGCGCAGCAGCCGGCCGCACTGCATCAGGCTGTGGTCGGCGAGCGCACGCACCGATCCTTCCGGGTGCGCGGCGTCGGGTTCCGGGAAGTCGAACATGCGGTCGGCGTCGAAGGCGCCCTGCGGCAGGTCCCGGTCGATGTTGGTGCTCATCCGCGCCTCACACTCGCCCAGACCGCGAGGGGCGCGCACACGACGAGCAGGCCGGCGCACCACAGCGCCGCCGGGAGCAGCACCGACCCGGTGATGCCACCTTCGGCCATGTCACGCATCGCGAAGGAGAACTGGGAGATCGGCTGGTTGCGGACGAACGGACGAATCCACTCGGGGAACCCCTCTTCGGGAACGAAGCCACAGGACAGCATGCCCAGGATCAACTGGGGCAGGGCCAGCGCCTGCGCGGTCGCCTCGGGACTTTTCGACAGAGATCCGATCGCGTCGGCTCCCAGTGACAGGGTGACGCCGATGAGCATGCCGAACCCGCAGAACGCCGCAGCCTGCCAGAAACCGGCGCTGAACCGGAATCCGATGGCGTACCCGAAGAGCAGCGCGGCGGTCAGCGCCACCGCGGACCGGACGAAACTGCTGGTCATGCGGGAGATGAGCGGAACCGGGGCCGACACTGGCATCGTCTTCAACCGGCTGGTGAAGCCGTTCGCGGATTCCGAAGCGGCGGTCTGCGAAGCGGAGATCGCGGTGAACGCCATCGCCTGCATCACGATGATCGGCATCAGGAACTGGGCGTAGTCGACGCCCCTGATCTGCATCACGAACTTCAACGGCAGATAGAACCCGATCGTGAAGACCAACGGCGCGATCACCGCGATGAGCAGGTCGCCCTCGCGGATCATCGATCGGATCGACCGGCCCGACAGGGCGCGCCACTGGTGGAAACCCGATGGTTCGGGGCGGCGGTGCACGCCGGTGTTCTTCTCCGGTAGCGACAGCGTGGCGTCACGTCGAAGATTGCGCTGCGAGGCCAGGCTCTTCACGTTCTTCGCCGTCGCGGTCACGTGGACACCTCCTCCGCCGGGGTGTCGTCGGCAGCCGGAGCGGTGGAGTGGCCGGTGAGAGTGAGGAACACGTCGTCGAGCGAGGGCCGGCGCAGTCCGATGTCCGCGAGTGGAATCTCCTCCGAATCGAGGCGGCGCAGGGCTTCCGCGAGCGTCGCCGCCCCGGCCGGCGCGGGAATCGAGACGCGGTCGACGCTCGGATGCTGCGCGATCTCGGCGCGCACCTCGTCGGGCACCAGGTCGCCGAGTGCGTGAACGACCCAGCGCACGGCCGCCGGGTCGGCGGGCACGATTTCGCAGAAACTGCCCCCGGTGCGGGCCTTGAGCTCGTCGGCGGTGCCCTCCGCGACGACGGTGCCCTTGTCGATGACGATGATGTTGTCGCTGAGGAGATCGGCCTCCTCGAGATACTGGGTCGTCAGCAGCACCGTGATGCCCTGGTTCTTCAGCGCCGCGACGAGCGACCACACGCCCTGCCTGCTGCGTGGATCCAGTCCGGTCGTCGGTTCGTCGAGGAACACGACCTCGGGACGCACGACGAGTCCGCAGGCGATGTCCACCCGTCGCCGCATGCCGCCCGAATAATGCCGGACCGCGCGTTTACCGGCGTCGACGAGATCGAACTCCACCAGGAGGGCATCCGCCCGGGCTTTCGCAGTCGACCGGTCGAGTCCCATCAGGCGCCCGAACAGGATCAGGTTCTCCCGGCCGGTCAGCGCCTCGTCGAGCGCCGCGTACTGACCCGTCATCATGATCGAGCGCCGGACTTCGGGCGCGTGGGTCATCACGTCGTAGCCCGCGATCGTCGCGCGGCCGCTCGTGGGCCGGATCAAGGTCGACAGGATGTTGACCGTCGTCGTCTTTCCGGCGCCGTTCGGGCCGAGGATTCCCAGGACGCTGCCCGGGGGCGCAGAAAAGGTGATTCCGCTGAGTGCGTGCACATCGCCGAACGATTTGTGGACGTCTTCCACCAGCACCGCGTAGTCCTGATATCCCAGCATCACGCTCCACCGTCGAGTTCGATCGGATCGGCCCGTTCTCTCCTGTTCTCCCGCTCTCCTTGTTCCTCGGTGCGACCGCCGCAATGTTACCCGCGCGGGCGATCCGGACACGTCCGTCCGGAATCTCCGCGGATTCGGATCTGCATCGCTGTCCCGTCCCGTGACCGTAATGCCCGATACCGGCCCGGGGCGGGAATTCGTTCGCTATCGTGGAATTCGCGTCGGGGCAGGAGTTATGGGGGAGAATCCCAGTGAAATTCCTACTGCGCGACGGCCGGTCGACCCTCGCCGAGCGAGCGCGATATCGCCGGGCGATGACCCCGCGCCACGCCCTCGAACTGGTTTCCGATGCAGCGGCCGGGGAGTCGGCGATCGTCGACGTCTGGGTGTTCGCGCCCGGTCCCGGCGATCACCGGCCGGTCGACCGGAATGCACTTCTCGAATGGGTCGGAGCCCGGATCGCTCGATCGCGGGCGCTCACCGAGCGGGTCGAATTCCATCGCTGCCCCGCGGACCCGAACTGGATTCGGGACGGCGACGCCCAGTGGGAACAGCAGGTCCGTTGTGTCGACGTCGGTGACGAGGATTGGGATGGCCTGCGACGCAGATTCGCGGCCGTGCTCGCGGAGCCGATGGATCTGAGCCGGCCCCCCTGGGAATTGCACGCCTTCGCCGGGGCGAAAGGAATAGCGGGAATTCCCGACGGATCGACATTCGTCGTCCTGAAATTCCATCACTGTGTCGGCGACGGAATCGAAACGGTTGCGATCGCGCGCCGGTTGTTCGACGACCCGGACAGCGGAGCCGAACACGCCGACCGGAACGTGCTCTCGGGCCCCCCGCTGCTCGTACAGACTGCGGCTGTACCCCTGCGGGCCGCCCGCATGCTGCGCGCGTCGCGGCGGGCCCGGGCCGCGGTCGCCGCGTTCGACGCCCTCGTCGACCGCGAGGCGATCACCGCGGCACCGGCAGCGCCGCACACCCGATTCAACGGGCCGTTGACCGGCCGGACCACCATGGACGTCGTCCGGTGGGACATCCGCGCGGCTCAGGATGCGCGGCGCACGGTGCCCGGCGCGACCCTCAACGACTTCGTCCTGGCCGTGGTCTCCGGAGGCCTGCGCGGATACCTCGAACGTCACGGGGAGCTGCCCCGGGAATCACTCGTCGGAGCGTTCCCCATGTCGGCGGTCGCGCCGAAGGAGCGACTCCGAGCACCCGAGCGCGCTTCCAACCAGTTCGCCATGGTTCTGCTCTCCCTGAGCACCGACGAGCCCGATCCCCTCGCACGTTTCCGAGCCATCGTGGCCGGTTCGGCCGCCGGTAAGTCCCGCGCTCGGACACCCCCCGCCGTGACCGCGACCACCGCACTCGACGACTACCCCTGGTGGATCGCCAGGCGGATCGTCACCGCGCACCAGCGGCGGGTGGCGTCGGGGGCGCAGGTGATCGCGAACACCACCGTCGCCAACGTCCCGCGAGGCTCGGGTGAGCTGACCTGCTGTGGGGCGCGGGCGGTGTCGCCTTCGGGGTGCTCGCCGTACACGGCGGGGGAGGGCTCGACCACATCGTGACCTCGTTCGGGGACGAACTGGCGCCCATCGACGAATCGAAGTTCGTCCAGATATGGGTCTTCGAACCCGGGAACGGCGCCGAAGCGCGGTTCGGCCACAGCGAAGTCGTCGAGTGGATGACCGCCCGGCTCGACCGGTCCCGGATCTTCACCGAGATCGTCGAATTCCGGTCGCCGTTGGGGTACCCGGTGTGGCGCACCGCCGACCGCGTCGAGGTCGCGGACCACGTCCGGTACACCGATCTCGACGGTGTCGGCTGGGACGGATTCACCGCCGAGTGGGCGCGCATCGTCGCCGCGCCCATGGACGTGTCCCGGCCGTTGTGGGAACTGCACGCGATCACCGGTGTCCGCGGCGTTCCCGGCCTCCCCGACGACGCCGTGTACATCGTGATCAAGTTCCAGCACGCGATCGGGGACGGCGTCGAGGCGGTCGCGATCGCCCGCCGGCTGTTCGACGCCCCGGACGCGGACGTCGAGAAACCCGAACCCGATTACGCTCCGCCCGGGCCGCTGCGCCAGGTCGCCGCGATCCCCGGGCAGGTCGTGACCATGCTGCGCGCGGCGCGGCGTACCCGGACCGCGGTCGCCGAACTCGACGAGCTGACCGCTCGCGGGGAGATCCCGCCCGCACCCACCGCGGTGCCGAACAGGTTCAACGTCTCGGCGAGCGGCGGCGAGGTGGTCGTCGACGTGGCACATCGATCGCTCGAGGCAGCGCAGGCTGCGCGTCGCGCGATCCCGGGGGCCACCGTCAACGACTTCGCGCTCGCCGTCGTCTCGGGAGCGATGCGCGAATACCTGCGCCACCACGGTGAGCTCGGCTCGGATCCGGTGGTCGTCGCGGCACCGATGTCGCTGATCCCGCTGTCCGAGCGCCGCAGGAACCCGGAGCAGGCGTCGAACCAGTTCGGGATGATCCTCGTCGACCTGCACGTGCAGGAACCGGACCCGCGCATCCGCCTCCGGAGGATCGCCGAATCCAGCGCACAGGGCAAGGAACGCAGCCGCAGTGCACCGGCGATGATCGCGACCACCGCTCTCGACGAGTATCCGTGGTGGATGGCACGGAAGGTCGTGGCGGCGACGCATCGCGCGGTCGAAGCCGGGACGGGGATCTCCGCGAACGCGATGGTCACCAATGTGCCTCGCGGCCCGTCCGACCTCACCTTCCTGGGCAGGCCTTCGATCACCGCCTTCAACGCGTCTCCGGTACACGCGGGATTTGCGGTGAGCGTCGCGTCGTTGGGCGCCGAACTGGCGTTCTCGTTCGTCGGTACCGCAGAGATGATGCCCGACCCGCAGCATTTCCGCCGGGCACTCGAGGATTCGTTCGACGCGCTCGTCGCCGCCCTCGATCAGGCCGAGCCCGACCGTCCGACGATCCCCGTCGGCTGAGCCGGCCGGTCCGGGGCGGTCAGTTCCACACCCCGGCCTCGTCGAGATGACGGACGAGCCGCCGCGCCCCGTCCGTGAAGTGCCGGCGGGTCACTTCGCCGGCCGCATGGGAATCGCCCCGGGTCAGCGCCTCGATCAGGTGGGAATGACTCTGCACCGCCGCCGCACCCCAGTCCGGATCGGACGAATAGAAGCTCGCCGGGGTGTAGCGGGTGGCGTTGAGCAGGAACCACGAGAGTTTGCGCGCGTCGGCCGCGCGGTTCAGGGTCCGGTGGAACACGAACTCGATGTCCTCGATGCGTCCACCCTCGCTCGCGCGCACGGCCTCGCGCAACTGCTCGTTGAGTTCGGTGAGTTCGGCGATCGTGTCGGGCGTGATGGACTCCGCCGCGCGCCGGGCGAGTTCCTCCGCGATCTGTCCCTGCAACCAGAACAGGTCGTCGATGTCGCCGCGACTCAGCGGAGCGACGACGTACCCGCGGTGCGGCACCAGTTCCACCAGACCCTCGCCGCGCAGGGTCAGCAGCGCCTCACGCACGGGGGTGACGCTCACGCCGAGCTCCGCGGCGGTCTCGTCCAGCCGGATGAAGTCGCCGGGTCGGACCATGCCGGACATGATGCGATTGCGTACGTGAACTGCGACGTCGTCGGACAGCTGGGGACGGCGGCGCAGCGCGCGGGACCCGACGGGACGCGGCCGGGCGGACGATGTCATGGGCACTCCTCGGGTCCGGGGCTCGGCGGGGGACCGGGATCCGGTCGGTGCAGTATCCCACCCCGGCGCTCGCGCCGGGCCCGCACGACGGCGCGGTTCCACCTATTGTCGTTCCGTGACTGCCACCATCAACCGTCGGCGCTTCCTGGGGGGAGCGGTTGCAGGCGTCGCCGTCTTGGGTGTGTCCCGGGTACCGGCCGCCGCGACGACGCCTGCCCGCCGGCTGCCCGATCCCGGTTCCGTGTCGGAAACCGATCCGGCGCTGATGAGCGCGACCTCGGCTGCCGCGTTGCTGCAGGCCGGGCATCTGCATCCGCGTGAACTGCTCGACGCGTGCATCACCCGCAGCCGAGCGTTCGACGGCGAGATCGGTGCCTGGATCAGGATGTATCCCGAGATCGCGTACGCGGCGGCGGACGCGGCCGCCGAACGGCTCGGCCGCGCGCGTCGCGACGGTGTCCCGGAATCGCCGCTGTGCGGAGTGCCGATCGCGCTGAAGGACATCTTCGCGGTCGCGGGTCTGCCGCTGACCGCGTCGAGCCGTGTGCTCGAGGGCAACGTCGCCGCGGGGGATTCCGGTGTCTGGCGCCGACTGCGCGACGCCGGGGCCGTCCTCCTCGGTCACGTGCACACGGACGAGTTCGCGATCGGTGTCGCCACCTCCCAGGTCGGCAATCCGTGGAACACGGACTTCTCACCCGGTGGGTCGTCGGGTGGTAGCGCCGCCGCGCTCGCTGCGCGGTTCGTCCCGCTGTCGGTCGGCAGCGATACCGGTGGTTCGGTGCGGCTGCCCGCGAGCGCGTGCGGCGTCAGTTCCGTCAAACCGTCGTTCGGGCGGGTCTCCGTGGCCGGGATGATCCCGCTGACCCCGACTCGTGACCATGTCGGCGTGCTGGGGCGCAGCGTCGGCGATGCCGTGTTGTTACTGGACGCGCTCGTGGGGGAGGACCCCTCGGATCCGGCGACCCTGCTCGGTCCGCCACTCGGCGGGGAGGGCTTCGCGTCGGCCGCCCGCGGTGGTGCCGCTCCGCTGGGCGGGAGCCGCCTCGGCGTGCCCGACGCGGCCGTCGCGAAACTCCCCGCGCCGCTGCGGTCGCTGTTCGACGGACTGCTCGACGCGGCCCGCGCTCTCGGAGCGGAGATCGTCCCCGTCGTGGCTCCGGCGGAACCGGCGTCGCTGGCCACCGGGGACATGGCCGAGATGGGGACCTATCACCGGCAGTTCTCGGACCGGGTCCACCTCTACCGTCCCGAGCGCCTGCCCGCGCTGGCATCCGCCGCGGCGGGCCTTGCGCTCCCGGCGGCCGAGTACTTCGGCCTCGAGCGTGATCGGCTTCGATTCCAGTACGACTACAACCGGATGTTCGTCGACAACGACCTCGATGCGGTGGTGTATCCCGGGACGTTCGTCGACGGGGCGCGCCGGAACGAGTTCCTCGAGTACACCGTGTCGGCGGGTGTGCAGGGCGACGTCCGGTGGGCGAATTACGCTGGCGCGCCGGTGGTTTCGATTCCGGTGGGCCGGTCGTCGGCGACCGGGATTCCGTTCGGTGTGCAGATCGGCGGCCGCGCGTGGCAGGACCGCGAGGTGGTCGCCGTCGCGCTCGAACTGCAGGAGGCGTTGCCCGTCTGGCGTGACGTGCCGCCGATCGCGCCGGCGCCGCGCGCGATCCCCGAAGTGCCGCTCGCCGCGGCCGGCCCCGGTCCCGATCCGACGAATACGCTCGACGCGCGAGCGACGATCCTTCCCGCGATCACGACCGCCACCGGACCGGGCTGACGTCGGCGCCGACGAACGTGGGGAGCGCCGAGTTGAGTTTGTGTGGGCGGTCCTGCATACTGGTCGGGTTGCCTTGACCGGGTCATGGTTTTTTTGCGGCTCGGAACGGGTTGGTGTGACAGTCGCGGATCGAGCCTTTCGGCCTGGTCGCGGCCACATGCAAGACGGAAGCAGTACCCCTGTGCGCCCGTGTGGGTGCATCCGGTTGGTTCCAGCGGCATCGAGTTCGGTGCCGGGGAATGAGCGGGGAGGCGACACGCCCGACCGCGTGGACCGGAGAACTATTGACAGATGAACAGCGGCAGCGGATCGGGTGCATCCCGGTATCGCATCGTGTCAGTGCTGTTCTCGGTCGCCGTTCCGGTGGGGCTGTGCAGACGAGGTGGCTCCCGGCTCGTTCGGGTGCTACGAAACGCGGCAAGAAAAGGACACTAAGCGTGGCGGGACAGAAGATCCGCATCAGGCTCAAGGCCTATGACCACGAGGCGATCGACGCATCTGCGCGCAAGATCGTCGAGACGGTGACCCGTACGGGTGCCCGCGTGGTCGGCCCGGTGCCGTTGCCCACCGAAAAGAACGTGTACTGCGTCATCCGCTCGCCGCACAAGTACAAGGACTCGCGCGAGCACTTCGAGATGCGTACTCACAAGCGGCTGATCGACATTCTCGACCCGACGCCGAAGACGGTCGACGCGCTCATGCGCATCGACCTCCCGGCGAGCGTCGACGTCAACATTCAGTGAGCTCGTAGAAGACGCAGCGGAGATAACACATGACTAACCAGATCAAGGGAATCCTGGGCACCAAGCTCGGCATGACCCAGGTCTTCGACGAGAACAACCGGGTCGTCCCGGTCACCGTCGTCAAGGCCGGACCGAACGTGGTCACGCAGATTCGCACCGAGGAGCGCGACGGCTACAGCGCCGTGCAGCTCGCCTTCGGCGCCATCGACCCGCGCAAGGTGAACAAGCCGGTCTCCGGCCAGTTCGCCAAGGCCGGCGTGACCCCCCGCCGCCACCTCGTCGAGCTCCGTGTCGAGGACACCTCGGCCTACGAGATCGGCCAGGAGCTCACGGCAGAGGTCTTCGAGGACGGCGCCTACGTCGACGTCACCGGCACCTCCAAGGGCAAGGGCTTCGCGGGCACCATGAAGCGCCACGGCTTCGCCGGCCAGGGTGCATCGCACGGTGCGCAGGCCGTGCACCGTCGTCCCGGTTCCATCGGTGGCTGCGCCACCCCGGGCCGTGTGTTCAAGGGCACGCGCATGTCCGGCCGCATGGGTAGCGACCGCGTCACGACGCAGAACCTCTCGGTCCACAAGGTGGACGCCGAGAACGGCCTGCTGCTGATCAAGGGTGCGATCCCGGGCCGCAACGGCGGCGTCGTGATCGTCAAGACCGCAGTGAAGGGTGGTGCACGGGCATGACCAGCACCGAGACCGCAACCAAGCTGACGCTGGACGTCAAGGCGCCGGGTGGCAAGGCCAACGGCACCGTCGATCTCCCCGCGGAGATCTTCGACGCTCCCGCGAACATCGCGCTGCTGCACCAGGTCGTCGTGGCGCAGCTCGCCGCGGCTCGCCAGGGCACGCACTCCACCAAGACCCGCGGCGAGGTCCGCGGTGGTGGCAAGAAGCCGTACCGGCAGAAGGGCACCGGCCGCGCCCGTCAGGGTTCGACCCGCGCGCCGCAGTTCGCCGGTGGTGGCACCGTCCACGGCCCGCAGCCGCGTGACTACAGCCAGCGCACCCCCAAGAAGATGAAGGCCGCCGCCCTGCGCGGTGCCCTCTCCGACCGGGCGCGCAACGAGCGCATCCACGTGATCACCGAGCTCGTCGCCGGGCAGGCCCCGTCGACCAAGAGCGCACGCAGCTTCCTCGCGGAGCTGACCGATCGCAAGAACCTGCTCCTCGTCGTCGGCCGTGAGGACCTCGCGGCGTGGAAGAGCGTGCAGAACCTGCAGAACGTGCACCCGATCGCGCCGGATCAGCTGAACACGTACGACGTGCTCTACAGCGACGACGTCGTCTTCAGCGTCGAGGCGCTCAACACGTTCATCCACGGGCCGGCCGAGTCCGTGCAGCTCGCGAAGGAGGAGAGCAAGTGAGCACGATCGCCGATCCGCGCGACATCCTGCTGGCTCCGGTCATCTCCGAGAAGTCCTACGGGCTGATGGAGGACGGCACCTACACCTTCCTGGTGCACCCGGACTCGAACAAGACGCAGATCAAGATTGCCGTCGAGAAGGTCTTCGGCGTCAAGGTGAGCAGCGTCAACACCGCCAACCGTCAGGGCAAGCGCAAGCGGACCCGGTTCGGTTACGGCAAGCGCAAGGACACCAAGCGCGCGCTCGTGACCCTCACCGCCGACAGCAAGCCCATCGAGATCTTCGGAGGCCCGGTCGCGTAAGCGGTCGGAACTCGAGAGATAGAGGACGAGAAGACTCATGGCAATTCGTAAGTACAAGCCGACTACCCCGGGTCGGCGCGGCGCGAGTGTCTCGGACTTCGCCGAGATCACTCGGTCGACGCCCGAGAAGTCGCTGATCCGCCCGCTGCACGGTCGCGGTGGTCGTAACGCGCACGGCCGCATCACCACCCGTCACAAGGGTGGCGGACACAAGCGCGCCTACCGCCTGATCGATTTCCGTCGCAACGACAAGGACGGCATCCCGGCCAAGGTCGCTCACATCGAGTACGACCCCAACCGCACCGCCCGCATCGCGCTGCTCCACTACGTGGACGGCGAGAAGCGCTACATCATCGCCCCCAAGGGCCTGGTGCAGGGCGCTCCGATCGAGTCCGGCCCGACCGCGGACATCAAGCCCGGCAACAACCTGCCGCTGCGCAACATCCCGACCGGTACCACCGTGCACGCGGTGGAACTGCGTCCGGGCGGCGGCGCCAAGATGGCCCGTTCCGCCGGCGCGAGCATCCAGCTCCTCGGCAAGGAAGGCACCTACGCCACGCTGCGTATGCCGTCCGGTGAGATCCGTCGCGTCGACGTGCGCTGCCGCGCCACCGTCGGCGAGGTCGGCAACGCCGAGCAGTCGAACATCAACTGGGGCAAGGCCGGCCGTATGCGCTGGAAGGGCAAGCGCCCGACCGTCCGCGGTGTCGTCATGAACCCGGTCGACCACCCGCACGGTGGTGGTGAGGGCAAGACCTCGGGTGGTCGCCACCCGGTCAGCCCGTGGGGCAAGCCCGAGGGCCGCACCCGCAAGAACAAGGCGTCCGACAAGCTCATCGTCCGTCGTCGCCGTACCGGCAAGAAGCGCTAGTCAAGGAGGGAGTTAGAGAATGCCACGCAGCCTCAAGAAGGGCCCGTTCGTCGACGACCACCTCCTGGCGAAGGTGGATCTGCAGAACGAGAAGGGCACCAAGCAGGTCATCAAGACCTGGTCGCGCCGTTCCACTATCCTGCCCGATTTCATCGGTCACACGTTTGCCGTCCACGACGGTCGCAAGCACGTGCCGGTGTTCGTTTCGGACTCGATGGTCGGACACAAGCTCGGCGAGTTCGCGCCGACCCGTACGTTCAAGGGCCACATCAAGGACGACCGGAAGAGCAAGCGTCGATGAGCACTGAAACCACCAACCCCAGCGCTCGGGCTGTTGCGCGCCACGTGCGTGTGACCCCGATGAAGGCGCGTCGCGTCGTCGACATCGTTCGCGGCAAGTCGGTCGAGGACGCCCTCGCGATCCTCAAGTTCGCTCCGCAGGCCGCTGCCGAGCCGGTCGCCAAGGTGATCGCCTCCGCCGCTGCCAACGCGCAGAACAACCTGGACCTCGACCCCAGCACGCTCGTCGTCGCGACGGCGTACGTGGACGAGGGTGCGACCCTGAAGCGGTTCCAGCCGCGTGCCCAGGGCCGTGCGTTCCGGATCCGCAAGCGGACGAGCCACATCACCGTGATCGTCGAGAGCGTCGCCTCCCGGTCGACCGCGTCCAACCGTAACCGCCGGAAGGGAGCTCAGTAGTGGGCCAGAAAATCAACCCGCACGGCTTCCGCCTGGGCATCACCACCGACTGGAAGTCGCGTTGGTACGCGGACAAGCAGTACGCGGAGTACGTGAAGGAAGACGTCGCGATCCGTAAGTTCCTGGCCTCCGGCCTGGAGCGCGCGGGCATCGCGAAGGTCGAGATCGAGCGGACCCGGGACCGCGTGCGGGTGGACATCCACACCGCGCGTCCGGGCATCGTCATCGGCCGCCGCGGCGCCGAGGCCGATCGCATCCGCGCCGAGCTCGAGAAGCTGACGGGCAAGCAGGTCCAGCTGAACATCCTCGAGGTCAAGAACGCGGAGTCCGAGGCGCAGCTCGTCGCCCAGGGCGTCGCCGAGCAGCTCAGCAACCGTGTCGCGTTCCGTCGTGCGATGCGCAAGGCCATCCAGTCGGCCATGCGTCAGCCGAACGTCAAGGGCATCCGGGTGCAGTGCTCGGGCCGTCTCGGCGGCGCCGAGATGTCCCGTTCGGAGTTCTACCGCGAGGGTCGCGTTCCGCTGCACACCCTGCGTGCGGACATCGACTACGGCCTGTACGAAGCGAAGACCACCTTCGGCCGCATCGGCGTGAAGGTCTGGATCTACAAGGGCGACATCGTCGGCGGCCGTCGTGAGCTGGCCGCTGCGGCCGCTCCCGCGGATCGCCCGCGTCGCGAGCGCCCCAGCCGTCCGCGTCGCTCCGGTGCTTCGGGCACCACCGCGACGAGCACGGACGCCGGCCGCGCCGCCTCTGCCGATGCACCCGCTTCGACCGAGAATCAGGAGGGCTGACGCATGTTGATCCCACGGCGGGTCAAGCACCGCAAGCAGCACCACCCGAGCCGTACGGGTGCCGCCAAGGGCGGAACCCAGGTGACCTTCGGTGAGTACGGGATCCAGGCTCTCGAGCCGGCCTACATCACCAACCGGCAGATCGAGTCCGCTCGTATCGCCATGACCCGGCACATCAAGCGTGGCGGCAAGATCTGGATCAACATCTTCCCGGATCGCCCGCTCACCAAGAAGCCGGCCGAAACCCGAATGGGTTCCGGTAAGGGTTCGCCCGAGTGGTGGGTCGCGAACGTCAAGCCCGGTCGCGTGCTGTTCGAGATGAGCTACCCGAACGAGGAGATTGCCCGCGAGGCCCTGCGCCGCGCGATGCACAAGCTCCCCTGCAAGTGCCGCATCGTGACGAGGGAGGAGCAGTTCTGATGGCTACCGGTACCCCCGCCGCGGAACTTCGCGAGCTGAGCGACGCCGAGCTGGCCGACAAGGTCCGTGAGTTCAAGGAAGAGCTGTTCAACCTGCGCTTCCAGATGGCCACCGGACAGTTGGACAACAACCGTCGGCTCCGCGTCGTGCGGAACGAAATTGCCCGGATCTACACGGTGCTGCGCGAGCGCGAGCTCGGCCTGTCCACCGGCCCGAATGCGGGTGACGTGGCATGAGTGAGGAAAAGGCAGTGAGCAACAACGAAGAGCGCGCGAGCCGCAAGGTCCGCATCGGCTACGTCGTCTCGGACAAGATGGAGAAGACCATCGTGGTCGAGCTCGAGGACCGCGTGAAGCACCCGCTGTACGGCAAGATCATCCGCCGTACCACCAAGGTGAAGGCGCACGACGAGAACGGTCTGGCCGGCATCGGCGACCGCGTCCAGCTGATGGAGACCCGTCCGCTGTCCGCCAGCAAGCGGTGGCGTCTGGTCGAGGTGCTCGAGAAGGCCAAGTAAGGTCCTCTCGCCCTCGCGGAGCGAAACACGCGGCCCGGCATCCCTTTTCGGGGTGCCGGGCCGTGCCGCGTTCGGTGCCGGGCCGGAGGGGGAGATGAGAGAGTCAGTTCCCGGGCCGGTTCACCGAATCCGCCAGCGCGGCGGGTGCCTGAACGCAGTAGGAGTCGGTGAGCATCTCGGCGAGTTCGGTCCAGTCCGTCGCGTCGTCGAGCATGATGCCGACCGTGTTCTCGCCCCAGTTCGTCCGGAAGTAGGGCTCGCCCATGTTCTCGAATGCGGGGACCTCGCCGGGTTCGGTGCGGAATACGATCCGGAACAGCCCGTCCTCGCCGCCGAATGCGTGCGCGACCGTCGCGCCGCGGACCCGCCAGCGCACTCCGGTCCATGCAGGTTCGTCGACGCATTCGGGGAACGCGCGGAGGATCTCGTGCAACCGCGCGAGCATCGGGCCGGGGAGGTCGGGACGCATGTGCCGACGGTAACCGGCCGGCCCGACAGGATGCCTGCGCCGCGTCCGGGTGCCGATCGGGGATCGACCTCACAGTTCGCGGATTTGCCCTGCATGCTGTATATCGCCTACCCTGGACGGGTTGCTTCGCGGGACCCGTGTGTCTTGCGCACGTGCGCCGCGAGCAGCCGACGACCGCGTACGTCCAGGTCGGAAATCTGACGTACACACCAATCCAGGTCAAGGAGAAGTTAGTGATCCAGCAGGAGTCGCGACTGCGCGTCGCCGACAACACGGGTGCCAAGGAGATTCTCTGCATCCGCGTTCTCGGTGGTTCGTCCCGTCGCTACGCCGGAATCGGCGACATCATCGTCGCCACCGTGAAGGACGCGATCCCCGGTGGCAACGTCAAGCGTGGCGACGTCGTCAAGGCCGTGGTCGTGCGCACCGTCAAGGAGCGCCGCCGGCCGGACGGCTCGTACATCAAGTTCGACGAGAACGCCGCGGTCATCATCAAGGGTGACAACGACCCGCGTGGCACCCGCATCTTCGGCCCCGTGGGCCGCGAGCTGCGCGACAAGCGGTTCATGAAGATCGTCTCGCTCGCTCCGGAGGTGCTGTGATGAAGGTGCACAAGGGCGACACCGTGCTCGTCATCTCGGGCAAGGACAAGGGTGCCAAGGGCAAGGTCATCGCGGCCTTCCCGAAGGAGAACCGTGTCCTGGTCGAGGGCGTGAACCGGATCAAGAAGCACACGGCGGTCTCGGCCAACGAGCGCGGCGCCTCCTCCGGGGGAATCGTGACGCAGGAGGCCCCGATCCACGTTTCCAACGTCGCGGTCATCGACTCGGACGGCAACCCCACTCGCGTGGGCTACCGGACCGACGAGGAGTCCGGCAAGCGCGTTCGGATTTCCCGGAAGAACGGGAAGGACATCTGACATGACCACCACCGAGAACAAGACCCAGCCGCGCCTGAAGGCCCGCTACCGTGCCGAGATCAAGGACGCGCTGAACGCCGAGTTCGGCTACGCGAACGTCATGCAGATCCCGGGCGTCGTCAAGGTCGTCGTGAACATGGGTGTCGGCGACGCCGCTCGCGACGCCAAGCTGATCAACGGTGCGGTCGCGGACCTGACCCTCATCACCGGTCAGAAGCCCGAGATCCGCAAGGCCCGCAAGTCCATCGCGCAGTTCAAGCTGCGGGAGGGCATGCCGATCGGTGCGCGCGTCACGCTGCGCGGCGACCGCATGTGGGAGTTCCTGGACCGTCTCGTGTCCATCGCGCTTCCCCGAATCAGGGACTTCCGTGGCCTCAACGGCAACCAGTTCGACGGCAACGGCAACTACACGTTCGGCCTGAACGAGCAGTCGATGTTCCACGAGATCGACGTGGACAAGATCGATCGTCCGCGCGGCATGGACATCACCGTCGTGACCACCGCTACCAACAACGAAGAAGGCCGTGCCCTGCTCAAGCACCTCGGCTTCCCGTTCAAGGAGAACTGAGCCCATGGCTAAGAAGGCACTGGTCAACAAGGCCAACAAGAAGCCGAAGTTCGCGGTCCGCGCGTACACCCGCTGCCAGCGTTGCGGGCGTCCCCACGCCGTGTTCCGCAAGTTCGGACTCTGCCGTGTCTGCCTTCGTGAGATGGCACACCGCGGTGAGCTTCCCGGAGTTCACAAGAGCTCCTGGTGACGTGAACGGCGGGCGGGTCGCCGCCGCGTGACCCGTCCGCCCTCACACCCGTCAGGGGTCCGATCCGCGCTCGCAGATCGGACCCGCATGAAACCAAGTTCGTTGTAGGCCCACGGCCGGTGCGAACCGCGACCTGTCGCGGTGCACTCCGGTGTTGCATGGGAACCGCAGCGAGAAAGGTGAACAGGTCAGCTATGACCATGACCGACCCCATCGCAGACTTCTTGACGCGTCTGCGCAACGCCAACACGGCGTACCACGATCAGGTGAAGCTGCCCCACTCGAAGATCAAGGCGAACATCGCCGAGATCCTCAAGCGTGAGGGCTACATCGCCGACTTCCGCACCGAGGATGCCGAGGTGGGCAAGACCCTCGTCGTCGACCTCAAGTACGGCCCGTCCCGCGAGCGCAGCCTCGCCGGTGTGCGCCGCGTGTCGAAGCCCGGCCTGCGCGTGTACGCGAAGTCCACCAACCTGCCCAAGGTCCTGGGCGGCCTCGGCGTGGCGATCATCTCCACGTCTTCCGGCCTGCTCACCGATCGCCAGGCGGCCAAGCAGGGAGTGGGCGGGGAAGTCCTCGCCTACGTCTGGTAAGGGAGGCCAACACATGTCGCGTATTGGAAAGATTCCCGTTACCGTCCCCGCCGGCGTCGAGGTTGCCATCGACGGCCAGGACGTCGCGGTCAAGGGCCCCAAGGGCAACCTGTCGCTGACGATCGCCGAGCCCATCGCCATCGCGAAGGGTGAGGACGGCGCGCTCCAGGTGACCCGCCCCAACGACGAGCGTCGCAGCCGCGCGCTGCACGGTCTGTCGCGCACCCTGGTGCAGAACCTCATCGTCGGTGTGACCGAGGGCTACACCACCAAGATGGAGATCTTCGGCGTCGGTTACCGCGTGGCGCTCAAGGGCCAGGACCTCGAGTTCGCCCTCGGCTACAGCCACCCGGTGCTCATCGAGGCCCCCGAAGGCATCACCTTCGCGGTCGAGACCCCGACGAAGTTCTCGATCTCGGGTATCGACAAGCAGAAGGTCGGCCAGATCGCGGCCAACATCCGTCGTCTGCGCAAGTCCGACCCGTACAAGGGCAAGGGCATCCGCTACGAGGGTGAGCAGGTCCGTCGCAAGGTCGGAAAGACGGGTAAGTGATCATGAGCGAGCAGACAGAAAACCAGAAGGCCAAGCGCATCCCGCGCGGCAAGGACGTGTCCACCACGCGCCGGCTGTCGAAGACGCGTCGTCACTTCCGTCTCCGCAAGAAGATCTCCGGCACCGCGGAGCGTCCGCGTCTCGTCGTCAACCGGTCGTCGCGTCACCTGCACGCGCAGCTGGTCAACGACCTGACGGGCACGACCGTCGCGGCTGCCTCGACGATCGAGGCCGACGTCCGCGCCCTCGAGGGCGACAAGAAGGCCCGCGGCGCGAAGGTCGGTCAGCTGATCGCCGAGCGCGCGAAGGCTGCCGGCGTGGAGGCTGTGGTCTTCGACCGCGGTGGCCACACCTACAGCGGCCGCATCGCGGCCCTCGCGGACGCGGCTCGCGAAGGCGGGTTGAAGTTCTGATGACCACTTTTTCGAACGGAAGGAACGCCTGATGCCGGGACGTCAGCGGCGTGACGGCGGCAACGGCCCCGCCGGACAGAATGGCCCCAACACCGGGGACAACCGTGGTGGTCGCGACCGCCGCGATCGCGACTCGCGTGGCGGCAACGCTGCGGAGAAGTCGAACTACATCGAGCGTGTCGTCTCGATCAACCGTGTGTCGAAGGTCGTCAAGGGTGGCCGTCGCTTCAGCTTCACCGCTCTGGTGATCGTGGGCGACGGCAACGGCCTGGTCGGCGTCGGCTACGGCAAGGCCAAGGAAGTTCCCGCGGCCATCCAGAAGGGTGTCGAGGAGGCTCGCAAGGGCTTCTTCCGCGTCCCGCTCATCGGCAAGACCATCACCCACCCGGTGCAGGGTGAGGCCGCCGCAGGTGTCGTCCTGCTGCGTCCCGCCAGCCCCGGTACCGGTGTGATCGCCGGTGGCGCGGTGCGTGCCGTGCTCGAATGCGCGGGCATCCAGGACATCCTGTCGAAGTCTCTCGGCTCCGACAACGCCATCAACGTCGTGCACGCGACCGTTGCTGCTCTCAAGGGCCTGCAGCGTCCGGAGGAAGTCGCGGCCCGCCGCGGTCTGCCGATCGAGGACGTTGCGCCGGCCGGCATGCTGCGTGCACGCGCTCAGGCTGCTGGGAGCGTGAACTAATGGCAGAGCTGAAGATCACCCAGATCAAGAGCACCATCGGCGCCAAGTCGAACCAGCGTGACAGTCTGCGCACCCTCGGCCTGCGGAAGATCCGCCAGTCCGTCGTGCGTGAGGACAACGCGCAGAATCGCGGCTTGATCAACGTGGTGCGTCACCTCGTCACGGTTGAGGAGGTCTGAGAATGACCATCAAGCTGCACCACCTGCGTCCCGCTCCGGGCGCGAAGACGGACAAGACCCGCGTCGGTCGCGGTGAAGGTTCGAAGGGCAAGACCGCAGGCCGCGGTACGAAGGGCACCAAGGCGCGTAAGAACGTCTCGGCGGCCTTCGAGGGTGGCCAGATGCCGCTGCACATGCGGCTTCCGAAGCTCAAGGGCTTCAAGAACGCCTTCCGCACCGAGTACCAGGTCGTCAATGTCGGCGACATCGCTCGCGTGTTCCCCGAGGGTGGCACCATCGGCGTCGACGAGCTCGTCGCCAAGGGCCTGGTTCGCAAGAACCAGCTCGTGAAGGTGCTCGGCGAGGGCGAGATCTCCGTGGCCGCTCAGGTGACCGCGGACAAGTTCTCCGGCTCCGCCAAGGAGAAGATCACCGCAGCCGGCGGCACGGCGACCGTTCAGGCCTGACCTGTCCGATCGTGCCCGTGCACGGCTGCCGAACGGCCGCGCTGCAGCGTCTGCTGCGGTGCGGCCGTTCGCCGTTGCGGGGTGTTGACGTACCCTACGGGCACGTCGTCCCGCCCGCGGAGCCCATCGCCGGGCTCCGCGCCCAGGGCTGTGCGAGGCCCCTCGCGTGGGCACCGCCCGGGGCTGCACTGTTAGAGTTCAAGAGTTGTCCACCGTCCGACGGGTGATACCCATCGACCCGTCGTCCCCGTTCGGCCTGCCAGGAGGATCTTTGCTTTCCGCCTTCGTTTCGGCCCTCAGGACCCCGGACCTGAGGCGGAAAATCCTCATTGCGATCGGTCTGGTCGCGTTGTACCGGCTCGGCGCGACGCTGCCGTCCCCGGGCGTCGACTACGGGAACGTGCGCGCGTGTATCGACCAGATCGCCGGAGGCGAGCAGGCCGGCATCTACTCGCTCATCAACCTGTTCTCCGGCGGGGCGCTGCTGCAGCTGTCGGTGTTCGCGATCGGCATCATGCCGTACATCACCGCGAGCATCATCGTGCAGCTGCTCACCGTTGTGATTCCCCGGTTCGAGGAACTCCGCAAGGAGGGCCAGGCCGGGCAGGCGAAGATGACGCAGTACACGCGCTACCTGGCGATCGCGCTGGCGGTGCTGCAGTCGACCGGCATCGTGGCGCTCGCCGCCCGAGGGCAGCTCCTGCAGGGATGTTCCGAACCGATCCTCGCCGACGACAGCGTCTTCGGCATGGTCGTGATCGTGCTCGTGATGACCGCGGGTGCCGCCCTGGTCATGTGGTTCGGTGAGCTCATCACCGAACGCGGCGTCGGCAACGGCATGTCGCTCCTGATCTTCTCGGGCATCGCCTCGCGCCTGCCGTCCGAGGGCAACATGATCCTCGAGTCGCGCGGTGGCCTGGTGTTCGCGATCGTGTGTGTCGTCGCCCTGGCGATCATCACCGGTGTGGTCTTCGTCGAGCAGGGCCAGCGCCGCATCCCGGTGCAGTACGCGAAGCGCATGGTCGGGCGCCGCATGTACGGCGGCTCGTCGACCTACCTGCCGCTGAAGGTGAACCAGGCCGGCATCATCCCGGTGATCTTCGCGTCCTCCCTGCTGTACCTGCCGAACCTCATCGCGCAGCTCACCGGCGCGAGCACGTCGACCGATCCCAGTTGGTGGCAGCGCTTCATCAACGAGTACCTCGTCAACCCGAACAACCCGGTCTACATCGCGATCTACTTCGCGCTGATCGTGTTCTTCGTGTTCTTCTACGTCGCGATCACCTTCAACCCGGAGGAACGCGCCGACGAGATGAAGAAGTACGGCGGGTTCATCCCCGGTATCCGACCGGGACGGCCCACCGCGGACTACCTCACGTACGTGCTCAACCGGATCACCGTGCCGGGCGCGCTGTACCTGGGTCTCATCGCAACGCTTCCGCACTTCTTCCTGTCGGGCAGCCAGACCGCGTCGAGCATCTTCGGCGGTGCCGCGGTGCTCATTCTCGTCAGTGTCGCGCTGGACACTGTCAAGCAGATCGAAAGTCAACTCATGCAGCGCAACTACGAAGGGTTCCTCAAGTGAGACTTGTACTCCTCGGTCCTCCCGGTGCCGGCAAGGGCACGCAGGCCGCAATCCTGTCGGAGAAGCTCGGCGTCCCTGCCATTTCGACCGGCGATCTCTTCCGCGCCAACATCGGGCAGGGCACCCCGCTCGGTGTCGAGGCCAAGAAGTACATCGACGCAGGCGAACTCGTGCCCGCCGAGATCACCAACAACATGGTGCGCGAGCGTCTCGCCGAGCCCGACGCGGCGCACGGCTTCCTCCTCGACGGCTTCCCGCGCAGCGTCGAGCAGGCCAAGGAACTCGAGAACATCCTGAAGGACCTCGGCGTCGCGCTCGACGGTGTGCTGTCGTTCGTCATCGACGAGGACGTGGTCGTCGGGCGCATGCTGGCCCGCGGTCGCGCCGACGACACCGAGGACGTCATCCGCAATCGCCTCCGGGTCTACCGCGAGGAGACCGCGCCGCTGCTCGACTACTACAGCGACGCGATCATCACGGTCGACGCCATCGGCGAGGTCGAAGAGATCAACGGCCGCGCCCTCGCAGCGCTCGGCAAGTAACCAGCAGGACCGAGGAGTTCGACATGGGTTTCGGGCGCAAGCGCAAGGTCGTCCCGTTCCGCACGTCCGGTGAACTGGACGCGATGGCGGCTGCGGGTGCGATCGTCGGAGCCGCGCTGGTCGCGGTGCGCGACGCCGCGAAGCCGGGTGTGAGCACCCTCGAACTCGACCGGGTGGCGGAGGCGGTCATTCGCGATGCGGGGGCCGTCCCGTCGTTCCTGGGATACCACGGGTTCTCCGGCTCGATCTGCTCGTCGGTGAACGACCGGGTCGTGCACGGCATCCCGTCCGCCGACGACATTCTCGCCGAGGGCGACCTCGTCTCGATCGACTGCGGGGCGATCCTCGACGGATGGCACGGTGATTCGGCGTGGACGTTCGGCGTCGGTGAACTCTCGCAGGCCGACGCCGAACTGAGCGACGCCACGCGGCTGTCGATGGAGGCCGGCATCGCCGCGATGCTCCCGGACAATCGGCTCACCGATGTCTCGCATGCCATCGAACTCGGCACGCACGCCGCGGAGAAGCTGCACGGCCGCAGCTACGGGATCGTCGACGGTTACGGCGGCCACGGCATCGGCCGCGAGATGCACATGGATCCGTTCCTGCCGAACGAGGGCGCGCCCGGCAAGGGACCGCGTCTGGTCGTCGGATCGGTGCTCGCGATCGAGCCGATGCTCACCCTCGGCACCTACGACACCGAGGTGCTCGAGGACAAGTGGACGGTCGTCACGACCGACGGCAGCCGCGCCGCGCACTGGGAACACACCGTCGCGGTCACCGAGGACGGGCCGCGCATCCTCACCCTCCGCCCCGAGTAGTCCCGGTCTTCCCGGGCTCCCGCAGCGTTCTATTCTCCGGTTCGGATGGGGGCGGGGGTGGTCACACCTCGACGAGGAGGGTGACCGGGCCGTCGTTGACGAGGCTGACCTCCATGTGCGCGCCGAACACTCCTGTACCCACGTCTGCGCCGAGACCGCGCAGGGCGGCGACGAACTCGTCGACGAGGGGTTCGGCGACGGAGCGCGGGGCGGCAGCCGACCAGGACGGGCGCCGGCTCTTGCGGGTGTCGGCCATCAGCGTGAACTGGCTGACGACCAGCAGCGGGGCGTTCAGATCCGAGGCGGACCGCTCGTCGTCGAGAATGCGCATCGTCCACACCTTCCGGGCCAGCGTCGCGGCCTTCGTGACGTCGTCGTCGTGCGTGACGCCGACGAGAACGAGTAGTCCGTGTCCGCCGTCGGCGGGGGAGATGCGTGCGACCTCGGTGCCGTCGACCGACACCGCCGCCGTCGTGACCCGCTGAACCAGTGCCCGCACCCGCGGTCCTCCTCGTGTTGTCTCATTTGGCCTGGTGGGAAACTTCCCGTACCATTGATCGGTGGTGCGCTCTGCGCTCCGGTTATCGGCTTGTCCGTGAACCGGTTCTTGCCGAGCGTCACGGTATCGGATGCCGATGCAACCACACACCGAACGACGGATCGCGGAGGATATGGCTAAGAAGGACGGGGCAATCGAGGTCGAGGGCCGTGTAGTCGAGCCGCTGCCCAATGCGATGTTCCGCATTGAGCTCGAGAACGGCCACAAGGTCTTGGCTCACATCAGTGGCAAGATGCGCCAGCACTACATTCGCATCCTGCCCGAGGACCGGGTTGTCGTGGAGCTCTCCCCCTACGACCTGTCGCGCGGACGCATCGTCTACCGCTACAAGTAACAGCTTCCCCGGCTACACGGTCGGGGAGAACCATGTCTTCGACACGGTCTTTCGCCGTGTCCGGGGGCGTACATACAGGAGATCGGACGCACGTGAAGGTTCAGCCTAGCGTCAAGAAGATCTGCGAGAAGTGCAAGGTGATCCGCCGCAACGGTCGGGTCATGGTGATCTGCGAGAACCTGCGTCACAAGCAGCGTCAGGGCTAGATCGACTCTTCTTCGCGAAGATCGGCTTGGCAACAAGCAAGCTCGGAAACGAGCACGAAGACCTTCCAGCACCAGTCGCGCGGTTACGATTCCCGATTCGTCGGGAAGCTGCGCGATCAACCCCCGGTTCGGAGGCCGGGGCCCCACTGTGTTTGTCGACCACACAGTTTCTTCGACGCAGGGGACGGGCTGGGAGCAGACCTCCGCACACCGAAAAGGAATGCCACTCATGGCACGTCTCGCAGGTGTCGATCTTCCCCGCGAAAAGCGGATGGAGATCGCACTCACCTACATCTACGGCGTCGGCCGTACCCGCTCCAAGGAGATCCTGGCGGCGACGGGTGTGAACCCGGATCTGCGCAGCAAGGACCTCTCGGACGAGGACCTGGCGAAGCTCCGCGAGTACATCGAGGAGTCCTACAAGGTCGAGGGTGACCTCCGCCGCGAGGTCCAGGCGGACATCCGTCGCAAGATCGAGATCGGCTGCTACCAGGGCCTGCGACACCGTCGTGGTCTGCCCGTGCGTGGACAGCGCACCAAGACCAACGCCCGCACCCGTAAGGGTCCGAAGCGCACCGTCGCAGGAAAGAAGAAGTAATGCCTCCCAAGTCACGCAGCACCGGTCCGAAGAAGACCCAGAAGGCACGGCGCAGGGACAAGAAGAACGTTCCGCACGGCGCCGCTCACATCAAGAGCACCTTCAACAACACGATCGTGTCCATCACGGACCCGAACGGCAACGTCATCTCCTGGGCGTCGTCGGGCCACGTCGGCTTCAAGGGCTCGCGCAAGTCGACCCCGTTCGCCGCGCAGCTCGCCGCCGAGAACGCCGCCCGCAAGGCGCAGGAGCACGGTGTCAAGAAGGTCGACGTCTTCGTGAAGGGCCCGGGCTCGGGTCGCGAGACGGCGATCCGTTCCCTCCAGGCCGCCGGCCTCGAGGTGGGCACCATCTCCGACGTCACCCCCCAGCCGCACAACGGCTGCCGTCCGCCCAAGCGGCGTCGGGTCTAACGGGAAAGGAATAGGTACTAGAAAATGGCACGTTATACCGGTCCCGTCACCCGTAAGTCGCGTCGTCTCCGCGTCGACCTCGTCGGAGGCGACCAGGCGTTCGAGCGTCGCCCCTACCCGCCCGGCCAGCACGGCCGCGCGCGGATCAAGGAGAGCGAATACCTGCTCCAGCTGCAGGAGAAGCAGAAGGCTCGCTTCTCCTACGGAATCATGGAGAAGCAGTTCCGCCGCTACTACGAGGAAGCCGCCTCCCGCCCCGGTAAGACCGGTGAGGTTCTGCTGACCATCCTCGAGTCGCGTCTGGACAACGTCGTCTACCGTGCCGGCCTCGCCCGCACGCGTCGGCAGGCCCGTCAGCTCGTCACGCACGGCCACTTCCTTGTGAACAACAAGAAGGTCGACATCCCGAGCTACCGCGTCTCCCAGTACGACATCATCGATGTCCGCGAGAAGTCGCTGAGCACGCTGCCGTTCCAGGTTGCCCGTGAGACCCAGGGCGACCGCCCGATTCCGGGTTGGCTGCAGGTCGTCGGTTCGCGCCTGCGGGTGCTGGTCCACCAGCTCCCCGAGCGCGCGCAGATCGACATCCCGCTGCAGGAACAGCTGATCGTCGAGTACTACTCGAAGTAAGGCGCACACGCGCTGCGGTGTTCTTCCGGCCCAGGTTCTTCGGGGTCACAGCCGGGGGAACACCGCATCCCACGAGGGCGTCATATAGCGGACGCCCACAAGGAGGCAACTCATGCTCATTTCGCAGCGACCCACGCTGACCGAAGAAGTCATCGCCGACAACCGCTCGAAGTTCGTCATCGAGCCGCTCGAGCCTGGCTTCGGGTACACCCTCGGCAACTCGCTCCGTCGCACCCTGCTGTCCTCGATCCCGGGCGCGGCCGTCACCAGCATCCGCATCGACGGCGTGCTCCACGAGTTCACCACCGTCCCCGGTGTGAAGGAGGATGTCACCGACATCATCCTGAACCTCAAGGGCCTCGTGGTGTCCTCGGAAGAGGACGAGCCGGTCACCATGTACGTCCGCAAGCAGGGCCCCGGCACCGTGACCGCGGCCGACATCGTGCCCCCGGCCGGTGTCACCGTCCACAACCCGGATCTGCACATCGCCACCCTGAACGACAAGGGCAAGCTGGAGATCGAGCTCGTCGTCGAGCGCGGTCGCGGCTACGTCCCGGCCGTGCAGAACAAGGCGTCCGGCGCCGAGATCGGCCGTATCCCGGTCGACTCGATCTACTCGCCGGTGCTGAAGGTGACGTACAAGGTGGAGGCGACCCGCGTCGAGCAGCGCACCGACTTCGATCGGTTGATTCTCGACGTGGAGACCAAGAACTCGATCACCGCGCGGGACGCGCTCGCTTCGGCGGGCAAGACCCTGGTGGAGCTCTTCGGTCTGGCTCGTGAGCTGAACGTCGAAGCAGAAGGCATCGAGATCGGTCCCTCGCCCGCCGAGGCCGACCACATCGCCTCCTTCGGACTTCCCATCGAGGATCTGGACCTGACGGTCCGGTCCTACAACTGCCTCAAGCGCGAAGGTGTCCACACCGTCGGCGAGCTCGTGGCACGCACGGAGTCCGATCTGCTCGACATCCGCAACTTCGGTCAGAAGTCCATCGACGAGGTCAAGGTCAAGCTGCACTCGCTCGGCCTGTCGCTCAAGGACAGCCCCGCGTCGTTCGACCCCAGCACCGTGGCCGGCTACGACGCCGCCACCGGTACCTGGAGCGACACGGACGCTGGTTCCTTCGGCGACACCGACGGCAACGAGGACTACGCCGAGACCGAACAGCTGTAGCAGCTCACGGTCCGTTACTAGGAGAAAATCATGCCCAAGCCCAAGAAGGGTGCCCGCTTCGGCGGGTCGGCCTCGCACCAGAAGGCGATCTTCGCCAACCTGGCCACCGCGCTCTTCGAGCACGGCCGCATCACCACCACCGAGGCCAAGGCCAAGGCTCTGCGTCCCTACGCGGAGAAGCTCGTCACGCACGCGAAGACCAACACGCTGGCTTCCCGTCGTGAGGTGCTGAAGGTCATCCGCAACAAGGACGTCGTGCACGCCCTGTTCGCGGAGATCGGCCCGTTCTACGAGGACCGCAACGGCGGTTACACCCGCATCATCAAGACCGTCCCCCGCAAGGGTGACAACGCTCCGATGGCGATCATCGAGCTCGTCAAGGAGAAGACGGTCACCTCCGAGGCCGATCGCGCTCGCCGCGTCGCCGCCTCGCAGGCCGCCGAGGAGAACGTCGTCGAGGCTGTCGAAGCCGACGCGACCGACGCCGAGGTCGAGAACGCGGACGCCGTCGTCGAGGGTATCGAGGACAGCACCGCGACGGCCGCCGATGCCGACGAGGCCAAGAAGGACTAGTCCACTTGGCTTCGGCATCCGCTGACGCGAACGAACCCGCCGTCCCCACCGGGGACGGCGGGTTCGCCGCATCCGAGCCGGAGGAGACGACCCGGCTGCGACTCGACATCTCCTACGACGGCACCGACTTCTCCGGCTGGGCCCGGCAGCCCGGTCTGCGCACCGTGTGCGGGGAAATCGAGGAGAAACTCTCCGCGATCGTGCGCACGCCCGTCCTGCTGACCGTGGCCGGCCGCACCGACGCCGGCGTGCACGCCACCGGGCAGGTCGCCCATGTCGACGTGCCCTGCTCGGCGCTGCCCGACGACCCGTCCCGCTGGATACGACGACTGGCGCGGTTCCTTCCCCGGGACGTGCGGGTCACGGGCATCTCGGTGGCTCCCGAACATTTCGACGCCCGGTTCTCGGCGATCCGGCGGCACTACGAGTACCGCGTCACCACCGCCGCGTACGGTGCGCAGCCCCTGCGCTCCCGGGACACCGTGTCGTGGCCGAAGGCCGTCGACCTCGACGCGATGCAGCGGGCATCGGCGTCGTTGCTCGGTCTGCACGACTTCGCGGCGTTCTGCAAACGCCGCGAGGGCGCGACCACCGTGCGGGAACTGCAACGCTACGACTGGACCCGGGACGGGGACATCCTCACCGCGCACGTCAGCGCCGATGCGTTCTGCTGGTCGATGGTGCGCAGCCTCGTCGGCGCGGCACTCGCGGTGGGCGAGGGGCGCCGGACCGTCGAGTGGATGACCGGGTTGCTCGACGAGCGTGAACGTGCCGCGTCGGTCGCGGTCGCACCCGCGCACGGTCTGTCGCTGGTCGGCGTGGACTATCCCGCCGACGAGGACCTCGCCGCCCGGAACGCGGCGACCCGCGAAGTGCGGGGCCCGATCGTGCCGGGGTGCTGCTGACGCGACCGCGGACCGCGGCGCGCCTGGTGCTCCCTGAAGCCGGTCTCCGGTAGCCTGCCCCGCGGAGACGATCACGTCCCCGGCCGGCCCGGTGACCCCGGTCGCGTACTCGCATATCGGATCCGGTTGCCGATCAAAGGATTTCGGGAGGCGCAATGGTGTCCGGCGTGCGATGGCGACGGCGAATCGCGGCGATGGGAATCGTCGCGGCGATGCCGGTCGCAGGTGTCGCGAACGCCGAGCCGGCAGCGGGTGGCGGCACGAACAGCGCTGTGGCGCACGTCGACCGTATCGAGAACGTGACCGATCGGGATGTCGTGATGCACGTGTACTCGGCAGCGATGGACCGGGTGGTGCGCCTGGACGTGATCCGGCCGGCGGACACGAGCAGTCCCCGCCCGGTGCTGTATCTGCTCAACGGGGCAGGCGGCGGCGAGGACGCCGCGACCTGGCAGCAGCAGACCGACGTGCGGGAGTTCTTCGCCGACAAGGACGTCAACGTCGTCATCCCGGTCGGCGGTGCGTACAGCTATTACACGGACTGGCAGCAGGACGACCCGGTGCTCGGCCGGCAACGCTGGACGACCTTCCTCACCGAGGAGCTGCCGCCGGTCCTCGACGAGGCGCTCGGCACCAGTGGCCGCAACGCGATCGCGGGTATGTCCATGTCCGGCGGCTCGGCGCTGGCATTGGCGGCCGAGGCTCCGGACCTGTATCGCGCGGTCGCGGCGTACAGCGGTTGCGCGCAGACGAGTTCGGAACCCGGACAGAACTACGTCGAGCTGGTCGTGCACCTCGGTGGTGGTGACGTCGAGAACATGTGGGGTCCGGTGGGCGGGCCCGAATGGGCCGAGCGGGACGTCACTCTCCACGCGGAGAAGCTGCGCGGCAAGGCCCTGTACATTTCGTCCGGTGGGGGACTGCCGGGCCCGCACGAGTTCTCGGCGGCGCCGGATCCGGTCGACTACGCGGTGCTCGGCACGATCGAGGCGGCGGTGTCGCAGTGCAACGAGCGGCTCCGGACCACCCTCGACGGGCTCGGGATCGAGGCCACCTACGATCTGCGACCGGACGGAACGCATTCATGGGGCTACTGGCAGGATGCGCTGCACGATTCGTGGCCGGTCATGGCGGAGGCGATCGGCGCCTGATTCGAGAACGCAGGAGGGGTGAGGTCGCGTGACCTCACCCCTCCTGCGCGTTCCGCTCGGGTCAGAGCAGGATGCCGAGGCCGACGAGCAGAGTGGCCAGCGTGGCAGCGAGAGATCCGAGAATCATGAAGAGTCCTCCGTTTTGTCGGTGACAGGACTTTGTGCCCTGCCGTGTGGAGGACCTTATACCCGGGCCGAACCGTTGTGATACATCTCGACGGCGTGTTGTCGATCTTGTTTCGGTGCCGAAGCTATCAGTTCGCGAGGCTGCGGGCGATGACGAGACGCTGGATCTGATTGGTGCCTTCGAAGATCTGGGTGATCTTGGCGTCCCGCATGAATCGCTCGACCGGGAAGTCGCGGGTGTAGCCGTAGCCGCCGAGAACCTGCACGGCGTCGGTCGTGACCTTCATCGCCGCGTCGGTCGCGACGAGTTTGGCCACCGACGCCTGCCGCGAGTACGGCAGGCCGGCGTCCTTGCGCCGCGCGGCGTCGATGTAGGTGGCGCGGGCCGAGTCGACGGCCGCGGCCATGTCGGCCAGCACGAAGCCCAGACCCTGGTGATCGATGATCGCCTTGCCGAACGCGGTGCGTTCCTTCGCGTACGCGGTGGCCTCGTCGAGCGCGGCCTGTGCGAGACCCACCGCCACCGCGGCGATGCCGAGACGACCGGAATCCAACGCGCTGAACGCGATCGGCAGGCCCTGCCCCTCGGCGCCGATGCGTCGCTCGGCCGGGACGAACGCGTTGTCGTAGTGCGCCGTCGTGGTCGGGATCGCGTGCAGCCCCATCTTCTCCTCGGGCTTGCCGAAGGTCAGGCCCTCGGTGCCGTCGGGAACCAGGAAGCACGAGATGCCCTTCGAACCGGCGTCGGACGTGCGGGCGAACAGCGTGTAGAAATCGGCCCTGCCGCCGTTGGTGATCCAGGCTTTCGCGCCGTTGATGCGGTAGCCGCCGTCGACGGCGGTCGCGCGGCACGCCAGCGCGGCCGCGTCCGATCCGGCCTGCGGCTCGGACAGGCTGTAGGCGCCGATGGTGTTGCCGCCGAGCATGTCCGGCAGCCACTTGTTCTTCTGCTCCTCGGTGCCGTGCGTCGCGAGTGCGAAACAGGACAGTCCGTGCACGCTCACCGCGACCGCGACAGCGGCCCACCGTGCCCCGAGTTCCTCGAGCACCTGCAGGTACACCTCGTACGGCTGGTTGCCGCCGCCGAACTCCTCCGGGTACGGCAGGCTCAGCAGCCCGGCCGCGCCGAGCGCGGGGAACACGCCTTCGGGGAAGGTCTCGTTGCGTTCGTGCTCGACGACGCGGGGGGCCAGAACCTTGTCGGCGACGTCGCGGGTCAGGTCGATCAGGTCCCGGGCTTCGGGGGTGGGCAGCAAGCGCTCGACAGGCACGGAAGGCTCCTCCATCGGGGAAATAGTACTGACAACGATACTCCAGTACTATTTTGCGTATGACAAGAGCGGGAGCCCGACGCACCACGGCCCGACGGATGCAACTGTTCGACGAGCTCGTGGCGCTGTTCCTGGCCGAAGGGTTCTCCCACTTCACCCTCGACGACATCGCCGCCCGTCTCCGCTGCTCGAAGTCCACCCTGTACACCCTCGCGGAGAACAAGGACCGCCTCGTCCACGCCGTGACCGTGCACTTCTTCCGCGGCGCCACTGAACGCGTCGAGGCCGAACTCGCCGGCAGCACCGGCGCCGAATCCCGGATCCGGACCTACCTCGAAGCGGTCGGCCGGCAACTCGAACCGGCGTCGGCCCGCTTCATGGAGGACATGGCCGCGACCTCGGCGGCCCGGGAGGTGTACGAACGCAACACCCGCCTCGCCGCCGGGAGGGTCCGCGCGCTCATCGGCGACGGGGTCGCCTCGGGAGAACTGCGCGACGTGCACGCCGCGTTCGTCGCCGACGTGGTCGCCGCCGTCATGGTGCGCATCCAGCAGCGGGAGGTCGCCGCCGCGACGGGGCTCGCCGACGCACAGGCCTATCGCGAACTCGCGACCTTGCTCACCCGCGGCCTCACGGTCTGACCGCGGTGGTTTCATGACAGTCATGGACCCGACCGAGCCGATCAAGCTGGACATCATCGTGGCGAGCGTGCGCGCGGGCCGTGTCGCTCCCGTCGTCGCCGACTGGTTCGCCGGGACCGCACGCCGCCGCCCCGGATTCGACGTCGGGGTCCTCGACCTCGCCGACACCCCACTCCCGCAGGACCTGTCCGGCGGACCCGACGTCGAGGCGTTCACCCGGCGGATCGGTGCGGCCGACGCGTTCGTGATCGTCACCTCGGAGTACAACCACGGATACCCGGCGGCGCTGAAGACCGCTGTCGACTCCGTCAAACGCGAATGGCGGACCAAGCCGGTCGGATTCGTCTCCTACGGCGGACTGTCCGGTGGTCTGCGTGCCGTCGAACAACTGCGCCAGGTGCTGGTCGAGGTACACATGGTGCCGGTGCGCGAATCGGTCAGCTTCCACCGCGTCAAGCACGCGTTCGCCGCCGACGGCAGTACGTCCGACGGGGCCGCGATCGATGCGGCCGAACGGATGCTCGACCAGCTCGCGTGGTGGGCGCGCACCGTGCGCGCGGGACGGGGTATCGAACCCTATCCGGGCTGACCCGGCTGCGTCGCCGTCAGTGCGCGACCGCGGGTGCGGCCACGCGCGGCCGGCCGATGTGCGCCGTTTCGGCGGCGATCGTCACCAGGGTCAGCGTGGTGCGGCATGATCCGGCGGTGAGAACCACACGGTTGCCCGTGGCCCCTGGCTGCAACAGGGCCAGATCGGGTCGTTCGCGCGGCCACTGCTCCGGGTGACCGTGGATGTGCAGGGCGGTGACGTGCGGCGGCACGGTCGCCGGTCGTACGCCGTCGTAGACGGCCGTGTCGAACTCGGCGTCGCCGGGGTACCGGCCCGCGAGGCGCAACCGATCCGGACCGGCCGCACTGTCGAGCAGCGGCTGCCACGCCTGCGGCCGGTCGGTGTGCACGACGATCCGGGCGCCCACCGCGACCGCCCGGAACACGATCTGCAGTGCGACGTACAGTTCCCCGGCCACGTGTACCGAACGCACGCCGGGGCCGGTGAGGCACGCGGCGACCGCATTCCCCGACTCGTCGGAGCCGAGGAGCTGACCGCAGCCGGCGACCGGCATCGCCCACTCGTCGAGGTCCGCGGTCGCCGTCGAGCGCAGCGTCGCCAGATTCTCGAGACCCGGTACCGCGAGCGGCAACGCGGCCACCAGAGCGTCGCGGTCGCGGCCCCGGACCGGACGCAGTCCGGGTGCGGCGAGCGGTTCCGAGGAGCGGGTCGTGGTCCGCACGAGCGCGCCGGTCCGGACCCGCTCCGGCGTGGGGCCCGGTCGTAGCCGCACTGTGACCGTGGACGCGAGCGAGGGGTGGGACCAGATCCCGGTCAGGGCGGCGCGATCGAGCCGGCGCGGTTCGACGACACCGCCGCTGTCGAATCCGCCGGGCAACGGGACGTTGCGCCAGTTCCGTTCCAATCCGGCGGGGTCGACACCCCGGGTGATCCGCGCGACGGCGGCGTCGATCTCGGCGGCAGTGAGAACACGTGCGCGGAGCCGGTGTTCGCCCAGGACCCGTTCGAGCCGTTGCGCGGCGACCGTGATCGTCCGGGCGGCGCCCTCGATTCCACCGCCGCGGCTCGCCACGGCGTCACGGCACCGGGACACGTCGAGTCGCAACGCGAGTCGTACCGTGCGCACCGATGCGGCGGGCAGCGGACCGACGAGTTGCGCGTACACCTGGCCGGCCGGTGTGGTGTCGAGGATGCGCCGGCCGTGCGCGATCACGTCGATCGCGTCGAGGGTGACGTCGTGGTGCGTCAGGCACCGTGCGATCGCTGCGAGCGGCAGGATCCGGTCGGAATCGGTGTGGTCGCGTCCGAGCCGGGTGATGTCCCCGGTGGGCGGAAGAACCTCGACGACCGCGCTCAGGCACGTTCCGTCCCTGAGCAATCCGATGGACCCGGAGCCGTACGGGTGATCGACCGGCCGGGCCGGCCGCCGGTACCGTCCGGTGATGTACCGCCCCAGCACCACCGCCAGGTCGGGCACGCCGCGACCGCGGATGCGTACGAGTGCGGCCGCCGCCGGGCACATCGCGACAGCGATGGCGGTCACCGCGGATGCGCCGGACGCCACCGCGATCGTCCAGGTCGCCACGGCCACGCACTGGGCGGTGACGAACCGCACGAGGCCGGCTCGCTGCGCGCGTGCGGATTCCACTCGATCCATCGCTCTTCCCCCGAACTCCGGTCGAAGCGGACCGCAGGGTCCACCCGACATTCCCCGAGCGAACTGTACTGTGTTGCCGCAGGGGGCGTGCGGTACGGGGGAGGAAGCATGGCGGCACAACCCACCACGCGGTGGCAGGTCAGCGGGTACCGATTCCTGGTGCGGCGCATGGAACATGCGCTGGTACGCCGGGATGTGCGGATGATCGGGGATCCGATGCGCTCACAGACGCGGGCACTCGCGGTCGGAGCCGTGGTCGCGTGTCTCGGCCTCGCCGGGTGCGCGGCGCTGGCCCTGTTCCGGCCCCAGGACAAGATCGGTGACGCCACGATCGTGCTGGGCCGGGACTCGGGGGCGATGTTCGTCGCCGTCGACGGAACGTTCCATCCGGTGCTCAACCTCGCGTCTGCGCGTCTCGTGCTGGGGAGTGCGACCGAACCGGTCGTGGTCGCGGACGAGGAGTTCGCGACGCGCCCGCGCGGTCCGCTCGTCGGGATTCCCGGCGCCCCGTCCGCTCTGCCGTACGGGTCCGAGGACGAATCGTGGACGGTCTGCGACACCGTCGGAATCGGATCGCATTCGGTGACAACCACTCTCGTGATGGGGACGCCGCGGTACGGAGAACGGATCGACGTTCTCGACGGCGAGGCACTGCTCGTCGCCGCCGGGGCGACCCACTACCTGATCTACGACGGGACGCGGGCGGAGATCGACCTGAACGATCGCGCGCTGACCCGCGTACTCGGCATCGACGGGGCGACGGCCCGGCCGGTCAGTCCGGGGTTGATCGAGGCGATCCCGGAGGTGCCGCGGCTGTCCGCGCCCGTCATCGCGGGGGCCGGTACCGAACCCGGATTCCCCATCGACGGATTGACGGTCGGCTCGGTGGTCGCGATGGCCGAACCGGACGGCCGGCGCTTCTACGTCGTGCTGCGCGACGGGGTGCAGGAGGTCTCCGAGGCCACCGCCCAGATCATCCACTACTCGGATTCGCAAGGCGCGGCAGAGATTCCGATGGTTCCTCCGGACGTGACGAATCAGGCCCCGACGGTGCACGAACTCGCCGTCGACACATTCCCGCATACCGTCCCGGCGATCGTGGATGCGTCCGACCGACCGGTCGGCTGCCTGACGTGGTCACCGGACGACGACGCCGGCGAACAGCAACGCGCGCGACTGACCCTCTCCGCGGGTCGCGGGCTGCCGATCCCGGAGGACGCTGTGCCGGTGGGGCTGGCCCAGTCCGACGGCCCCGGGCCGAACGCGGATGCCGCGTACGTACCGCCCGGGCGAGGCGCGTACGTCCAGAGCACCTCGATCGTTCCGGACGGTGGCCGGCGCGATGCGCTGTTCTACATCGCGGACACCGGCGTGCGCTACGGCGTCGTCGACGCCGAGTCCGCGACCGCCCTCGGTTTCCCGGAGCAACCGGGCCGCGCCCCGTGGCAGATCGTGTCGTTGTTCGCCCCGGGGCCGGCGCTGGGTCGCGCCGAGGCCCTCGTCGCGCACGACGGGATCGCACCCGATGCCCGGCCCGCCCGGTTCGGATCCGGCGGCTGACCTCGGTCGACCGGGACACATCATCGCTCAGTCCGGGTGACGGTCCCCGTCGCCCCGTGGACGAGGGCGGCTGCGGTGCCGCAACGGGATCGATGCGAGCACCGCGACCACGAGGGCCCCGCAGACCGCGCCGCCCGCCGCCAGTGCGACGGTGCGCGGGCGGTGGTCCGGCGGCGGCGCCGGTCGCGGTGCGGCGATCGGTACGGACACCGGGGTCTCCGGCCGGGTAGCCGGATCCGGACCGGCGACCGCGGCGAGCGGATCGATCACCCCGTGCCCGACCCGGGGATTCCAGCCCTCGGCCGGGGCGTGCGCGGTCGCCTCGATCCGTGCCATCGCGGCGCGGGCGTCGAGTTCGGGGTGCCGGGCACGGACCAGAGCGACCGTCGCCGCGACCAGCGGCGCCGCGAAACTCGTCCCGGCGACCGGTTGCGGTCCGTCCTGTCCCTGGTAGGCATCGGCGAGCCCACCGTTGGTGGGGTGCAGCGAGAGCACGCCGCTGCCGGGTGCGGCCACGTCCACCCACGGTCCGGGCAGGCTGTACGCGGAGGGGGAACCGTCCGCCTCGACCGCCCCGACGGTGAGGACGTACTCGTCGTACCAGGCGGGCGACGCGATCGTGGTGACCGCCGACCACGGATCGCCGCCCGGCGCCAGCGGGTCGAGGCTGCCGGGGTTCGACGACCGGCACAGGTCGCCGGTGTTGCCCGCCGCCGCGACCACCACGGCGTTGTGGACGTCGGTCGCGTATTGCACCGCTGCGCCGAGCGCGCGATCGTCGAGGCCGTCCGCGGCCATCGCGCAGGCGACCTCCGAGATGTTGATGACGGTCGCACCCATGTCCGCGGCGGTCCGCACCGCCGCCGCCATGGTGCGGACATCCCCGTACCCGGGGGAGTTGCGCGCGGTCCCGTCGTCGGGGCGTTGGTTGCGGTCGGCGAAGTTGCGGCTGGACTGCCGGATCGCGATCAGCTCGACATCGGGTGCGCCTCCGGCGAATCCCGATCCGGGCACCGGCTGCGCCGCGATGAGCCCTGCGACGAGTGTGCCGTGCGCGTCGCAGTCGTCGGTGCCGTCGCCCGCAGCGACGTAGTCACCGCCCGGCCGCAGGTTCGGCAACCGGGGGTGGCGCGACACCCCGGTGTCGATCACCGCGACCTTCTGGCCGGCACCACGGGTGAGGGGCCACACGGCTGCGAAATCCAGGATCCGCTGGGCGGCCGGTGGCTGCGGACCGTCCACGGCGTCGCGTACCTGCGTGCACAGGTTCCGCTGCTCGGTCTCCTCCGGTGGCGCGGGCACAGCCGCCGGGGGCAGCGCTCCCGCGTCGGCGACCGGAGGGGCCGCATCCGCGGGTGGGACCGTCGCGGCGCCGAGCACCCCGGCCGCGACGAACGCAGCGGTCACGGCCGGAGAACGGGTCCGCACGTCAGATGCCGCGCACGGCGGAGTAGAGCCCGAGAACCCAGCAGGCCAGCGGAACGATCGTCGCCACGACCGCGTACTCGGAGATCTCGGCGAGGCGGCGCTGCACCGGCGTGAAGGTGCGCCGCGGTGCGACGACCCCGAAGACCAGGGCACCCACCAGCAGCGCGCTCCCTGCCGAGAACAGCACGACCGGCGCCGCGGCCTCGGTGACCGCGGCCCCGGCGAGCAGCCCCAGGAGGATGATTCCGCCACCGAGTACCAGGGGCGCGGCGTCCTCCGCTCCGGTGTACGTGCGGCCCCGGAACATCAGGGTCACGGCCGCAGCGACCGCGAGTGCCACGCCCGGCCAAGAGATTCCGTCGTCGGCTCGGGGGATCGTCGCGCACCAGGAACCCGCCGCGGTCAGGACGACGACGGCGTACACGAGGCCGGTGAGGTGGGACCGGGCGAGGGCTGCGCCGGCTTCGAGTTCGTCGAACGTCGGTGCCGGATTCGTGTCGTCGGGGTCCGCGACCACCGGATCGAGGGACGTCCCGGGTGCCGGCACCGGTGGTAACGGAAGCCGCGCGAGCATCATCGCGATGCGCGGGGCGAGCGTCGCGATGAGCAGGCCGGCCAGGACGAGCCCGGCGCCGATCGACGCGACCGGAACCGGCACGCACACCGCGACGGTCAACGCGCTCGCCGTCACCGCCGCGACCGTCGCGACACCGGTGAACGTCGCGGTCCCGACGACGGCGACACGGGCGGCCACCACGGCGACCGCCCCGGTGAGGACGGTACCGAGCAGCAGGTGCGGAAGGTCGTATGTCCCCGGGACCAGGAGCAGCCCGGTCGCGAACGCCGCCGGTGTCGCGCACACCGCCAGGAGCAGCGCGGTGGCGCGGTCGCGGTACACGCGGTGCACGACGGCGGCAGCGACGACGAGCAGCACCGTCAGGGTCGCCGTCGCGGCGCCGGCGATCGTGCGGCCGGTCCCCGCCGGGGTCTGCAGCAGCGCCGCCGAACCCACGAACACGGCGAGGACCGCGAGGACCGCGGCGACCGACTGCGCGGCCGGCGCCGACCAGCGGCGCAGACGGTCGCGGCCGGCGACCGCGACGTGGTACATGACGTCGTCGAACAGCGGTGGTGGCGCGGGCGCGGCGGCGTTCTCGAGCACGAGCAGTTCACCGTCCCGGATCCCGTGTTCCTCGAGTGCCAGCGCACCGGACAGAGGTGCCCGGCCGAGTTGCGCGAGTGTCCACCGGTCCGGCTCCACCTGGTCGGGGGTGGAGTCGAAGTCGTTGTCGGTGCGGTGCGCCGCAACGAGATCCACGATCCCGGGGACGAGCAGTGCCACCGGTACACCCAGCGGCAGCGCCAGATCGACCTGGCTGTGCCGGGTCAGCACGGTGATCCGGCACAGATCCGGCGCGCCGACGCCCCGGCTCGGTTCGGTGCCCGTGCGCGGCCGGTCGATGTGTGCAGCCGTCAACGATGTTCCCCCGTCGCATCGAATGTGTCGCCGGTCCGCCGGAACTCCCCTGCAGACGAACCGAACCCGCCGCAGACCATACGAC